>NZ_JCAUAS010000009.1:0-285273 GCF_059692075.1 Paenibacillus sp. J31P190 | reverse complement strand
CAGGAGAAGCCATTAACCGTTAGAACAGATAATGGCCCTCAGTTCATTAGCCATGCTTTCGGAACGTTCTGTGAGTCCAATCAGATTATTCATGAACGTACACCGAATCGAGCCCCCAACAAGAATGCCTATGTCGAGTCTTACCATAGCACCTTAGAGCGAGAGTGCTTTAAACGAAACATCTTTATGAGTTACAAGGAAGCATTTGCAGAAGTAGATCGGTTTGTCACTTTTTACAACGAGCGTCGAATTCATTCGAGCTTGTATGACTATTCTCCCAAAGAATTTCTCGAGAAGTTAAAGAAAAATGAAGTAAAGCCGTTTAAACTCGCAATTTAATAAGTAATCTGTTGCTTTAGTCGACTAGTGTCCAGTATTAGGGGGTTAGACCGAATTGTTGTACAGCATACAACATCTTCAGCTTTGCTTGCTCAAAACAAGGAAATTGTTGTACGTTGTACAACTTCCTTTCCGAATCCCCCACTTCTCCCATAAATCAGGACACAAAAATAACCATGCTAAATACGGGGGAATAATCGGGGGAATCTTCACTACCCCAAACCATAACCAAAGATAAATAAGGGGTAAGCGAAGCTTACCCCTAAACATATAAATTCTTATCTGTCAAAAAAACTCCCTTCTCAGGGAACTTCCTCTTCTTGTATTATTTGAAAAAAGCCGGTAAATACGCTTTATTCTTCTCCAGCATTTCTTCCATAAGCGTCTTAGCTACTGCCACTGACGGCACCAAGGGATGATGAACCAATGCTTGTAGAACGAGATCTCTACTGCCTGTAACGGCTGCTTCAATGGTGAGGCGTTCATATGTTTTGACTGCATGAATAAGGCCTTTGATATGTTCGGGAACTTTGGTCAAGCCCATTGGAATAGGTCCATTAGCTGTAATGACACAATTCACTTCAATACAAGCATCTTTCGGCAAAAAGTCGATGATGTTGTCGTTCATAACGTTCAGCGTTTGGATATCCCGCTTGTCATTGTAAATGGAATCCATGAGATTGACAGCTGCTTCGGAATAATAAGCGCCCCCGCGTTTCTCCAGCTGTTTTGGCTTCTCCTGCAAGTCAGGATCTTGATAAAGCTCGAACAATTCATCCTCAACGCGTTTCACAACTTCCGCCCGAGTACCGTTTTCTTTGAGCGATGCCAGCTGTTCTTCGAGCATGATATCCGTCATGTAAAAATATTTCAAATAATAGGAAGGCAGGGCTTGAAGCGAACGCAAGAAATCCGCATCCCATTCGCTTGCCGGGACGTTTTTGCCGCTATATTCTTCTTTGCGATCCAGCAATTCAGCTAATTTATCCTCGCCTCTGATTTCAGCGCGTGTTACCCAGTGAAGATGGTTTAACCCAACGAACTCGGTGTATATCTGTTCAGGAGCAGCATCATACTTGTTCATTAACCACTTCTGCAAGCCGATCGGCGCATTGCAAAGGCCTATGCTTTTCACGTTGGAGTACTTATGAATAGCCTCAGTCACCATACCTGCAGGATTCGTGAAGTTCAGCAGCCACGCTTTAGGGCTCAGTTCTTCGATGTCCTTACAAATATCAAGCAGTACAGGAATCGTGCGAAGTGCTTTCATCATCCCGCCCGGTCCGGTCGTTTCCTGACCAATAACGCCGTATTTATTAGGAATATGCTCATCCCATTTACGGGCTTCCAAAAGACCTACGCGCATTTGCGTACTTACGAAATCGGCATTTTCGATCGCTTTTCTGCGATCCAAGGTTAAGTGCACCTCGATCGGCAAACCGGACTTCTCGATCATTCTTTTCGCCAGATTACCGACGATTTCCAGCTTGTGCTTACCTTCTTCCACATCCACAAACCAAAGCTCTCTTACAGGCAGCTGGGCATATCTTAAAATAAAACCTTCTACGATTTCCGGCGTATAAGATGAACCTCCGCCAATGATGGCAATTTTTAATGCATCTCTCATTGCACTCACTTCCTAGTCTTGTCTAATAATTTGTATGGTTTGATAATCGGACACGGTCCGGAGTTTCTCGTAAACTTCTGTTGTAACGGGGCTGCCTGCGGCTTCCATCGCCATCCAAACAGCGCCAACCACAGGTTCGACGTTCAATTTCACAATTGTGGCTTTGGGGGCGACTTCGCTTACTGCCTTTTCAATATATGAGTGAATAAAGGGCCCATCACCTCTTGCAATGACACTGCCCGCAAGCACAACTTGAAAAGTCTCTTGCTCCATGTTTAAACGTTTAATTACAGCTGTGGCTGACTTGCCAAGCTCTTCGCCTTGCACCCTGAGAATGCGGCAGGCGACCTCATCTCCCTGCTCTGCAGCTTCAAACACCAGTTTGGTCGTATGAAGCGGTACGGATTTGTTGTTATCCAGAAAGTCATCAAACATATCCTCCACCGAATTGTAGCCAAGAAACTTGATCAGCAGCTCAGTCAGCATCGTCGGCTGCTCCCTGCCATCCCATGACCGAATGACAGAACGAAACGCCTCTACGGCGAGAGTGCCTCCTCCGCCAAAATCACCAAACTGATAGGTGAAGCCTCCACATTGAAAAAACTCACCCTGCCTGTTCCTGCCGGCACTGTTCGTTCCACTTCCGCAGATTAGAACAACGCCAAAAGGCTGGGATGTACCGGCACGCAAGGCAATCATGGTATCACAATCAATCCCATAATTCGTGAATCCCAGTCCGCTAATTAGCGGGTGAAGGATCGTATAATCAATCGGTCGATCTGCGCCAGCAAGGCCGAAAAAGGCATATTCAATGTCACTGTGCGTAAGCCCCGCCTGCTGTAGAGCCTTGGCTACGGAGCTTGTAATATTTCCGAGTGCTTGTTCTGCACCAAGCTGATGATTGCCATTGCCGCTGTGCCCTTTACCGAGGATATGTCCCTGTTCATCTGTTACGAGTGTGTAGGTTTTACTCCCGCCAGCGTCTACACCCAAATAATATTTCATGCTTTCAACTCCTGTTATATATCCGTCATCTCTAATTTCATATTCTTGTAGTGGATTCTCGAATGATTAATTCCGGCTCCAATTGCACCGTTATATTACGTTTAGCTGTACCATCAATCCACTTGAGCAAAATATCGACGCCGTGTTGCCCCATTTTGTCCGCCGGCTGACGAACGGTTGTTAACCTGGGGCGGAATTCCTCCGAGAAAATCTGATCATCAAATCCAACAATGGACATATCACGCGGTATTTTGTAGCCCTCATTTTTGAGTGCGTCCATCACACCAAAAGCCGTCAGATCATCTGCGGCAAATACCGCACTCGGAAGTTTCCCCGACTGAATCCAGCGACTTGCTGCTTGATAACCAGAGGTGATGCTGAAATTACCTTTTTCAATCCAAGAAGGATCCAGACCTGCCTCCTGCATCGCACTGACGAAACCGCGCCGCCGCTCGCTGCTGCTTAAGTAGGGTTCAAGCCCGGAAATATGGGCAATCTCCGTGTGGCCTAGGTCAAT
Organism: Paenibacillus sp. J31P190; assembly: GCF_059692075.1. Taxonomy (NCBI): domain Bacteria; kingdom Bacillati; phylum Bacillota; class Bacilli; order Caryophanales; family Paenibacillaceae; genus Paenibacillus; species Paenibacillus sp. J31P190. The sequence continues at coordinate 281,785 of NZ_JCAUAS010000009.1, read as the reverse complement.
TAAATGTTTCGTGGCTTCGTAGCCACCTTTATAATTATCAATGATTACAGAGGAAATCGATGGATGGATATGCTGATTATCCAGCATGACGAAAGGAATCTTCTTCTTTTTCAATTCCATGACATAATCATCCTCATGAACCGGCGAGAGCATAATAACACCGTCCACACGGTCCTCTTGGAACATGGAATTATCGAAAGATGCGAACACGTCTGTTGATATCGAAAGCGCTAAGAAGTAACCTTTTTCAGCAAGCCGATCGTTAATCTCTTTGACTACTGCATCCAGAAAAGAATCATTTAATGTGGTAATGCCGAGTCCAATGATACCCGTCTTGCCACGAGCCAAGCTTCGTGCAGCTGCATTCGGATGATAATCTAGCTCTTTCATCGCTTGCAGCACTTTTTGGCGATTTTTTTCACGTACGGTGCCTGCTTGATTAATGACTCGCGAAACGGTGACAACAGACAAACCGCTTCTCTTGGCGACGTCAAAGATGCTTACTTTCATATCAAACAACTCCTGTAGCTCTATAATTGCAGTAATCAAGTCGATTTACAGCATGTTTCCAAAGTACCACAATTAGCATTTCAAATGCCATGATTTACCGTCAACTTTATAAATGTTCATCACATTATCCGGAACGTTATATTCGGAAGCTTTGAATCTATCCGCCTGCATGATCGAGCTAAGGTCAGCGAGCATCCCTTTGTTGTAATACTCCATAAATCCGCCATAACCCCAATGAGAGGTGAACTCAGGTGAATTATTTGCAGCAATAGAGGATTGAAGCTTGGAATCAAATTGCTCGTAAGGGGTTTTCGTCACTTTGACCTTAAAATGATCCAAGGTGAAACGAACAGATAGAAATATTTGCTTTCTCGACGACTTCCTCTGCTAGTGCCCAGCGAAACCGCTCCTTCCACTGTTTTCTTTGCAATGAGTTCTAAGTCCTAAAAGTTTAACCGCTTAAACTTTTAGAGTTTACTTCCCCCTTGTTTTAGAAATTGAATACAAATTAGGTTGGTTTCAAAAATGATTCCCTCAAAAGTTAAATCGCTTTAACTTTCATGAATTGATTATATACAATGATGTTCGGGTTAACAAGCGTAATTTTACAATATATTTAAAGAGAGACCATATCTATAGCTAGATACAGACTCTCCCTTTATTTGTTTCCACTATTCATTTTCACATCTCCAATAAGAGCATTTCTTGTCTCATTTCGATCAGCTTGGTTTTACTCTCCATGACCGCTTTGACATCGCCTGAAGCCATCGCATCATGCAGGGTAGCTAGTTCGTAATCCAGCTCCATACGCAAAATAGGAATCCGCTCATCTGTACGTTTGGATCGCAGCGCTTGCATGACTTCTTCTACTGTCACGGCAGGCTCCTTCTGATACAGCACTTTATGTTCGATACCGCTAATCTCGACCATTCGAATAATTTCACCGAACATAATATTCTCAATGAGAATTTGCCGATCCTTGAATCTTTTCACTACAGCGTGACCACGTGTATCACCAATCAGCTTCTCCATCATTTCGGCTAGCTTCTCATCTTTGAAGGAATAATTGCCTACGATTTTATACTTTTCACCGATTCGTTCGAATTTCAGCTTAATCAGCTTACGTCCTGTGCGAATGGAAATGATGAACTGCAGCTCGCTTTCGTTCCAATACAGAGAATAACCTTCCTGAATGAGTGCTTTAATGAAGTTCCGGATTAGCCGGCGATCAAATCGTAACTCTAGGTTGCAATACTCCACTTCATGACTCTTACTCACGGCAATCCCCTCCATAATTGGCGCATATTGTTTTGTTTAAATATTCAGACAACTTATCTGCTTACTCTTATCTTATTATGAATTCTATGTTTTAGCAACTTGGATTATTGACATTTTTTTAAGGAAAAACGTACAAAAAAAGCTGATGCCTGTATCCTAACGGCTTCAGCCCTAAACTGGAAGAAAACGGTCTCAGCCTATACAGTACTAATATAGGGGTCTTTGAGCGTAGCTCAAAGTCTCTCCGCTGTGTTAATGCCATCCCCAGAAAAATCCATCGCGCTCCCAGGCTGCTTTACCGCCATGAAGTTTTTTGAAAATTTTCTTCACATCTTTGGAAATTGCTTGATTCCCATTCTCGTTCACATATATGAAGGATTCCCCAAAATGTTGAATAATATAGTCCACTGCTTCTTTCTGATGTAAAATACCTGCGGATTTCAACTGCTCCATCATCCATTCCGCAACTTCATTTGCCGTAACGGCCATTTGCATTCTCTCCCTTTATTCGTATGTTTCTGGGGCCTGTGTACAGGCGAGTGACGCTATTGTACCATTGTAACACAATCTTTTCGAAATCATCGTGCGAATAGGTAGGGATAAACGAAAGGGCTATTCTGCAGAAAGCAGATAGCCCCTTTACTTTAGTTAACTAACCTCAGCATCTCCCGGTCTAAGAATAACCGAACCGACGCCCAAAAGAATGAGTCCAAACAAGGTCAGTACGCCCATGTGCATCCACATCTGCGACAGTGTCTGACCAGAAGCCATTCGCTGAATGGCCTCAATCACCCACTTTTGCGGAACGAAATTTGCAATTTTCTGCATCCAGTCCGGCATCAGGCTAATCGGCCAGAAGCATCCGCCTAGCATACACGTTGGGGTAACAACGAGAGAATTAATCACGCCCATATTCGACGCATTCTTAACCATACTAGCTACCGCGCTGGCAATTCCCATGCTGGCTAATAAGAAAAACTCCAATAAAATAAACTGCGATACAAACGGAAGTCCATATTCATAATTCGTTACGTATCGAGTAAACAAAAGGATAACAAGCACCTGCAGCGTCCCGACCAGGAAACTGCCTATGAAATTTCCAAGTACAATTTCGAAAGAATGAACCGGTGCTGAATACGTTCTAGCCATTGTGCGTTGTCTACGATCATCCATAATCACGGAAACCGTATTATTCATTAACCCCATCATGAACATCAGCATGAAACCTATTACCGTATGCATATTCGGATTCACGTACAAATTAAGATCAGTGACTTGCGACTTCACCTGATGCTTCTCCATCTGAGAAATGGTCTTCTCCACGGCTTCACGAAGCGCTGCTTCTTGGAGCCCTTGCTGGCTATGCAGTTCAATCGTTCCTTGATATCTAGATAGAATACTGTCCAGATTGATTTTGAGCGTTATCGAAGTCTCATTGATGTTTAGTTGGTACATATCTATTTGCGCAGAAGCGCCTTTCATCAACGTCTCGCTGAAACCTTCCGGAATCAGAAAGGCGCTGCTCACTTTTTGCTTCGTGATAACTTCTTTAAGCGCTGCTTCAGAAGCTTCTTCTTTGAGCCGATAATCTGGCAGCATCGAAAGTTCTTGCAAGAGATGGGAACCCATCGATCCTCGATCCAAATTGATATAAGCAATATCAACCCCGTGATCGCTCTGTTGACCAAGTACACCAATGATTAGCGAAACCACTGCTGCTGGAATGACTAAATACATCAGGAATCCTTTTTTCTGAAAAAGTGTACGACGCAGCATATTGAGCGCTATAAATAAGCTATTCATGATATCCCGCCTTCCGATAGACAATCAGGGAAAGGAGCAACAATCCCCCGCTAATACCCGCCAAGATCAATAGATGATGCCCTATGATTGCTGCGTCACTTCCGAGCATAATACGAAACATACTCTGCATGGCCCAGTGATTGAGCGTAAACTCCCCCATTCGCTGCAGAAGACCTTCTGGAAGAGGTGTGAAGCCTCCACTTAGGAAAGTCATGGCAAGAATGATCATTTGGAACGTCGTGCTGATTGCTTTTGACGATTTTGCTGCCAGCATAATCAATATCGCTAGACTCATCGAAGCTACGATAATCAATAAGCAAACCAGGAAGAGGTGGAAGAAGTCATTTCCCCAATCGACACCATAGAACAGAATGGTTGCACCAATGACGAGAGCGGCCTGGACGATCGAGCTGAAAATATTTCCTAGAATTTTACCCAATAAAATTTGATATTCATAAATGGGCATTGCATTTAATCGAGATAACGTGTGCCGTTCTTTCTCTCCTTGTAATCCCAATGCCGCCCCCATGCCCGAGTATAACAAAAACATGACTAGCATTGACGCTGTGTAATACTGCATTGCTGTATAGTTGGAATTAGAAGAAGTAAGCTTGCCTAGCCGTACATGTGAAGAAGCCTCCGCTGTCGGATTGAATGAACTGTCACTACCTTGTTTCTGCAAAAGCTCCGCAGCCCCAGGACCTGCTGAAATTATCGCGGATTGCATGTAATTAACCTGATCCAAGAAGGAGCGAAGCGTCATCTTAGCGGTCAAATTCTGCCCATAGTCTTGGCCAAGTATCATCTCCCACTCTGCTTCTTTTCCTTCAAGTACGCGGCTGCTAAAATCACTTGGAATGATGAGTGCAAACTCCGAATCCCCCGATTTGAGCCGTTTTACTGCTTCATCACGTGATTGAATGTTCGTAGGCTGTATGATCTTCATTAACTCCGGTGTGCTGAGAAAGCTTTTAAACCCTGCGCTTAAGACACCTAAGTCAGACTGCACCACATCTACCTTAACGGGCTTCAGCGTACGATCTTCCATTTTGAACGCGCCTGAAAGCGCCGACCCCAAAATGAATATAAGTAAAAGCGGCATCAAAAACTGAATGATGAGTACATAACGCATACGCATAAAACGCAATATTTCATACTTCGCAATGATCCAAATCGGCATGGTGACCTCCTCCTAATCCCGTAAGGTTCTTCCGGTCAACGACAGGAATAATGCCTCAAGATCAGGCTCCACCTGCGTGAGCGATTGGATTTTCACTTCATGTTTGGAAAGGATGAACAGGATATCCTGCAAATAGGCTTGGGAGGAACCTACCAGAAGCTCAAGTGTCTGCTCATGAATCGTAACTTGCTTAATCCGCGGATGATCCCGCAGCTCCTTTACGGCTTCTTCCTTCAGGTTAACTGCTTGAATGATAACTTTATTGTCCTGATCAACTTTACCGCGCAATTCTTCTTGCGTTCCACAAGTAATGAGATGCCCATGATCCATGATGCCGACCCGAGTGGATATGGCGGACACTTCCTCCATGTAATGTGAGGTATAAATGATCGTTGAACCCATACGGTTCAGCGTCCTAACTGATTCCAGAATATGGTTTCGGGACTGAGGATCGATGCCCACAGTTGGTTCATCCATAATAATCAACTTTGGACGATGCATAATTGCACATGCGATATTCAATCTCCGTTTCATCCCGCCCGAAAAGGAACTTGGTCTATCACGAGCGCGATCCAATAATCCAACAAATTCCAGCGCTTCCTCCACTCTGTCTTTCAGCAGCTTGCCTCTTAATCCATATAATTTCGCGAAAAAAGTGACATTTTCTCGTGCTGTTAGGTTTTCGAAGATCGCGAGATCTTGTGGAACAAGACCAATTCTCCGTTTCACTTCAATTGTATCTTTCGCGACCGAGAGCCCATCAACAAACATTTCACCCTGATCGATTTTGAGCAGGCCGCTCAGCATTTTGATCGTTGTGCTTTTCCCAGCACCATTGGGGCCTAACAATCCGAAAATTTCACCTTCTTGAATCGATAAATTCAAATGATCGACAGAAATTTGATTGTTATACTTTTTTACAACATTTTTTATTTGAACAAAGCTCACAAGATCCACTCCCTTATCCCTTTTTCCTTTTCCTTTTTTCAACTGGTCTCATTACAATCATTGTATCTCTAAGGGATCCCGTTAACAGGTAGAATAAGTCATTATTCAAAGGTGACAAAAGTCATTATCTGTTTATTAGACGTGTTAACCCACTTGGTTTATATGGTATACTTTGCTAATAATTGCCCTGCAAAGGAAGGAACTCGATTGACACAATTACGCTTGTTATCCCGTTATCTACTTATTCTCATTCCAGCGATTGCCTCGATGTATCTCGAAAACTATTCATCCAATGCTATGTATGTTTTCCTCATTCTCTTATTCATTTGGATCGCGGAACTGCGCAGAACGATATTCTCGAAATCAGCTTGGATGCTTTTACTTGAAATCGGATTCAGTGGATGGATTAGCTACCACTATGACGGTATTTTGTTCATCACCTTTTACTCGACGCTCTTGTCTTATATAACCACTGTAAATAGTCATATTCGTTACTATTTTGTGAGTATTCAGTTGATTCTGTTAAACATATCCTTAGATAGTCAACCAAGCAGCTATTATCTTATTGCCAATCTGATCTTCCTGTCTCTTACGCTGCTCCTGCTGCAGATGCTCCAGACGGAGCAAAACAAAGAGGAAGTTGAGCTGCTCTATGATAGGCTTCGGAGGCAGCATTACGAATTGGACGAAGCTCGCATTCAGTTAATGGATTACGCCCGAAAAGTCGAAAACATCGCACAAACGGACGAACGCAATCGAATTTCCCGAGATATTCATGATGAATTGGGACATAAGCTGATCCGGCTTAAAATGATGATGGAAGCATCCTTGCAGATCCTTCCAACTCAACAGAAGAAAGGCGTAGACATGTTAATGTCGGTCCGCGACCAGTTAACAGAAAGCATGGAACTGCTGCGCTCGACCGTACGTAGACTGAAACCAGATGAAGAAACGCTGCAAACTTACTCGCTAGGGAAGCTCATTGAAGGACTAACAGCAGATAAAGGAATATCTATTGAGGTTGAAATGCAGGGTATGCCCTACGTGCTGTATCCGAGTCTAGAGTTCATCCTATACCGTAATGCCCAAGAAGCCATCACGAATGCCATTCGTCACGGGTCTGCAACCCAAGTTCTAATTCAATTAACGTATGAATCCAAACAGATCACCATGTGTATTTCGAATAACGGTAAACTGCCTACTGAGCGCAGTGTGAACGGACTCGGAATGTCAGGCATGGAAGAACGAAGCAAGCTCATAGGCGGTCAGCTTAATGTGTCGATCCAGGATCGATTTACAGTGACGACTGTCCTGCCCACTTTTCGCCAAATAGAATCTACCTAAGAAAGGGTTGAACCCAGCATGATTCATGTGCTCATTACAGACGATGATCCATTCATCCGCGAAAGCTTACAGTTAATCATTGGACTTGACGAAAATATTAAGGTCGTTGGCACGTGTACACATGGAGACGAAGCTCTTGCTTTTATCCGGAACGGCGTCCAGGTTGACGTTGTCTTGATGGATATTCGGATGCCAATCTGTGACGGTGTGCAAGGCACTTTGAAGATTAAGCAAGCTTATCCGGATATTTCAGTGCTAATTCTGACCACATTCGACGATGATGAATTTATCGTTCAAGCCTTGCGAAACGGAGCCAGCGGTTATCTGCTCAAAAATATTTCGCCGGATCGTATTATTCAAGGAATCAAGACCGTAGAACAAGGCAATCTGCTTATTCATCCTGATATTGCTAAGAAATTAACGACCTTTATCAGCACTAGTCCGCCTTCAAACGTACCTGCACCCAAACCACTTAGTGGATATGGTTTAACTGCAAGCGAACAAGCTGTCGTAGCCAAAATCGCTGAAGGTCTATCCAATAAAGAAATCGCCCAGGAGCTATTCCTGAGCGAAGGTACCGTTAAGAATTATATTACGGAAATTCTCAGCAAGCTGAACCTCCGAGATCGTACGCAAATTGCCATTTTTTATTTAAAAAAGCATTCCGTCACCGGCAGTTAATTATTTCACTCTTGTCACCTGGATGTCCTCCTTAGAGGAGCTTCCAACCACATAATCAGGCTTATTATTATTGCCATTTATTTGCGTCAGTTTGAGAGTTGTGCGATAGAAATGCCCATTTTCCGTAAGTAAGTAGCTGTATGTATTCTCTTCAGGCAGCGCATCAATGATAATTGGATTCGTCATGTAAGGTACTTTATTGATCTCATAGTATCGGAAACCTTCCACGTACGCTCTAATTGTCTTGAGCTTGACTGGATCCTGCTCCCCTGTAATGACGATGGGTTCATTGATGAGATAGGAAATTTGCGGCGTTTCTTTCCAGCTCTTTTTCAATTCTTCTTCACTGACATAGATATCCTCTGAATACTTCTCCTTCGCTTTCCGCAATCCGCCCGTAGAGACACCCATTCGATCCAAATCTTTCAATCGGTAATACGTCTGATCCGTCGTATTAACAAGAACCGGGTAAGTCCCTCCTAAATAATCCAAGTACTGTGGATACGGGTACTGCAGCACAATTTCTGTATAATTCGTTTCGTTGCCTTCCGCAGGCTGCTGTGGATTAACACGGGAATTCAGATAGATTGTTTTCGTACTATCCTTCCAATTCACTACCGCTCCCAGGTAATTTCCTAGCTCCTTCACAGGCAAATAACTGGAACTATTATAAATTAAAGGTGGATTCGCCAGCTTCACTTCTTGTCCGTTCACGACGACTTTAAAATCATTTCTTAAGTAAGCATCAACGCGTTGCAGCACATCCTGTGCGTATACTCCTGCTGTGAAACAAGTTCCCATTAAAGTGCCCAGTACCGCGATTTTGGACCATTTTGACATCCTCATAAGGTTAAATTCTCCTGTCTTTCCTAAATGATAGTTATCACATATTTCGGCACGGTTCCACTTTTTTCCTGCTTTTCTGCCATAAAATCAGACCAATGGCCTACTTCCTTTCTACGAAACTCGTAATCATTGCGGGAATAGACGAATTGCTTTAGAATAATTGAAAACGTAATTGAAAAGAGGAATTAAACAGATGAGCTTTACTGGATTTGCACAGCATGATTTCGATACCTTTGCTATAGAAGGTCTTGATGGACGTATGGAAGCCATTCGAGAGCGCATTCAGCCTAAATTTAAAGCATTAGGTGATTCTTTGGCCCAGGATTTGTCCGTTCTTTCCGGTACAGAAATGTTCCTACATATCGCTAAACACTTAAGACGCAAAGTGAATCCCCCCGTTGATACTTGGCTGGCGATTTGTCCAAATAAGCGAGGGTATAAACAGGTGCCTCACTTTCAGGTCGGTTTATTTGATGATCGTGTATTTATTTGGTTGGCACTCATCTATGAGCTCCCGAATAAAAGCAATATCGCGACTACCTATATGAAAGAAATCGACCGTTTACAGAAGGAGATTCCATCCGATTTCGTACTTTCCTTCGACCATATGAAAAAAGACGTTACCCCCCTGTCTGATTTAGACCGCAGCGGCTGGAACGATGCATTAATTCGTTTCCGCGATGTCAAAAAAGCGGAGCTCCTGATTGGCCGCAACCTCAGTTTCAAGGATCCAGTCCTGGAGAAACCAATTGAACTTGAGCAGCTTATTAAACAAACCTTTGAAAAGCTGATCCCCCTTTACCAGATGGCTGTGAACGCAAAGTAAATCAGATTTATGGAAATTTTTATGTGGGACTAAGGTTCCTTTAAAGTAAAATTAACCCCTCCTGCACAGACTAAGCGCTGTAGTCCTAATCCAACAGGAAAGGAGGGATTAAAAAAGTATGAACCCTACGTATATGAAAAAGCTTATGGTGAGCTCAATTGCTCTCACGATCGCTCTTGGCTGCAGTACACTTCCCTCCAGAACGGCTGCCGCTCTATCTCCTTCCGAGGATCAGGAGCAAACGATTCGTTTGCAACAGTCCGATGAGAAGGAACAAGGTGGTCATCGCCGAAAATGGCCGATTGTCGATGAGTCTGCTACTGTCATCGGAGTTGACAAAGAAGTGCTCGTCAAAGCGCTGAAAAATGGCAAAAGCATCGTAGAAGCAGCCGCGGACAAAGGCATTAGTGAAGCCGACTTGACGGCCAAACTGCAGCAGCTTCGAACAGGCAAAATTGAAGCCGCCGTCAAAGATGGCAAGCTGACAGCCGATCAAGGCGAGCACATGAAGATGAAACTCAATGAGCATTTGAAGTTCATCCTCAACGAGAAAAACTTATTAGATGGCCATGATGGACATGGAAAGTGGCATAAGTTCGGACTGAAGCCGGATACGGAGAAGCTCGCTAAGACTCTCGGTCTGAGCAAGGACGAACTTCACGCCCAGCTCCGCTCCGGCAAATCGCTGGCTGAGATTGCCCAGTCAAAGGGCATTTCGAAGGACAAGCTTGTAGCGTCCATAAAGGACCAATTAACCCCATCTATTGAGCAATGGGTTGATCGTAAGAAAGACGCGAAAGTCAAAGACTGATGCATGCAGGTGACAGCAAAAAGGCATTCCTATGGGCGTCCTCTGGGATGCCTTTTTGTTTTTGGAGTAAGGCCACAAAGCTTAGGAATGAATCCATATTCTCAGTTGAATGATGTTGCAGAATGTATAACAATAGGGCCCTAATCAACTATTTTGTAACAAAAGGGTTGTTTGAATTGATGCATGTTCTAAGTATTGGCTGTGGTTGCCCGAATGGTGCGAGTACTCTGATTGGTGCGTGTCCGACTAATGATTATCCCTTACACACAGAACTATTGTACTTTGTGCAACAATACAGCGGTTTCTTTGGACAAATTGATATTTTGTTGTACCGCGTACAACATTTTGGTGAAATCGCTTAGAAATAGGCGTTTTAAGCTCGAATTGTTGTACGAAATGCAACAATAGCAGGCGACAAAAGGGTGAGGAAGGTTTATTGTTGCACAAAATACAACTTGGACTATCGTGCAATTGGCGGGTACCTCCCTTAAAAATATATTCGCAGAATGAGTGATTACTCACTTCACAATGATCATAAGATAGCGTATGATGAGTGGATCAACACAAATGAGTGATTACTCACTCCGAAAGAGGTGCAAGACTATGACTACGGACATATCTATTCAATTGCATGGAGTCAGCAAGCAATTTGACGAAAAGGTTGTGCTGGATGGCATTACCCTGGCTGTACCGAAAGCCCATATTTTCGGATTGCTAGGCCCTTCCGGATCGGGGAAAACAACGCTTGTACGTATGATTGCTGGCATAGATGTTCCCACTTCTGGTACCGTTCATGTGCTCGGGCAGCAGATGCCACAGTTAGCGATGCTATCGAAAATCGGTTACATGGCGCAATCGGATGCCCTTTATGCAGAATTAACCGCTCAGGAGAATTTGGAGTTTTTCGCATCTCTATATGGGTTAACGGGAACAAAGCGCAAGCAGCGCATCCATGACGTCATGGAGCTTGTTGATCTAGGTTCTCATTTGAAGAAGCAGATTTCCAATTATTCTGGAGGAATGAAGCGCCGCTTATCGCTCGCTATCTCTTTGCTGCATGAGCCAGGCATTCTTATTCTCGATGAGCCTACGGTGGGGATTGACCCCGTCTTACGGAAATCAATTTGGCAAGAGTTGACGAATCTCAGTAGGCAGGGTACAACGATTCTCGTGACCACTCACGTGATGGATGAAGCTGACAAATGTCATCAGCTTGGGATGATCCGGGACGGCAGACTCACGGCAGTAGGAACACCGGATGAGTTGAAACAGGCCACTTCCTCCGCAACGATTGAAGAAGCATTCTTATATTATGGAGGTGTCAAGCAATGAGAATTCGTGCGATTGTGATCCGTATTTTACGCCAGTTTTTTCACGATAAACGAACTTTAATGATGATGCTTGTAGCTCCAATGTTAATTCTTTTTATGATGTCATTAGTGTTTAACGGCAACACCTATGTCCCTAAAATAGGCGCTGTTAATGTCCCCGCTCCGCTCATTCAAAAACTGCAGGATCAAAATGCTGAAGTAATAGTCTACACGGCAGATGAAGCCCAAGCTGAGCTAGAAGCCGTGCATTTAGATGCCATCATTGCAATAAATGGGGCAGCGCCGCAAGTGACCTTAGAAGGAAGCGACCCCAGTAAAAATAGAGCTGTGCTGTTCTTGCTGCAAAAAGCACTGCAAAGCGCAGTTCCGGCGATCTCTAACGCTAACTCCAGCTCCAATTTACAAGCGCCAACCATCACCTATTTGCATGGCTCTGCCGATATGGCAGCCTTTGACAATTTCGGTCCTGTTCTCATAGGCTTTTTCGTCTTTTTCTTCGTCTTCCTGCTCTCCGGCGTTTCCTTCTTGAGGGAACGAACCGGCGGAACCTTAGAACGATTGCTGGCTACACCACTTCGCCGGTGGGAAATCGTGGTCGGCTATATTCTGGGCTTCGGTATATTTACAACACTCCAAGCAACGCTCATTGCATGGTTCGCCACTAGCGTGCTGGGTCTCATGCTGGTCGGCTCTTTCTGGTATGTTTTGCTGATTACGGTCCTGCTCGCGTTGGCTGCCCTATCACTAGGAACGCTGATATCAGCTTTTGCTAACAATGAATTCCAGATGATTCAGTTCATTCCGCTTATTATCGTGCCTCAGGTGTTCTTCTCAGGCTTATTCAGCCTCGATACGATGTCCGTATACCTTCGCTGGATTGGTGTCATCATGCCGCTTAAATACGGAGCAGATGCCCTACGGAATATTATGATCCGCGGTGCAGGTTGGGATCGCATTGGTTTGGATGTTCTCGTATTAGCAGCATTCACGATCTGCTTCATGATCTTAAACATAGTGGCACTCAGGAAGCACCGTAAGATATAATGTAAGGATGTCCTAATTTGCAACACCAGTTTTGCTAAATGAAGAGGTGAACACATTGTCTCAAGTCGAGCCATGGTTAACTGAGCTTCTCCGTCTAAATGACGAAGAAGAGAAAATGACCGATAAACAGCTGAAAATTGTTCAAGCGGCCGTAGAAATTTTTTCTGAGAAAGGGTTTGCAGGCTCCTCGACCAGTGAAATTGCCCAAAAAGCTGGCGTAGCGGAAGGTACCATATTCCGTCACTATAAAACGAAAAAAGAATTGCTGCTCTCAATCGTTGCTCCCATCATGACGAAGCTCATTGCACCGTTTGCAGTGAAGGATTTCACCAAGGTGTTGGAAGCTGATTATCCTGATGTCGAACAATTCTTGCGCGCCATCATTGTGAACCGATTAGAATTCGCCCGCAAAAATTTTCCTGTGATCAAAATTTTCATGCACGAAATCCCTTTCCATACCGAGCTCCGTGAACAGTTTAAGGAAACCGTCGCCGTATTAGTACTGGAAAAAGCTTATAAAGCTATTCGTCATTTTCAGGCTCAGGGTCAATTAATCGAACTCCCCGAAGCAGCGAGTATGCGGCTGATTGCCTCTACGATTATTGGCTTCCTGATTACTCGATTTTTGTTGGTGCCGGATGCGGAATGGGATGAATCCCAAGAAATCGAGCACACGATTAACTTCATCATGCACGGCTTATCGCCTCGCAAGCCATAGTTAGCCGCTGCACATAAAAAAGCTGCACACCAGTCTTCCCAATTTCGGGAAGCTAGTGTACAGCTTTTTTTTCATCTGTCAGGCAGTTTGCTGCTGCGCCCGTGTCTGACGATCTACGAGAACGAAGCGCTGCAGCAGTAAGATCGCTGCTAAGCAGAGCACGCCGCCGATAATGAACGGCAGTGAATGCGCGATGGCGAATACAGCACCTCCAAGGAGTGGGCCCGCAATGCGGCCCAGACTGTCCATAGAGGAGCTGAGGCCCGTCGCGACGCCCTGACCTACTTTCGTCCGCTGTGTAATCAGCGACGTCACACACGGGCGTATGAGGGCGTTACCTGCGCCGAAGACCGATAGGTAAATCGCAGCGGTCACCACGCTGCTCGAGTACAGCAGCAGGAAGAACCCTGCAGCGGATAGCAATAACCCAATGCCGATCACTCGCTGCTCGGCTCCTTGTTTGACCAACCGGCGAACAACGCCGCCTTGGATTAAGGCGCCAACAATACCGCTGGCTAAGAACATCATGCCGATATCGAATGGCGTTGCGCCAATCTTGTCCATTTGGTAATACTGAAGCGTCGCTTCTAGCCCTGCCAATGTGAAAGATACGAAGAATGATAACACATAAAGATACTTTGATGCCCCATCGAAAGCTGTCCATCTAGATGGAGCTTTCTCTTTCACAGAGGTGCGTTTGTCTACGGACAGTGATTCTTTCAGTATAGCAAATGCAAAAACAAAGGAAGCTAGTGCGAGTCCAGATGCTACAAAGAAAGGAAGGTACGTCCCCCAGCGGCTTAAAATCCCGCCGATTGCTGGACCGAAGATAAAGCCTAACCCAATTGACATCCCTACCATGCCCATGCCTTTTGTCCGATTCTCAGCGGTTGTAATATCAGCTACATAAGCCACAGCGCAAGCCGTTGCTGCTCCTGAGAATAAACCGCCTAGAATGCGGGATACATACATGATCCACAGATTGCCGTCAGCGAATCCAAATATCAAAAAGCTAACGCTAAACCCAAGGAGACCTATTAAGATAATCGGTCTGCGTCCGATGCGATCCGATAGTCCTCCCCAAATAGGAGACATGAGAAAAGAGGCTGCGGAATAGACCGATAATAGCAGCGCGTTATGATATTCAGCGCCTGCACCTTTAACAACTTCCGGCAGTACAGGAATGATGATCCCGAAACCTACGAATATAGTCATCAACAACAGCATGATGATTCCAATCTGTTTATTCATGATGCTTATAATCCTCCAAACGAAACATTTTCCCTTATCGTACCATACCTTTTTTGGGGATGGAAATGAACATTTGAAGAACAAGCAGCAGTACCAGCACTAGGCCGCTCATTAAGAATGGTGCATGATAGCCATATACATCCCAAAGCTTGCCGGAAACGATCGGTCCAACGATCATCCCAAGTCCCTCAATCGTTAGGAAGAAGCCCCAGACTGCGCCTCGTTTCTCAGGTGGGATGGCTGAAGCAATGAGCGCATTCCAAGAAGGAATAATGAATGAATAACCTGCCCCAAGCACTGCAACCAATGCATAAAGCAGCATCATTGATTTCGCGAAGGTAAACAGCAGAAGTGCAGAAGCGCTTAGCATACAACCTGCAATAAAAAATGGACGAATGCCTAGACGATCAACCAACTTCCCCATCGGAACTAAGAAAATGACAGTAACAGCTCCACCCGCAATTAGAAACATGCTGTACTGAAAAGAAGTAAGCTTCAATACCTCTTTGGCATAGAGTGTGAGAATGGGGGTCAATATACCAAGAGCGAACGTTTGCAGGAACATCGCAGGGAATAACAGCGGGCTAACAGACATAGAGCGCCGCACTTCACTTAGATATGTTTTTACCCGCTCCCAGAGTGGTTTTGCAGAAGCTCGGTTAGAAACCAGTGCTTTCTCCGCCCTGCCCTCTCCATCCGTTCTTACCACGCCATTCTTTCTAGGAAGCATTAGTGCAACAAGGACGACCACCGTCATACAGCCGATCAATAATCGAAAGCCGGTGCTGTAGTTATTTTCTCCAACGAAAAAGTTAATCGCTACCGGTCCCAGTCCAACGCCCGAGAGCCAAGCCATGTAGACAACGCTCATGATCGTGGCTTTACCATCGTCGCCGGCCACTTCCGTCGTTCCAGTGATCACACAGGGCCATAATGGCGCCGTACCAAAGCCAAGCAGCGCACATCCTACGATCATCCAAATATTCTGGGATGAGGTTGCAATTAGAATGACCGAAACGAATGTCAGGAGTACACCGGTAAGCATGGTTGTTCGGTAACCCAACTTGTCAATAATCCAGCCAACGGGTGTACGGAGCACATTATCACCAATATATTGAGCAGCAAGCGTCCAGCCAATAATAAATGTGGAAGCGCCTAATGTCGTTTTCATATAAACCGGTAAAATCGTTAAAAGTAAGGCTCCCTTCACAAATTCGACGACAAACATAATAATTAACAATTCGATCACAAATGGGGAAAACAAGCGATTATTCCGCCATTTTTGCATCCAAACCATAAGATTTCTCCTTATTTTGGCGTATTTTAACAGGTTGCTGTTAGTTTTACCTGAACTAGCACAAACTATTTCCAAAAAATTAGCTTGCATGAAATCTCTATTTTGATATACTCATTTTGTTTGTTGCATTGTTCGACAAGCAATCCACTACAGAAGGGAAGCGATAATCAGGTGGATCATACCCGTACCCCCCTGTTCACTGCACTGCTCACACATGCTGAGAAAAATCCAATTCAATTCCATATTCCAGGCCATAAAAAAGGAGTCGGCATGGACCCGGAGTTTCGTTCCTTTATTGGGGACAACGCGCTGTCTATCGACCTCATCAATATAGCACCGCTGGATGACCTTCATCAACCAATGGGCGTGATCGAAGAAGCTCAGAAGCTTGCTGCAGACGCTTATGGAGCGGATCACACATTCTTCTCCGTCCAAGGGACAAGCGGCGCCATTATGACGATGATTATGACCGTTTGTTCGGAAGGCGATAAAATAATCGTTCCGCGGAATGTACATAAATCTGTTTTGGCCGCGATTATTTTCGTGGGCGCTAAGCCCGTGTTCATCCAACCTGCCCGCGATAAAAACTTAGGTATTGATCACGGAATTCCGACGCGTTCTGTTCGCCGTGCACTCGAAAAGCATCCTGATGCCAAAGCTGTTCTAGTCATCAATCCGACCTACTATGGCGTATGTACCAATCTTAAAGAGATTGTAGACCTTGTCCATAGCTATAACATGCCTGTCCTTGTGGATGAAGCACATGGCGTGCTCATTCATTTCCATGATAAATTGCCCATGTCCGCGATGGAAGCGGGAGCCGATATGGCCGCGACTAGCGTGCATAAGCTAGGTGGTTCCATGACACAAAGCTCAGTCCTCAACGTGAAAGGGAATCGTGTTAATCCAAAGCGAATCCAAACCATTATTTCGATGCTTACAACAACTTCAACTTCCTATATATTGTTAGCCTCTTTAGATACTGCACGCAGACATCTGGCGTTAAATGGCTATGCCATGGCCGAGCGCACGATAGAGCTTGCTCAGTACACAAGAAAACAGATCAACGAAATCAGCAACCTCTACTGCTTCGGGGAAGAGATTTTGGGTGAAGAGGCTACTTACAACTATGATCCGACGAAAATATGCGTTCACGTGCGCAAGCTTGGCATCACCGGATTTGAAGTCGAGAACTGGCTGCGCGATCATTACAATATTGAAGTCGAAATGAGCGACATGTACAACATTCTCTGTCTCATAACGCCAGGGGATACCCAAGAGAACGTCGATACCCTATTGGAAGCCTTACGCGAGCTCTCACATATGAATGATGACGTTGTTGAAGTAAAGGAAGTTGTCATCAAAGTTCCTGCGATTCCACAATTAACTTTAACACCTCGGGACGCCTTCTATGGAGAAACCGAGATACTCCCGTTCAAAGACGCTGCAGACCGCATTATTGCCGAATTTATTTATGTGTACCCGCCTGGTATTCCCATTTTGCTTCCAGGTGAAGTGATAACCCAAGAGCTTATTGATTACATTGTTGAGCATGTGGAAGTTGGGTTGCCTGTAAAAGGACCTGAGGACCGCAGCGTTCAAAATGTGAAGGTTATCGTGGAGACACAAGCGATTTTCTAGTATCCGCCTCGAGCGGTGTATATATTGTAAAACCGTTTACATGATGCTATGATGTTGGTGATGTTTAGCGAATGAGGTGAACAAGGAATGGCTCAAAGCGCTTATATTAAATTCGTAACAGGATCCACAGTTGCCGCACTCACCTTAGATGAACTAAAGGAAAGGCTGCTGCATTACCGTGATCAGCTCAGTCAGACAGCCAAGCAGCTTGGCTGGGAGTATGACGAGGCCGGATTCCCTTATACCATTGAGACGAAGCCGGAAGGCGAAGGCAAATGGTTCTACCTGAAAGGTATCAATCCTCTATACAAATATATTGTGATTGGTGTTGGGAATGAGCAGAACCAAGAGAAAGAGCAGCATTATGTGCAAGTCGTGTTGCCCGACGACGCCACACATGGCGACAAAAGCAAGGGCAATGAATTCTGCAAATACCTTAGTAAGCTGCTGAAAGCTGAACTTCATCTATTCAACGGCAGAATCATGTATTTCAATCCTAGAAAATGAATGTATGCAAACAGAAACCCCCTAACAGATTATTCTGCTAGGGGGTTCTTATGTATAGCTCTTATTCTTCGCCTTCTTGAGCTACGATCTCATTGTAAATAGTCACTACACGTTCCCACTCTTCTTCATCTTCAATGTTGACAAGGAAGGCATCGTCGTCCTCTTCTTCAACACGGAAAATAACACCGTCAGCTTCAGGATCGTTACGATCGAGCAAAACAGCATAAGCCTGCTCTTGAGATTGGAAGGTGTACACCATCACCATCTCATGCTCTTCACCGTTCTCGTCCGTTACGATAAAAACATCTTCCCCTTGCTCGTGATCGTGGTCACAGTCCGGGCCGTGTACATGATCATGCTTATCATCGCTCACAGGCAGAACCTCATTTCGTCGAATAATTAGTTACCTAATTATCCTAACATTTTCATAATAAGAGGTCAAACCACTTTCGGGTTTGCTTTTCCTACTCGGATTGAATCTGCTTCTCGGATACGACTGAGTAGTCGTTAGAACCATCTTGTTTCATAGCAAATTTAACGACGTAAGTACCAGCCTCATTAAAGGAAACACCATACAAAGGTACTTTCAGCCAAAACGATTCTTTGGATTCTGAGATTGATTTCACAACTGGTGTAATAACACTCTTCCCACTTGGTGAAACAACAGAAACCCGTACAGAATTAATGCTTGTTTTCAAATTATCGACTTGAGCAAAAACGATAAAGTCTGCTTCTTTGCCGCGCTCTACAACACCAAAAGGAACGATGGCGGAGTCTTTACGCACCTCAGTCGTAAAGAACATGTGCACGTTTGGCTTGTATAAGTAGGCAGTCTTATTCGAGTTATCCCATTTCACCAATGCTTGAAGCGCATCGCTTACTGCGCGTAGCGGAAGAACGGTTTTACCATCAACAATAAGAGGCGGAACATCTGAATCCCCGAATTCCACTGTCTCTTCATTAACGATTAATCGGGCAATATTATTACCTTTAAAATCCCCCCATATCGATGAAGCCACCACTGCAGCCGTACTTAGAACAAAAAACATCAGCATCAACGCTAATATCCGTTGAACTTTCATTTGCCTAACCTCCTAGCTCTTGTTAGTAATCTTGTGTCTGCATCTTTATACTCCAATGATTAAGAAGAGTTGCGATGATTATTAAATTTTGATAAAAAATCCAGAACACGCTTTGTATAGGCTTCCGGCTGCATCTGATAGGATCCGACATGCCCCGCTTTTTGTGTGACCCAGAGTTCAAATACATCCGGATGGCGGCTCCACATTCCTTCACTATTGGACCAAGGAATAGCCTCATCATCTCGACTATGAATAAAAAGAATTGGTCTAGGATAAATGAGATCTACCGCGGCAAGCGCGTCAACGCGATGAGGGTTGATGCCGATTAATCTAGGTAAAATAAGTAGAATTAGGGGTGTAAAAGGAAACCGCGGGAGATTTGACCATACAGGCAAATTGTCTCTCAAGTAAGGACTGAGTTGACTAAAAGCGCTATCTGTTATGACCCCTAACACAGCCCTCTCTTCTGCTGCTGCTAAGATGGATGTACTGCCGCCCATTGAAAAGCCAATCAAGCTGATTTTACTTGGCTCACGCTCTTGAACCCAGTCGATAGCACCGAGTACATCTTGCTTTTCCAAAAAGCCAACCGTCGTTATTTCCCCCTCCGATCTCCCCGAGTTCCGAAAATCAAACATCAGCACATGATATCCTGCTTCGACAATGGATTTAGCCAAAGCCAACGCCGGAAGTCCTTTTTCCAGACGGGTTCCTGCATAACCATGAGACATAATAACAGTCATTGGAACAGTATCAGTTGGAGCAAAAGGAGACTTCAAAAACCATCCATCTAATCGAACATCTCTAGATCGGCTTGGGAATGTAACATTCTCCATATGCAAACCATACTCGTCAGGCAAGGCATCGACCGGCTTACGCTTAGGATGAGTGAGCTGCCAGCCCACATAGACCGATATACCTATTAGAGCAAGACAGACAAGAACGAACAAAATACTACTAAGGATCCAAATCATAAAGTAATCAACACCTTTTAATTAATGGTTGAAATTCCGCAACCTCCCATGCTACATTAGAAAAAGATGGTTTTTGTCGAACAATGGAGGCTGCTGAATGAGTTTGCAAATTCAAATGTTGGGAACCGGCAGTGCGTTTGCCAAAACATTTTACAATACTAGCGCATTAATCCGTTCTAATGAAATGAACATCCTAATCGACTGCGGGGCAACAACGCCTAGATCGCTGCATGACCTCGGTGTAGAGCCTGACCAAATTGATGGTATTATCATTTCGCACATTCATGCTGATCATGTGGGCGGATTAGAAGAAATTGCCTTTCGATTGTTATACCAATATAATCAGAAGAAAACCAAACTTTTCTTAACAGAATCGTTAGCTAGAGTCCTTTGGGAAAACACGCTTAAAGGCGGCATGTATAATCCCACAGATGGTTTCAACCATCTTGAGGATTATTTCGAAGTCATCCTTATCGAAGAAAATGTCACTGCTAACATCCTTCCCGGGCTAACCATTGAATTTATATCCACACTTCACATACCTCATAAGCTTAACTACTCACTATTTATCAATGGCCGAACGTTCTATAGTGCTGATACCCAATTTAATGAGGAACTTCTCGTTCAAGAAATTGTCAACAAAAGAAACTGTCACACTATACTACACGATTGTCAACTAAGCGGAAACGGGTTTATTCACGCTACATTGGAAGAACTGCTTACCTTGCCTGATTATGTACAACAGCGAATCTATCTGATGCATTATGGCGATGATATGATGAATTTTGTTGGGAAAACAGGCAGCATGACTTTCATCCATCAACATGAAGTGATTGAAATTCCAGAATAGTACGATCAAAACCTATGGATGAATTGTCCTTAAGGTTTTTTTTTGTGAAGAAGCGTGGTACTTTTCAATTTTGTTTACTATTGTTAGAAGGGATTTAGTTCATAGACAGAGAACTTGTCACAATAATGTGAGAAAGCTCTACGGAGGCCATTCAAAGATGAGTGATGGCGTTTAGTTACATTCAGGAGATGATATGGTGGTTATTAATTGGATTTTTTATGTCTATGCTCTTGTTTTTTGTCTATACACAACTATTTCGCATACTGCAATAAACATGCCCTTGCTTGGTATAGGATTGGTCCTTTACATCATCAGTTTAAGGGTTCAAATGCAGCATGCGGCTATCCCTTGGCTTCGCTTACTTTTCATTGGTTTTTTACATTACATCGGACATTCGAATTTTTCTCTTCTCTTGTACATACTAACACTTTCCTTCGATATTTATAAAGAAGAAAACCGCAAAAAATCTTGGTTCTTAGCTGCATCCTATGCTTTCATTTATATTTGCAATGTTTATCTCATTATTGGTTTTTCCAGTAAGAACTTGCTATGGATGTATGCTCTTAATAGCGTCCTTGGTTTTACCGCGGTAGCCTTATTCACACGAGCAGCTTATTCTAAAAATAGACAAGCAGATTCACTAAGAGATGATCGATATTTAAATGCGCAAAAGGATTCGCTTACAGGATTATATAATTACGAAGAGTCACATCGCAGATTGGAACAATACATACAGCAAAAGCAAAGTCTAGTCCTTATTCTTATTGATTGTACGGATCTGAAGGCAATGAATACAACTCGCGGGTTTCAAGCGGGGAATTTCATATTGAAGCAAATGGCTGACCTCCTGCAAATCTTGTTTAAAGACTCCCTCTTTATAGCAAGATACGGCGGCGATGAGTTCGCTGTCGTTATGCCGCTAAATCCAGATCATGATTCAACCACATCTTTTAAGCTAAAGCTTGATTCTGAACTCCCTAAATTGACTGGCATTCAAATTACGTATGGCATTGCTAGTTATCCGTTAGAGGGTTTGACGAAGGATGATCTTATTTTATTAGCCGAGCATAACTTATTTATTAAGAAGCGGGAATCATGGTTAAAGCGCGAAGAGCATATGCTCCGATCGGAAAAACTGAGAGTCGTCGGCGAGCTTGCTTCCGGGATGGCTCATGAAATTCGAAATCCGTTGACAACGGTAAAGGGATTTTTGCAAATCTCCAAGGCAAATGGTTACAATATTGAAAATTGGTATGCGATGATCATGGATGAAATTGATCGGATGAGTGATTTAACAGCTGAATTCCTCCAATTCTCAAAACCCCATCGCATTGATTTCCAGGTCGATTCTCTCCATGAGTGTGTACTCAAGGTCATTGCCTTGATGGAATCAGAAGCTACTCGTTTCGGCCACGAAATTCATTATCAAGAATGGATGGATCCTATCCTTGTATGGATGGACCAAGATAAAATGATACAGTTATTGCTTAATATTATTAAAAATGCTTGCGAAGCCATGGAAGAGAACGGCATTATCCGCATGCAATTAAGCCGCGATCCGAAGAACGCGACTTTAATTAT
The DNA here is from genome assembly GCF_059692075.1 of Paenibacillus sp. J31P190. Classification (NCBI taxonomy): domain Bacteria; kingdom Bacillati; phylum Bacillota; class Bacilli; order Caryophanales; family Paenibacillaceae; genus Paenibacillus; species Paenibacillus sp. J31P190. The sequence goes on along the minus strand of NZ_JCAUAS010000009.1, from coordinate 259,282 downwards.
TGCAGATAACGGCCCAGGCATTCCAAGTGAACAGTTGGAGAAAATCTTCCATCCCTTCTTCACGACAAAAGCTGCCGGTACCGGACTTGGTTTATCTATTTGCTACAAAATCGTTCAAGATCACCAAGGGACCTTGGAAGTTGAGAGCGAACTAGGAAAAGGCACTCGTTTTATCATAACCTTCCCATTAGTTGAAGAAAATTCACAGAATGAAAAAACCGCTTTTCTTTAAAGCGGTTTTTTCATTCTGACATGCAGGATGCCAGCATCATAAAAAGGCTCATCCGAGATGACTTTATAGCCAAGTTGGCTATAAAAGCCCTCTGCTTGACATTGTGCGTCGAGGATCGCAGATGTACAATGCTCTTCGCGAGCTTGCTGCTCCATGGCAAGAATCATTTGTTTACCCAGGGATCGACCCCTGTATTCTTTCAATACCGCTACCCGCTGCAGTTTAGCCGTATGAGGCTGATATTCATACCATCGAGCTGCTGCAACTGGCTGATCACCATCTACCATAAGAAAATGATGGCACGCTTCAGGTGATTCATCCTTTTCATCAATTTCCTCGTGCTCAGGTACTTGCTGTTCTTCAACGAACACTTTGAACCTTACTCCAAAACAGGCTTTTAATTGATCTTTCGTTGTGACTCGAATGATTTCCATGTGAACTTCTTCCTTTCTAAGAACATTTCTTGATCTTATCCCATTCAAGAAAAGTTGTCCACATGTACCGATCATACTATTTCTTGTTTTCCAGCATATAACTAAAAGCACCTATGGCAATACCCAGAAGCGCTCCTCCCACGACTTCTCTTGGCAAATGACCTAATCGTTCCTTAAGTGCTTTACGTCTTCTTGCATGGTACAAACCCGGATGCTGTTTAGCCAATCTCTCGACTTGCTCATCAAGGTCATTCACTTCAACCGCAATCTCTCCTGCAGCCCGCCGGATTCCCATTGCATCATACATGACGACCGCTCCGAAAACCGAGCTCACGGCAAAATCAATTGCAGAAAGGCCTCTTTTCATCGCTATATAGGTTGCAAGCGCTGATACCCCCGAGGAGTGCGAGCTTGGCATCCCTCCTGTTTGGGTCAGCTGCGACCAATCCCACTTTCCCGTTTTCAAATAGAAAAGCGGCAATTTCATTACTTGAGCAGTACCAATTCCTAGGACTGCTGTTGTCAATGCTCGATTCATAACTTTCACCTCACTTCTAGCATCCATCACAGGTTTAGATTCTATTCGAAAAGTTTGATACAATAGACATGTTAAAAAAGTTTTCCTACTGAAAACTCAGCTTATGCTTACGAAGAAAGTTTTCCTACTGAAAACTCTAAGGAGTGTTAATGAATGAATATTGCTTTTTTCCTTTTGCCTAAATCCGAAGTTATAACAACGACATTGCAAGCAACACTTCGTCAAACATTAGAACGTATGGAATATCACCGCTATACGGCTGTGCCTATTCTTTCCGATGATGGTCATTATGTAGGTACGGTTACCGAGGGAGATTTATTGTGGTTTCTTAAAAATTCAGATGGGGTTGGCTTCGAAAATGCTCACCGCCATGTGCTGGCCGAGGTTCCTCTGCGTGTGCAAAATAAACCGGTACATATTCATGCCGAAATGGTCGATCTTATCGATTTGGCCAAAGTGCAAAACTTCGTTCCGATCGTAGATGATTCCGATAAATTCATCGGGATCGTTCGTAGAAGCGAGATTATCGAATACTGCGCGAAGCAGCTCGTGTTCAAATCCCCCTCCGCTGCTGGAGAGAGGTAGTCCAAGCGCTATGAAGCATGTAGATGACTTGTGAAATCAAATAGGCACTGCCCAGCATTAGAAATGGAAGCATACCGTACACATAGCGATCCACCGGAATAAACACCATATGGACACCTAAGAACAAGAGAAATGCCACTGTTAAATATTGAATTGAAGGTTTGCGAAAGCTGAAAATGATCATCGATATGCTGCCTGCAGCAATTAAGAAAGTATGCAACTGTGTAAGTGCATTCGCATACCACGCTGGTACGGAAAAGGGATAAGGTCCCACCCACATCGTTTTAAAAAATACAAGCAATTTTCCTATTGTCATCCATTTCATCCATAACAACGGTTCCTGGGCCAAACCTTCTTTGATTCGTCTCACACCTTCAGCGAACTGATGATCTGTATCGATATGGTCCCAATCAATTGTTCCTCGGAAATAGGGGTCCGTTCCTCCAAGGAACGGATTGCCCGCTTCCCCTTTGGCGATAAAAATAAAAGAATGAAAAGTCATCCAATTCCGAATCCACCAAGGCATCATGATACAGGCAAAAGACGCAGCTGCTAGTAATCCATAGGCTGCGTCTATTTTCTTCGTTCTTACCCAGAGAAACATATAGGGAACAACAGCAAGGGGAAGTACATTCGGACGAATGAGGACGCAAAGCCCAAGTAAAGCCCCCATCCATAGATGATCCCGCCATTTGTTATCTTGTATGATGCGCACCTGCATGTAGAGCAGCCCCGTAAAAACAGTTAAAAACGGAACCTCTGTCAAGATCAGTGAAGTTGACCAGACGTAGGAAGGATATACCGCGGCAAAAGTGCCTGCGATTAGCCCTGTCATGGAATTAAACAGCCTTTTTCCAATCAGAAATAGGAATACAATCGCTCCCAGCGAAATAAAGCAGTTCATGATACGAACGACCATTAGTGCCTGCTCCAGTTGTTCATGACCTGTAAGGCTAAATACAGCCGCTAAGAGCAGCGGAAATCCGGGTGTCACGAGTGAGTTAGGCACGGTATCGCGATAGGCGAATATGCCTTTTTCGAGCAATTGAATCGCTGTCTTCGTGTACTCTAATTGATCCCACTCAAGTGGTGGGTATTCAGCTTCAAGCACATAGTGCAGGCGTATATACAAAGCTGCAGCCATAAGGAGCAACAAGCCAAGCCAAACTCCGCGTTTCATAAGATCCTACTCTCCTTATTAGAACGAACCTATCTAGCTAACAGAAAGGCGCCTCCAACTAAGAAGAGCAGCCCTACCCATTGCGATGATGTAAGCGTTTCTTTTAATACCAACCAACCGAACAACGCACCTAGTACATACGCGATCGATTGGAGCGGATAAACGCGACTTAGATCAAATCGGCTAAGAGCATAGAACCATATCAACGTAGCGATGCCATAAAGTAAGCACCCCACAAGAATATAAGGCTGCATCAGTACGGTGCCTAAATTTTGAATTCCTGTTAATGGCGTTCGATTGAGAGCTATTTTCCATACAATTTGACCACACACCAGTAAACATACATTTAGGAATACAATGAGAATCGGAGCCGTCATCCGTATCATTCAGATCCCTTCCCTCGTAATTGTTCCTGCAGCAGTGCGACTTCTTGAATAAGTCGGGTTAGTTTGCGGTGGAGCTTAGATATGACAAGCGTTAAATGCATGATAAATACTAGTGAGAATAACAATCCCACCAGAAAAAGCAACGAAGGTGCGTAGTAGATATGCATTCTGTGCGAAACCAAATCCAATAAGCTCGGAAACACACTAAACAATGCCATGATTAATCCTAGTACTAGCCAAAGAATGGCGTACTGCTCCTGTAGTTTTTGCCTACGAATAAGCTCTACGGAAATGAAAATAAACACCAAACAAAAAGAGATTGCCCAAACATATACATTCACGAATCATCAACTCACATTACGAATTCTTGTCATACATACAGCTAGAGATACTTTAACCATATAGTAAAGCGATTTTACTGGGGTAATGGACGATTGTCCCGCTTTCCTCGCATGCATTAAAACTGATACTTCTTTCACTCTGAATTGCTGCCGTTCCAGTAACACTACAGCCTCTACCTCCGGATAATCCTCCGGGTAATAGCGGGCGAAAAGCTCAATGATGGGACGGTTCACCGCTCTAAAACCCGATGTAGGATCAGTGAAGGTTTTGCCAATCATCCAACTAATCATCCAGGTGAAAAAGAGAATGCCTATTCTTCGATTCCATGCGGAACGATAAGCGGTCTTCAGCAGAAATCGAGAGCCGATGCAGCAATCAACATGCCCAGCCAAGATTGGCTCCATGATTTGAGTCAACGCTTCGGGATCATGTTGACCATCTGCGTCAATCTGAATAGCGATATCGTAGCCATTCCTTGCTGCGTACATGAATCCCGTTTGCATGGCGCCTCCAATGCCTAGATTGACAGGTAAATCGATTACAGCCGCATGTTGTAACGCACGGGCAATCGCTGAGGTACGATCCGTGGAACCATCATTGACAATAACAATATCCATTTCAGGCTGCTCTCGTTTTATAGAGGCCACCACGCCTGCTATTGTCTTTTCTTCGTTATAAGCCGGAATTATGGCAAGTGTCTTCATGAGGTCATTCCTTCCCTCCCTAAGTTCATCCATTCTTAACCATTTCTATTCCCAAGCATACCCCCTTCTCCATCTGATTAAACCAAATGGCAAGAACGCTAATGGATAGGTTCCGACGTAAAGAGACAAACTAAGAGGAAAATTTTGCTTGGAAAGGAAGGATATCCTTTGATCTCACGAGCCGGAACAAGCAGTGGCTTCTTGATAAGTTAGGACCATCCGATGATTTAGAACACCGAATCATGTAGTCCACTCATATGAAAGCTGGATTGGCTTAATCGTCGCAGAGATATACAACTCGTATCATGGCTTGCAGTAGGTAAACCTTCCGCTGAAGCTGTCCTAGATACCAGAATCTTGCATGAGCGATTGCCAGGCAACTCTCTCCTGCTCAGTTTCAGTAGAACGGGGGTAGAATCGGGGTATATCGTTTCGGAATATTTATTCGATTTTTACCGCAAAAAAAAAGAATGGGGTTTAGATCCCATCCATCCCATTATTGAAGCATCAACGATTCCATTTTTTTTGTTTCTGTGGACTGTATTAAATCCAAATATAAAGTCCTTACACCAACCAATGAACGACCCTATGTAGATATGAAGATAAAGCTGCGCGGTGTCATAGAAGAAACGTTGAAGCCACTTGACCCCGATAAAGTAAAAACCTATGAAGAAGCCGTTGCGAAAACAGGTGAAACCGCGATCATAAACTTGCTAAAGAAGTTCCAAAAAAAAATGTGGATCCGTTAGGCTTTGGGTTGGATTATAGAGCTCATCACTTTGGCACAGTAAAAGAAGAATGGAAAGCGTGGCAAGCCCTCTATCATGAGTTAGAGTTTAACGTGAATATCCAGGTGAAACTTGATGGCGTGGGAGTCATTAAGTAATTTAGGAAGTTTCCAGCGATGTGTCGATAACGCAATTACGTTCAACTTCCTCTTGTTGATCTTCTTGATCTCGCAGCTCTTGCCATTGTGATGGCTGAATTCCAAGCTGACTCATGACGTGATTAATATCGATTTCTCTCACGATTGCAACACCCCATCCAGGTTTGTCTCTTTCTTTTTGTCTACACTTTACTTTATCGGTCATTTTGCCATCTGTAAATATGGACATATTGTCGAATCGCCTAAAAAATCAACAAACCTTTCATTAAGTTCACTTAATGAATTAAGTTAGAATTCGACAAAAAAGACAAAAGAGCTGCTTTCTGCGGCCCTTTTGTCTTTTCATAGACAACTATTGTACTTGCCCATTCGACGATGCTCTGGATGAAACAAATTCGCTTGCCCAATCTACCATACCATTCATTAAAGTCAGTATAAGATTGACCGCATCTTTCTCATTTAATGTACCATTGGACTGACTGCTAACATATTGGGACGTTTTTTGTTCTAACTTTTCTACGAGATCCTTGATTTTCAATAAATCATTGGCTAAGTCCGTTACTTGCTGACCGTTCGCGTCACCTTGACCGGCCCTTTTACTTTGATTCTGATTCTGATCTTGGTCTTGGTCTTGACCCTGCGCTTGTTGATTAGAGTTAGAGGTTTGCTGATCACTGCTGCTATTATTAAATTGTTGCTGCCCTTGGCTTCCTTGTGAGCTTTGAGAGCTGTTAATCAACATCTTCTTTACTTGCTCTAGCTCGATGAGTACCATATCATTTTGTTTGGTTAGTTCATCCATTTGCAGCTTGAGATCCTGTGTTTTAATCATGTTGTCAGACAGCTCCTTCCATTATTTCACAGCACCGCATGCAATTCGATTACCCGAATTACCGGATGGATCCGTCTTCAGATCATCTTCTTTCTCATGGATGACCAGACTAGCTCCTCCTTGCTTCAACAATGAATTAGGCTTGTCTAGAAGCAGCACTGCCGACTTTGTAATGGCATTGAACTTCCCATTTCCCTGTGCATCCACGACCAAATTGGGGAGATCCCCTGCATGGAAACCTTTAGGATTGTGAAAGCCGTGTTCCTTCTTAAAAGGATTGAAGTGAGCGCCTGCCGATTCAAAGTTGGGGGCTTCACAGACTGCTTTTTCGTGAAAGTGTAAGCCATGTTTTCCTGGTGTCAAACCGCTAACTTGGAGATCAATTTGAACTCCATCCTGAACAGATGTTAAATGGGCAGTCCCTATGGGTTGGCCGCTCGAACCAATAAGTGAAACTTGCAGCTCTGAAGGTGGTGCTGCGGCTTCAGTCGTTACTGTGCTCTTCACACTTTGACAAGCGGTAAGTACAAGCAACCCCAGACTGGCAGTCATGATGATCTTAATTGATTTCATACTGGCGATATCCTCCCGAATACTTGGCTTTTACATAATCTACCCTTAGGATGCACAACTGCATTACACTGTAACCGCATTAAAAGAACAATTTTTTCATCATAAGCGTTCTATAGCAAAAAGCCCGTAATCTCTCGATTACAGGCTTGATTCATTTCATTATCTCATTATAAAATCGTCATAAGTTTCGCAATGATTTGCAGATTCTCTAGCTTCCTCTTGTAGAAATGGAACTCAACCTTCGTATGCTCGACGGCGTCTTCCATCCGCAAAACTTGCTGCTGTAAATCTTTGGTGTATGGCCACATCTCCGCTTGTCGGTGAAGCTCATTTTTCCCTGTAACCATTCCGTCCCCAATAACTTCACATTCTTTGGCTAGAAGCTGATGCTTTGCCCAGGACAGTTCCGATACCGCATCCACATAGATGGCTTCTGCTTGTTTAAGCAATTCCGGTACAAGTTGTAACTCCAAAATAACATCCGAGCGATTCATTCGGATTCCTCCTAAGAGTTTTCGTAAGAAAACTAACTTCGTAAGCATAAGCTCAACTTAGTAAATCATGAACTTTTACTGCTTCGACTCATGTATATTCATAGAAAAAATAAAACATGCTTAATCGTGCTATCAGGCGAAAACAAAGCATTTTCTCGTAGGATACGACTTATATTGCTATACGAATTCCACATGGAATGACAAACCGATTAAGGTTACATTAAATCTATTAAATCCCCCACTCCCCTACTTGTTTAGCTTGCTAGAAGCCGTTATGATGATACTATACGTATCAAAGGAGGTGACAATATATGAGCCAAGAGGAAGAAGTTGTACAAAATGAAGAAGAAACTGCTCCAGAGTCCACCGAAGAAGTGGTGAACGAAGAGGTGTTTGAAGAAGTTGCAGAAGCTACCCAAGAAGCTGCTGCTGCGGAAGAAAGCACGGAATCCGAAGAGGAATAATCATCCTAATTATATATTCTCCCCCTACCTACTGGTTGGGGGTTTATTGATGTTTGGAAGACGGTAAAAAAACTTGTAACTTTTTTTAAATTTCATGAATAAATAAACTGAACATTCAAATAATACTGGTGTACCAAAAAAAAGGAGATGATTATGAATGGCTAGAAACAACACTTTAGTCGTACAACAAGCAAAGGCAGCATTGGATCAACTGAAGTATGAAGTCGCTCAGGAAATTGGTGTCCCTCTCTCCCCTAATGGTTACAACGGTAATTTGGCAACACGTGATGCCGGTGCCATTGGTGGCAACATCACGAAGCGATTAGTGCAAATAGCTGAGCAACAACTTTCCAGCTTCAAACGCTAATCCTTTGATGTAGGAGCAAGCAAAAAAGACTGATTCACTCGATCCTCCTTAGAGTGAAAATCAGTCTTTTCTTTTTTTCCTTCGAAATGATCATATATTCCTTCAATTTCCTCACCAGTTTCCACGGAAGTATTCTATTCTGGAAATAGTTCTAGTATGATTACGTTGTCCGTTATCTGATAAAGGAGTGTTTACCTTGACTGAACAATATGAAATATTCCGTGATCCCTATCGCATGCTCATTCTTTTGGCTACATTAGTTAGCGAACAAAAAGGCGAAAAAGCTCTTCAATTTGACAATGTACCGTATTTCGAGAATGATACGTTCCTCATCCAGAACGAAAAGTTTGTATACAAAAAGATTCCCACCGAAATCACTTGGTATCAATTCCTAGGAAGAGACATTACCTGCAATAAAGACTATACCCGCGAAGAATATAACAAAATGTTCGTTGATTGCCTTGCTTCTCTATACAACATCACATAACACATACACGGAGGCTGTAAGAGCAGCCTCTTTTCATTGCATATGAAACCATAAAAAAACGCCATTCATCGGAATCATCCGACTAGAATAGCGCTTCACTTTGAATCCTTATTTCTTTTTCACTTCTTCAACAAATACGTCACTTGCATCACGGTTACTCCCAAGCTCAAGGATCGTATATTTCTTCTCACCAATCATGATGACATCTTCGATTTCTGGAAGCGGATCCCCTAAATATACAGTGCCCAAATATACATTACTGCTCTTCAAACGCAAATTCCATCGATGCTGTTGTTTCGTCATTTCCTTGTTCCTCCCAAGATCTACTGTCATCAAGTTACCATAAATCAAGCCAAGATGAAAGCCCCACTATCAAACAAGCTCCTAAATATGGTACAGTAGTGTCAGATTGTCCGGAAAGGTTGACTGCTACTATGACAGTACAAGGAGTCTCAAAGGAAGAACTTTCCACCCTGCTCCCCATAAAAGACGTAGGCCACGATTCATTGGCGAACATATCTTACATTCCCAGGTCCAAAAAGAAACGAGGAACGCTTCCGTTTTTCCAAAAGCTGTTCCGTAATTGGCGTAAATAAGAATGATAACCATCTGTTGACAATCACTTAAATCCTTGGTATATTACTAATTGTCTTCAAAAAACGACTTGTTAGCTCAGCTGGGAGAGCACTATCTTGACAGGGTAGGGGTCAGTGGTTCGAGCCCACTACAGGTCATACTAAGAAAGTCCTTACATTGTAAGGACTTTCTTTCGTTTTTCACCCCCTGCACACAAAGGTTTATCCTTTATTTACCAAGGTAATACTATCATATGCACTATCATTAGGTTGAATGGGAGATATGATCGTATATGGATATAAAAACAAAGAATCTATTCATCAATGCACTAATCCTAGGGTTAGGCTTTATGGGTGCCATTGATGGCATCCTTTTTCACCAGTTTTTGCAGTGGCACCATGTCGTTGACCATCATAATCATCGGATTGAGCTGTTCTCAGATGGTGTATTTAATTTATTTGTAACGATGCTGCTAGTGTTTGCCTGCATTAAGATATTTAAAGATGCTTCAAATGATCGTCTTAGTTTCAACTGGCGAAACTTTATCGGTTCAATGATTATTGGTGCCGGCGCTTTCAATTTACTAGAAGGTTTAATAGATCATCAACTCTTAGGCTTACATCATGTTAAACCTGCTAGTCCGAATTGGTTGCTCTATGATATTGGTTACTTAATCTCAGGGGTGATTTTAATAATCATCGGATGCAGTTATGTGAAGTTAAAGATTGACACTAGAAAAAAGGTACGATGAAACCGTACCTTCACGACTGCTCCTCACTCACCACAACGGAATCCCGAATCTGTTCAAAAGAAACAGGCGTATAATCCCAATGCTCCACACTCACATTAAAATAATGACGCCCCTCGTATTTCTGGCTGTGAATGTGGCCATGTACATTGACGTAGGGCATTTGTTTATTCATATACATCGGCTCATGTGAGAGGAAAAAGAAATTCTTATAAATGATCGGGTACTCGCTTACTTCATCAAAACCGACTTCAAGCCACCAGGTTCTCGACCTTCCCCGATCGTGATTGCCTAGGATGAGGATTTTGTAACCATTTAGCTCCGAAACAATGGCTTTGGTTCGCTCTTTATTCAAGAAGGAAAAATCCCCTAGATGAAATACTTTGTCTTCTTGCCTGACGACAGCATTCCATTTGGCAATCATCGTCGCGGTCATTTCGTCAGCATCGGCGAAGGGCCGAGCTTCGAAATCAATAATGGATGAATGACCAAAGTGATGGTCCGATATAAAATAGGTATTAGCCACCGAATCCCACTCCTCTTCTTCTACTTAAACTTCCACTTTTTCTCCAACATAAAGACCACAGCAAAGTACACACAGGCAAAGCCCAAAGAAAAGGCGCGTAGCCAATATACGCTAGCACGGGTACGCCTACTATTGTTCCACAGACGATGGCAAGCATGTTCCACGGAATCATAGCAGCTAGAATGAGGCTTGAATCAGCCACAACACGGGCAAGTTGACTGCGAGGAAATCGCTCTTCCCAAAAAGGCAGTAAACTCCGCCCCGTCATCATAATAGGCAATGTTTGTGTGCACGACACAAGTCCAAGCCCAAGGCCAAATAGGGATGTTCGTACAGTCGCTGAAAGGAGTGAAGCGGACGTCGACCCTAGCAGCTTTTGCATATAAGTCTCTAGGATACGATACTTTTCTAAAATGCCACTGTAAGCACCCGCGAGGGCGATAAGTGCAATTAGCTCGGTCATGTTAGAAAGCCCTTTGGTTTGCAGCGAGTTAAATAAGCTGGAATGGTAACCGAACCACATATCATGCAGCCATTCATTCCAAGTCACTTGTTGCAAGCTCATGCCAATTACGATTGCACAAGCAATCGACAAGAGGAAGCCAGTTCTTGTTTTCAACCTTAAAAGGATTGAAATCAATAGAACAAATACTGGCAGCAAGAGCCACAAGCTGTACCTAAAACCCGAAGCAAACTGCTGATTGTGTAACGTGATGTCACTCTGATGCCATTCTCCACGAAAATCGCAAACTAAGAAAAACCCCAGCGCGACACCAAGCGCACCTATTGTTGTGGGTAGTAAGGCTTTAAAAAGGACTTGCATGGATACGCCTGTTGAAGAAGCTACAAGTCTATTTGCACTGGAAAATGGTGAAGTCCGATCACCAACGAAAGCACCTGACACAAGTGCACCAGCAACCATAGGAAGCGGGATATGCAGCAGCAGCCCCAGACCAATTAATGGGATACCCACAGAACTGAGTGTACCGGTAGATGTGCCCAACACCATAGAGATGCAAACGCAAAGTACAAATGAAAAGGTTAGAAAAAAACTAGGATCAACGATACTAAGGCCCAAATCGATCATAAATGGGATCGTACCGCTCAATGTCCATGTAGGGATAACCACACCAACTAGGGCAAGAATCCAAATGACCTCTTTGGTATGCTTGACACCTTCCCACATGCTTTTCAAGATGTTCCAAAATGTTGTTTCCGCTCGCCAAATAAGGAAAGCCAAGGTCAAAAGCCCTACTGAAAATCCAATCACTAAAGGAATATGTAGAAAATAAGCGACAGCAAGCCCTATAATCGTTATCGTGATAACTGCACTAAGTTGTCTAATCGTTAACATCGTTTAGGCTAACATCCCTTGTATCGTTCTTTTGGTTTCATGAATTGCTTCCTTCAGAGGCTTCGTCTCCCCTTGATATGGATGAACAGAACCAAAGGTGTGGTTGCCCTCAGGAATTCTAATCCATGCAATGGCGGCATTTTGCTCAACAAGCCTCTTAGAACCTCGGATTCCTCTCTCTCCATCTTCCGTCCCCTGAATAAGGGCGATTGGGAAATTAGCACCGCTAATCCTTCCCACGATATCGAAACGCTCACGATTATGCTCCATATCTTCTAAAATTTCGAGGTCTAGCGGCATGTTTTGCTTCGTGCGACCGTTCATCGTGTACGTTCGTCCTGTTGCCCGCATCTCCGCTTTATTTTCCTCCGTAAACAAATCGACATTCGCAATCCCGTTCCAGCTAATCACACCGGCAATGTGTTCAAGATGATCAAGTGCATAGATCAAGCACACAGCTGCCCCCCTGCTATGACCTAAAAGAAGAATGGGTTTCTGAGTGGCTGAGCCTTCACGGTTATGAATATCATTCACAACAGCATCCAAATCTTCTATATCTTTGGAATAAGTTTCTCGAGCAAACTTCTCAAGCTCCGTAAACTCAAGTAGGTCAGCACCCACGCCGTTGTGCGAAAAATTGATTGAAATCACATCGACCTCATCGGCTAACGCCTGAGCCGCATGCGGAAACATTCCCCAATCTTTGAAACCTTTGTACCCGTGACAAATAATTAAAGTCCCTCTGGCCGGTTGTGACAATGCTTCATAAAAGTCACCTCTTACAACACGATCAGTCTCTATCCATAGTTCAAACGGTTTACCCGTGCTTGGTTTCATTCGTATTTCCTTCCTCTCCAAATCGTGTTCTAAATGCTGCATACTTCTGTTATTTTATCACAAATCTAAATAGATCAGCATTAGCAGGACTACTGTTCATAAATTTAAGACATTTAGTAAAAACTTGATTATGTGCTTTTAAAACTGAATGAGGAGGAAGCTAACCTATGCATCCACTCCGAGCAAACAGCTTGCTCCTAAAGCTGTTTTACTCACTGTTGCTTACAAACCTTCTTACAGCTGCAATAGGTATAAACACACGGGCTCACGGCTATATGCCACTGCTTGAAGAAACCGCGAGTTCCGGAGAGTTCCAGCTGGTCGTTAAAGTTTCACCTCATGCGGCTTATCAAACTGAAGCTATATTTGTAGATAAAAAATTGCAACGAGAGCTTGATGATGCAGGTATAGGTGCGCCATTCGTCGCACCGCTTCCCCCGGACACCACGCTTTCCTTTGACAAAAAAGGTGTGCCACAACGATATGGTGTCACCCCGAATGGAGAAGTGGTAGATCTCGCGGCGAGACTCACGTTAAACATCTCAAGCACCGCTCAAGAAACACTGCGTTCGCAAGTTCAAGTTGTTAGAGCCAAGCATTATGGCGAAATACTTCCCTGGGAGGAGGCTAGTGAAGTCCTCCCCAAATACAGTAAATTCACCATCGTAGACGTGGAGAGCGGTCTCAGCTTTGAGGGGCAGCGCCGCGCAGGCTCACATCATGCGGATGTACAGCCGCTGACCAAATCCGACTCTGCGACGCTCAAAACCATTTACGGCGGCGCCTGGAGCTGGGACCGCAAAGCAGTCCTCGTGAAGCTGAACGGCCGCACGCTGGCCGGTTCCATGCACGGCATGCCGCATGGTGGGGATGGTATACCGGGAAATGACTTCAACGGTCATTTCTGTATTCACTTCCTCGGGAGCGTGACGCACGGCTCCCGCTCCGTCGACCCGGCGCACCAGGTCATGGTGCACCGAGCGGCAGGCTTGCTGACGGAATACATCAGCAAGCTCTCGCCTTGGGCGCTGATCGACGTATGGATCAGCGCGGCGAACCAAGGTGACCTGCAGCTGCTGCAGGTCACCACAGGGCAAGAACAGGCGCTGCATGTGCGAAGCATGCGCCGCCTGTCCAAGTTCCCGGAGCGGGACGTGTCCCAGCTCCTGCAGCTTGACACCGCGGTCGACGTTTCGGCTACGCCGGTACGTCCTTCCGCGGTTGCGAACAGGCGCGTGCTCTTTCGCCTCGAAAGAGCTTCGCTGGGTGAGCGCTGGTATATTCGCAGCGCTGTCATGCAATAATAAAGCCCGGCATCTCAGGAACTAGTCGAGAGATGCCGGGCTTATCATTTTTATTTCACCGTAATTTTACCCTTCATGAAATTCTTATGAGGCTCACAGAAGTACGTATACTCGCCTGGCTTAGCAAACGTAACACTTTCCGATTCACCCGTCGCCAAAAGCGCTGTTTGGAAACTGCCATCATCCGCGACAGCGTTGTGTTTCACTTTATCCTTATTCGTAAAGATAACAGTCGAGCCTGCTTCAACGGTAATGTCCCCTTCTTTGAAAGCAAAGCCCTCAATATTCACGTAATATGTTTTAGCTACCTCTTCTCCGGATCCGGAAGCTCCTCCGCTAACGAGATTAACCGTCCGCGTTGCTTCATCATACAAGACCTTAATCCCGAACACTTCAGCCAAAAAACGGGAGTGAACGAAGGTTGAACTGTTAATCAACTGAGCAGGACCGACCATCGATACTTTGGCGCCGTCCACATTGGCTTCTGAGGATCCGATCATGAGTTTAACCGTTTTTGCGTCCTTCTTTACGGTAACCGTTTGGGTAGCGGCATCATAACCAACCTCTGATCCAATACCTTCTGCAAAGGCACGGTACGGCACAAACAAAGAGTTATCAATAAGGTAGGACTCATCAAGCTGCAAGGGTTTGCCATTCAAAGTGAGCTTCATATCGGATTTTACCTGCTGTTGTACCGCTGCTTTCATACTCATGTCAGCCGCCATGCTATCATGTCCAGGTTCATGTTCCTGAGCCGAAACTGATAAGATGCTTGTAGTGAGCAAACCGAAACCGAGTATAACCGCGTATACACTTTTTTTCATATTAAAAATCCTCCTTTGAATTTGTACATCTACTCTATAGAGTAAACGTATCAATGGAGGATTCGGTTTACTTTCGGGCGATTATTGTTCCGGTTGACCCGAAACTCTGCGCAGCTCATTGGCCAGTCGATGAAATTCTTCCCTGGCAGCAGTGGACGACGTTGCCTCATATCCGGCCGAAAGAAAAGGTATAATCACATTGGCATCTTTAGGAGACAGAGGATACGACACGGGAGGCTCAGGTACTGTTATCGTACTCCACCAACCTTCTTTCCCATACGATTCATCGTAATCCACGCCAATCCCATGCTCAACCACATCGTTCAAGTATTGATAAATGTTTATGAAACTAGACTTTTTACCTCCGCTCCAAGCATACGTTTGCCAAAAATGAGAGCAAGCTCCCACACTACGGACGGCTTCCATCACGGCATAAGAACCATATACACCGGTCGTATACTCGGGTGTCGCCTCACTTGCTGCCCGAATATAGGCAATAATCGTTGGCATTTGGGCACTTGAGGCATCAAAATCGACAGCAAAGTAAATACAGCTGCCAGGTGGTTGGCCCAGCTCATGAGCAACCTGCACAGCCGTTGCCCCATCAGCCAAACCAGCACTTCTTCCTCCGAGAGCGCGATTCGCCGTAGTTTCGAAAACGGATACGATTTGGAGTCCTGCCTCGCTGATCGTGTCTGCTTCACTTTTGGTTAATGCCTTGTAACCGCTCGGAACGAGATATCTGGCCACAAACAAGTAGCCATCATTGACGAAAGCAGCGGCCGTTTGTGCCGTTAAAGGCGTTGAACAATCAAAACCTTTGGTCACTTTCTATCACCTATTTTCTACTAGTTTTCATACAGGATATGCTTAACGAGGCTTGAACGCTACAAGGACAAGTTGAAAGCCTATCCAGGTAAACACAAATAAGGCTCTTTCCCGTAAAGAAAGAACCCGTAATTACTTCATCTAGGATGTCATTAACCTTCTTTTGTTCCGAACCTTTTTGCATTCCTAGCACGCGCACGTTCGACTTCGACCTCACGATTACGAGGCTCAGCATTGGTTACCAGCGAGTCCAACAGATTCCGGGCAACTAAACTAACCTCTTTGACAGCTTGATTGAAGGCCACCTCATTCGCCTTTGATGGCTCAGTAAAGCCCGAGATTTTTCTTACAAATTGCAGCGAGGCCGCCTGAATTTCATCATCAGTAGCCAAAGGATCGAAATTGAATAGTGTTTTAATATTTCGGCACATAGCTTTCTCCTTTTGATATCGTTATAAACTTAATTTTACAATAACATCCGAAATTAAGCACACTATCCATTCATCGCGGCAAAAAACCGACGCAGCTGGTGCATTTTCTCGATTATTGAAATAAACGAATAAAGGCCGACGAATATCGTCAGCCTCTCTCTTTTTCCAACTATTCATACTTGGTATTATTGATAACCTCGGTACGATGAACCATACGAATTACCATAGTTCGTTTGTTGTTGAGGTTGCTGCATATTTAAAGACTGAAAGCTGCTTTGAGCCGTTTGTTCAAGCTGTCTGCACAGCTGGGAAACGTGTTGTAATTGTTGAATAGCCATTTGGTGGCCTTGCAGCGCGGATTGAATGATTTGGACGGCTTTTTGTTCCCGTTGTGCTAGCTCTTCAAGCCTCAATGCGTTTTGCTGTTCTTGTTGAAGCATCTGTTGGTACATCTGTGAAGATTGTTGCGTTTGGTTTATGAGTTGTGCAATGATACCTTGTGTTTGTTGAAATTGGCTATTGATATTTTGGTCTTGATACATTGTAAATCCTCCTCAAATTTTGGATCTTAAGCTTCTACTAACTCAGGTCTTTTGATTTGTAGAGGCGGGGGCACAAGCCAGCCCTTTTCTTTACTTAGTCGAAGAGCCTTTAATCCGATAGCAGCCTTGGTGACATGGTACTTTGCAAAAAGAGCACCAACGTCTTCACGAATAGACTTGCCCATTACCTGACTGCAAGTGATCAGACCCGCCGCCAAATCAGCCGATACCATAGCTGCAATCTCGGGATCAGTGAATCTTGCCCCGATAGGTATCTCCTCTAGTTTCGCTTTCGGGCGATCAGGCTGTCCCGGATGAGGAACGATACCATTACTACTAAGAATTTCGTCGCACTCTTTAACTTCTAATTCGGCTTGGTTGATGACATCGCCGATGATTTCTTTTAAGTCCTTATCTCCAGCATGATAACTTAAAGCTCTATAACCCGAAATACATCCCTTCGCTGCCATGGAGAACTGCCAAACATCATAAACCTCCCCGTAATGCAAGGGCTCGTCCTTGGGTTTCCCACTTAAAATTCCCATTCAAACCTCTCCTTTCTTACCTTCTTTTTTGCAACCTTGTATAAGGTTTCTCTCCGGAGTGACTTTTATCCCAACAAAAACAAAAAAACCTGATTTCTCAGGTTTCCATCGATCTGCACTATTGGTTTGATTGACTAGGATTGGTTAAACCGCTCATTCTTTTGAACAATTCCTTATTGCATTGATATAACTCTCTAAAGAAAGCGTACTGCTCTTCGTAAACGGATCTGTTCTTCAAAATAGGCGTAATTGGCCTCTCAGCATGCTTCACCACGGTCTCACACGCTTCCTCAATTGAAGCATATACGCCTGCCCCTACTCCTGCCATCATAGCCGCGCCAATGCAGGCCTGCTCTTTCATAGTGGATGGAAATAACTCACAGTTTAGCACATCTGCAAGTATATGCAGCCATAAGGCACTTTTAGCTCCACCACCGGCCATCACGATTCGGTCAACTCTCACACCCAATGCCACCAATACCTCCAACCCATCGCGAAGCCCAAAAGCCACTCCCTCCATGACAGCCCGAACCAAATGGGCTTCATTGTGCTTTAGCGTTAAACCGAACATAGCTCCTTTGGCGAAAGGGTCCATATGCGGGGTTCGCTCCCCAGTCAAGTAAGGTAGGAAAATAAGCCCTTCTGATCCTGGGGGAACCTGAGCAGCACTTTCATCGAGTGATCTGCTATCCTTATTGTGGAGGATATTTTCTGTTAGCCATCTATGGGATAGGCCAGCATTCAGCATCGCCGCCATCATATACCATTTGCCTGGCGCTGCGTGGGTGAAGGTGTGAGTTCGCAGCAAGGGATCATAGGTAGGTGTTTTTACAGGGACAAACCATTGTCCACCTGTGCCCAACGTACACGAAGCCTGTCCCTGGTGTAAAATCCCATTGCCAATAGCCTGCATGGTTTGATCTGCGCCGCCAAAGACAACAACAGTACCTGCTGGAATGCCACAATCATTTGCTGCCTCCGTTGTCACCTTTCCTGCAACCTCCCAAGGCTCATGAACGGTTGGCAGCAGTTCCGGATCGATGCCGAGCTGTCCCAACAGCTCACTGGACCAACACTTATTGGCTACATCATAAGCTAATGTGCCTGATGCATCTGTTGACTCGGTTCCTACTTCGCCTGTAAGCCTATACCTGATATAATCCTTTGGCAGCATGACTTTCCAAATCTTTTCATATGTATCCGGTTCATTCTGCTTTAACCACAACAGCGATAAAAGCAGAAACCCGGTCGCAGCCCGGTTCTGTACTAGCTTGCCAATCTGCTCGATAGCATACATCGCCTCAAGCTGTTCTTTTTGTTTGATTGAACGCTGATCGCACCAAATAATCGCCGGCCGAAGTACTTGTCCGTCCATCCCTATCGCAACAAGCCCATGCATTTGTCCAGATAAGCCAATAGCGTAACGGTCGCTGCTACCTACTCCTGCTTGCCTGACAGATTCAGATAAGGTTTGTTGTACTGCCTCCCACCATAACTGAGGCTCTTGCTCCGCATAGCCGACCAAGGGCGAATGAATGTCATAACTTTGTTGAGATAAGCCTACCATCCGTCCCGAGGGGTCCATGGCAGCCGTCTTCACGCTGGAAGTCCCTAAATCTATTCCGAGAAGTGTTGTCATTATATATCCCCATCCATTTCTGAAAAGTTCAGCCTGTTTTTACTGACCAGTATGCTCATATCCCATCAGTGCCAGCATCTTGCATGAACAATTCTTCGACACTCAAGGTCGCTGTCCCTTTAGGAAAATTGGATAAGCGTGCGACATTTCGGTCTAAAACGTAAAAAAAGCCTCTCCATATCATCGAAAAGTGATGAGATCGAGAGGCTTTTTTGATGTTATAAAATAATAAAAACCCTTATACCAAGGGTTTCCGTGCTATGGGCCCAGAGGGACTCGAACCCCCGACCAATCGGTTATGAGCCGACCGCTCTAACCAACTGAGCTATAGGCCCAAAATAAAATTTGGTTGCGGGGGCAGGATTTGAACCTGCGGCCTTCGGGTTATGAGCCCGACGAGCTACCGGGCTGCTCCACCCCGCGTCATTAGCTGCCGCTCAACAGCGACAAAAATAAATATACACTAAATGCGCGGTCTAAGTCAAGCGTTAATTTCTAGGGTATTTCGTGTAAATTACGTGTTATAACGAACGCCAAATCGCCCTTTTTTGGACTTAAATACTTCCACTTCTTGTGGACATTCATAGCCGTAAATCCACCAATCCTCTTCCATTCTTTTCGCCAAGCAGCCCGCTTGAAACTTGGAATCGTATAATTTAGCCCAATATATCCAGTTCATTGCATTCACTCCGTTATGTTCATATCGTTAATCCTATCTTATCCAAAATAAGTCCAGCTTATGAGCACTCCTCCCCTAAGCAATGAGTTACCGCTCAATATAAAGCAAAAAAACTACTTGAAAGTGATCTAGAGATCAGGTCCAAGTAGCTTTTCGTTGAATTATCTATTGTTTGAAAGTAGTCAACAACCGTTTTACAGATTCACCATATTCGTTCGTGAATGTCTCAAATACTTTGACCTGAATCGGAAAGTCCAGTTGGTTGGATCTCGCATTTAGATTAATTGTGTTTGTTCCATTGTACAAACGTCCTTCGCCTGACAAGGCTTCAACTGATTTTCCAACCGGATTTCCAACATTATCGAATAATTCGAATGAGAGCTTGCTATTAAACTTATCTACGGTTACTTGCTTATCCGGTTTAATGTCCAGATCCAGCTTCAGTTTATAATCATACGTCATATTACCTTGGAAAATAGCTGAAATTGTCCAATCTTTAATAGTAATACCATACGGATACACGTTCAAAGTTTTGCTCGTTGGATCATTCTTCTGAACAGGTACTTTCGCCGTCGCAAGCAGTGATTTATAAGTCGTTTCTCCACTCACTTGTTGGCTGTAAAGGTTCATTTTCAGGCCTTCACCTTTTTCAGATGCTGGAAGTGCATACGAATAACTAACGACATACGAAGCATTAGGAACAACACTTAGTGCAGTAGCTTCCTGTCTTCTGCCTCCATATGCATAACCATCTTTACTAACAAGCTCCGTTTGGATTGCCGGAATTGGGATCGGACGGTCACTGTTGTTCGTCAGTTTAAACTTCGCCACTGCCGTATTAAAGCCATCGTCTTCATTACTTGTTACATGTAATTCAACCAGCGAAACATCGACATTAGAAGGAACGAATTTATTCGTAGAATCCAGTTTAACTGGTGTACCTAAGGTATATTCAGGGGCTGGAATGACTCCCTGCGTCACAGCTCCTGTAGGGAGAAGAATATTAACGCGTCCTACCCGATAGGTGTCTTCGCGGAACTTTCCATCACCCGTCGCAGTGGCAAAACTCTCTGGTGTCACTACATTCAAGCTAGTAAATTCCGTATCTAGATCTGTTGGAATGACAATATGAATATATTTCTTCTCACTTGGATCTAGTACGACGGAAGCTTCGGCGCGACTGCCGGAATAAACGTTATTTTCTGTTTTCCCATCAATCCCAAAGTTAGGTACGGTTTGACGTTCTTTGGTCGGATTCACAACTTGAATTTGGACAACTGTGGAAACGCCTTTGGCTGTGATTTCCTTATGAATGTCAACAGGTATGAATCCAAGGGATGAGCGCAAAGAAGGTAAGGTAAAAGCTTCTCCCCATTTAAGAATAGCGGTTGGTTTCGTTATGGTGCTGTCACTGCCATTCCATACGAAGCCAGAGTCAACTGCTACGGAAAGCAGTGTTGTTTCTTCTTTCGGGTACACTTCAAGATCTACATCTACAAAGCTGAGGTCTGTAAGAGCAACATCATCACTCCGCTCAACCGTCGTCAAGTAGCTGAGCTCCTGCTGGCTCTTGGGTTGTATGGATTTAGGGTTTTTGGCACTTGGCTGCAGCGTATATTCGATACCATCGGCCATCCGAACTCGCAGTTCATAGTCAGGTATACGAGAGATTTTACCACTCGTATTTTTAATTCGAATGACGGCACCCAATTTCGTTGAATCCGACTCGTGCTCATTGAGCATGCTTTTAATTTCGACCTCAATTTTATCCTTTAGTGTATAGCTTATACTTGTATTTGCTGCAACTGCTGCTGCCAAGTTCAGACCATCCGCAGCCCATGCAGGAAAAGATGCTGTAGTTAATAGTGCAGCTGATAGAACAATGGTTGCTAGTGATCTCTTCATCGTCTTGTTCACTTTTTTCTCCTCCAATTATAGGGATCTTTGAGCAGGAGCTCAGAGTCTCTCCTTTTTAAGCTTCTGTTAGTTACCAACTTTTATTTTATCTTGATCTTTTAGTTGATGTTGACCGGATATAACAAGAATTTCGTCTTCTTTGACTCCGGAAATAACTTCCTGATTGGTTTCATTCAATCGACCAAGTTCAACTTTACGTTTCTGTACCGTTTCACCATTCACAACAAAGACAAAATTATTACCGCCTTCGCGAACGATGCTAAGACTTGGAACGACAGGTACATTTTGCTCATCATCCTTGGTGAGTTCCACTTGTGCCTTTGAGCCTGGTTTCAGCTTGCCATCAGGATTCGGAACCTCCAATTCCAAATCATAAGCTTTGGATTGTCCGTTAATCACATCCGATAAGTAAATCACTTTGGCTCCGGCTTTCGTCGTTACCCCTGGTATGTAGAAAGTCAATTCGCTTTTGCCTCTAACAAGGTTAGCCGATGCTTCGGTAAGCTGGGATTTGATTTTGACCGGATTCGTCTGTTGAACTTCCCCTACGCGGCCACCTGGCGCTAACGTTTGACCGACAGTAATATTAAGATCCGTTAACACGCCGGAAGCAGGTGCTTTTACCTCAAGATTGCTAAGGGTCCTCTCAATATTCCGAGCATTTACTTGCGCTGTTTCTAAACTAGTCTCTACTTGTGCGAGTGAATTCGTCTCTTGCAATGTTTTCAGTGATCTACGTGCGCTTGCTAAATCTTTCTTTTTATTACTAAGCGCCGTTTCCGCCTGCTCTAGTTGAGATTTCGTTGCTGTGCCTAGATCATATTCATTGCGAACCGTGTTGTAGGCTTTCTCTAGATCACTAACGGCGGTCTCCAACTTAGAAACGCCATCCTTGGCATCTTCAATCCCGTTCGAATTCCTCTGTTTAGCCTCTGTAAGTCCTGCTTGCGCACCTTTTATATTAACAGAATTCAAATCCTTCTGTATCAAAACATCCGTTGGATCCAAACGGAAAAGCACATCGCCCTTCTCTACGATATCTCCGCGTTTCTTCACGATTTCAATGACTTCGCCACCAGACTTCGCGACAATATCTAATTGAACGGATGATACTACGTCTCCGACTTGTTCAACAGGCTCACCAATCTTTTGCTTGACAATTTTGGCCGTTTTTACTACCTTAACCCCTTGCTCTGCTGCAGCAGTTGTTGCTGCTGGGCTTGCTGCTGGTGATGCGGAACATCCTGCGGCTATCGCCGCGCTGAGCGCGACGACACCGAATAATTTAGTACTCTGTTTAATCATAAACAACTGACGTTTCATATTCGTTTTCTCCTTTTCCCCTGTTTAGCTTATTGGAGGGCAGATGTTGCTTGCTCCGATTGAATAGAATTCGACTTTCCTTTTTTCTTGAAGAGGCGGCCTTCTCTTTTCTTAAATAAGATCTCATACATAATAGGCACAATTACGAGTGTTAGCAGCGTTGAAGTTGTAAGACCACCAATAACAACGACAGCCAAACCTTTGGAAATAATCGTTCCTTTGGATAATCCAAGTCCAAGAGGCAATAATGCAATGATTGTTGCTCCAGCCGTCATGATAATAGGTCTTAACCGCGTAATTCCCGCTTCAATAAGGGAGTCACGAATCGAATAATTTTGTTCTCTAAGCTGTTGTACGCGGTCTACGAGTACAATCGCGTTCGTTACAACGATACCGATCAGCATGAGGAAACCGATGAGCGAAGTTACATTGATCGATTCGCCCGTTACTAGGAGTCCCAAAAGGCCACCAATTGCTGCAAGCGGCAGTGAAAACAGAATGGCAAGCGGTGCTCTAGCGTTTCCAAAGGCAATAACCATAACCATGTAAACAATAAAGATGGAAGCGATGATGGCCATAAACATCTGCATAAAGCTTTTATTAATATCATCGGATACGCCCTTCACTTCCCTAGTAACGCCTGAAGGAAGTTCTAACTTGGCTAACTCTTCCGTAATTTTCTTGCTGACGCCGCCTTTATCCGTGGCATCAATTTTCGCTTTTACACTGACGATTTGCTCTTGGTCTTCACGACTAATGTTATTTGGCGCTTCAATCTGTTTGACTCGTGCGACTTCATTTAACTGAATCGTTTGACCTGTAGGAGTCTTAACTAGGAAAGTACCCAGTTTATCCACAGAGTTTTTGTAAGCAGGATTCAACATAACTTTGGTAGCATAGGTGACGTTATTAAATTTAAGATCGCCAAGCTTCTCTTCCGCAATCCAAGCGTTGACCGATTGTAAGATTTGAGCACTCGAGAGTCCATACAACCGTGCTTTGTTTTGATCTACTGTAATCTCTACTTCGGTTTTGGAATCACTCAAGCTATCTTTAATATCGTTAAGCTCAGGGAACTCCTTCAACTTGTCTTTAACCAACTGCGATGCTTGCTTGAGATAAAGCTGGTCATCCCCTTTAAGGGAGTAAGAGAAATCGGATCCAGTTGAGGTAGGAGGTCCACCGGTAAACAATTGTATATTCGCATCGGATCCTGGAGGCATCAGTTTCAACATATCTTCCTTGTACTTTTTGACACCTTCCGTCGCATCAGTTTCTGCTGTTAGCTCGAAAAACATCATCGCTCTATAAGCATATCGGTCACTGCTCTGGTTGTAACCTACAAGGGATTCAATATACTTGAATGCGGGTTTGCCAGCTTTGTCCGTATGTAATTTCAAGTCTTTTTCAAGTTCTTTGGCCTTCTCATTCATCATTTCGATGGATGTTTCTCGCGGCATTTTAATCTCGATAACCCCTTGTTTAACGGCTTCACTATTGGGCATGAAAGCCACCGCTAAATTAGGAACTGTAATGATGATCGAGAGTATAAGGGCAACACCAGCCATCAATAATGTTTTGATGCGGTTATTTAGTGACCATATAATCGCTTTTTTGTATTTCTCGGCCATAGGTCCCACGTGATTATCATCGTGATTGGTAAGCTTCTTGCTTCGAAGTACCATTAGCTTCGCAAGCATCGGGATCACCGTTAATGCAACGATCAATGAAGACATCAAGGCAACGACAAGTGTAATTGCAAAAGGACGGAATACTTCACCAACTACCCCGCTAACAAATCCGATGGGACCAAATACAGCCACTGTTGTAATTGTAGAGGAAGTAATCGCACTAGAAACCTGTTTTGTCGCTAATTTAATAACAGATTCGTTACGCTCTTGAGCTCTTTGCAATTGACTGTAGATATTCTCAATAACGACGATACTGTCGTCCACGACCCGCCCGACGGCAATGGCCATTCCTCCTAACGTCATGATATTAAGGGAAATGCCTAGAGGTCCCATGACGAGTAACGTAACAAGAATCGAAAGAGGAATCGAAACAAGTACGATGATCGTCATACGTATATTACGCAGGAAGAGCAAGATCATTAATGAGGCAAGCACTGCGCCTAATCCGCCTTCTTGCACCATACCGTGGATGGAGTCTTTAATATCGTTGGCTGAATTATAAATTTTGTGGAATTTCACGCCAGGCAGCGTTTGTCCCCAATCTGTCATCAGCTTATCTGCACTATCTGCAAACTCTACAGCATTCGCTGCTTTCGTTTTGTAAAGCAGTACGCCAATGGCTGGTTGATCATCTAATCTTGCAATGAACTTGGACTCGCTGATAGCTTCAACTTTAGCAATTTGTTTGAGAAGAAGCGTATCGCCTGTTTTCGTTGTGATTTTCAAATTATCCAAATTGTAAATCGTATCCATTTCACCTTTGACTCGAACCATCTGCGTGTTTCCATTGAAATCTACCGTACCCGCAGGGCTAGATACCAATGAGGCTTTGATCAAACCCGAAACATCTGCTGGCGTTAGACCATAATTATTTATTGCAGGCGCATCCAGCTTAATGGTAAGTACGGCATCCTGATTGCCTACAGAATCGATATGATCGATCCCTTTAAGCCCATTAAAGCCAGGAAGAATCGTATCTTTGTAGGCTTTATCCAGCTCGGTTTGGTTCATTCCCGCCTCACCATAAACCGCTAAGTAATAGACCGGTTCGGAAGAAAAGCCTGCTGTTAACACTTTAGGCTTCTCAGAGCCTTGAGGCAGCTTAACATTGGAGATCAGGCTCTCCACATCTTTCTTAACATCTTCAGGCTTCTTGTCTTGGTCTAACTCCAGGATAATCTGTGAATAATTGTCCTGTGATCCGGAGCTCAGGGTTTTGAGTCCATCCAGCCCTGCGACAGCCTTCTCTAGCGGCTTTGTAATTTCATCCAGCACATCCTTCGGAGGTGCTACATATGTAGTGCTAATAATGACGACCGGAAATGTAATATCTGGCATACTTTCTACCTTTAATGTGGTTGTAGAAAACGTTCCTCCTACGACCAACAGCAGCATGACGATGAAAACCGCTGCCACATTTTTCATTGAAAACTCGGTTAACTTGGACATTCTCACTTCTCCCCTATCACCAGCTTTAATACCTACATCCTTCGTGCTCACTCAATTATCATACTTGGAATTTCTTAACAAAACATAAACTAGAATTGAAAATTTTATGTTTTTTCCCGGTCAGCATTTATTATAGCTCTTCATTTTGATAAAAACAGGTGAGTGAAGTCATATTCCAGTCATATATTGGTCATATGAGCAGCTAAACACTTATGACTTCTTGTGACCAAAATGAAAAAAGCGAAGGCTGAATGCCCTCGCTTCAAATAATGAATTAGTCCGTTGTGATAAACCAATCAGCTTTCTGTGTGGCCAGCAGCTTTCTCTGACCTTGAAACTCGTCATAAATACTGAGTGTATACTTCTCTAAGAATTTGGTGTTATAAATGAGACCCGGATCTGGATTTGTAATCTTGAAATTCTCTCGCTTACCGAGACGCATCTTCGTATCTTCATCAGCGGTTGAGTCCCCGTTGATAACGTCGAAATCTTTGAAATCAAACTTTTTCTCAAATCGTTTAATCCCACCGCCATCTTCAAAAACAAGCAGCAAGTTATGGCCTTCGGTATTAATTTCTGTCAGTTTTTCTTTGGTCAACTCGTAGTTGAATTTTATCGTAAATACTTTATCCTCAATCGATGTCCCAATTTTATCAATCGTAATGGTGTAGGGGAATAATTCGACATTTTTAAGCGTTGTCGCAACATTCGTCTTCTCATCAGGCAGCCAGTAGGAAACTGGGTTCACATAGGAATCCGCGACGGCTTTCTCCCCTTCTGACAACTTCCCTTCTGTCACTGCTTCTCCAAGAAGTAAGCTCAAATTTGCTGTCGTGTAACCTTTTGGCACAGAAGCCCATACATTTAATAACGCTTTTCCAGTTGGACTAATCTTGTTCTTTACTTCAGCAACAGTTGCCGGGAAAACCGTTCCATCCGATGATCGGAAATTGGCGACGAATTTAGATACATTCGTGAAACGCTTCTCCAAATTGGTTGCTTCCACCATAGCGGAGTACATGATATTCGTTTTATCCTCATAAGTGGATACACTTCGAACTACATACTTCGCTTTACGCCCAATATCATTGGATGTATAGGACTGTCCCATACCAATGAAAGGAATGGCCTGAAGCTCCGCCTGTGTGGAAAACTCCAGCACATCCGTTGCTGCAGTACTGCTTGTACCAGTACCCGTTCCTGTTGGAGGCGTTTCTCCTTCATTCTCTTGAAGAACTAATTTAATTTGAGAAAATTCATACGTATATGGCACTTTACCAGCAATTTGCAAATTAACGCTCGCTCCTGCTCCCAATCCGATTACTTTAGCCGTCTGAATGAGCTTGGCATCGATTTTCACAGCGCCATCAAGAAGGAAATACCCTGATAATTTCGGGATAGGAAGTGACTCCTCACCTTTATTACTTAGTGTCAAATCGGCCGTTAACAGATCTTGATCTTCCCAAGGCAGTCGGTGCAATCCATTAAGCTGCGTTGTATAAATACCTGATTTACTTGTGAAGGAATACTCCTTACCTACAGAGCCGCCTTCTTGCTGCGTAACGGCAGGCAGCCCAAAATTCGCAACGGAAACATTCAATTTCAAGTCAGGAATTGTTTCTGCAACTGCCAATTGCCAAGCTTCCGCGGAAACGGCTACCGGAATAGAACCGGATAGCTGAATTTCTTTGCTTTCCTTCGGATTGATCTTCAAATCTTTCAATCCTTTGGCTTCCAGCGGATAAAGCAGACCTTCTTTCGTGCGAATCGAGAAGAGGTATGAAGGAATCGTAACGGTATGATTGCCAACGTTCTCTAAAGTCAAATATACGGTGGGAACGTGATATTTTTCATTCTTGTTGCTGACAAACTTTTTAATTGAAGCTTTCACGTTGGTTCCATTGACAGAAATTGCTGCAGCACCATCTGAAGGCGTAACATCTGTATAGGTATCCGGTACAGCGACTTCACCCAGGACACGTTCAAAATTGGACTGGCTAAAATCCCATTTGATAAATTGGACAACGAGATCTTGCAAGTTCGTGCTAGTATTAACGGTCGCATAGAACGTTAAATCTGTTGTTGAACCGGGAGCAATCCGGTTCTTATCCTTATCTGCAGGCAGCAAGCGTGCTGAAAATTGATTGCCGGATTTGCTTTTCAAACGAACCCAATAATCAATAAATTGCAGCTCACTGCTCCCTTCGTTATGAATCGTAATGGTAAATGTCGCGAGCTTGCCGCTTTGATCAGGCAAAACATGGATCTGTTTCAATTCAAAATAACTGCTGCCTGTGATGGAAACTTTTCCGATGGTCGTAGATATAGCGTATGGACTGCTATCCGCCAAAACGGGCGTTACAGCTCCGAGCGCCAATGCGGCAGACAAGGCAATGGTTGCCAAGCGATAGCGTTTCTTGATGTACATGATAATGAGCTTCCTCCTTCATAATATGATCCTATTTGAAATTCCAGCCTGCCTTAGCCAGCAGGTACAGCCTGTTGTATCATCGGGTTCATAGGCGTATTCGGATTTTCCTTCATTTGTTTGAGCATCGCATCCCCCTGGGTTTGCCATTGCTTAAGTGCTTCGCGAGCAGTCGTTTTCCCTTGAATGACACTCATAAACTGAGTATGACCAATTTCTTGTACCTGATAAATGTTAGGATTAGTGCGATAAATTTTCATGTTATTATCCATTGGAGCAGGTGTCACATTGTAGAAAGCTTCCATATGGAAGTCCAATCCATCTTTGGGCTTCAAATATTTGGAGCGGGCAACTAAGTTATAGGAGCTATGAGATTTCAATTTTGCCCAATCTTCGCCATTAATGAATTTTATGAATTTCCAAGCATCATCAGGGTTTTGCGCTTTGGCATTTATACCCATAATACCATTCATATAGATGGATCCGCCAACACCTTTTGCTTCCGGGTGGGAAGGGATCGTTACAACATCCCATTCGATTGGTGTATAGCTTTTAAAATTGGCTGCATTTTTGTTTGCATTCGTAAGCTGTTGAATTTGACCATAATTGATAATCGCCATAGCCAATCGGCCTGACATGAAATCATCATACGCAAAAGGGTTATTTTGATCATACTGACGGTTCATTTGCTTTTGCGGATCCATCATCTCTGGGAACACTTTATCTTTTTGCATTTGAGCCATTTTTGTCCAAACTTTTTCCCATTGGTCCGTATCCACCGTCATTTTCTCACCGGCATCATCAAACATTTTCAATTGCAGTGGAGCTGTGTACATTTGCATGCCATAGAACAAATCTCCGCCTTGAGATTGCGTTGTAAATGAGAAACCATTGATTCGACTCTCTCCTTCCCCTTTAACAAGGCGTTTGGAAAGATCGAACGTCTCATCCCATGTCATCCCATCCTTCGGAAAATCGACTCCCGCATCTGTGAACATTTTCTTGTTATAAATGAGTGCCGAAGAGCTGAATGTCGGAGCAAGTGCGTAAAGCTTCCCGCCGCCTGCATTTTTCATGCCATCGATAACCGCCGGAACGATTCCTGCGGTGTCGAATTTATCTTTCGTTATTCGTTGATCCAGCTGTGTGAGCATGTTGCTTTCAATCATTTCCGGCAGCTGTTCATATCCAAGCATAACCACATCCGGCGGATTATCACCCTGCATCACTTCCTTCAGCTTCTCCATCGGATCGGGCATTTTCTCACCAGGTTGAATGTTGCCATAACGGTACTTCTCATCCATCGTTGGAATCATTTCAATCTTAATATTGGGATTGGCGAATTCAAATATTTCGGTGAATTGTTGTCTGAAATACTCATCATCACCTCCGTACATCATAGAAGTCGCGATCTTAAGCACGCGCTCCTGTTTATCATCGGTTTTTTCCCCCTTGGTACAAGCAACAGCTAGTGGAGCTACCATAACCAGCGTTAAGGTTGTAGCAAGCATTTTACGTGATAACTTTTTCATTTTGATTTTCCTCCAACGGTTTGTGAATTTGATTCAATTCGTTCGATATCTTCACTCGTAGATAAATCTTTCGGTGCTTTAATCATAATTTTCTCGCCGTCAAACTCCATCGTAGCTTTACCGTCAATCTGCAGAGCGTTCAAGTAAGCCTTCGGAACCTGCAATCGTCCCGCACGGTCTAGCACCACATATTCCTCATGGTCTTCACTTGTGAGCCCAGCCGATGTTCCATCAAGCGCCGAAAACGAAGGATTGCGGGCAATAAACTCCGAACTTGTCATACCGTCTCGAATGGCAACGACTCGCCCTACTTTGCCTGCCATGGACATATCGTGGGTAACAATGACAATCGTCACTCCCAATTCTTTATTCAGCCGTTGGAAAATAGAAAGAATCATATCCGCCGTCTTCGTATCCACCGACCCCGTTGGTTCATCCGCTAACAGCAAACGCGGACGGTTTGCAAGCGAAATCGCAATAGCCACGCGCTGTTGTTCCCCACCGGACAGTTCTTGCAGCTTGTTATTCAAGCGGTGGCTGAGGCCCACCCATCCAAGCAACTGTTTCGCGTAGACAGGGTCATAGTTCCCGCTGAGCATCATTGGCATTTCCACATTCTCGAGCGCGGTGAGGTAAGAGACAAGATTGCGCGCATTATTTTGCCAGATGAAGCCGACCGTATGTCGTTTGTAATCAACCAGCTGCTTATCGGTAATCTTCAATAAATCCCAATCACCGACTTTCACTTGACCTGCGGAAGGGCGATCAAGCCCCCCTAATATGTTCAGCAATGTGGACTTGCCGCTTCCGCTATTCCCGATAATGGCCATAAGCTCACCGGCATCGATCTGAATGTTTAGCCCTTGCAAAGCGACAACTTCTATCTCGTCTGTTTTATAAATTTTGACTAAGCCTTCGCAAGTAATCACGCTATTTCTCCTCTCCCAGCTTCACAGCCTGATGAACGCGCAGCCTTCTAATGTGTAAGAACAACAGCAGCGCCCCTGTTATCATCATGAAAGCAACCACGAAATATAGCTGATAGGTGTCTTTGGAATCGAAAACAACTCGGAACGGCGGCACCTGCGTCTTCACATTCTGGGAAGTTTGAAGGAAAGGCAGGAAGAAATAACTCGTTAATTTACCAATTCCGATGCCTAGCGCGATGGACAACCCAGCTGTAAAGCCTTGCTCTAGGAGCAACATGCCAGTTAATTGTTTGCGGGAAAGCCCCATGGCGCGAAGCACTCCAAACTGTACAACTCTGCTGGATAAATTGAAGAACCAATACAGCATATAGCCGATTAAGGACACGATCACTGAGACAAGAAAGCCCAGGCTAAGAATGCCAAAGACGCCGCCTCTTGCTGGAAGCTTCTTCTGAATAATGAGCTCGTTACGAACATCCTTCACGGAAGCTAGCTCAATCCCTTTGGCTTGCAGAGATGCAACAATCGGTGCAACTTTAGCGTCAGGTTTCATTTTGAGCCATACTTCATAGGGAGTAATAGGTGCCTGATCATATATATAATCCAAATTTGCTATGAAAAATGGAGCCTGATCCGGATATTGACTCGGCCAATATGGCAGGATACCAACAATCACGAATTCCACAGGCTGCTGACCGATGGTTATCGAAAGCAAATCACCCGCTTTAAGCGCATATTTGCTTGCATAATTCGAAGGTATGATGACAGCTTGCTCATAGCTTCCTAGTAAATTCAGGTATTGATTCGGATGTGCTGGGAACAAATCGGGACGGAACCAAGCTACTTTGGCAAAATCGGCATTATCGATTCCCATGATCATTCCCTGACCGGTTGATTTACCAGAAACAACAACGTTTCCTTTCATTTGCAAAACTCTGGCCGCAGCCTGGACGCCCTCAAGATCACGGAACATTTGAAAGGGCGGCTCGACGTAACGAATCTTGGAAGGTGTCTCCTCTCCAGGTTTCGGGCCACCTTGACCTTGGCCTCCACCCGCTCCAGAGCCACCGCTGCCTCCGTTATTACCTCCGGCACCAGATGTCCCGCCCCCCTGTGCTCCACCGCCGCTTTTCCCTGCGTTCGGATCCTTCGGCAGGTCGTCTGAGAATCCTTCCCATACGGTTTGCAGCACAACATCGGTACCATATTGGTACATGATCCTCTCCGTCGAGTTCAGATCGATCGTACGTGCAGCCGAAGAATTGTACACGCCTAGGCCGAGCGTAAGAATGAGCAGAAGCATGAGCGGGTAGTAGGATTTGGCTGAGCGTGAAAGCTGAACAAGCGTCAAATATAGCGGCACGGGCAGGAATTTCCGTCCAAGCCAGCCGAACAATCGCAGCAACCACGGAAAAATGCGCAGAAAGAAAAGTCCTAGCGCAAAGATCGAGAGTGCTGGAACGAAAAACAGCAGCGGATGAACCTGTAATTGATCGGTCGTTAGCCCTGTTTGTACGGACAATACTTGGCGTTGATCAAATAAGTAGAAGCCGTAGCCAACAAGTCCTAACAGCACGATATCGATGAACCACCGCTGCCATAGTGGCGAGCGATCTGACCTTGCGAGCTGCTGCTTATAGTTGACGATCGAAGATCTTGCGAAAAGGACAGCTGGAATCACACTGGCAAGAATAGCAATCAGAACAGCGAGCCCGCCGTAGAGCATCGCCTCATTCGTAAAACTAACAGGAATTGATTTACGATCAACGAACGTAAGAAATCCGCTGGAAGAGCCGATACTTTTGGCCATGAACCAGCCCATGAAGGGTCCAATCAGCAGTGCAATCGCCCCAAGTAATAAACCTTCCAGAAAGTATATTCCCACAATTTGCTTCGTGCTGCCCCCACGGCTTCGCAGGATGGCAATCACACCACGCTGTCGATCAAGCGATTGTCTGGCATTCATCACAATGTAGTAGAAAACCATCGCAATCATTGGTGCCGCTAATGTGAATAATAAAATCTGCATCTGTAGACTTTGAGCTTTAAATTCAGTAAGAATCGGCTTGAACGAAACATCTACCTTTGTATTCTTAAGTTTTTGGAACAAATTGATATCCAGACGCTCCAAACGGTTCTCAAGTGGCGATAATTGACTAGTTTGGATATTCCGCAGATCGAATGCATAATACCAATTGGCCAGCTGAAGCGGAATCTTCTTCTCCGTCAACAACGTTTTCATGAAAACATCATCATGAATAATAAGTGCGTTTACTAACCCTTCTAAGCCTTGAAACCAATAAGCACTCGTTTCATTTTTGGGTTTGAAGGAACCAACGATCTTCACTTTTAACAATTGACTGCCGCCTGCACCCGAGACTGAATAACTGAATATATCCCCTACATGCAGATCGTTTCGAAACAAAGCTTCTTCTAAGACTACAGCTTCCAATATCCCATTCTGCACTTGCCCAGAAGCCATCTGGCCGATTGACCATTCAACCTGATCGGTTAATCCGCTTAATGTCGTTAATGTCATTTGTCGGCGTTTACTAGGGTCTGCTTTAGTCCCATCTGCGGGAGCTAGCTGCGCTCCTTTGATGGTATAGCTTCTTGCATAGGTCTGTAATGGAAAGCCAACATCTTTCGGAATTTCATCTTGTATATACACATTGACGTCATTGAGCTCTGTAAGCCCTGCACGTTCTGTCCCAACAGCTTGATAGCGCATGAGCAGTGAGCCTGCTGGAAGTCCCTCGCTCTTTTCTTCTAACGATTTGGCGACGACTCGCTTCAGTGACCCATCGGCATACATCGGAATGCTCGTGGTAAAAGCAACAGCCATCACTAGTCCAAGCAGGGTGCTGAGCGTTAGCCAGCGGGTATTCCACATTTTCCGAAATAAAAACCGCAGCATCGGCATGGACATTAGCGACCCACTACTTTCTGCCCAGCTGTGAGACCTTTAACAATCTCCACATCCGTTGATGTCTGCTGACCGATTTCCACGTCCACTTCCTTCTTATTTCCTTGATTATCAATGACTTGGACATAATTCCGACCCGAATACGAGCGAAGTGCAGCCAGAGGGATCGTCGTGGCGTTTTCTTTTCTTTGTGTAATAATCGTGACACTTAGCGGTGTTCCTCGATTCAGCCCTTTTGGAAACTCACTAAGCTGAACGACCAAATAATTATCAATTGTATCCTGCTCACCTTGCCCACCTTGGCCAGGAAACCCGCCGTTATTATTGTTGTTACCAGCTTGCGGATTCGGAAGCTGCTTCACTTTCCCTTTGTGCTGGCCAGCCGAATTAATATCCACCTGCACGTCCATACCAATAGCTACTTTCTTCGCATCATCTGCGCTAATACTTGCGGCCACAGATAGTTCATTCAAATCGGCGAGAGTCGCAACGGATTCACCGGACTTCACGGTATCGCCTTTCTTGGCAGTTACAGTGACAATGGTTCCGCTGAACGGAGCGAGCAGCTGCGCTTTACCAACTTGTGTTTCAAGCTTGGTCAGTTCTTCCCGCTTTAACTCAAAATCAATCTTTGCCTGCTCGATTTGCTCAGGCGACATTTCATCCGCTTTACGTAGTGTTTCGATCATCGTAAGCTCATCCTTACGTGTTTGAAGCTTCTTTCGCTTCAGATCGCTCGCCATATCCGATACGTCAAGCTCCGCGATCGGCTGCCCTTTTTCGACGGAATCCCCATTCTTCACAAGAATGGCACTGATCCGTTTGGCGGACATATCTTCGGAGAAAAACAGCTTCTCCTCTTGCAAAGCCATTAAACGCCCACTCCCTCTCACTTTCGTTTCAAGGGTTTCCGTTTTCACTGTGTATTCAGGCTTTTTGGAAAGCTTAGGTGGATTAATCGTCGGAAGCGATTCTTCTTCCTGCTCCTTAGGCAAAAGTGAACACCCAGACGCAAATAGTATTGTTGAACATACAAGAAGTGCAGCTAATGGCTTCATCGTCCAATTACGTGACGAATCTTCCGTCCACCATTTCGTAAACATGATCGGCAACCTCCAAAATTGTAGGGTCATGAGTTGTCATACATATCGTGACTTGCTCTGCTTTCATAATGCTGCGGAAAACGGACATAATCTGCGCACCCATTTGCGAATCCAGCTCAGCTGTTGGCTCATCCGCCAAAATAAGGGAAGGCCGATGCGCAATCGCCTTTGCAATCGCCACACGCTGCTGCTCACCGCCGGAGAGCTCGTAAGGACGATGGTGCATCCGCTTGCCAAGCCCAACGAGCTCCAGGCAATGCTTCACTCGCTCTTTCCACTGGGAATGCGGAATACTCGCCATTCGCAGCGCTAGCTCGACATTTTCCCAAGCAGACAGCAAAGGCATTAAAGCATAAGATTGAAAGATAAAACCAATTTCCTTACGACGTATCAACGTCCGTTCATCGTCACTGCTGAGATGAAAGGCATGCTCTTGAAATAAAATCTCCCCCTCATTCGGCTGATCGAGCCCCCCAATTAAATTAAGCAGCGTTGTTTTCCCAGAGCCGGATCGGCCTTTGAGCATGACAAGCTGCAGCGGTTTGAGCTCCATCTCAATCCCTTTCAGTACCTCTAACTTCTGGCCTCCAACTTGAAAGGAGCGGTGTACACCACTGACCGATAATAGTGGAGAATGAAGTTGGCTGTGACGAGAAAAGCGTTCATCCGAATGCGGCTCCTCATCGATAGCCAAAGCGTCAATTGCGCTTCTTTTACGAAACCAGCTTGCCATTTGGTATAACTTCCTTTCATTTCCAAACTGTATGTATGATAAAATAGACGGCAGATCTTTCCAAAAGGTTTCATGAAACTGAAAATTTCCTGAAAGCTTTTTGACGATGTATCCGTTTGTATGAATCTATTAAAATATACTATGAAATGGAAAATTCATCCATACAACGAATTGCCTATTTATAATAGCCCCGCTTCTTCATCGCTAATCCCTCCTTCATCCTTACATTTGTAGGATAAAGCAGTTTTTTTAAGAAAAAAGCAGGGCAATTATAAAGTTTTTCTTAAATTATTGCAGTAGACGTACTTCAAAGAAACCAGTAATAAAAAAAGACCGTTCATTGCCTTCTTAGCAATAAACGGTCTCTATATATGTATTAAACAAATTTCACAAACTCACCAATCGGTTTACGATAACCGCGCGGCCGCTGACGGGAAGTATCTTCTTTCCCAATCGTAATTAACATAACTGGCACGTAACGCTCCTCTAATTGAAGAGCCTCAATCAGCTTGTCTGCCTCAAAACCGATCATCGGACAAGTGTCCCAACCTTGTTCTTTCGCTGTAAGCATAAATAACATGGCTGATAGACTTGCATTCCGAATCGCTTCATCTCGCTTGAACGGCTCTCCCCGTTCTTCATAGAAATGTGTCACTTGCTGTACTTCGGCATCTAACTCTTGTTTACTTAAGAATCCTAAATGGAAAAGCCCTTCATTGATTCTATCAGAGTCCTTATATGCTTCCAAATCGCCAAGGACCGCAATAACTGCAGACGAGCTCTGAATTTTGTACTGCTTGTAAGATGCATCATAGACCTTCTGTTTCACCGAAGGGTCTGTGACAACAACATAATTTGCATGCTGTAAGTTATAAGCCGACGGGGCAAACTTAACAAGGGAAAAAATTTGTTCTAATTCTTTTTGTGAAATATCGATCCCTTGCGTGAATTTGCTTGCAGATCGTCTAGATTTTACAACCGTTTCAAAATCATTCAACGTAATGTCCCCCTAGTAATTATGTATGAGTACATGCTCAATACATTATTCTATTAGAGTAATGACTTGATAGCAATATGATATGACGATCCTTACGTACATTTTTCGACATTTTCTATGATTTTCCTGAATTTTATTCCATAGCTGTATTTCGCAGTACCATATGAATATGGTCCTCCCAAACACCATGAATTTGCAAATATTTGAGGGCCAAGCCCTCTTCATAAAAGCCCAACTTCTCAACGACCTTCAATGATGCCGCATTTCGAGGCATGATATTGGCTTCAATACGGTGAAGTTTCATCACGTCAAAAGCGTAGGCAATAATCGCTTTCACTCCCTCTGTCATGAGTCCTCGATTAAGGAGTCTCCCGTCCATTCGGTAGCCCAAATGGCAAGATTGAAAAGCGCCTCTGATGATATTACTAAGCGCAATTGACCCCACAATTCGTTCTTCAAATAGCATCCATACCTTAAGCATCTGGCCTTCCTCGATCTTCATTGCCTCTTGTTCCAACTGCTCAGCTTGATAATCCTTCGTGAAATACGTATCATTACGTTCTAATTCCCACGGTTCAAGAAAAGTTCGATTACGAATCACATAGTCCAGAACCAGATCTACGGAAGTACGATCCAATAAAACTAAAGACATTCGTTCCGTCTTAACCAAGAGTTTCATTAACTTCCCCCCTTCAAATAGCAGAATTTACCTATTCAATAATACCTACTTCCATTTACATCGTGCAACTCACTTATAAAATGTGTGTCTGCATCACTTAATTGCAGGAATTTACTTGCATTTGGGGAACTTAAAAGAAGCAACAATCTAAATGGCTTACAAAGAAGGAGAAATCAAACATGATTGAAACGATCAAAACCTATTTGAATGAGCAAAGGGATCAACACATAGAGGAATTAATGCAGTTTTTGCGGATTCCGAGTATAAGTGCTGTCGCCGAGCATCAACCAGACATGATTCGTTGTGCAGAATGGACGGCTCAATCTTTGAAACAAGCCGGTCTTGAGAACATTGAAATTATGGCTACTGGGGGACATCCCGTTGTCTACGCAGACTGGTTGCATGCTCCGGGTAAGCCAACTGTACTTGTCTACGGGCATTATGATGTTCAACCGGCTGAGCCGCTAGAGCTGTGGAACACACCCCCATTTGAGCCTATGATTCAAGATGGCAAGCTATTTGGCCGCGGCAGCACCGATGATAAAGGGCAATTGCTGCTTTATGCCAAAGTAATTGAAGCTTTTTTACGAACGCACGGCAGTCTGCCTGTTAATGTGAAGTTTTGTATTGAGGGCGAAGAAGAGATTGCTAGTAAGCATCTACCTGCCTTCGTTGAAAAGTATAAAGATAAATTACAAGCTGATACCATTGTTCTTTCCGATACACAAATGCAAGGACCAGGAAAACCTGCCCTTATGTATGGTCTTCGCGGACTAGCTGGGTTTGAAATTACGGTCGATGGCGCAAATAGTGACCTCCATTCGGGCCTGTTCGGCGGCGCTGTTCAAAATCCGATTCACGCTTTATCGAAGGTGCTGAGTTCCTTTCATGATGAAAATGGTCGAGTAGCCGTAGAAGGCTTCTATGATCGCGTCATTGAGCTCTCAGACAAAGAACGCGAAGCCTTTAAACAAGTAGAACCCGACGCTAACAAGGTCCGATCGGACTTACATGTTGAAACACTATATGGGGAAAAAGGGTTCTCGTTCTACGAACAAACAACATCTAGACCGACCTTGGAAATCACGTCCGTGAGCGGCGGCTTTCAGGGTGAAGGCATTAAACCAATCATTCCTAATCGTGCCAGCGCAAAAATAGCTTGCCGTCTCGTTGCCGCACAAGTACCCGAGGAAATCATGGATGCGGTTGAAAATCATATCCTCGCTATCTCGATGCCTGGTGTAAAAGTGACCCTAGACCGCCAGCTGCGCGGAAATCCTTTTATTACGCCAATTGACGAGCCAGTTATGGTAGCAGCTGCGGAAGCTTATGAGGATACCTATGGCGTTTGGCCTGTATATACTCGAAGCGGAGGTTCAATCCCCATTGTTGAAGTGTTGGGACGTGTATTAGACGCCCCCGTAGTGCTGCTTGGCTTTGGTTTGCCAGGTGAAAACCTGCATGCACCGAATGAACATTTCCATTTGGTCAATTGGGATAAAGGTACAGAGACTATCAGCCGTTTCTGGCTGAAACTAGCCGCAATGAGTAAATAAACACGGAAAGGAAAGATCCTTAACATGAGTACGAATCACCTAACGATCCGCGATGCCAGCTTGGAAGACTTAGCAGAAATTGTACGAATTTATAATTCTACCATTGAAGGACGCATGGTTACGGCTGATACAGAACCCGTGACCACTGCCAGTCGCGAAGGCTGGTTTCATGAGCACTCAGCGGATTTCCGCCCTTTATGGGTATTGGAAAACGGCAGCGGCATTTGTGGATGGCTCAGCTTTCAGTCCTTTTATGGCCGCCCCGCCTATAACGCTACAGCAGAAGTCAGCATTTATGTCGATGAAGCTTTTCGCGGCCAAGGCATTGGTCGTTACCTGATGGAGCACGCAATAGAGGCTAGTCCAAAGCTGGGACTGAAGACACTGCTCGGCTTCATTTTCGGTCATAATGATCCCAGCCTCCACCTTTTCCGTAAATTCGGCTTCGCCAATTGGGCCCATCTGCCTGGCGTTGCTGAACTTGACGGAATCGAACGCGACCTCATCATTCTTGGTAAACGTGTAGGATATAAATAAACAAAAGCGCTTTCCCCTTATGCCCGCGATTTCAAATCGCCTTTTAAGGGGACAAGCGCTTTTTTTAATAGAATTTATATGTTTTGGTAGCTGAGAAGTCCATTTCCGGCTTCTCAGACTCTGTCGGCGAACTTCGGCTCGCAGAGCTCTCGCTGTAAGCGCGTTTCCCGCGCTTATTTGTACTAATAAACCTTACTACAAGCCTCTCAAAGCTTCCTCTACCAACAGGGCTTCAACCTCAATCTCTATCAACAACAAAGGATCTATTAAAGCCTTCACTTCAACCATCGTTGCCACGGGCTGCACGTCGCGGAAAAACTCCCCATGCGCCCTGCCGAACTCCTGCCATAGCGAAATATCCGTCACATACATACGTGTTCGAATCACATCTGACATTTGCCCCCCGAGTTCTTGCAGCGCCTGCTCAATCGTCTGGAGGACAAACCGCGCTTGTTCATACGGATTACCAATGCCAACAACCTCTCCATCCCTCATGGCAGTTGTGCCAGCAACTTCGATCCAGTCCCCCACCCGAATCGCCCGACAATAGCCTACAACCGGTTCCCAAGGTGAGCCTGTAAATACCCTAGTACGATTCATAACCCTCTTCCTCTCATTTTTGTAAATAAGCAGCTAACTTCTTCTGCAAGCCTTCTGTCACCGAAAGCAGCGGCAACCGAAGTGTTCCGGATTCAATGACACCTTGCTGCTCAAGCAGCCATTTGAGAGGTGCTGGATTTGGCTCTTCGAAAAGTAATCGAATGAGTGGCAGCAACTCATCGAATAGCTTTTTGCTCAACTCGTGTTGTCCAGCTTCAAAATGCTGATAAAACGATACAATCCGCTCAGTCATTACGTTCGCTGACGCACTCATAACCCCTTTAGCACCGGAGCTAAGCGCCTCATAAAGCAGTGAATCCTCCCCACACAAGACGGGCTTGGAGCCTAGACGAGTAAGCTCAGACACCAATCGGGTGTTAGACGTACTGTCTTTCATACCTATGACACCATCGAGTTCAAGTATCGTACGCACGGTATCAAGTTCCAACGTCACTCCTGTGCGATGCGGTATTTCATATAGAATGACAGGCACACCAACGCTGGCTGCCCGGCGAAAATGTTCAATGATCCCTTGCTGACTCGGCCTATTATAGTAAGGCACGACGACTAAAACGGCGTCAGCCCCTAATTTCCCAGCAGCCTCCGTCTTTTTTACCGTGGACAACGTATCATTCGTTCCTGTACCTACTATGAGTGAAGCATCTACTTGCGCAGCCTCGCGAGCTGCTTGTGCCGTATCGAATAAGATCGCCATCTCCTCATTCGTAATCGTCGGCGATTCCCCTGTTGTCCCATTGACGACCAGTCCGTTTACCTCATCTTGAAATAAATTAAAAGCAAGATTATAAAAAGAGGATGCATCCACCTCGTATTCCTCATCAAACGGCGTAATAATGGGAACATAGATCCCGTGTAAGTCTTTCTCTCTTAACATTCCAATCATCTCCCAGTCCTCATTCATTTGTATATTCACTTTAGCATGGATCATTGGATCACAGTTAGCTATAATAAATGATAAGACTCATCAAAAATTTTGATAATAAAGCGAGGGGTTCCCATGGATTTAACCTATTTCCGAACCTTTCGGGAGGTTGCACGGAGAAAGAGCTTTACACGAGCTGCTGAAGAATTGGGCTATGCGCAATCGAGTATTACGATGCAAATACAGAAGTTGGAACGAGAATATGGAGTCCCTCTTTTCGAAAGATACGGGCGTCAGCTTCGGTTAACTGCACCCGGTGAAAGCTTGCTAAAGCTAGTCTTGCAAATGCTTGACCTCTATGATCAATCCAAAGAAATGATAACAAGCGAAGTCAGCGGAACACTGACGATCGGAACGATTAACTCACTCGCGGCTTATTATTTACCACCCTATTTACATGTGCTGAAACAACAATTTCCTGGACTGAATATCCAGCTCTTCCCTGATAGTGAAGCTTCCCTCATTACCAAAGTAAGAGATGGGGACTATGACATTGGACTCCTACTAGATCGTTATCCTGCAGATACCACACTTAC
This sequence comes from Paenibacillus sp. J31P190, assembly GCF_059692075.1. Taxonomy (NCBI): domain Bacteria; kingdom Bacillati; phylum Bacillota; class Bacilli; order Caryophanales; family Paenibacillaceae; genus Paenibacillus; species Paenibacillus sp. J31P190. The sequence continues at coordinate 218,066 of NZ_JCAUAS010000009.1, read as the reverse complement.
CTGTACAAAGGTCAGGGAAGAACCTTTAGTTTTGGTGGCACCGCTTGGGCATCCGCTAACGAAACGAACACAAATACAGCTAACTGATTTTCAGCAAGCCGAATTTATCGTTACAGAAGAGGGCTGTATCTATCGAGGTATGTTTGAAAAGTTACTAAAAGATCATGCAGTCCCGCTTCAAATTGGTTTTGAACTCGGCAATTTAGAAACCATTAAACACTGCGTCATGAATGGGCTAGGTATCGCCCTGCTGCCCCAAATTGCAGTACAGAACGAACTGGAACAAGGAAAACTTGCCCATCTTCCTTTTTCACATTCAGACTTAAAATTAGACCTTCAACTGCTGCTTCACCCCAAAAAGTGGATGTCCCAGCCCTTGCAAACATTTATTCAACAACTGACACAAGGTTAACCTCATCCAGAAAGAAAAACGGATTAGAGTCGATCAGCAGCTTAGTGAAGTTTAGATGGGCTATACTGGCTACACGCCTAAAGGCTATTTGGCAAAATTATAGTTGTACTTCATTTCGAACCCATTTGTTGCGATTCGATTTTAGACCTCAATGTAGAGTAAGGTTGGCCGAATGAATCGACGATCTCTTTTCTATAAAAAAGCCATCAGAGTTCTCACATGCTAAGTTGCTTTATCTAGGCCCGTCGCTCTACACTGTAAGTTCTCCCACAGAAGAGAAAACAAACAACAGGAGGGAGTAAGCTTTGCATTGCTTTGATTTCCTCACCTAACCCAAAACATATTAATTATATAATCAAAAAAGAAGCTCTCCTTTTCGTAAAGGTAGAGCTTCTTCCGTTATGAACTATATGCGGATGTCGAGATTGCCACCCAAATGCGGTGTCGCTGAAGCGGTAACCAGCTGTTGGGATTTAGCAAAATCCTGTACTAAAGTACTAGATGAAGCTGCTTGCATATCACTTACTTTGCTTAAAAGCTGAATGCCAACGGCTTGCTTCAAAGCGTCTCCACCACTAATCGCAGTTAGAACACTATTGATATTCACGAGCACTCCTCCTCTCATCGTTCGGTAGCTGGCAAGCATACGGTGTAACCGAGTAGCCCCTATAGCTTTGCGTCTGTCGCTTTCGCGTCATTTGCCATTTCGCAGATGTTAGGCAGTACCTAGCACTTATCAAGTATAGAATATACTTACACAATTCGTCAATCCTCGCAATTCATTTTAAGCAGATACAGACCTACACACCAAACGCAGCAGGATTCGATCTCCAAGAACGAAGCAATTCCATGTCTTCTTGTTTGATTTTCCCCTTCTCCAGAGCCACTTCAAGCAGTGTAGAGTAGTTGGAAAGTGTGTACAGCGGCATATCAGCAGCTTGGAATGCATCGGTAGCTTTATCTAGCTGATAGGAGAAAATCGCGAGCACACCCAGCGCTACAGCGCCAGCTTCTTTGACAGCAATAGCTGCTTTCAAAGAACTGCCACCCGTAGAGATCAGATCCTCAATCACGATCACCTTTTGACCTGGTTTCACAGTACCTTCAATCAAGTTTTCCTTGCCATGTCCTTTGGCTTTATCACGAATGTAGATCATCGGGAGACCTAACTTCTGAGCAACCCAAGCGGCATGAGGAATGCCCGCTGTTGCCGTACCAGCAACAACCTCAGCATCCGGGAATTTCTCTTGAATCAAAGCTGCGAAGCCGTCGGCGATCGCTTCACGTATAGCTGGGTGTGACATCGTCAGACGATTGTCACAATAGATTGGCGACTTCAGGCCAGAAGTCCATGTAAAAGGCTGCTGCGGTCGAAGTGCCACCGCTTCTATATCTAATAATGACGCTGCAATATGCTGCGCGATTGTTTCGAGTTGACTCATGTTCCTACCACCGTTCCTTCCGTTGTTAGACCAAGCATGCTAAACGATTGAATCGATAATCGCTTCAATTGCTGCTCTTGGATCCGCTGCGCCTGTGATCGGTCGACCGATCACGACATAATCCGTCCCCTGCGCGAACGCCTCAACTGGCGTCATGATGCGCGATTGGTCGCCCACGTCGGCTCCCGCAGGGCGAATGCCTGGCGTCACGGTGACGAACCCGTCACCGCATGCTGCCTTAATCGCGGTCACCTCAAGCGGTGATGCGACGACACCCTGAAGCCCCGCAGCATGCGCCAAGCGGGCATAACGAATGACGGCCTGCTCAACCGTACCGGTCAGGCCGATCTCGTCATTCAGCACCTGTACACTGGTGCTGGTTAATTGTGTCACGCCGATAACGATCGGGCGCGAAGCACCTACAGCTAACCCCTTGTCGACACCCTCCAAGGCGGCTTCCATCATTTGCTTGCCTCCGGCAGCATGGACATTGAACACGTCAACCCCAAGGCGCGTCACGCTTTCTGCGCCGCCTTTGACCGTGTTCGGAATGTCATGCATCTTCACATCGAGGAACACCTTGTAGCCGCGATCCTTCAGACTCGCTACGAAGCCAGGACCCGCAGCATAGAACAGCTGCATGCCCACCTTCACGTAGCAAGGGATGCCTTCGAGCTGCTTGAGCAGCCCTTCAGCACCTTCTGCGTTCGCATAATCCAAAGCGACCATAATGCGTCCAGTAACATCTGTGCGAGTTAGTGTACTCAAGTTCGTCACTCTCCTTAGAGTTTTGCTTTAGCAAAACTGACTTCGTAAGCATAGTCTTAGACATGAATTGGCATTGCACGTGAGGAGAAGTTGATCGCTTCAAGCATATTAACAAGCGCTCTTACTGTATCAAGTGATGTCATACAAACCACACCGTTCTCAACCGCTTCACGACGAATGCGGAAGCCGTCACGCTCTGGCTCTTTACCTTTCGTCAGTGTGTTCACAACGAATTGTGCATCACCGCTGCGGATAAGATCCAGAATGTTAGGCGAACCTTCGCTCAGCTTGTGAACGGTCGTCACTGGAAGACCAGCTTGTTCGATCGCAGCTGCCGTTCCGCCTGTTGCAATGATTTTATATCCAAGTCGATAGAAGCCCTTTAAGATTTCAATCGCTTCTTCTTTATCTTTATCAGCTACTGTTACTACGACAGATCCTGCTGCAGGAATTTTCATCCCCGCTCCAATTAAGCCTTTATAGAGTGCTTTGGCAAAATTGATATCGCGCCCCATAACCTCGCCCGTCGATTTCATCTCAGGTCCGAGCGTCGTATCTACACGGCGCAGCTTCGCGAAGGAGAACACTGGCACTTTAACCGATACGTACTTGTCTTCCGGCCATAAACCGCCTTGGTAGCCCATATCAGCCAGCTTTTGTCCCATAATAACGCGTGTAGCCACGTTCGCCATCGGGATGTTCGTTACTTTGCTCAAGAAAGGCACGGTTCTGGAAGAGCGAGGGTTGACCTCGATCACATACACTTCATCGTTATGAATAACGAACTGGATGTTGACCAGACCAACTACGTTCAGCTCAAGGCCGATTTTCGTCGTAATGTCGATAATTTGTTGTTTAATCTCATCTGAGATGGATTGCGGCGGATAAACTGCGATGGAGTCACCGGAGTGAACCCCTGCGCGTTCAACATGTTCCATAATCCCTGGGATTAGAACCGTTTCTCTGTCGCAGATGGCATCCACCTCAACCTCTTTACCAAGCATGTAGCGGTCAATCAGGACCGGATGTTCAGGGTTGATTTTCACAGCATATTCCATATAGCTCAGCAATTCTTCATCGGAGTAGACGATTTCCATTGCGCGTCCACCTAGGACGTAGGATGGGCGAACGATAACCGGATACCCGAATTTCGCCGCTGTCCCCACAGCTTGGTCAACCGATGTAACGGTGCCGCCTGGTGGTTGAGCAATCGAAAGCTTGCTAAGTAAGGCTTCGAATTTCTTGCGATCTTCCGCTGTATCGATACTTTCCAGATCGGAACCGAGAATGCGTACGCCAGCTTTGTGTAAAGGTGCAGCCAAGTTAATCGCTGTTTGACCACCGAATTGAACGATAACCCCGATTGGGTTTTCGCGTTCGATCACGTTCATCACATCTTCAAAGAACAGAGGCTCGAAGTACAAGCGATCGGACGTATTGAAGTCTGTTGATACGGTCTCTGGGTTGTTGTTGATGATAACCGCTTCGTAACCTGCCGCTTGGATCGCCCAAACCGCATGAACCGTGGAGTAATCGAACTCAATCCCTTGACCGATACGAATCGGACCGGAGCCCAATACGACCACTTTTTCTTTTGTTGTTTCCGTAACTTCATCTTCTTGCTCATAAGTTGAATAGTAGTATGGCGTTGAAGCTTCAAATTCTGCCGCGCAAGTATCAACCATTTTGTAAACCGGCTTGATGTTTTGCTTCAAACGGTGCGTTCTGATTTCAGCTTCTTTGGTGAATGTCGAACAACCAGCCAGAGTACGAATCTCAGCAATCGCACGGTCTGTAAAGCCTTTACGCTTCGTTTCGAATAGCAGCTCGTTTGTAAGTTCGCTAGCTGCAATCTCTTTCTCGTATTTAATCAGACCGTCTAGTTTGTTCAAGAACCACCAGTCAATCTTCGTCAAATTCTGCAATTGTTCCACGGTGTAACCTCTGCGATACGCTTCTGCGAGTAAGAACAGGCGCTCATCGTCAGGCTTTTGCAGGCGGTACTCGAGTGTTTCTTGATCGATAAGATCCGTCTCTTTTAGGAACAAACGGTGTACGCCGATCTCTAGGGAACGAACTGCTTTATGAATGGACTCTTCGAATGTACGGCCAATCGCCATAACTTCGCCAGTCGCTTTCATTTGCGTACCCAGCTTACGGTTTGCCGCTGTAAATTTATCGAACGGCCAACGTGGAATTTTGGAAACGATGTAATCCAAAGCTGGCTCGAAGCAAGCATAAGTTTGGCCTGTTACTGGATTGACTAGCTCATCGAGCGTGTACCCAATCGCAATTTTAGCAGCCATCTTCGCAATCGGATAGCCTGTTGCTTTGGATGCAAGCGCTGAGGAACGGCTCACACGCGGGTTAACTTCGATTACGTAGTATTGGAAACTGTGCGGATCAAGCGCGTACTGTACGTTACAGCCACCTTCGATGTTCAAGGCACGAATGATTTTCAGCGAAGCCGAACGCAGCATTTGATACTCACGGTCCGACAAAGTCTGGCTTGGTGCTACAACGATACTATCACCGGTATGTACACCAACTGGATCAAAATTCTCCATGTTACATACCACGATGCAGTTATCGTTCGCGTCACGCATGACTTCGTACTCGACTTCCTTCATTCCCGCAATACTGCGCTCTACTAGACATTGACCGATTGGGCTGTAACGAATACCGGAAGCTACGATTTCCGTCAACTCTTCCATCGTGTTACAGATACCGCCGCCCGTTCCACCTAATGTGTAGGCAGGTCGAATGATGATTGGAAAGCCGATTTCGTTAGCAAAATCTACCGCTTGAGCAACCGTCGTTACGATAACGCTATCTGGTACAGGCTGCTCTAATTCTCTCATCAAGTCTCTGAAAAGGTCACGATCCTCTGCTTTCTCAATCGCCGTAAGCTGTGTTCCCAGAAGCTTCACGTTCTCGCTTTCTAGAACACCCGCACGAGCTAGTTCAACAGCCATGTTCAGACCAGTTTGACCACCTAGTGTTGGAAGCAAACCATCCGGACGTTCTTGACGAATGATTTGCGTAACAAACTCAAGAGTAATCGGTTCGATATATACTTTATCCGCCATGTTCGTATCTGTCATGATCGTAGCAGGGTTGCTGTTGATCAGGATAACTTCCATGCCTTCTTCTTTAAGCGCTTGACAAGCTTGCGTACCTGCATAGTCAAATTCCGCTGCCTGACCGATGACGATAGGACCGGAACCGATAACGAGAATCTTTTTGAGTGTATTATTTTTTGGCATATTGCAGTTCCTCCTTCACAGATGTCGATGCCGTGGAAGCTTTCCACTGTGCAAGCATTTGCGCTTGGCGCGGCTGCTGTGGGTTATCGATTTTGTGCTGACGAATCAGCGAGATGAAATCATCGAACAAGTAGCTGGAGTCAAATGGCCCCGGCGCTGCCTCAGGGTGATATTGAACCGAGAAGGCAGGGTATTTCTTATGTTTCAAACCTTCGATAGTGCGATCATTATTGTTGATGTGCGTCACTTCAAGGTCAGTTCCTTGAACGGATTCTTCCTTAACCGTGTAGCCATGGTTTTGCGATGTAATGTAGCAGCGTCCAGATACAAGATCTTTAACCGGGTGGTTACCGCCGCGGTGACCGAACTTCAATTTGTCTGTGTCTGCACCGCAAGCCAGTGCAAACAGCTGATGACCCAAGCAAATGCCGAATAGCGGGATATCGCCGAGCAAACCTTTAATCATTTCGACAGCGTGAGGTACGTCTTTCGGATCCCCAGGGCCGTTAGACAGCAGAACACCGTCTGGCGCAAGGCGACGAATTTGTTCAGCTGTAGCATCTTGAGGTACAACAACAACGTCGCAGTCACGTTTGCTTAGATCGCGGATGATTCCGCTTTTAGCTCCGAAGTCTACGAGAACGATACGTTCTTTGTGTCCAGGCGCGCCGTATACACTTTTTGTGGATACACGAGCGACTTGATCCGTCATAAGTTGCGTTCCTCTTAGGATCTCAGTCAGTTCAGCAATGGATTTATTGGATGTTGTCAAAAGGCTTTTCATAACGCCGTGATGACGAATTTTACGTGTTAACATGCGCGTATCGATGCCGCTGATCCCAACGATGCCGTATTCTTTCAGCAGGCTACCCAGTGTATATTGCGCTCTCCAGTTACTAGGAATCTCTTCATGCTCACGAACGACAAAGCCATGAATGAATGGACGTACGGATTCAAAATCATCCCGAATCACACCGTAGTTCCCCACCAAAGGATACGTCATGGTCACGATTTGACCGCAGTAGGAAGGATCGGAAAGCACCTCCTGATAACCTGTAATTCCTGTATTGAATACTACCTCGCCGACGGATTCACCTTCACTACCGAACGATTTTCCTGTAAAAAGAGTGCCGTCTTCCAGCAACAATCTTGCCTGCATGTTCTTTCAACTCCTTCGCTATTGTCAACGATTCTCACGAACCGTAGATGTCATGCCTACAACTTCTTTGTGTATTGCATAAGATTTGCATAAAAAGCAATCATTCTGTATAAATATACACGATTTTTCGATCTGCGTATAGATCTTAATGCGGATTTATGCTTGAATACAACGCTATTTAAGAACGATTTATGACCAAACCACTTTACCAGAAGCGATTGTAACAACCGGCCAACCTTGCAGCTTCCAGCCAATGAATGGCGTGTTTTTGCTGCGTGAAACGATCTCTTCTTTGAGAACTTCGCGCTCTGTTTCCAAATCCACGATGGTGATATCAGCTGCGCTGCCTACTTCCAGTGTTCCGTATGGAAGGCCGAATACGTCGGCAGGTTTTTTCGTCATCCGGTCTACGAGGAAGCCTAATGACCATTTACCTGTAAGCACAAATTTCGTGTACAGCAGAGAGAACGCAGTTTCGAAGCCGAGTATACCGAATGGAGCCAGCATCATGCCCTTTTCTTTCTCTTCTTCGGTGTGCGGCGCGTGATCCGTCACGATAATATCAATCGTACCGTCTTCCAAACCTTCAATGACAGCCTGCACGTCGCGCGGCGTGCGCAGCGGCGGGTTCATCTTCCAGTTGGCGTCAAGCCCTGGAATGTCTTCATCTGACAGCACGAGGTGATGCGGGCATACCTCGGCAGTCACTTTAATGCCGAACTGCTTCGCATGTCGGATCAAGCGAACCGACTGCTCGGTGCTTACGTGGCACACGTGGTAGTGAACACCCGTTGCTTCGGCTAGCAGCACGTCGCGACCTACATGAATCGCCTCGGACTCGTTCGGGATTCCCTTCAGTCCGTGCTTCTTCGCGAACGCTCCTTCGCTTACCGGCGCGCCGACCACAAGCGTGTCATCCTCGCAATGCGCGATGATTGGCATACCGATCGATGCAGCCAAAGCCATTGCATCTTTCATCATTTGCGCACTTTGCACGCCGACACCGTCATCGGTGTAGCCGATGACGCCCGCTTCTTTCAGCGCGGCGAAATCGGTCAACTCGCGGCCAAGCTCGTTCTTCGTAATCGTGCCGTATGGGAGAACACGGACGACACCTTCCGTCACTGCTTTATCCAATATGTAGTTCACCGTCTCAACAGTATCGATCACAGGTCTTGTGTTGGGCATGCAAGCAATGGTTGTGAAGCCGCCTCTTGCAGCGGAACGTGTTCCGGTCGCGATATTTTCTTTATGTTCAAAGCCAGGCTCTCTCAGGTGGACATGCATATCGATGAATCCTGGAGTCACCAGTTTACCTGAGGCATCAATGACTTCATGGCCTTCGGTTTGTGGAGCCGAACCTTCTACTGCTTCTATAACCTTTGCAATTTTATCATTCTCTACCAAAATGTGTTTCTTCGCTTGTACATTATTTACATCGACGGTAAGTCCGTTTAAGATCCAAATACCCATTGTGATGAAGTCCCCCTGTTTTATGATAAAGCTCGTTCGATGACCGCCATACGAATCGGAACACCATGAGCAATTTGTGTGAAAATTTTGGATTTCTCGTGTTCTACCAGCTCATCATCAAGCTCTACATTTCGATTGACCGGAGCAGGATGCATGATGATTGCGTGAGGAGCCATGCGGCTTGCACGCTCTGCAGTTAACCCGTATTGCTCGCGATATTCCTCTGCTGAGCGGATGATTCCTTTGTCGTGCCGTTCAAGCTGCACACGCAGCATCATAACTACGTCAGCTTTCAGTGCTTCCTCGAAGGACACATACGGTGCGAACTCAGCCAGCTCCGGTGCTTGCATGCTTTCCGGTGCGCAGAACTGAACTTTTGCCCCCAGCGCGATGAGTCCCCATAGGTTGGAGCGAGCGACGCGGCTGTGCAAGATGTCTCCGATAATGGAGACCGTCAAGCCTTTGATGGCGCCGAACTGTTTGCGCATTGTGTAGAAATCGAGCAGGGCCTGCGTTGGATGCTCGTTATTGCCGTCCCCCGCGTTAATGAGCGGGATTTTGATTTTCTCAGCCAGCTCTTGCAGGACACCGTTCGGCTTCAATCGAATGACACCGGCATCAATGCCCATGGACTCGAGTGTACGGACTGTATCGTAGATGGACTCCCCTTTTTGTACACTGGATTCCGCAGCGGAGAAATTAAGTACGTCAGCACCGAGCCGCTTTTGCGCCAGTTCAAAGGAGAACCGAGTTCTTGTACTATTTTCAAAAAACAAGTTGGAAACGAATTTGCCTTGAAATTGATTCGTCACCTTCGAAGGATATTGTTCCCAGTAGGCAGCACGATCAAGTATGCTCGTTATTTCCCCTGCGCTTACGCCTTTTAATCCTAGAAAATGCTTGGTTTGTGTACTCACTATGCTCACTCCTGTTTCCCCCTCTGTTGAAGTATCATGACGCCATCTTTATCATCGATTTCCGTAAGCAGCACTTCAATACTTTCACTTTTGGAGGTAGGTACGTTCTTTCCTACATAATCAGGGCGAATGGGCAATTCACGATGCCCCCTGTCCACTAGTACGGCAAGTTGAATCATTTGTGGTCTGCCCAGATCGATCAATGCATCCATAGCTGCCCTCACTGTTCTTCCGGTGTAAAGCACATCATCGAACAGGATGATTTTGCGGTCTTGAATTTGGATCTTGCCGCCTTCCTGAACATTTTCCACTGACTTCACCTTAACGCGATCATCACGATAAGAAGTGATATCAATCTCACCTACAGGAATCGGCACACCTTCAATTTCAAAAATTCGCTCTGCTACTCGACTGGCCAAGTAAATACCGCGGGTCCGAATCCCAATCAAGGTACAATTCTCTACCCCTTTATTCTTTTCCAGTATCTCATGCGCAATCCGTGTTAACGCCCTGCGAATTCCCATTTCATCAATAATCGTGTGTTCGGCCGTTTCATTCATCTTTTTCGCCTCCTAAGAGTTTTGCTTTAGCAAAACTGACATCGTAAGCATTGGCTGAGTTTTGCTCTTTTTTGCAAAACTGGCATCGTATGCATTCGCAGGTTTTCTGTTTGCAAAACCAAAAAACTCCTTGCCATTTGTTGGCAAGGAGTTACGAGTGCATAAAGATACAGAGCGGGGCATAAGGATGCGCACATCCCCAAGCTTAGTCATACACTGAATCCGCGACTCAGTATATCCCGTCTTTTCTCATCGACTACCTTGCCAGTCTCTCTGGACTGTTTTTAAAGGTACATATTTAATTAAAAGAATTATCCCACTTTCGACACGATAAGTCAATATCAAAATCCATTTTCATAACAAAAGTCGAGATATATTCAGCTATTAATTTCTAAAAGCTCGTGACATGAGTCACACGGTAGTTTGCAAAATGATGGCTGCTCCAAGTGATCAAAAAATCAGCATATGAACGAAACGTAAACGCGGTTTTGCAGCAGCTGATGAGCGTTCGTAATCAAATTGATGCAAAAAGTGCAGTTAATCAGAGATATTCCCTCAATAAATGGTGTTTAATTGCGTTTTGTACAACTATATTTTGAGTTTTCACCGATATTGAATGTTGCATGCAGATTAAGATGCATTTTTTGCATCTATTCACCTGAAATTAAAGATTTAGGAGAAATTAGATGTCGCAAATGCATCTATTTCCACTGAGCCCATTATGGACTCACGCCCCTACTCCCGACCCATAACTCTCTTTGAGCAGACGCTCAACCATGTGTTATAATTTACATATAAAACACGAGCTTCGCCTGTTTTCTACCGAAAACTTAGTAAGGCTTATGACGCCCGTTTTTGCTAGGGCAAAACGCTAAGGAGGAACCTATGTTCAAATTGTTTCGGCTTCTGAAACCGTACAAAGCTTCTGTGGTTGCGATTATTACTTTGATGCTCTTGCAATCACTGGCGCAGTTGTACCTGCCCACACTGCTCGCTGACATTGTCGATGTCGGGGTTGTGAAAGGAGATATTCCTTATATTCTCCGGTTTGGCGCTTACATGCTTTTAGTAGCGATGGGCGCGATGGTTTGTGTCATCATCGCAAGCTACTTGTTGGCACGAACGGCGACAGGATTCGGCAGGGATTTACGACGAACGCTTTTTACCCATGTTGAAAGCTTCTCCTTGCACGAATTTGATAAACTCGGTACTTCCTCCCTCATTACCAGAACCACGAATGACATCGCACAAGTTCAGCAAGTGATTGTCATGATGCGGATGTTCATCGGCGCACCTACGATGCTAGTCGGCGGAGTCATCATGGCCACTTATAAGGACGCTCATCTCGCCATTGTATTAATCTCCATCATCCCGATTCTTGCACTAGCTATTGTGGGAATCATGCGTAAAGGACTTCCCTTATTCAAAACATTACAGCTCAAAATCGATGGCATCAATCTCGTGCTGCGTGAAAATTTAACCGGCATCCGCGTCATTCGCGCCTTTAACCGTTCCGATCATGAAAAACGTAAATTCGAAAAAGCGAACCTGGATTATACGAAAACAGCCGTAAAAGTAAATGTGATCATGGCTACGATGATGCCCATCATGATGCTTGTATTTAATCTTGGAGTTGTCGTCATTCTTTGGTACGGCGGAGTTCGTATTGATGCCAATCAAATGCAGATTGGTGACTTAATCGCCTTCATCCAATATGCCATGCAGATTATGTTTTCTATGTTCATGATGACGATGATTTTCATGATGATTCCACGTGCATCAGCTTCTTCTGTCCGTATTAATGAAGTTTTAGCCCATCAATCTAGCATACTTAGCGCCGAAACGGCGAAATCTCTTGATACCAAGCATGCTGCAGTTGAATTTAAGCATGTATCCTTTAGTTATCCCGGGGCTGAACAACCAGCAATCCGTGATCTATCCTTCCGTGCTGAGCCTGGTGAAGTAACAGCAATTATTGGAGGAACAGGATCGGGAAAGACGACCCTCATTCATTTACTGCTGCGCTTCTATGATGTAGAGTCCGGCTCTATCCTCTTAGATGGTCATCCCCTGCCTGCTTTGAAGTTAGAAAGTCTAAGACAGCAAATCGGTTATGTCCCACAAAAAGCGGCACTTTTCTCAGGAACAGTTGCGGATAACATCCGTTTTGGAAATGAGATGGCAACTGATGAGGAGATTCAGCATGCTGCAACCACTGCGCAAGCAGCTGATTTTATCGCCGAAATGAATGAAGGCTATCAAGCTGTTCTCGCCCAAGGCGGAACGAATTTATCCGGTGGCCAGAAGCAGCGGCTTGCCATTGCTCGTGCACTTGTTCGTAAACCGAACATCTATGTATTCGATGATAGCTTCTCAGCCCTTGATTTCAAAACAGATGCTAAACTTCGTTCAGCTCTCAAAACTGAAACTGAACAAGCAACGATGATCATTGTCGCCCAACGTGTCAGTACAATTATGGACGCAAACCGGATTATCGTACTGGAAGAAGGACAAATTGCAGGGATCGGCACCCATTCAGATCTGATGAAAACATGTGCTGTGTATCAAGAAATTGTTGCTTCTCAGCTGTCAGAGGAGGAAATTGCATGAGCGTGAAACCAAAAGAGAAAACTCCTTCTCAAGCGGGGCTAAATCCCGGTCATTTTGGCCGAGGCGGCATGGGTGGCATGGGAATGCCGGTCCAAAAGGCTAAGGATTTCAAGGGAACTATACGACGGTTGTCCAGGTATATGAGTCCTTTCCGTGTATCTATCCTATTTGTTTTTATCGCGGCTGTTCTCAGCACACTCTTCAGTATTATTAGTCCCAAACTCATGGGAAATGCAACAACCATATTGTATGAAGGCTCTATCGCGAAGTTCAAAGGTGTTGCCGGCGCCAAAATTGATTTCGATGCCATTTTCCAAATCATCATTATTCTTGCAGCCCTCTACATACTTAGCGCCATACTCACCTTCATCCAGCAGTGGATTATGGTCGGTGTCACACAAAAAATAGTATTTAATCTTCGCAGAGATATTAGTGAGAAGCTCACCCGAGTACCTCTCTCCTTCTTCGACTCACGCAGTCATGGAGACACGATGAGCCGAGCTACTAACGACGTAGATACGATTAGTTCCACCATGCAGCAAAGCTTGACGCAGTTGATTACTTCAGTCGTGACCCTAGTCGGGATCATTATTATGATGCTAACCATTAGTCCATTGTTGACTTTAGCCACGATCGTAACCTTACCGCTTAGCATTTTGGGAACGAAGATGATTGCATCACGGTCTCAGAAGTATTTTAAAGGACAACAGAAGACACTCGGTGAACTGAATGGTCACGTGGAAGAAATGTACACGGGGCATACCATAGTCAAAGCTTTCGGCCGAGAGCAGAAATCCGTTGAGCAATTCAATGAAATTAATGAACGCTTGTATCATTCAGGCTGGCGTGCACAGTTTATCTCAGGGATGATATTCCCCCTTATGTCCTTTATCGGGAATATCGGCTATGTATTGGTCAGTGTGATTGGTGGCATCATGGTAACAAATGGGGCTATTAAAATCGGGGATATTCTTGCGTTTATTCAGTATTCAGGGCAATTTGGGATGCCCATCGCACAAGTGGCTAATATAGCCAACGTGATTCAATCCACAATCGCCGCTGCGGAACGTATCTTCGAGTTATTAGATGAGACTGAGGAAGTACAGGAAATCACCCATGTAAAAACGACCAAGAATGTCCAAGGTCATGTTCAATTTAAACAGGTTACCTTTGCTTACAAAGAGGATACATCATTAATTCAAGATATGAATATCCACGTAGAGCCAGGACAAACGGTTGCCATTGTTGGCCCCACTGGGGCGGGTAAAACTACGATTGTCAATCTACTGATGCGTTTCTACGAGTTAAATGGCGGTATGATTTCCATTGATGCGGTAGATACACGTGAAATGTCACGCAGCCATCTGCGCGGACTGTTCGGCATGGTACTGCAAGACACATGGCTGTTCAACGGAACGATTCGCGAGAATATCGCTTACGGACGTGATGGTGCTACAGAAGACGAGATTGTTAGTGCTGCTCGCGCGGCCTATGCCGATCATTTCATTCGAACCTTGCCGGAAGGTTACGATACCAGACTGAATGAAGAAGCATCCAACCTTTCACATGGGCAAAAGCAGCTTCTGACCATTGCTCGCGCCATACTTGCGGATCCAACCATTTTGATTCTTGATGAAGCAACGAGCAGCGTAGATACACGCACGGAAGTTTCCATCCAAAAGGCAATGAATAACCTGATGGAGGGTCGCACAAGCTTCGTCATTGCACATCGTCTTTCCACCATTCGTGATGCTGATCTCATTCTTGTTATGAACCATGGCTCTGTTATCGAACAAGGAACACATGAACAGCTTTTGGAACAACACGGCTTTTATGCAGATCTGTACTATAGTCAGTTCGCACAAAAAGCTCTATGAATACACATTGGCTCAAATGCCGCCTTTCTGATAATATAGGAGAGTCAATCTAAATTTTAAGGAGATGTCACCATGAGCGAGATGAATACTTTAGAAATTATTCAGTTTATTAAAGAAAGCAAGAAAAAAACGCCTGTAAAAGTATATGTAAAAGGAAACCTTGAAGGTATTAACTTTGGCGAAGGCAGCCAATCCTTTATATCCGGCGGAAGCGGCGTTGTGTTTGGCGAATGGAGCGAAATTCAGCCTGTTCTTGAAGCAAACAAAGCGCAAATCGCGGATTTCGTCGTTGAAGCAGATCGTCGTAATTCTGCGATTCCAATGCTTGATCTGAAGCCAATCAATGCGCGCATTGAGCCAGGAGCGATTATTCGTGATAAAGTACATATCGGAGATAATGCCGTTATCATGATGGGCGCTCTCATTAATATTGGTGCTTCTGTTGGTGATGGTACTATGATCGACATGAATGCTGTTCTTGGCGGTAGAGCACAAGTCGGCAAAATGTGTCATATCGGTGCTGGTGCAGTCGTTGCAGGCGTTATTGAGCCCCCTTCCGCACAGCCTTGTGTGATTGAGGATGATGTGCTTGTTGGAGCGAATGCAGTGATCTTAGAAGGTGTTCGCATCGGAAAAGGATCTGTTGTTGCTGCCGGCGCTATCGTTACACAAGACGTTGAAGAATACACGGTTGTAGCAGGAGCACCTGCACGAGTGATCAAGAAAGTGGACGATAAAACGAAGTCCAAAACAGAAATTTTACAAGATCTGCGCACCCTGTAAGGTGTTCTGGAGGAATTCACCATGCTTAGCCCCTTTATAGAGCTGCGCCGTCAGCTTCATCAAATTCCGGAGCCGGGCTTTCAAGAGTTCAAGACGCAACAGCTTCTCCTTGACCATCTAGCTAAGCTTCCTCAGGATAGACTGACGATTCGCACATGGCGCACTGGTATTTTGGTTTACATTAAAGGTACTAATCCTACCAAACGCTTCGGATATCGAGCGGATATGGACGGGCTGCCCATTACGGAAGAGACTTCTCTTCCGTTTCCTTCCCAGCATCCAGGTTACATGCATGCGTGCGGACATGATTTTCACATGTCGATTGGGATGGGCGTTGTTACCCATTTCGCTCAGCAGCCGATGAAAGATGACCTGATTGTGTTGTTTCAGCCAGCTGAAGAAGGTCCAGGCGGCGCTTTACCTATGCTTGCTGCTGAAGAATTGCAGGATTGGAAGCCCGACCAAATGGTGGCTCTCCACATAGCTCCTGAGTATCCAGTAGGCACGATTGCCACTAGGCCGGAGATCTTATTTGCCAATACGTCTGAGCTGTTCATTGACCTGCTGGGCAAAGGCGGGCATGCCGCTTACCCGCACCAAGCGAACGATATGATCATAGCGGCGACACAAATGGTTGGTCAACTGCAAACCATTGTTTCTCGCAATGTGAATCCGCTAGATTCGGCTGTCATTACCATTGGTAAAATGGAAGCCGGGACCAAGCAGAATATCATCGCGGAAAAAGCCCGCTTGGAAGGCACAATCCGCACCCTTTCCGCTGATTCTATGAACAAGATCAAGAAACGTATCGAAGCTGTAGCGTTAGGAATCGAAAGCTCCTTCGAGTGTCAAGTCTCCATTGATTATGGCTCGAATTACCGCCAAGTGTTCAATGATCCTGCTTTGACCGTGGAATTCATGGACTGGCTGCGCGGTAATGATAACGTACAGCTTGTGGAGTGTACAGAAGCAATGACAGGCGAAGACTTCGGCTACTTTTTGGAGCAGATACCTGGCTTCATGTTCTGGTTAGGGGTAGATACCCCTCATGGGTTGCATAACGCCAAGCTTGATCCTAACGAGAGCGCTATTGATGTAGCCATAGATACCATAACAGCCTATATGCGGTTTAAATCTAGTTAAGTAAACAAAAAACCTCCAATCTGCTTCAGAGTAGATTTGGAGGTTTTTCGTATTTTCATTAACATACCGTCGACTAATCAAATGCTTTACAATTAACTAGCTACGCTAGCTTGTTTACAAATCGCTCAAGACGATCTAGTGACTCTTCCAAAACTTCTTGTGAATAGGCATAAGAAATGCGGATATAGCCTTCTCCATAAGAGGTAAAAGCATCTCCAGGAACAACAGCAACATGTTCCTCATGTAGCAGCCTCATGGTAAAGTCCTGAGAGCTTAAACCGAATTTGGCAATGGAAGGGAATAAATAAAACGCACCATTCGGTTTTTCCAACTCAAAGCCCATAGCAAGAAGACGATCATAGACATAATCCCTACGAGCTTCATAGGCATTGCGCATAGGAAGAGCATCATCCACACCAACTGTTAAAGCCTCTAATGCCGCATACTGGCTTACAGAGCTTGCGCAAGTCACATTATACTGATGCACCTTGACCATATGCTCCGTAATGTAAGCCGGCGCTAATGTAAATCCAACACGCCAGCCGGTCATAGCGTGGGATTTGGAGAGGCCATTAATGACAATCGTTTTCTCGCGGAGCTTGCCCATCGTTGCAATAGACTGATGACGAACACCGTACACAAGCTCGCTGTAAATTTCATCGGATAAAATAAACAATTCCCGATCTTCTAATAATTGAGCCAAATCGGCCAATTCTTGCTCCGTGAGTACTTGGCCTGTTGGATTAGATGGGTAGCATAAGATAACGCAGCGCGTATTAGCTGTTAGATAAGGTTCAAGTAATTCCGCCGTTAGTTTCAAACCATTCGGTCTGGTATCGACATAGACAGGGACTCCCCCTGCCAATCTGATTAATGGCTCGTACCCAGGGTAGATAGGTGCGGGAATAATAACTTCCGCTCCAGGTATAAGAATGGTACGTAATGTAATGTCTACCGCTTGACTTGCTCCAGCGGTCACGATAATTTCATCAGCTGCGCGGTATTGTTGGCCGTACTTCGTGAGCACGAAATTGGATACCGCTTCACGCAATTCCAATAGTCCTGGATTTTGCGTATAAACCGTCTTATTTTGATCCAAAGCCCTTTGTCCCGCCTCAATTATATGCCGCGGCGTCGGGAAATCAGGCTGGCCAATCGTTAACGTCAAGGCTCCCGGAATCGTGCTGACGAGGTTAGATATTTTGCGTATGCCTGAAATTTGAATGTCTTTCACTTGCGGATTAATCAGATGCTCCATGTGATTCACTCCTCTCCCACTCTGAAGAACCCTAGGATGTTCGAATTGTTTGCAGAAGATTTTCCATATCAGTTGGAATTGGCGCTTCAAATTGCAGCCATTCCTCTGTACGCGGATGCTTAAAGCCCAGAATGGCAGCATGCAGCGCTTGGCCATCCATCAACATCCCTTTGCTCTTGCCATACATCGGATCCCCAACAAGCGGATGACCAATGAATTTCATGTGCACACGAATTTGGTGGGTTCTTCCTGTTTCCAGCTTCAGCTCAACCAAGGTAAAATCACCAAAGCGTTCGATAACTACAAAATGAGTTACCGCATGCTTACTGTTTTTCTCCGTTACTGTATACATCTTACGGTCATTTGAATCGCGACCGATCGGAGCGTCAATCGTACCTTGATCATGCTGTAGATTCCCATGTACCAAGGCAATATATTTGCGATTGACCGTATGAGCCTTTAACTGCTCAGCTAAGCTTGCATGTGCTTTGTCGTTCTTTGCTGACATAATAAGACCGGATGTGTCCTTATCAATCCGATGTACAATTCCAGGACGCAGCTCTCCATTGATGCCGGATAGATCCTTACAATGATACATCAATGCGTTAACCAATGTACCTGAGTAATGGCCAGGCGCTGGATGAACGACAAGTCCCCTCTGTTTATTGATCACGATGACATCGGCGTCTTCGTATACCACATTAAGCGGAATGTTTTCCGCGGCAAGCTCAACACCCTGGGGTTCAGGAATGCGCAAAGAAATAACATCTTGTTCAGACAGCTTATAGTTTGGTTTTATGGCTTTCCCATTCACTTTAACATGCCCGTCTTTGACCCATTGCTGGACGAGTGTTCTTGATACATCTTCTTCCAATGCTTCGGTAATGAATTTATCAATACGTTCACTGGCATACTGCCCTTCAACCGTCCATTCGATGACATCATTTGCCGCGGCCTCAGATGAGGTCTGATTTGTGTTCATTCGTTGCTCCTTTTTTCTCTTTTCTCCAAGTAAGTAACGATTCTAAGAAAATCAGGATTACCCCGATCACGATGGCCGAATCAGCTAAATTGAAAATCGGATAAATATAATAAATGGCTTTGCCGAACAAGCTAAAATCAAAGGTAAACTGCAGGAAGTCCACAACTTCACCGAATAAAGCTCGATCAATGAAATTACCGATTGCTCCTCCTAGTAGAAGACTAAGCGCAAAAGATAGCAAAACTTTTCTTTCACGGATCGTCCGACGCATGTACCAGAGAATACCAATCACTACAATAAGTGTAATCACGATGAAAAACCATCTTTGGTTTTGCAAAATGCCAAATGCCGCGCCTCTATTACGATGCGACGTCAGGATAAAGAAATCACTCAGCACTGGACGCTCCTCGCCAAGCGGAATCCTTTTCACAATAAACCATTTGGATACCTGATCCAAAATAAATACGATGAGCGCATAAAAATAATATTTCATTATCTTTTCCTCCTAAGAGTGCTTTAGCCAAACTTATTTCGTAACAAGTTCCTTATTTCCTTAGTTTCAAGGAATTACCTCACTAAAAAAAGCTGTCACTCGGCATTATAACGGTATGCATCAGCTGTTAGAAAGGAGCTGTACGACCACCTATGAGCCATTTATCCGAGGAGCAATTAAGAGAATTATATCTGCAATTATTGGAGGAAAAGCTTTATCTCGAGAAACATTTCGCCGCGAATGATAATTATGGCCTGTCCAATTCTTTCAAAGATAGTACCGGAGAGCTCTCCATGTACGATAATCATCCAGGAGACGTCGCCACAGAAATTTACGAACGAGAAAAAGATATTTCACTCAACGAACATGCTGAATTTCATTTAAATCAAGTCAATGAAGCCTTAGCACGCATGGAGAGTGGAGAATATGGCATATGCGTGTTCAGCAAACAACCAATTCCCTTCGAGCGCCTTCAAGCTATCCCTACCACACTTTATAGCTTAGAACACGTCCCTGATCCAGACCAATCATTCAGAAGACCTGTTGAAGAACAAGTGCTCTACCCACCTTTTGGTAGAACCAGTTTTGACGAACGTGACGATGAGACCGAATTCGATGGTGAAGATGCCTGGCAAATCGTTGAAAGCTGGGGCACATCCAATTCACCTGCATTTGCTGAAGATCCCAACGTTGAAAGCTATGATGAAATGTATGTGGAAGCCGATGAGCATGTTGGTTATGTTGAGTCTTTTGAGAGCTTTGTTGCGACAGACCTGTATGGTGAACATGTCACCATTGTTCGAGGCAAGGCCTACCGTGATTATATGCACAATGGCGAGGGCGATCCTCTACTCGAACCAGAAAACCTTTCTAACTCGGATGATGAGCAGCTTTAGAAAAAACAGGACAAACGAGCTTCGCATAAAGCGAAAGCTCGTTTGCTTCCTTTACTCGTGGTAATGAGCCGAAACAACGTCATTACATCTGGCACAAAGTGTCGGATGTTCTTTACTTTGCCCCACCTCAGGAGTCACTATCCAGCAGCGCTCGCACTTCTCGCCTTCAGCTACAGTGATAGCAATGGCAGCGTCCTTCGATTGATATACCTCAGCAGGAGTCTTTGTTCCGGGTTTATGCACGCTCACAGCAGACACGATGAACAACTGATCCAATTGCTCCAATTGCAATAGTAAATTGTAAGTAGCTTCATCTGGATATAGATGAACAGCAGCTCCTAATGAGTTACCGATGACCTTCTCTTTACGTGCCTCTTCGAGAGCTTTGAGAACTTCATCTCTAACATCAAGGAAGCTATTCCATTTATTTTCCAAATCTTCGTTGTATAAGCTTGAGTCCACTTCTGGCAATTCGGCTAACTGCACGCTGCTAAGCTCAACTCCAGGAATGTACTTCCATACTTCATCAGCAGTATGCGGAAGAATAGGTGAGATCAGTTTCGTGATCGCAGTTAAAGAAGCATATAATACGGTTTGCGAAGCTTTCCGAGCTGGATCATGAGGCGCGTTAGCATACAAACGGTCCTTGATAATATCCAAATAGAAAGAGCTCATTTCAACCGCGCAGAAATGATGAATCGTTTGGTATACGACATGGAATTCATACGCTTCGTAAGCCTTCACTACCTTCTCAATCATGCGATTCAAACGAATCAAGGCATAACGGTCGAGCTCCGACAAACTCTCCGTCGCTACGCGATCTGTTTCTGGGTTGAAATGACTCATGTTCCCCAGCAGGAAACGCATCGTGTTACGAATTTTACGGTAGACTTCCGTTGTTTGGTTCAAGATATTATCCGAGATCCGGTGATCCGATTGATAATCGACTGAGGATACCCACAGACGCAGGATATCAGCGCCTAGCTTACCGCATACAACATTCGGATCAATCGTGTTTCCGATCGACTTGGACATTTTCCGTCCTTCTCCATCCAACGTGAAGCCATGGCTGAGAACGCCTTTATAGGGCGATTTTTCTCTTGTGGCAACACCTGTAATAAGGGAGGAGTTGAACCATCCACGGTACTGGTCAGAACCTTCTAGGTACAGATCCGCAGGCCACTGCAGCTCAGGACGCGATTCAAGGACAGCTACATGGCTAGAACCAGAATCAAACCATACATCCATGATATCCGTTTCCTTACGGAACTCACCATGACCACATTTGGAGCAGCTAGTTTCCTGAGGAAGAAGATCCTTCTCCTCCTTGATAAACCAAGCATTTGAGCCTTCTTGTTCAAATAACTGAGCTACGTGTTCAATGGTTTGCTCATTGACAAGCGGTTCGTTACAGCTGCGACAGTAGAAAATTGGAATAGGAACACCCCATGCACGCTGCCTCGAGATACACCAGTCTCCACGATCTGCAATCATGTTATGCAGGCGGATTTCGCCCCACTCTGGCGTCCACTTCACTTGCTTGATTTCATCCAGCATCTCTTGTCTGAATTTATCGATGGACGCAAACCATTGCTCTGTTGCTCGATAAATAACAGGCTTTTTCGTGCGCCAATCATGAGCGTATTGATGCTGAATTTCGCCAGCTTTAAGCAATAGACCTGATTCTTGCAGCTTTTCGATAACCAGCTTGCCGCCTTTTTCGTAGAACATGCCTTCAAAGCCCGGTGCTTCAGCTGTGAAATGCCCTTGATCGTCCACAGGACATAGCACTCCGATGTTATAACGTTGTCCAATTGCGAAATCGTCTTCCCCATGTCCAGGAGCTGTGTGTACACAACCAGTACCTGCTTCAAGTGTCACATGTTCGCCAACCATCACAAGCGATTCACGGTCATAGAACGGATGCTGACACGTAACGAACTCAAGCTCACTGCCTTTTATCGTCGATAACACTTCGTAATCAGTCCAGCCAATTTCCTTAGCTGCAGCTGCAAGCAAGCCTTGTGCAAGTACATATTTCTTCCCACTGGCTTGAACAACAGCATAGTCGAACTCAGGATGAAGTGAAATGCCCAGGTTTGCAGGCAGTGTCCATGCCGTTGTCGTCCAGATCACAATCGCAGCATCCTGCGGCAGCTTGCCTTTGCCGTCTTTAACAGGGAACGCTACATAAATGGAAGTGGAGGTTTTTTCTTTGTACTCAATCTCAGCTTCTGCAAGGGCACTTTCGGAAGATGGAGACCAATAGACAGGCTTCAAGCCTTTGTAGACAAAGCCTTTTTGCACCATTTTACCGAACACTCGAATTTGCTGAGCTTCATAGTTCGGCTGCAGCGTGATATAGGGATTCTTCCAGTCCCCGCGGATACCCAGACGCTGGAATTGGCTCTTCTGTTTCTCAACAGACTGCAAAGCATACTCTTTGCAATATTCACGAAACTCAGGGACAGTCATTTTTTTACGATCAACTTTTCCGCTATTTGTAATGACTTGCTCAATCGGCAAGCCATGCGTATCCCAGCCTGGAACGTAAGGTGCATCAAAACCTTGCAGCGTTTTAAATCGCACGATGATATCTTTTAACACCTTGTTCAGCGCATGTCCGATATGAATATCGCCGTTCGCGTACGGAGGTCCATCATGCAGAATAAATTTTGTTCTGCCTTTGCGACTCTCCTGCACTTTGGCATAGATGTCCTCAGCTTCCCAATGCTCTTGCATTTTCGGTTCCGCCTGCGGCAAATTGCCTCTCATCGGAAACTCCGTTTGTAGTAAATTTAATGTTTTGCCATAATCCATGCCAACCACTCCATTCCTGCCTAAATCTTTATGTTGTTAAAAAACAAAAAAAGCCTCTCATCCCTAGAAGGGACGAGAAACTCTAGCTCGCGGTACCACCCTCGTTAAAAAGCTAAATGAACTTACACCCTCGGGTGTAACGAACAAAA
The DNA here is from genome assembly GCF_059692075.1 of Paenibacillus sp. J31P190. Lineage (NCBI taxonomy): Bacteria > Bacillati > Bacillota > Bacilli > Caryophanales > Paenibacillaceae > Paenibacillus > Paenibacillus sp. J31P190. The sequence continues at coordinate 195,058 of NZ_JCAUAS010000009.1, read as the reverse complement.
GCTTAATCACTCGATCATGTGTAACGGCATGACCCGATTCTCTCTACTCGCTTCAAGAGACGCTCCTGGGGGATATTCGGTACGCTGCAGAGATTAGGCTCACACCAATACCCTAATTCGCTGACACTGCTAATACGACCTACTCGTTCCAGTCATAGCTTTGCTGAGATACATTTAACAGGAGTATAACCAATTCGTTAGGCATAGTCAATATGACAGCTGCCTAATCATTGATTCCTACTCTTCTTTATTTTCAAACTGCATACTTTGCCAGCCTTCTGTGCCCAGCAGCTCTAATTGTGCTTCAAGCAGTGTACGGAAACGTGTGCGATAAATGGAGGCTTGTTTCTTCAACTCTTCAATCTCCAAAGCAACCTTGCGTGAACGTGTCAAGGATTCGTTAATAATCCGGTCTGCATTCTTCTCAGCTTCCTTCAAGATCAGCTGTGCTTCTTTCTTGGCATTACTTCGCACTTCATCCGCAGCTTCTTGCGCAACGATAATCGTTTTGCTAAGTGATTCCTCAATATTCGTGAAATGGTCCAAACGTTCCTGCAGTGTCACCGTTTGATTATGCAAGTCTTTATTCTCACGAATCAATGCCTCGTAATCCTTAATGACTTGATCCAGGAATTCATTCACTTGATCTTCATCATAACCGCGGAACGAGCGGGAAAACTCCTTATTATGTATGTCTAGCGGTGTTAATGGCATCAGTGCCCCTCCTTAGCGTTTTGCGCAGCAAAACTGACTTCGTAAGTATAAGCTGAGCTTTCTTCCAAGAAAGCTAGTTTGAACCCACATCTATACTGAATCAGTTCGACAGAAAATAAGCAATTCCTGCAAAGTTCGTGGATAAATGTTCCACATTCATGCAAATTTGCCGATCTTCACACGAATTCGTCCTTTTTTCGTTACGCCTTCCACTTCAAGCACCTTAAATCTGCCAAATCCTTGCAATGACACCATGTCCCCCTCTTTAAGAGGCTTACTAGGATCTTCCTCCAGCTTCCAATTGACGCGGCAGCGTCCAGCTTGAATGGGAACCAGTATTTTAGCTCGGCTTAGCCTGAATACATCGCTTACAATCCCGTCCATGCGCATCGATGCAACAGACAGACTCAGCTCGTCCAATTGTACTTGTGCCAGTTCGAGCTTATCTAATGACAGCAGTTCTGTCTGTACATGAACCCTATGAACCTGTGACAAATTCAAATGCAGGTAATCCGCTGCATCCTGGGTAACCAAACAATGGCAGCCGCCCTCTATAACATGAATATCGCCAACCTTGTCTCGCTTCATGCCGAGTCCAAGAATGGCGCCCATGTAATCTCCATGTTCTAATGTTAGAAATTTGCCGTCTCCGGAAGAAACGGACAAGACCGCCATTGCCATATCTTCCTCATCCAAAGATCGGTAATCCGGGGCAATCAGAGCCCTTCTTCGTTCCGCGGCCGAGTATCCGCCATCTAGACGGCAGTGGACATCTGGGTGCCGATTCACGAGTGATGTCAGTATAAAAGCCTGTCTGGGATCTAGAAAATCCGTTAACTTCACAGCATGCTGTTCAGCTGCCCGTTCTACCCAATCCCAGGCTTTATCGACAAAATGGTGTTCATCCGAATGAAAATGACCATAGAGTTCTTTTGGCAATGTTAGAACAACCCCACAATGAAATCGAGCACAGCTATAATCCCCATAACTACAAATCGCAATGCGATTAAGGCCACAATTGGCGAAAGATCAATGAACCCTATGCTCGGAATGATTTTTCGGAAAGGGCTTAAATACGGTTCAACCAATTTTCCAAGGAGTCCTCCAACGAAGCTATCACGTGCATTAGGAAACCATGAGAGGATCAAATAGCCGATAATCATGAAATAATAAATTTCCATCAAAATACTAAGATAATAGTGAACGTAATTCACGTATGCATCCACCTCTGTGTTAGGATATGCGCCTATTCTTCACCCATCATCTCGGAGATGTGACCATGAATATCAACTGAATCTGGAGTACAGAGGAAGATATTTGGTCCTAGTTTGGATATAGACCCACTCAAAGCATATACCGTCCCGCTTAAGAAATCTACGATACGTATGGCTTGATCACCACGAACTCGCTGCAAATTAACGATCACAGCTCTTCTGGAGCGAAGATGATCTGCGATATCCTGTGTCTCTTCATAGGTTCGAGGTTCACTTAGCACGACACGTGCATTTTTCTGTGAATGAATGCTGACGACATTCGCCTTATTTTTATTACGTAATTCATAAGGATTGGTTTCAGGTTCTTCTGTGGCCTCCACAATACGCTCCCGCTCCACAACCTCTTCCTCTTCTTGCAGCCCAAGAAAATTCATAAATCGGTTATAAACACCCACTATAGTTCCCTCCTTATCATGTTCTTAAATCAGGTTGACTAAAGTTCTTTCCCTACCAAAACAGTACCCAAACGAACCCAAGTTGCACCTTCTTCAATCGCTACTTCAAAGTCTCCAGACATGCCCATGGATAACTCCGTTATCTCGTATGGGAAAATTCTCCGTTCATTCAGACGGTCTCGCAATTCTCTCAATCCACGGAAGACAGGTCTTGTTGCATCGGATTCCATCTCGTAAGGTGCCATGGTCATCAAACCTGTGATATGTATATGTTTCAGCCCACTAACTTCTGCAGCAAAATCGAAGAAATGCTCAGGTGCAATACCATACTTTGACTCTTCGCCGGAAATATTCACTTGCAATAAACAATTCACTTCAATTCCCAAAGCTGCAGCCTGCTTGTCCAGTTCTTTGGCCAGAGAAATCCGATCCAACGAGTGAATATAGGCGAATTTGCCAATGACATCCTTTACTTTATTCGTTTGCAAATGTCCAATGAAATGCCAGGTTCCCCGTTCGTGGAGCGCTTCCCACTTCGGCTTTACATCCTGCCAGCGATTCTCACCGATGTGCAGAAGTCCTGCATCCAAAACGCTTTTGGTCGTCTCTAAGGAAACGTATTTCGTTACAGCAATAATCTTAGCTTCGTTCTCTTTCCGTCCTGACCGCTTACATGCTGCGGCGACACGGGCTTCAACCTCATCTTTACGGGCTAGTAAACTCACTTATGCAGACACCTCAATTCAACGCTGTGCTTGCATCAATCTCCTCAAAGAAGACCAATCCAAGCAATCATTCTACCTGTAGAACCGCCTTCTTTTCGATGTGAAAAAAAGAGATCCGTGCTACAACTCGTACATAACTGAGATACTTCGATATGGGACGACAAAATTCCTGCTTGCCGTAACAATTTTCGGTTCAATTCTTGCAAATTCAGCATATACTTGCCATTTCCTTTGTCGACCATAACAGTTTGACGCTCTTCAGATGATGCTTTGACATCCGTAAGTACATGGTTCACACGATTAGCTACAGTCTCATCAACCTCATAGCAGCAAGCTCTTATGGATGGACCAATTGCCGCGCGAATGTCTGCGGCCTGACTACCAAAAGTATGTGTCATTAAGGATATAGTAGCCATGGAAATGTTTAACACTGTGCCTTTCCAACCTGCATGAGCAAGCCCTACAACACGCATAACAGGATCATAGAAAAATAACGGCACACAATCTGCAAATTGCGCACAAAGAACGATCCCCTTCTCATTCGTAATGAAGCCGTCCTTCGCTTGAATGGCCGTTTCCCTGGATGTTCTGCCTATGCCCTTTTCCTGTAGACTTACTACAGTGACTTCGTTACCATGCACCTGCTCTGCATACGTAAATGCTTCAAACGGCTGTCCAACGGCTTCAGCGATCAACTCACGATTCCTCACCACATGCTTTGGCACATCATTCACATGCAGCCCGCAATTAAGCGTCGAATACGGCGCCTGACTTACTCCGCCATGGCGGGATGTAAAACCAACTGTTAATTCCCTGTATTGCTCCATCCAGCTTGTTATCGTAAATAGGACTGGCCCCTCTTCTTTCGCTTGTTTCACAAATGGTTCCACGGTTGTCTCTCTCCCCACACCTCAATCTTTACTTCCTTTTACTTTAGCACAAAATAAAAAGACACACGATGTTTGCTTCGCCTGCCCATGAAGCAGCAGCCTTCGCTCGTGTGCCTTCCGTCAATTACGGAATTGCTGATTGAACTCATAAACACCTTCGTTATCATCCGTTTGACGATAAGGCCGGACATCTTCTAATTTCACAAGAACGACATCCGCACCGATTTTCACAATATGCTTCCAAGGTATGATGACATCTGTCCCTGAACCAAACAACCCGAAAAATCGGCTTTGATTAGGCACAACAATCGATTCGATTCGACCCTGACGCAGATCAAGCTCCAAATCACTGATTTGCCCGAGCTTTTTACCATCGACAATATTGATTACATCTTTCGTCTGGAAATCAGATATTTTCATGAGGCTATTCACCACGAATCTCATTAGGATTTTTAACTGATTTTGTACTAGTATATGTGCGGTGTGGGCAAAATGTCCTGAAAACCAAAAAAAGACCTTCACGGCTTGTCACAGCCGATCCAGTCTTTATGTTAATTACGATTTCACATGTTTCTGCATCTGACAGATGGCCGATTTCTCAAGCCTGGAAACCTGAGCTTGGGAAATACCGATCTCATCGGCAACCTCCATCTGCGTTTTCCCTTCAAAAAATCGCATGGAGAGAATCATCTTCTCCCTAGCATTTAATTTACGCATAGCTTCGCGAAGAGCAATTCCTTCAATCCACGACATGTCCTTATTGCGCTCATCGCTGATCTGGTCCATGACATAGATGGGATCTCCGCCATCATGATATATCGGTTCGAATAACGATACCGGGTCTTGAATAGCATCAAGCGCGAATACTACATCCTCCTTAGGCACATTAAGGGCCTCGGAGATTTCGTAGATCGTAGGCTCGCGTGAATTCTGATTCGTCAAGCTGTCTCTGACTTGCAGAGCCTTGTAAGCAATATCTCTTAAGGAACGAGAAACGCGAATCGGGTTATTATCTCGTAAGTAGCGGCGAATCTCACCTATAATCATCGGTACAGCATAGGTCGAGAACTTGACGTTTTGACTTAAATCAAAGTTATCAATGGCTTTCATCAAACCAATACAGCCAACTTGGAAGAGATCGTCCACATACTCTCCGCGATTGTTGAACCGCTGGATCACACTTAGAACTAACCTTAGGTTCCCATTGACCAATTTCTCTCTTGCAGCTCGCTCCTGCTTCGTCTGCAAATCAGAGAACAGTTCACGCATTTCAGCATTGGTCAGAACAGGCAGTTTGGCGGTATCAACACCACATATCTCAACTTTATTTCGGGTCACCGTGATTACCTCCCAAGGAGAAACATTACTGTTAATTATCCCCGTGAGCGGTTGATTTATTCCTGTCCAATCCCTGATGGAGCTACTTGACAAAAGGGTTTCGACTCGCTCCCTCCCGTGACTGCTGAACAATTTCGACATGACCCGTCAAAAAATATTTTTCAGACCATCTTATTAAATTCTTTACGAAGCCTTTTAATAATGCGCTTTTCCAATCTGGAGATATACGATTGTGAAATACCCAGTAAGTCAGCGACGTCCTTTTGCGTTTTTTCCTCCCCGTCTTGCAGGCCAAAACGAAGCTCCATAATGATACGTTCCCGCTCTGTTAACTTATCAAGTGCTTTATGCAGCAGCTTTCGATCTACTTGCTCTTCAATATTTCTGTAAATGGTGTCATTCTCGGTCCCTAAAACATCAGATAACAGAAGTTCATTTCCGTCCCAATCAATATTAAGAGGTTCATCGAAAGAAACTTCCGTACGTATTTTACTGTTTCGTCTCAAGTACATGAGTATTTCATTCTCAATACAGCGGGAAGCATATGTAGCTAGCTTGATCTTTTTCTCAGGGTCAAAAGTGTTCACCGCTTTAATTAGGCCGATGGCACCGATAGAAACCAAATCCTCGATATTGATGCCAGTATTTTCGAACTTTCTAGCTATATAGACAACCAATCTCAGGTTGCGCTCAATCAGCATAGCTCGCACTGCAGCATCCCCGGACGGTAACTTTTCCAATAAGTACTCTTCTTCTTCTCGCGTAAGTGGGGGCGGTAGCGCCTCGCTACCACCAATGTAGTAGATTTCTTCGCCTTTGAGACCTAATAGCATTAAAATACGATAATACGCTAGTTGAAAAAGCATTTTCCACTTCAAGAACATGTTAGTTTCCTCCTAAGAGTTTTGCGTATGCAAAACTGACTTCGTAAGCATTCGCTGAGTTTTGCGTTAGCAAAACTTTCATCGTAAGCATAGGCTGAGTTTTCCATAGGAAAACTGGTATCGTAAGCATATGTAGAGTTTTGCTGCTAGCAAAACAAATTTCCTAAACCGAAGAAGTGGTGGTTTACGTTACTTATTACTCGCCTTCACTTTGAAAGCGCTATCCTGCTGAAATCAAAGCTGGATGGATAATCGCTTGATAAGTGCCGTCACTGCAAAGCTTTCCTCCATCAAGTCCGATAAGCACCTTAGACGCTTCAATTTGCAAATGATTATGGGTGATCACCACCTTATCCGGTTTAATGGCCAGCATGAATTGGGTATTCCGATTAACGCCACGGTATGGCACGAGACGCAATCGATCCTGCCAAACAAATTCCTCTACACCCAAACCACTTATGATCTGATCAACATCTGCCGATCGAATCCTTTGGAGCCATTCTACAGGCAGTACATCCCCCCACTCAGACACTTCCATGACCATCACAGGGGTTCGTGTCAACGGGTCATACAATTGATTCCCCGTATCTATTAAACCTTTGCAAGAGGCTGTATAATCACCCACATGAATCGTTACTTCCGCCAAATAAGATGTCAACACCTCACGCTGTTTCGAACTCTGAAACACCGTTCGGAACCACCATAGCAAAGGTAAGAGCAGCACAAGCACAAACAGTAGGCCTCCAACCTGCAGCTGAAACATGGCCACACCTGTTTGCGTAAACACAATTCCCTTCATCACATCAGATGAGGATGCCAGTACATAATGAATGCCGAACATACCGCCGGCTACAGCAAAATTCACTAAAAGGAACGTTCCGATGTTTCTTAATAAATTTTGTAAGGAGCCAAACCCAAAAGCAGTCATAATCATACCGATACAGAACATACATTTCACAGAAAATGTAAAAAGAAATAACGGCACTGGCAAGAACATAATGACCACATAGGAAGCTCCCAAAACCGACGAACCTACGATTCTCCACCACTTGAACGATATTTTCCGCGTTTTAGCCGTTACGATAAGCATGGCCGCATCCATCAGAAAGTTCAGCAGGAAAATGAGATCCGCATAGACGACCACAATTTCCTCACCTCCAAGACGGATGCTTTTATAGTAATTTTTCTGACGAAACTTTAAGGTTCTAAATCAGTATATGGGAATCCAAATTCAAAGTCTGTCTAAACTTGCTAGTAGGATGATACTTTTTTTGTCAGTTGACGCGGCCTATTCCAAGCTAGAAAAGCCCTAAGAACAACAAAAAACCGAAGCCTCTACATCATGTAGGGCTTCGGTCTCTTTACAAATATTGTGTAATTATTTGTCGGTATTCCGTCCGCGATTACGCAGAAACGTCGGAATATCTAATTGGTCGTTAGAAGGTTGTGAACCAAAAGGTTTCAAGTTGTTCAAACGATTGTCTGGTGCAGGAGTTTCTGGTTGACCCGTGCCAGGACGTTTGATCGGTTGATGGACAGGCGCTGCCTTATGCTCGAAACCAGTTGCAATAACAGTAACGAGAATTTCATCTTTGAGTTTATCATCAATGACAGCTCCGAAAATCATGTTCACTTCGATATCAGATGCAGATGCAACGATATCAGCAGCTTCATTGACTTCGTACAAGCTGAGATTCACGCCACCCGTAATGTTCATTAGAACCCCGCGCGCTCCTTCAATAGAAGTTTCCAACAATGGGCTGGAGATCGCTTTCTTAGCTGCTTCAGCTGCACGATTCTCACCCGTTGCCACACCGATACCCATGAGGGCCGAGCCGCGTTCTGTCATAATCGTTTTGACATCCGCAAAATCGAGATTGATTAATCCAGGTACAGCAATTAAGTCAGAGATTCCTTGTACACCTTGACGAAGTACGTTATCTGCTTCGCGGAAGGCTTCAAGCATAGGTGTCTTCTTATCTACAATCTCTAGTAGACGATCATTCGGGATAATAATAAGCGTGTCTACCTTCTCTTTCAATGCTGCAATTCCTTGCTCAGCTTGCAAAGAGCGTTTGCGTCCTTCAAATGTGAACGGACGTGTAACAACACCCACTGTTAAAGCGCCTACTTCTTTGGCAATCTCGGCAATAACCGGTGCTGCTCCAGTACCCGTACCGCCACCCATACCGGCTGTAACGAATACCATGTCTGCGCCGCGAAGCGTATTCAGAATTGTCTCCCTTGACTCTTCTGCCGCTTTCTTACCTACTTCAGGGTTCGCACCTGCACCAAGACCGCGTGTCAGTTTATCCCCGATTTGTAATTTATGCACAGACTTAGCTAAGTGTAAAGCTTGAGCATCTGTATTAACGGTGATAAACTCAACGCCTTTAACACCGTTCTCGATCATCCGGTTTACTGCATTGCTTCCGCCGCCACCAACACCGATGACTTTTATTTGAGCCAATTGGTCTAAATCCATATCAAATTCAAACATGTGAGTCATATCCCCCTAACTTTGCGTTCACTATATAAATTCACTGAAAAAATTTTTTACCCGTTCAAGAAAACCTGGTTTATTACTATCGGAGGATTTTTTTGCTGTTGTCTTCGTTACTACTTTCTTCGAGAAACCCGAATTCCGATTTTTCATATATTTGGATACGAATTGAATGATACCAACGCCACTCGTGTAGGAAGGATCACGTACTCCAATGAAATCCGGAACAGCGATACGTACAGATGTTGCAAGTTCAGCTTGTGCGACCGCAAGTATGCCTGGCATACAAACCGTTCCGCCTGTAAGCACATAACCACCAGCTAAATCACCATATCCTAAACGATGAACTTCCGCACGGATCATTTGGAAAATTTCTTCAACACGGGGTTCAATGATATTCGCGAGGTCTACTTGCGAAAACTCTTTTTCTACATTGCTTCCCATTCTCGTAACCTTAAAGACTTGATCGGGCGCTGAATCATCTACAGAAGCACAACCGTATTTCAGCTTTATTTTCTCTGCGATTTCGAGCTGAGTCCGGAGTCCAATTGCGATATCATTACTGATGTACTCGCCACCGATTTGAATCGTCGACGTTGCCACAAGATTACCTTGTTCAAATACAGCAATCGTTGCTGCCCCTGCACCTACATCAACAAGAACCGTTCCAACAGCTTTCTCATCCTTTGATAAGGCTAACTGTCCAGATGCTAGCGACATCAAGATGAGGCCTGCAACCTTCAGTTCGGATTTTTCCACAACACGGATTAAATTATGTATCCCTGTCTTCGCTCCAGTGATAATTGTTGCTTCCACTTCTAAGCGAACACCAATCATGCCACGAGGATCATTAATGCCTTCTTGTCCATCTACTAAGTATTGCTTAGGTACAACTCCAATAATTTCACGTTCGGGAGGTAATGCGATGACTCTAGCCGCCTGAATAACACGATCAATATCCTCTTCTCCGATTTCTCGGTCTTCATTAGAAACAGCGACAACACCATGACTAGATTGAAGAGCAATATGATTACCTGAAATTCCTACGTAAACCTCGGAAATTTGTACGCCGACCATTCGTTCAGCATGATCGACAGCGCTGCGAATTGAATTCACAGTTTGATCAATATCAACGATTGCGCCTTTACGAATACCCTCTGACTCGGCAGATCCCACACCTATTATATTAATGGTTCCGTTTACGACTTCCCCAATAATAGCTCGAACCTTGGATGTACCGATGTCTAAACTAACAATGATGTCATTGTTGCTCAAGCCCCTGGCACCTCCTGTAACTTGGGTAATAAAGTGAATTCATCACAAATACTTCTATACGTATTCCACACAACCGCCATATTCCCTCTTTTTTCTACATTTTTTTTGCTAGTAAAAAAGTCATTTACATATCTAGTCTTAATGATGAGAAAATGATATAGATCCTGTCTAGTAAATACTTAAATCAATCTAATGAACTGATAGATACCTAATTAACCATAAATCTAATTTTAACATTATTTTAAGTGATTGAGTAGCCCATTAAACGTTTTTTTGTCAGGAAGGACGCGCTGTTTCCTTTGGTGATGGTTTGGGCGTCGCTTTTGGAGTCGCCTTCGGGCTTGTCTTACCCCCATCTTTGTTCGAATCAGGTGTAGGACTTGGGGAATTGCCCCCAGCTTTCTGACCGGATGAATTGTTCGCTTCATTTTTGGAATCTTCATTGGGTTCGAAAGGAGCGTGATATTCTACTTCTAGCATTTTGATAACACCACTCGTAATATGATCTTCTTGTAAGCTTGCTATATAGGCAGGTAGATTGTCAATTTTCTCAGGTAAATAGGCAATGGTTGTATACACTTCGAATTGGGATCTTGTATACAATTTGATCTTGTCAGGGTATGGTTCCGACGGGTCCGGTTTAATTTCGGATATGTCAGAAAGCGCACTCTCCGGAATTTCACCCAGCACTTTGCAAAGTGCGGCCTTATTCGGATCGCCGTCTGTCCACCCTGTCAAAATTGGCATATCTAAAGGAATACTTCCTGCAGAAAGCTGCACGACAGCACCATCAGCGAGCACAGCCTGCTTCTTACCATCTGCTCCAATTTGGAACGCCACTTTCGGGAATTCTTCTACATTAATACGGATAATACCTGGAAAATGCTTCTTCACGACGGCTGTTTTGATCATAGGCATCTTGGCAATGCGCTGCTGGATAGCCTGTGAGCTAACTGCAAAGAAACGATCACCGACAGCAATTTGACTAGCTTGTCCTATTGCTTCTGAGGCCATGAGTTCATTTCCTTCAACTTCAATGGCACTTATTCGGCTTAGGGAAGATTGAAAAAACAAAATGATAAGAACAGTGATGAAAAAAACGAACAAGAAAATGAGCAGCTTCCGATTCGTACGCGCACGCGGCTTAGGAACAGGCAGAGTGGGTACTTTGCGGTCTTCTGACAAGATGGGCACCACCTATTATTTTCGTATGATAAACAAATGAAAACCGTGTATCCCCACCTGCAAGCAGGAAGGGATCCGCGGAAGTCATTCAAACATTCTACTCGCTTGGGACGGGTGATTGGCGATGCACGGAGGCACCCAGCATGGAAAGCATATGTTCAATTCTATCATAGCCTCTATCAATATGATGAATTTGCTCTACGATCGTTGTGCCATGCGCAGCCAGACCGGCAATGACAAGCGCTGCACCGGCTCGCAAATCAGTCGCTTCAACTGTAGCTCCATATAGCCTTGGAACCCCTCGGATAAAGGCTGAACTCATATCTACACGGATATCCGCTCCCATACGGGAAAGTTCATCAACGTGTTTAAATCTACCTTCGAATATCGTTTCTTTCATTACGCTCAGTCCATCTGCTAGAGATAACAGCACCATGACTTGCGATTGAAGATCCGTTGGAAAGGACGGATGCGGTGAAGTAACAATACGTTCGACCGCCTTCGGTCTTGTCGGACAGCTTACATGTATTATATCACCGTCCGTAATGATTTGAACACCTGCGCGCTTGAGGACATGGATAACCGAGGTTAAATGAGCAGGGTTCACCTTTTCCAAGGTGATATTTCCCTTCGTCGCAGCTGCTGCAACAAGGAATGTTCCGGCTACAATACGATCGGGTATGATGCGGTATGCGCAAGGAGACAATGACTCCACTCCGCGAATCGTTATGGTGTCCGTACCTGCGCCAATGATATCGGCGCCCATCGCATTCAGGAAGTTTTGCAAATCCTGAATCTCAGGCTCACGGGCAGCATTGTAAATCGTTGTGATGCCCTCTGCCTTAACAGCAGCCATCATAATATTTTCTGTTGCACCAACGCTTGGGAAGTCTAGAACAATCTCGCTGCCGTGCAATGAATCTGCCTTACAAACAATTTTGTTGGCGAATTCTTCAATGTTGGCTCCAAGAGCCTGCAGACCTTTAAGGTGCAAATCGATTTTACGTTCACCAATCGCGCAGCCACCCGGTTGATAGACCGTAACACTGCCGAATCTAGCGAGTAGCGGACCCATTAGAAAGATGGAAGAACGCATCTGCCCCATCAATTCTTCTGGGATATGAGAGGAATGAGCTGTGGATGTTGTAATGGATACTGTATCCCCTTGCTGCTCAGCACGACAGCCCAGCGCGCGAAGAATGCGCAGCATGGTGTCAATATCGAGCAGATTAGGAACATTATGCAAAGTATGAGTGCCGCTAGCCAGGATGCAGGCTGCTAAAATTGGTAATGCGGCGTTTTTCGCGCCGTGTATCTGGATGGCTCCCGTAAGAGGTCTTCCACCTTCGATAACGAGCTTCTCCAAAGTTCCACCTCCGATTTACCTCTCACCCATCAACAGAACTTCCGGTACTAACGATATGCCGTACTGTTTCTGTACGATTAGCTGTACCTCGCCTATGAGAGTGAGAACGTCCTCGGCTGTAGCATCTCCAGTATTAACAATGAAATTGGCGTGAAGCTTAGAGATTTCAGCTCCACCGACACGTTTGCCTTTCAGGCCAGCTTCTTCGATGAGCTTAGCTGCGAATCCCCCTTCGGGGTTGCGAAATACACTCCCAGCGCAAGCTAATTGAAGCGGTTGCGTGCGGAGGCGCCGATCCCGGTAAGCCGCCATGGCTCCCGCTATTTCTTTGCGCTCTCCAACCTGTAATTCAAAGACAGCTTCCGTTACAATGCCAGGCAATGTTTGCAGAATGGAATGTCGATAGGCATACTGCAAATCCTCCGCCTGCATCGTGACCAATTCCCCTGTGTCCAGGATGACTTCAGCCTGCTTGAGTATGCGTGACACATCGGACCCATGAGCCCCTGCATTCATGTAGACGGCGCCTCCCACAGAACCGGGAATGCCAGAAGCAAACTCCAGTCCGGTTAAACCCTCTTTGGCCGCTAGTACGGACAATTTAATGAACGAATAGGAACCACCTGCGTAGACCATCGCACCATCAAAGCGAAGCGTTTCTAACGCATTGCCAAGTTTAATAACGACCCCTCTAATGCCTTTATCACTTACAAGCAGGTTAGATCCTCTACCGATGACCGTCCATGGAACACCGCGTTCATATAGAAATCGGATGACAGCAGCTACCTGCTCTTTCGTTTGGGGAATAACGAGGCAATCAGCCGGACCGCCGATTTTCCATGTCGTAAAAGGGGCTAGTCGTTCATTCGTTCGAATCTCGCCAATATTTGCTGCCTGTAAGTCGGATATTAACTGTTGCATGGGAAAACCTCCTTCACAGAACGTAGGGCGAAATGATCTTGAAAAGCAGCTTCAAGCTTCATAATTTCATAATACGGACCGAGTCGAAGATGGCCGGTCTTCGTTGTTTGGCGCCATATTAAGCCTTAGGTGTCTGTCACGGTTATAGTGTAGTTTATGTAAAATCGGATAGAGTGTGACAATCGCCTATTCGGTTTAGCAAAATCAAGTCGATAAGCTATAAGTTTCAATCAGTTTTACGATCGATGCAACCGCATCGCTTTCTTTTCGCGATTGCATCGCTGCCTTATAGGCCTCTCGATTCGTATGAAGAGCTTCCACACGCTCTACGAGCGTATCTGCTGTTAAGGCTTCTTCTAGTATAACGTCCGCGTAGCCAGCTTTCTGAAAGGACTCCGCATTAAGAATCTGGTCTCCTCGACTTGCCTGCAGCGATAAAGGAATAAGCAGCATTGGCTTTTCCATGACTAAAAATTCATAAATGGATGTGGCACCGGCTCTTGAAATAACAAGCTCTGTCATTGCCAAAATATCGGGGAGCTCTTCATTCAAATATTCAAATTGTTTATACCCCCGGGTATTAGCAAGCTCTGACGCAATATTGCCTTTCCCGCATAGATGAATGATCTGAAATTGAGCAAGTAATCGCTCCAGGTTGCCTCTGACAGCTTGGTTAATCACTTGTGAGCCTAGGCTGCCGCCCATCACCAAAATGACCGGTTTCTGCGAATGAAAATCACAAAGCTGGTAAGCGCGCGACGCTTTACCACTGAGAATGTGTTCTCTTATCGGTAAACCTGTCAGCTCAGCCTTGTCTCTTTGAACATGCTGTAAGGACTCCGGAAAGGTAACGCAGACCTTGGTTGCAAAAGGAATTGAAATTTTGTTCGCAAGCCCTGGCGTTATATCCGACTCATGAATAATTACCGGAATTTTATTCATCCGACTGGCAAGAACGACCGGGACGGAAACGAACCCGCCCTTCGAAAAGACGATGGCGGGCTTCAAACGACGGAGCAATCTATAAGACTCATAGACGCCTTTCATCACTTTGAAAGGGTCTTTGAAATTTTTCAGATCAAAATATCGACGTAATTTTCCAGACGAAATCGAATAAAAAGGTACCCCTTCGCGTTCAATAATGTCTTTCTCGATGCCCGTAGCTGAACCTATGTATTTAATTTCCCAGCCTAACTGCGCAAGCTTATGCATCAGCGCTATGTTAGGTGTAACATGCCCTGCGGAGCCTCCTCCGGTAAAGACAATCGTTTTCATTCCCCTGTCACCTCGAATAGCGGGATATATTGAGCAGGATGCCGACAGATGTCAGCATAAGCGTCAATGAAGACCCTCCTGCACTTATGAATGGCAAAGTAATGCCGGTTACCGGGAACATCCCAATAACAACACCAATATTAATAATGACTTGAACGGCAATCATGCCGATAATGCCTACAGCGATCAAACTGGCAAACGTATCCGGTGCAGTAATGGCTGCCCGCATTCCGCGCCATACAAGAATCGTAAAGAGCAGCAGCACAAGCGTACCGCCGATAAATCCAAGTTCCTCAGCAATAATGGAGAAAATGAAGTCCGTTTGCGGCTCTGGCAAATAGCTGTACTTCTGACGGCTCATACCAAGACCAAGCCCTACAAGACCTCCCGGTCCAATCGCATAGAGCGATTGAATCGACTGATAACCTGCACCTAACGGATCTTGCCACGGATCCAAGAATGCTGTAATTCGCTTCAAACGGTATGGGGCGGCAATGACGAGCCCGATAAAACCCGCAACCCCTATCATACCTAGATACGAGAGATGAAGCAATCTCGCCCCCGATGTGTAGATGATAAGCAGCGAAGCTCCGACGAGAACAGCACCTGTTCCAAGGTCAGGCTGCAGCATAATGAGACCGAACGCTAAGCCCATAATGCCAAGCGGTGGCAATAATCCTTTTCTGAATAAGGTTATTTTCGCTTGGTTTTCGGATAACAAGTTGGAGAGAAAGAGAATCATCCCAATTTTCATAAATTCGGACGGCTGAATACCGAAGGCACCTATACCTAACCAGCTTCTTGCCCCACCCCGAACAACCCCGATGCCGGGAATCAGAACGATAATCAACATGGCAAAGCAAACAAAAAGCGCTACTCGGGCAAACCTTTTCCAAACTAAATAATCAACATTCATCGTAAAAAACATGGCGATAACACCCAAAACAGCAAATATAAATTGACGTTTCAAGTAGTAAAGGGAGTCGCCAAATTCGCGAAACGCAAGAACACTGCTAGCGCTGTAAACCATAATAACGCCAATTGTCAAAAGCAATAAGGTTGGAACAATAATCCAAATGTCAGGAGCGGACCGTGCTTTACCCATAACAGACACCTCTTCGTGTGTTGTGGGCGTCATCCTTGATACATATCAGCAAGCAGCGACAATATCGCCAACCAAACAGCATATGTGGATAAGCCCTATTTAAAGGTTATGCACGGACTCCTTAAACATGCGTCCCCTGTCCTCATAGGAGGGGAACATATCCCAGCTTGCACAAGCAGGTGAAAGTAGAACAATATCTCCAGGTTCACTCATTTGCCAGGCTAGCTGGACGGCTTGCGCCACCGCGTCCGCTGCATCCTTAGCAGTATCGACGGTTTGAATGCGGCTAATCCCTGCCATCTCGGCAATATGCGTAATTTTCTCTTTCGTTTGACCTAAAGTAACGATACCTTTAATCCGCTCACGAAAAGTAGGCAGAAGTTCCATATAATCCGACCCGCGATCCAAACCTCCTGCAATCAGAACAACACGCTGGTTGAACGCCTCAATCGACTTTATCGAGGCTGCTGCATTCGTCGCTTTGGAATTGTTATAGAAAGTCACATAATTCAGCTCTCTAACGAGCTCCAGACGGTGTTCTACGCCTTGGAAGCTTCTGAGCACATCTGCTATGGCATCCAGCTGAACACCCGCGGTAATGGCTGCTGCCGCCGCTGCTAACGCATTCTCGACGTTAAAGCTGCCTGGGATCCCCATTTCACTTGCCGGCATTATCGGCTGCACTTGGCCTAGTCCATTTGCATAAACAATGACCTCAGTCTCTACATCGAAGTAGACGCCAAAAGCGAGCTTTTCTTTCATAGAAAAAGGGAACAACTTAGCCTTCAGACTAGGAATTAAAGACTGGCACACCTCATCATCCCAATTCAGGATTGCCGTATCTTGTTCGGTTTGATTCGCAAATAATTTAGCTTTCGAAGCGATATAGTCATCCATTGAACCATGATAATCCAGATGAGTTTCGTACACATTTAACAAAAGGGCAATCGTTGGTCGGAACGAAGTCGTTCCTTTCAGTTGAAAGCTGCTAAGCTCAACAACCATCCAGTTATCAGCTGTAACTTCAGGCGCAGCCTCGGTTAATGCGCGCCCGATATTACCCGCTACAACGGGAGATAAACCAGCTGCGTCCAGCATTAAACCAATCAATGTTGTCGTCGTGGTCTTGCCATTCGAGCCCGTTATACCAATAATTGGAGCTTCACAGAATTGATAAGCAACCTCAACCTCTGTCACGACTTCGATTCCGAGCTCTTGTGCTTTGCGAATCGGCTCCACCGTATACGGAATTCCTGGATTCTTCACAACGAGAGAAACACCCGTATGCACCAAGGACTCCGGATGAGAGCCGCATACAACAGAAATACCCAGAGCCGTAAGTTCGTCGGCTTCAGGGCATGCGCTTCGCTCTTTTTTGTCGTTGACCGTGACCAAGGCTCCTTTTTGATGAAAAAGCTTAGCCGCAGCGACTCCGCTGCGAGCCAAGCCCAAAATAATCACTTCAAGTCCACGATAATCCCGCGGATGCTTCATGCTCTACAACACCTCATTCATATATAATCCGAGTACAGCAAGCACGAGACCTACGACCCAGAATGTGATAACAACACGCCATTCCGACCAGCCAACCAATTCGAAGTGGTGATGGATCGGACTCATTTTGAAAACACGCTTGCCTCTCGTCTTGAAAGAAACAACTTGGATCACAACAGAAAGAATTTCAACCAAGAACACACCGCCAACAATCGCTAGCAGCAGCTCAGCCTTGGTCAAAATGGCAACAGCCACAAGGCCGCCACCAATCCCGAGCGATCCTGTGTCACCCATAAATACTTTGGCAGGATGCGCATTAAAAACGAGAAAACCGAGTACGGCCCCAACCATGGCTGCTGAAAAAATAGCCGCTTCCGGCTGCGTATTATTCATAGCAATAACCGTATAAGCACCAAATGCAATGGCACTTGTCCCTGCAAGCAGTCCATCAAGACCATCTGTAAAATTCACCGCATTCGATGCACCCAACATCAGAATGGCCATTAACGGAAAGTACAACCAGCCTGGGTTGAAGTGGAAAGCCACAAATGGAATATATAAGTCCGTGCTGTGTCCTTGCATGACAAGCAGGTAACAAACAATGGCGGAGATCAAGAGCTGACCGAACAGCTTTTGTTTCGCTGTAAGACCAAGTGATCGCTTGAAAATAATTTTGATATAATCGTCGAGAAAGCCAACCAATCCATAGCCTAATGAGGCTATTAACAAGATTAGAAGATCCGTATTTTTATCGGCAAAACGAAGCGTAGCAAGGGCCAGCGCGAGTAAAATAATGACCCCGCCCATCGTCGGTGTCCCTTGTTTTTTCAGATGCCCTTGCGGGCCATCCTCACGAATTTGTTGTCCGAATTTCATACGCCGCAAAATGGGTATAAAAAGCGGTCCCATAATAAGCGCAAGCACAAAAGCTACGCCCATCGTTAATAAAATTGCGTTTTCCACGTTGGTTCCCCCTGCTCGTTTTCGTCTTTCGAAAACGATCTACTGTTTCATCTTATAATTAAATTACAAACGCCATCTAGGCGAGTAAGGCATTAACCACATGCTCGAGACGCATGCCGCGCGAGCCTTTTACGAGCACAAGGTCATCGGCTCGAACCTCAGCCCCCAGCTCTGCCGCGAGCTGCTCCTTGTCATCGAAGGCACGAACGCTCGCCTTCGGGAACCGCCCAGCCGCTTCATCTGCGATGCAGCGGCCGAGACGGCCGAACGTGAAGACATAGTCTACACGTTCCGGAGACAGCATCGCACCAATGCTGCGATGGAACTCCTCTTCGTGCTCGCCAAGCTCCAGCATGTCGCCGAGCACGAGGAACTTGCGACCGAAGCCGCTCAGCTGCTCGGTCAAATCGATCGCAGCCCGCATGGATGCCGGGCTGGCGTTATACGCATCGTTAAGCACAGTCAGCCCTGAGGCTGCTGTCAGCTTCTCGATGCGCATGCTTGTCATCTGCAGCGAGCGAAGCCCCGCTGCAATTCCCTCAGGCGAGACGCCGAAGGCCTCGCCGATGGCAATGGCTGCTAACGCATTAATTACATTATGCGTTCCGAGCAAGGGAATGAACAATTCCGGGTACACCGGTGAATTGATCTGGAAGTGCGCCCCGTCCGCATCCATCCGGATGTCGGTCGGGAACAGATCATTGCCCGCGCCGCTGCCGAAGCGGATACGGCGCAGCCCCTCTGGCAGGCCACGCTCCGCGAGGGCCTGTTCAATCAACGGTTCGTCACCGTTGTAGACGAACAGCCCGCCGCTGGGCATTCCGCTAACAATCTCGGCCTTAGCCCGAGCTATTTCTTCCCGCGAGCCCAGCTGAAGCATGTGCGATTCGCCGATCATCGTAATGATCGACGCTTCCGGCTCCGCCAGATGGGATAGCAGTTCGATCTCGCCACGTCCACTCATCCCCATCTCAACCACGGCGAATTGCGTGGTCTCCTCAAGCTCGAGCAGCGTGAGAGGTAAACCAATATGATTATTCAGGTTTCCCTTTGTTTTATGCACATGAAACGTACTGCCCAATACAGCCGCAACTAAATCTTTGGTCGTCGTTTTGCCATTACTCCCCGTAATGCCAATAATGCGAACCGGCAGCTGCTTGCGATAAGATTTAGCCAACTGCTGCAGAGCTGTTAGCGTATCCTTGACGCGAATGATCGGCATGCCTTCTGGGGGGTGAGGGTGATCATCTTGCCATAAGGCAGCCGCAGCACCCTTGCTATAAGCCTCTGAGGCATACGCGTGACCATCGAAATGATCCCCGATCAGCGGCACAAACAGACTTCCTGGCCGTATAGTACGCGTATCGGTAGATATGCCTTTTATTGGAATATCCCTGTCAGCTGACGTTGAGGTCACCAGCACACTTTCAACACCTAGCATGTCTGTCATTTGTTCCAACGTGCGCTCTATCATCGTCCTCTCCCCCTTATCGCAGCCTTAGCCACCAATCGATCATCGAAATCATGCTTGACCCCCATGACATCCTGATACGTTTCGTGGCCTTTTCCCGCTATCAATATTACATCCTTAGGGCCTGCCCCTTCAATAGCCTTTTGTATCGCTTTTTTGCGATCCACGATTAATTCATACTGTTCTTTAGGGAAATTAACCTCTTTTAGACCAGGAACGATATCATCCAGAATGGCATCTGGATTTTCCGTACGCGGATTATCTGAAGTCACATATAAATAATCACTATACTTGGCCGTAACCTTACCCATAAGAGGACGTTTCGTTCGATCTCGGTCACCTCCGCAGCCAAACACAGTGATTACCTTGCCTTCTGCAAATTCACGTACAGTAGACAGGGCATTCTCAAGTCCATCTGGAGTATGAGCATAGTCCACCAAGACTAAGTAATCCTGTCCCTCATTCACAACCTCCATGCGTCCATCTACTACCGTAATATTTTCTAGACTATTCCGGATCGCTTCAAGGGGAATCCCTTCAGCCAGTGCCGCAGCAATGGACCCAAGCGCATTGTACACGTTGAATTTACCAACCAATTTCATTCTAAAGAAAGCCTCTCCCGCAAATGAGTTAAGCTGAAATTCCGTGCCTTGAGCCGTAATTCGAATCTTTGTCGCCCTTACATCACATTCGTTCTCTATCCCATAGGTAATAATTTGCGCGGCTGTCAGCTTACTGAACGTATGAGAAGCAGAGTCATCCGCATTTAGAATAGCATACTGACGCTCTTTGAGATCGGCCGAGAAACCATTTCCCAATCTAGAGAAGAGCAGACCTTTTGCCGCTGCGTAAGCCTCCATTGTTTTGTGATAATCCAAATGATCTTGCGTTAAATTCGTAAAAATACCCGAACGGAAATGAACGCCCTTCACTCGACCTAATTCCAAAGCATGGCTGGACACTTCCATAATGCAGTAATCCGTCTTTTGTTCACACATTTGGCGGAAACTGCGCTGTAAATCAACAGCTTCTTGCGTTGTGCGCTCCATTTCTGTATAGGTATCGCCGATTTTCATTTGAATCGTTCCCATAAGTCCCGTCGTGAAACCTTGATCTCGCAATATTTTCTCGATTAAATAGGTCGATGTCGTTTTGCCATTCGTCCCCGTAATACCAATTAATTTCAGTTCTTTGCTGGGATAGCCGTAGAAATGGGCTGATAAAGCTGCCATTGCATATCTCGCATCTTTCACAACAAGCTGAGGAATTGGCAAGTCAAGCACTCTTTCCGTTACAAGCGCAGAAGCCCCAAGCGCAATCGCTTTTGGGGCATAATCGTGACCATCTGCTATCAGTCCAGGGATGCATAGAAACAAATCCCCTGCTTTTATTTTACGAGAGTCTGCTTCAATCCCAGTAATCTCTGTTTCAGCATCTCCATGTATGTGGGTAATGAGCAGTGCGGAAGCAAGCTCCTGAAGTTTCATGAGCAACCCTCTCCTTAATGTTTTTGCTACCTATTATTGACAATTTTATGCCTATGGAAAAGCTAAACATGTCTTACTTGCAAATCTTTTTTCGGGCCATCCAAACCAGATTACTGCGGCGGCGCATTATTCGAGAGAAAAATACGTATTGTAGAACCTTGATCTACTCGTGAACCCGGTTTTGGCGCTTGACTGATTACATATTTGCCGCTGCCCGACTTAGCCAGCCTAAAATTCATGTTCAGATCTTCTAATATATCATCAACGGAGGCTCCAACCAAGTCCGGCACCTCAACAACCGGTATTTCACCATAGCGATACTCTTTATCAAGCTGGTTTTTATCCGGTTCGACTTTCATATACCGCAAAGCATCAGCCATCATATTCTTCACAAGCGGAGCTGCAATCAGACCTCCGAATTGAATCCCTTGAGGATCGTCCACAGCTGCATAGATGACAATCTTCGGATTATCGGCCGGCGCGAAGCCAATGAAGGAGACAATATGCTCATCTGGCGAATAACGTCCGTTAATGACCTTCTGCGCTGTCCCCGTCTTCCCACCTACGCGATAGCCGTCGATAAACGCATTGCGCCCTGTGCCTTTGGCAACTACGCTTTCAAGCGCTTCGCGTACTTGCTTCGATGTCTCTTCCGAGATGACATTGCGCACAAGCTCGGGCTCTACTACATCAACAACCTCACCCGTATCCGGATTCGTAAACGATTTTGCCACATACGGCTTAAAAAGTCTTCCTCCGTTAATAGCCGCAGACACAGCTGTAATTTGCTGTATCGGAGTGACCGACACCCCTTGACCGAATGCCGTCGTCGCCAGCTCAACAGGACCCACCTGAGACGGCTTAAACATAATACCATTTTCTTCGCCGCCGAGGTCAATTCCCGTCTTCTTCCCAAAGCCAAACTTTGAAATGTAATCAAACAACTTTTCCTTGCCTAAACGCTGTCCCATAACAACGAATCCGGGGTTACAGGAGTTTTGGACGACTTGCAGCATCGTTTCACTGCCATGACCTCCTCGTTTCCAACAGCGGAGTCTAGCCCCTCCAACCTCAATAAATCCAGGATCGTAAAATTGTTCGTTTTTTAAATCAACCTTTTTTTCCTCTAACGCAGCAGCTAGCGTAATAATTTTGAAAGTAGAACCCGGCTCATACGTTTTCCAAATCGGTAAGTTCCTGTTATAGGTTTCAGCCGGAAAATCCTTATAATTGCCTGGTTCATACGTAGGCCTGCTTCCCATAGCAAGGATTTCTCCATTATTGGGATCCATCATGATGGCAATAACATTTTGCGCCTTATACTGTACCATAGCCTGATCCAATTCTCTTTCCAGCACCGATTGCAAGTGACTGTCAATTGTCAGCTTCATATTGAGGCCATCTTTTGGCTTCGTATAAGTATCCGTTGTCCCCTCCAACGTTCTTCCTGCTGCATCAGTCATATAAGATATGCTTCCGGCTATTCCCGTTAATTGGCTGTTATATTTTGCCTCAATGCCTGTCAGCCCTTTATCTAATCCAGCAAAACCAAGAATATGGGCAGCTAACGAGCCAAAAGGATAATATCTTTTGTTATCTTCTGCTACTACAATACCAGGAAGATTTAGATTTCGTACTTCTTGCGCTTTCTCAATCGTTATTTTGCGTCCAGAAGGCTTGATATCGTTTTGGGATGTTTTCTTTGTAATCTGCTTATAAATGTCATCTTCGTTCCCTTGCAGCACTTCGGCAAGTTTGGCCGCAGTGCTTCTAGCGTCTTGAATTTGAACAGGAATAGCCACTATCGTAGGTGTACTCATACTGTATGTCATTGTAATCCCATTGCGATCTTGAATTTCACCTCGCTTGGGCGCAAAGTCTATTTTTCTCCGCCAACTATCCTCTGCTTTATTTGCCAAGTCTTGTCCAATCCATAGCTGGACATAAGCAAGACGGAGAATAAGTGCTGTAAAGATGACAGTGCCAATGATAAGCGCAGTAAACAATCTGCGACGAACGGTAACGTTAGAAACACGCATGAACGTTCAGTCTCCCTTCCCAATAAGTCAAGATCATTCCTAACATGACTATTCGGGACAAACAGGAGTTAGAACAAGCTCTCCATTAAGGTGTCTTTTTGGCCGTAGACCGCTGTGCTTCTGTTTTCGTATTCGACGTTGGCGTTGGTGTCGGTGCAGGTGTTGATGAACTTGCAGTTGAAGATTTATCACTTAATGGTTTGAGCTGCAACGTCACACTTCTGCCCTCGCCTTCCCCCGTAGTGGCCTGATCCGAGACATATCCTTCACCGGAAGTTTGACAATCTACTTTAAAGAAGGAGCAGGCTTCAACGGCATCTCGAAGTGATCTACCAACCAAGTTAGGCAGCGGCATTTCGTCAACAGTTTGCATCGCAACATATATTCGTTGTGTAGATAAGATTTCTGTACCTGCTTTCGGAAATTGATCGACAACCTTGGCTCCCTTACCGAAAACCTCAAGTGACAAACCGCTCTCTTTTGCTGCAGCCTTGGCGCTTTCTGCTGTCACATCTGTAAAATTAGGCACAGTTAGCTTATTCGCTTCTTTCGCCACCATTTTAGTTTGCTTATTCGAAGCTACGCCCATATATTGCAGCGATTCACCAACAATTTCTTTAAAAGCAGGGGCTAATACCTGCCCTCCTAAGTGATAGTTACCGCCAAGATCAGGTTGATCAGCGATTAGCGTAACTAAGATACGAGGATTTTCAACAGGAGCGTACCCAATAAAGGAAATAACCCACGAATCCGTGGAATAGGTCTTTTCACCGGGAAGGACTAAGTTAGCTGTCCCTGTCTTTCCTGCGACGCGGTAGTCCTCCATAAAAGCAAGTTTACCTGTACCAATTTCTTGGTCAGATACAACTTGTTCTAAATATCCGCTTACTAGTTTAGCTGTCTTTTCACTTACGACTTGCCTAACGACTTGTGGCGCAAAAGACTGAATGCTTTTCCCTGTTTTCGGATCGACAATATCCTTAACAATGTGCGGCCACATCAATTTGCCACCGTTGGCCATAGCTGCATAAGCGGCTGTTTGTTGGATGGCTGTAACAACGACCTTCCCTTGTCCATACGTTGCTGTTGCATACTCTGATGGATATTTCATATCGATTAAACCGGAAACTTCATTTGGCATATCAATATTCGTTTTTTGATCGAACCCAAATTTGTTAATGTATTCTTTCAACTTTGGAGAAGTTAATTTCTCGTAACCCAATTTAACGAAGGCCACGTTACTAGAGCGCTTAAGGCCATCTAAGAAAGATATTTTCCCCCACCCAACGCGGTTATGGTCATGAAGCTCTCTGTCTTCAACCTTAATACTACCGGACTGGTACATCTCATTCGGATTAAATAGACCCTCTTCTACTGCAGCAGCTAACGTCACCAGTTTAAAAGTAGAGCCAGGCTCGTAACGAGAAGCTACCGCATTATTTTTGAAATCACTTTGATCTTTAATCGTCCAATACGTATTGGGGTTAAAGGTAGGCGTATTGGCCATGCCCAGAATTTCCATCGTTTGCGGATCAACAGCAATCGCCGTCAGGCTCTTCGGGTGCCACTTGTCATTTACTTTGGCGAGCGCGTTTTCCAAATAAAACTGAATGTTTTTATCAATGGTGAGTCGCACATTGTTCCCGTCTTGCGCTGGCTTGAAATTGATCTTGGAATCAGGAAGTTCAACACCCTTTCCATCCTTTTCATAGCTTAACATCCCAGGAACACCCTTAAGGGTTTGGTCTAATTTAAGTTCTAATCCTAACGCAGCTTCGCCTTCTTTATTCGTATATCCTAGAATGTGAGAGGCTAGCGTTTCGCCTGGATAATAGCGTTTCTTGTCTTCTAAAATATTAATTCCTACGTTAGCTTTTGCGTTTAACTTGAGTTTTGTTTGAAGCTCTGAAATTAACGCACGAACTTGATCTGCCTTCTCTTTCTCAATCTTCCAACCTTCATTTCTAATCTCTGTATAGACAGCAAAATCCGACCCATCCGGCTTCATTTTCGTTGCCCGCTCACGGATTTTATTGACAAGCGTAGGCTTCGTTACATCCGACTCTTTCAAAATTTCCGCTAATCCTTGCGTAACATTCTCAGCGATATGATAGCCATCAATCATTTTGGGATTAAGTGCAATGGTATACGACGTTGCTTCAACGGCAAGTACTTTGTTATTTCTGTCCAGGATACTTCCTCTAACAGGGGTTATCACCTTATCTGTTTCCCATTTCTTCTCGGCTTCCCCTAGCAACCATGAAGCTTCTACCACTTGAATCCAATAGACTTTAGAAATGAGGACAACAAAAAGAAGGGTGAAGAACCCTCCAATTAGCAAAGATCGCAGCTTAATTTTTTTTGTCATATGAAATACCTGCCCATTACGGTTTAGAAACTACTTTATTATTTTTGCTACTGCTTGTATTTGATTTTGTTTTCTCCGGAGTGACTAAACTTACTTTCTTTTCATCTCCTAAATTAAACCCAAGCCGTATAGCCTCACCCTTCATACGTTCAGGACTTTGCAGTTTCTCTACTTCTTGTTTCAAAGCACTGTTCTGAGCTTGCATCTCACGAATTTCACTTTGCATTTTCAAAATATTGGCATTCATCTGATAAATAGCCGCGTAACGCCAGATAATAACGCCCGCCACAATGACACAAAGGATTACTGTGAATAAATATAACATTTTCTCTTGTGTCGGTAACGTTTTATTGCGATAAACAACCTTTGTTGTTTCTTTAATCTTTACTTTAGGTGCTGGAGCCGAACGTTTTGGATCGAGAGCCAAATTGCCTTGGATGTAAGATGGCATATTTTATTTCCTCCTTTGTGTCAAAGCTTTTCAGCGATTCGCAGCTTCGCGGATCTTGCTCTTTGATTAACTTCAAGCTCATGTTCGCTTGGTACAATTGGTTTTCGTGTTACTAATTTTACAACTCCGGTCTTCTCGCAAACGCAATATGGAAGATCCGAAGGACAGGTACATTTTTCAACGTTTTTCACAAAAAATTGTTTGCATATGCGATCTTCCAGTGAATGGAAGGTAATGACTGCAACTCTGCCTTGTGGGGCAAGACAACGGAGTGATTGCTCCAATGCTTCTTCAAAAGCTCCTAACTCATCGTTCACCGCGATACGCAGCGCTTGGAAACTTCGCTTCGCTGGATGACCGCCGGTCCTTCTCGCTGCAGCGGGAATACCTTCTTTGATCAGCTCGACCAGCTCACCTGTGGTTTCAATGGGCTGTTTGCTCCGTGCTTCTACAATGACGCCTGCGATCCGCCTGGAAAACTTCTCTTCGCCATATTCGAACAAAATTCGTGCGATTTGGTCAGCAGGCCACTCATTAACGATCGTTTTGGCAGTTAATTCCGTCGAACGATCCATCCTCATATCAAGCTCTGCATCATGGTTGTAGCTGAAACCGCGATCCCCCTCATCAAGCTGAGGAGATGACACGCCAAGATCGAAGAGAATCCCATCCACCTGCGGCTTGCCATCACGAAGTGCTCTAGGCTCATTCAGGAGCACCTGCTCCAGCTCTCTGAAATTGCTTTTTACGATTTTCACGCGATCCAGGTAAGGCGCTAGCACAGTTTGAGCATTCGTTAGAGCGACTTCATCTTGGTCTAAAGCAATCAGCAAGCCATTTGGACCTAACTTAGAAGCAATCAGGGAACTATGCCCTGCTCCTCCCATCGTACAATCCACGTAAACGCCATCCGGCTTTATATGTAAACCTTCAACAGATTCTTCCTTAAGTACCGTCACATGATGAAACACTTGGTGTCCTCCTAAGAGCTTTGCTTTAGCAAAGCTTTCTACGTAAGCATTAGCTAAGTTTTGCCTTGGCAAAACTAACTTCGTAAGCATAATCTGAGCTTTGCTTTAGCAAAGCTTTCTACGTAAACCTCTATAAATCAAAATTAAAATCGACGAGTTTCTCAGCTATTTCATTGAATGACTGTTCGGATTCATTGGCATAGCTTTCCCAAATTTGCTTACTCCAAATCTCAACTCGGTTGGAAACACCGATAACCACACAATCCTTTTCAAGTTTGGCATGGTCCACAAGGTTACCTGGAATGTTCGCTCTGCCTTGTTTATCGAGGTCACACTCCGTAGCACCGGAGAAGAAGAACCGGGTGAAGGCACGTGCATCTGATTTCATTAACGGCAGTGCTTTGAGCTTCTGCTCGAGTATCGCCCATTCCGATTGCGGATAAACGAATAAGCACTGATCCAGACCGCGGGTGATGACAAATGAGTCGCCGAGGGCTTCGCGAAACTTAGCCGGGATGATCATTCGGCCTTTCTCGTCGATGCTATGTTGATATTCACCCATGAACATAGCATGGCGCCCCCTTTTCCTCCACTTTGTACCACTTTCCACCACATTTGAATCAATATTCGCTAAAAATAAAAGAAATCCTGCTTTGAGAGCAGGATTTTCAAAATTATTTTCAATTTTAGGTCTATTCTGCGTCTTTTGTTCCTTGTTTCTCATCTTCAAGTGCGTTTAAAGAAGCATTTTGATCTCTGAGCTGTAATCGCATTTCTTGCAGTTGTTTATTTCTTTTGCGCCTGAATACCCAGATCGGTACACCAATCAACAGACCAATAACGAGAATCGGGAATGCAGCTGCCAGGAAAACGAGAATACCTTGCATGACAGCAACTAGTACATTTAGGCTAGAATTCCATGCTTTTTGAATGCGTTCCTCTAATGTTAGCTTATTAGGATCAGATAGCAGCGGCTTATTTCCCGTTTGCTGGTACATACGAAGCTCAATCGTCGAGAATGAGACATTTTGATCCAAATACCTTATCCGACCCTTTATCTGTTCAATCGCTTCTTGTACCTTGGAGAGCTCGTTTGAGAAAGCAAGCAGCTCATCCGTTTTTGAAGCCTTCTCCATAAAGCCCAATAATCTCGTTTCAACCATTTGTTTTGCTTTGAGGCGTGAATTAAGATCCACATACTCCTCTGTGACGTCCTGACCCTGAACATTCCTTTGCAGCGATGGACTCATCTTCTCAAGCCCATCTAGCAAGGAGACAAACCCATTTGCTGCGACTTTGATCGTATATGTCCCGCCTCGTTCCCCCGTATTCGCATTTTCCGAAAACTGCAGAATGTAAGCCCCACTAAGCGCGACCAGGTCGCGGAGGGCAGTCTGAGCCTTGCTGTAGTCATCTACAGGCATGACCAAGTTAGCTCGGTAGATTAACTTACGATTAAATCCCGCTGCTTCATCGCTTCCCGTTGCTGGCATGACCGTGATCGGTGCATTTTTCACGTCAGTAGGCGCTATTTCTGCTGCTCCCTCTTTCCCTTTGGATGAGACATCTGCGCTGCTTGCCTTCCCTCCTGCTGCAGCAGCAGGAGCTGCGGATTTTGCGTCAGCTGACTGTGCAGATTCTGCCTTCAAAGAGTCGCTAGTAGCAGCCATTTTCATTTCTTTTGATGAATTCGCTGACGACTCGTCCTTTGCAGCGCTACAGCCTGATAGTAGACCAATTACTAGCATGCACGTGGCAAGCAGGAAAGAAATTTTCCGACCAAACCTATTCCTTTTTGTTTTATTAGCCGCGACACTGCTGAGCATGAACCTACCGTTTTCTATGCTTTTTAAGACCCCCATCTTGTCATCCCCTCGCTACCAAATATAGGTTATACACCCTATAAACGGGGATTGAGTTGGAAAGGTTGCAAGTCACCGAGTCACTTCAGCAAATAATTGCTGATAAAATAAACCTTAGCCAATCCTTTGTTGCCGTTACACAAAAAAAAGAAAACCTTCCAGCCCACTCCAAAGTGGTCTGAAAGGTTCTCCAAAGCTTTTGAAAGCTCTCCAAAGCTCCCTAGATCTTAATGCTCCGCCCAGCTGTCTAGGTACATCTTCTGCTCTTCTGTCAACGAGTCAATGCTAGTTCCAAGGGATTCTAACTTGAATCGAGCTACTTGCTCATCCAGTATATAAGGTACATTAACAACCGTTTTGCCTAATTTCTTGTACTCATCATTTACATATTTAAGTGACATCGCTTGCAGCGCAAATGTCATATCCATAATTTCAGCCGGATGACCGTCGCCTGCAGCTAAGTTAACTAAACGTCCCTCAGCAAGAATGTATACTTTACGACCGTCCGTCAGTTGGTATTCTTCAATATTGCGTCTTACTGTACGCTTGGAAGAAGACATTGCTTCAAGTTCCGGTTTGTTTACTTCAACGTCAAAGTGGCCTGCATTCGATAGAATCGCGCCATCTTTCATTACTTTGTAGTGTTCTCCACGAATCACATCACGATTACCCGTAACCGTTACGAAGAAATCTCCCAGTTTTGCCGCTTCCAGCATTGGCATTACAGCAAAGCCATCCATGTAGGCCTCGACACCTTTAATTGCATCAATTTCGGTTACAATTACATTCGCGCCCAAACCTTTAGCACGCATTGCCACACCTTTACCACACCAGCCATAACCGACAACAACAACAGTTTTACCAGCTACAACCAAGTTAGTTGTACGGTTGATGCCATCCCAAACGGATTGACCTGTTCCATAACGATTATCGAACAAGTATTTACAGAAGGCATCGTTAACCGCGACCATCGGGAATTCAAGCTTTCCTTCTTTCTCCATCGCTTTCAGACGAAGAATACCTGTTGTTGTTTCTTCAGCTCCGCCGCGAACTTGTACAGCCAAATCTTTACGTTCGGAATGAAGAATAGAAACCAAATCGCCGCCATCATCAATGATCAGGTCAGGTTTCGTTTCAAGCGCTTTAATTAGCAGCTCTTTGTATTCTTCCGGACTCGGGTTATATTTCGCAAAAACGGTAATACCGTCCTCAACAAGCGCTGCACAAACGTCATCTTGTGTAGATAGCGGATTGCTTCCCGTAATCGTTACTTCAGCTCCACCGGCTTTTACTACTTTTGCTAAATAGGCTGTTTTCGCTTCTAAATGCAAAGAAATAGCGACTTTCAATCCTTTAAAAGGCTGTTCCTTCTCAAATTGCTCACGAATACGATTCAAAACAGGCATGTGCGCCTGGACCCAATCAATTTTCAAATGACCTTCAGGTGCTAATGTTATATCTGCCACAATACTTTTTTCTACAGTTGACATGTTAATTTCCTCCTATAAATAATAAATTCGATGCAAACCATCCACAGGAATTGGTGTCTCAAGTAAATCTCGGAGCCATTCATTCCCATACCGATTCATATAAGCACACCCATTATACACTCTTTCTTGCGGCTTGGCGAACGGTAATATCGTTAGTCTAATGCGTTCTAATTGTCGCAACGCCGCATCGAATTGCGCCTTATATGCCTCTCCTGCTTTATTTCGCAAATATTCGATTTGCTCCAAGATTTTCTCCAGATTCGTTTCTCCCAGCTTCTTAACCCCGGGATTGATCGCAGCTAGAGAATCCACAAGCGGTGCGTAGTTCACACTGAAATCTGATTTTACGGCATCGAAGCGCTCATTCAATTGCAATGTATCTTGCGCATCCAGCCATTCTTGCTTCTTGTGCTCAAAGCGCTCAAGCACATCCTCAAACGCAAAACCATATTTGTTCATTTGCTTCTGAACCGTACCCTCGATCAAAGTAAACTCCATACGCGGTGCTATGATCGGCATTTTCATGCCAAACTGTTCGAAAGCATGTTTCGTCAGCGACCAGTAAGCAATCTCACCTGGTCCTAACACAGTAGCCAGAACAGGGAATAAAAATTCCTGCATCAGAGGCCGCGACATCACGTTGTTGCTCAAATTCTCAGGCGTTGTTAATGCTAAATCTTGAAGCTGCTGTCTAGTATAACAATTGTCCTGCTTCTTATCTGTAAATCGTTCACCTTCACGATGCAACAGCAGCCGCTGTCCATCTGCAAATACAAACAAATTTGCTCCGTCTTTGCTTATTTCAGCTTGACTCTCATATCCTGCTTGCCGGGTGGCATCCTGACTCTTCTGTAACGATCCAGAGAATGCTTCATTCTCAAGGATCAACTTCTCAAACATGGGCGCTTCCAAAGCTCGCAGGGAAGGTTCGTCGGAATCTATAAGGACAAGCCCGTATTCGCCAAAGAGGATAGCCATCCAGCGAGCAAAAGCATCAGATAATGTTGCCCCATCCTCTGTTGTTCCCTCCAGCTTAGCGATTAGCGAAGCTTTAAACTCTGTATCCATCAAAGATTGATCTAACGCCGTCAAGGCCTCTTTCCATGCTTCAGGTTCAATAGGCAGCCTACTTACTGATGTGCGGCGCCCTGTCGGATGATCAACCTTGATTTTCTCAATTTGCTGAGCACTCGATAGCGTATACGTATGGTTCACTTCATCGAAATCATGATCCTCACCAGCGATCCAAAAGATCGGCACAACTGGACGTTGTAATTTCCCGCTCCATTCACGCGCCAATTGAACAATGGTTATGGCTTTGTACAAAACAAGCAGCGAACCGCCGAACAATCCGGCTTGCTGGCCACCCACAATGGCAAGAGCATTCTTATCAGCCAATGCTGAGATTTGGTCAAATGCAGCCCGTGCGTTTCCTATTTTCTTATTATATTGCTGCAAAACTTGAACCAAGCGCCCTCGATCAACTTGGAGTGAGGTCTTTGGTTCATCTAACCACTGCACTCGGGACTGCCAGTCTTCCAAGTTTCCAAAGTGGTAAGGATACAAAGCTTTAGCTTTATCCGTTTGAGCTATGTAATCTTCCGCTAACTTCTGATTTTTCTTCCAATGAAAAGTTTCCATTTGCATAAGCGACTAGTGTCTCCTCTTCATACCAAATAAAACGACTATTCTTTGATTGTACACGTAAGGTCAGCAATCGTCAAAACTGTATTTTTAATAATTACAATTGAACGTTAAAAAGCCGCCCCCTGCGGGGACGGCTGGACAATTTTAATACAAATGACAGGCTACGAAGTGATTTGGTTCCACTTCTTTGGATGGCGGCATCGATTCCGCACACTGCGGCATTGCTTGCGGACAGCGTGTACGGAACGGACATCCACTAGGCGGATTAAGCGGACTTGGTACATCACCTTGTAGAATGATGCGCTCACGTGTACGCTCAATTTCCGGATCTGGAATCGGAATCGCAGAAAGCAGCGATTGTGTGTAAGGATGAAGCGGCTTCGCGTAAAGTGCGTCTGACGTCGTCACCTCAACGAGGTTACCAAGGTACATAACGCCGATACGATCGGAAATATGCTTAACCATCGCCAAATCATGCGCGATAAACAAATAAGTCAGGCCCATTTCCTTCTGCAATCTCTTGAACAGATTAACAACCTGAGCCTGTACGGAAACGTCCAATGCAGAGATCGGTTCATCCGCAATAATAAATTTCGGCTCAATCGCAAGCGCACGGGCAATCCCGATACGTTGACGCTGACCGCCGGAAAACTCATGCGGGAAACGATTGGCATGCTCATCGTTCAAACCAACGGCGCGAAGCAATTCCATCACGCGCTCTTTACGTTTAGCGCCTTTGTACAAACCATGAATATCAATACCTTCAGCAATGATATTTCCAACCGTCATACGAGGGTTCAAGGAAGCGTAAGGATCTTGGAATACCATTTGCATATTCCGATTAAAATCTTTCAGCTTCTTGCCCTTCAACTTATGAACATCTTCACCGTCGAAAATAACTTCGCCTTCTGTTGCATCATAAAGCTTGATAATCGTTCTACCCGCAGTCGATTTCCCACATCCGGATTCCCCTACGAGACCAAATGTTTCACCGCGGTTAATTTCTATGGAGAAATTGTCAACAGCTTTCAATATTTTACCGTTGCCAAGATTAAAATGCTTCTTCATGTTACGAATTTGTAAGATAGGTTGATTAGATTTAGACATGTTGATGACCTCCCACTCCTACAGGACGTTCAACCTTCGGTGCATCTGGGTGCAACAGCCAGCAAGCGGCACTGTGTGTCTCAGAAATCGAAGTATGCTCTGGATCTTCTTCCAAACAATGATTCATGGCATATGGACATCTAGCTGCAAATGCACACCCTTTTGGAGGTGCGAATAGATCTGGAGGCGTACCTGGAATCGGCACAAGCTCTTCATTGCTATTCGTATCCAAACGCGGCACCGAACGAAGCAAGCCCCATGTATATGGATGCTGCGGCTCGTAGAAAATTTCATCTACTGTGCCTTGTTCAATAATTTTCCCAGCGTACATAACGACAACACGTTGAGCCATATCAGCTACGACACCAAGGTCATGCGTAATTAAGATAATAGATGAGTCCGTTTTAACAGAGATCGTCTTCATCAAATCAATGATTTGCGCTTGGATCGTTACATCAAGAGCCGTTGTTGGCTCATCCGCGATAAGCAGTTTAGGCGAACAAGCAAGTGCGATAGCAATCATAACACGCTGACGCATACCGCCGGAGAGCTCATGCGGATATTGATGAATACGGCCCTCTGGAGAGTTAATGCCTACAAGCTTGAGAATTTCAATCGCTTTCTCTGTTGCAGCCTTTTTGCTCAAACCTTCATGCTTGATCAAACCTTCAGTGATTTGATCGCCGACTTTCATCGTCGGATTCAAAGAAGTCATTGGATCCTGGAAAATCATGCCCATTTCGGATCCTCGAATTTTCTCCATTTGTTTGTTGGAAAGCTTGGTAATATCCAATTTCCCGTCAAACATGATAGAACCGCTTTTTATATAGCTAGGCGGAGTAGGAATTAAACGCATGAGCGTTTGTGCCGTAACGGACTTACCGCAACCGGATTCACCTACAATCGCCAACACTTCACCTTTTTTCAAAGAAAAAGATACGCCGCGAACAGCTTGAACTTCTCCTGCATACGTCCGGAAAGAAACTCTCAAATCTTTTACTTCAAGTAAATTGTTATTGGTGCTCATCATTATTCACCCCTTCTTACTTGCGCATTTTTGGATCAAGCGCATCACGAAGCCCATCGCCGAGCAAATTGAAGCTTAACAAAATTAAGCTGAAAATAATAGTCGGGAAAATCAGGCGATGCGGATATAACCGAATATAGTTGGCGCCGTCGGACAGCAAGTTACCCAGCGATGCGAGCGGCGGTTTAACACCAAGACCGATGAAGCTAAGGAACGCTTCCGTAAAAATAGCAGCTGGAACAACAAACGTAATTTGCACGATGATGATACCTAACGCATTAGGAATCAAGCTGCGCATAATAATTCTCATTGGTGATGCACCAAGTGTACGAGAGGCAAGCACGAACTCTTGCTCTTTCAACGTTAGCATTTGACCACGCACCAAACGCGCCATTGGAACCCAACCAGTTATGGCCATAGCCAAAATAATAGATGGAATACCAGAACCGATAACCATAATGAGTAGAATGGCGATTAGCAAGAAAGGAATCGCATATACGATTTCAATCGTACGCTGCATCACTTCATCAACTTTCCCGCCATAGTAGGCAGAAATACCGCCATAAATAACACCAATAACCAAATCAATGATAGCTGCGATAATCCCAATAAATAATGAGATACGTGTCCCCCACCATACGCGGGTCCATAAATCGCGGCCGAAGTCGTCAGTACCAAACCAATGTTCTCCGCTTGGTGGCACATTTTTTACTTTTAAGTTTTGAGTCTGATAATCGTAGCTTGAAACAAAAGGAACAATAATCGCAAACACGATTAAAGCAACTAATATAATTAAGCCAGCCATAGCCAGTCTATTTTTCTTAAGTCGTCTCCAAGCGTCCTGCCAATAATTGAGCGATGGTCTAACAATTTTATCGCCAGTTAGAGATTTATTTGAAACGGGAGCAAACTTGTAGTTATTCTCTGTTGATTGATTTGGAGTTTGCATTGTTTATTTCCCGCCTTTCCCAAGACGAATTCTAGGGTCTACAAAGCCATACACTACGTCTGTAATAAAGATTACTAAAATAAGAATGCTTGAGTAGAAAATGGTTAATCCAGAAATCATCGTGTAATCATTGGAATAAACCGATGTTACAAAGTGTTTACCCAAACCTGGCACAGAGAAAATTTGTTCAACAACTAGCGTTCCTGTGATGACGTTTACAAATATTGGACCTATAATTGTGATAACTGGTAAAATGGCATTTCTTATCGTGTGCTTAACAACTACTGTGAAATTGGTTAAACCTTTGGATTTGGCTGTCTTAATGTAATCCTGGTTTAGAACGTCTAACATGGATGTACGCATCAAACGTGCCAAGATGGCAATGGTTCCGAATGAAAGCGCAAGTGATGGTAAAATACGATAGCTTGGACCTTTCCATAATCCTGCAGGGAGAATACCCCATTTAACACCGATATAATAAGAAAGCAATGGACCAAGAACAAATGATGGGATAGATACACCCAGAATCGCAATAAACATCGCTGTGTAATCGCCTGCTTTATTATGCTTCAAGGAAGCAATAATCCCTAAAGCAAGACCTGCAATAATAGCAATAGCGATAGAGATCAACCCAAGTTCTAGTGAAGAAGGAAATGCTTGTTTAATAATATCAGTAACTTTGTGAGCAGGGAATTGATAGGAAGCTCCTAGATCGCCATGGATGATATTGTTCATGAATGTCAAGTACTGTTCCCATAATGGCTTATCTAAACCGTATTGCTTCATCAGCATCTCTTTCGTCGCTTTAGGAATCCGTTCAGAGCCTTCTCCAAGTGGATTACCTGGTAAGTTTTTCATCAATACGAATGTAAATGATGCAATTAGCCATAACGTGATAAGCGCATATAAGAAACGGCGAAGAATGAACTTAACCATATTGCTCCTCCTTTATTAAAATTAACTACTGCTTAGAAATTTAGAAGAGGCCGCTCCACGAGGTGCGAACGGCCCCTTCTTGTAACAACTTAAACATGAAGCTTTGGATTACTTAATACTAGTCCATTTCAGTTCCCATTCTTGACCAAATGATGGAAGAATCAAACCGTTAACTGAAGGTTTTTTCAAGTAAGCGCGTGTACGGAAGTAAAGTGGTGCTACACCTTGATCATCCATCAGGATTTTCTCAGCATCAATCATTGCTTTCGCACGTTTTGAAGGATCAACTTCTGCTTGAGCTTGCTTAATTAGTGCGTCATATTGCGGGTTGCTGTAGTCGCCTTCATCAAACTCTCCGCCAGTTACCCACATATCCAAGAATGTCATTGGATCGTTGTAATCCGCGCCCCATAGGGAAAGAACGATTTCGAAGTCATGCTTCGAGGACAACTCGATACGCAATGCATGCGGAACTGGGTTCGCTTCTGCTTCGTATCCAAGGTTTTGTTTCCATTGTGCAAGGATGAACTCAAGTGATTTTTTCGCAGTTTCTGTATCATCCGCGTTCACTTTCATTTTAGGAAGAGCTGTTAAACCAGCTTCTTTCAAACCTTCAGCAAGCAATTGTTTTGCTTTAGCTGCATCGAACTTAGGTTGAGTTTCGCCAGCAGATTTACGGAAGTCGCCGCCTGCACCGTCAGAAGTACCACCAGGCACTAGACCCGTGGATGCTACAGAACCGTTAGCAAGAACTGTATCAACATAAGCTTGACGATCGATCGCCATACCTAGAGCTTGACGAATTTTCTTGTTAGCCAAGGCAGGAACTTTTTTCGTTTGGTACATCAAGTAAGAGTTAGTCAACTCAGGTTTAGGCAAGTTATCTGGTTTACCTGCATAAAGTTTAAGTTGATCGCGGTTGATTTCAGCCAAATCAGCTGCATCTGTTTCATATAGGTTAAGTCCTGTATTTGTATCTTTTACGATATTGACAGTTGCTTTCGTAAGTTTAACGTTAGCAGCGTCCCAATATTTCTCGTTTTTAACAAGTTCAAGTGTTTGGCCATGATCCCATTTGCTCAAAATAAATGGACCTGCACCAATTACTTTATCAGCTTCTGCTCCATATTTATCGCCAGCTTTTGTAACGAAATCTTCTCTTTGTGGCAAGAAAGTTCCGAACGCAAGCATTTGTGTAAAGAAGGTAACTGGTTTCTCAAGTTTAATTTCAAGTTGTTTGTCGCTAATTGCTTTTACACCAAGTGCATCTTGAGCTTTTTTAACATCTTCAGGTGTTTTCGCTTTCGTTACAGCTTCTCCACCTTTAATCCAAGCTACTACGAAGCTATATTGACCTTTTGTCGCTGGATCTAATGTACGTTTGAAAGAATAAACGAAATCTTGTGCTTTTACTGGTTGACCATCTGACCAATTCGCATTGTCGCGAATGTCGATTGTGTAAGTTAGACCATCAGCAGAAATTTTAGGGAAATCTTTTGCAAGTCCAGGAGTTGCTTTGCCGTCTTTGTCAGTACGATAAAGACCTTCGTTAAATGCGCTAATGAATGTGAAAGCAGCATTAGCTGTTGCTTTGGAGCTATCCATAACAGGTGGCTCTGCAGTAAAGTTGATTTTAATTTCTTGCGGTTTGTTAGATGCCGCAGGAGCTGCTGTACCTTTAGTATCCCCAGTCGGAGAAGCAGATGGTTCCTCTTTTTTGGCACAACCAATTGCCACACTACCCATAAGCGTTAATGCTACTGCTGTAGAAACCCATTTCGTCGCTTTCATAAAACTCCTCCTTTAAAATATGTATCTAAACATCTATGGTTAGGTGTTTTGATAGTTTTATTCACATAAACCT
Organism: Paenibacillus sp. J31P190; assembly: GCF_059692075.1. Taxonomy (NCBI): domain Bacteria; kingdom Bacillati; phylum Bacillota; class Bacilli; order Caryophanales; family Paenibacillaceae; genus Paenibacillus; species Paenibacillus sp. J31P190. The sequence continues at coordinate 157,082 of NZ_JCAUAS010000009.1, read as the reverse complement.
TACACCATAAACCCAAAAACAAATGAAATCGCTTCACACGTGTCAGTATATCTGACTTAAACCTCTGGTAAAAAAATTTACTAGACTCTACGCAAGGAATTATAACATATTACTATGCTTTGTCCAGAACTAATTTTCACCTTCATTCACCTTAGATAAAATTTTAATTCACCTTTGTTAAAATAATATGAAGAAAAAGGTCCTATACGGTTTCTAATTATACAACCATCGGTCAATAAAATCTAGACGGATTTCATTGTTATTTTCTACAATTCTTAAATAAATATTACAAACATACACTAAAAATTGATTTATTCACATTATTTCCACAAAATCGTCTTGCTTAGGTCGAAAATATATAATTTTTCCCGATATGCAGGAAAAATAGCAGGATGTAAAGTGCTGATAGACCCAGAAAACTAAGCCTCCAAACTACCCTGCTGACCTTTAATAATTCGGTTTTTCCTTTCAAATGCGTCTGATAACCACCAATGATCCCAAAAGCGATGAGCAGCACGAGCGCAATTAGCCAGAAACCAAAATTCGTATGAAACAATTGATTCCACATCAATGAAACAGAGCCTAACAGAAATAACGTCGTCACGTCCATGGTAAGTCTCGTTGTCATCTTCTTATCTCTAAGAAAAACAAAAACTAGAAACCACAAAAGGATAAACGTAATAAACGGTGCCACTGCTAAGACCGCATATATCGTAGAAATCCAACTGGCTAACACATTCATCATCAAGAATTCACCTACTTATTCTAGGGCTTTCACTAATTGGAACACGGTTTGGTGAGTCGGAATCTCAAGATTTAATTCTTTTGCCATTTTTACTAGGCTTCCGTTAATATGATCGATCTCAGTTCGTCTGGACTGTTCAATATCCTGAAGCATAGATGAATGATTTAAGCTAGTGGCTTCACAGACGCTAAGCAGCGTGTCCCATAGCTCATCAGGTAGTAAAATCCCCTTGGCAGTCGCCACCAGTCGAGTTTCTTGGTAAAGGTTATTCATGAGTGCGCGCGTCCAGGGTGAAAGCAGCAGATCTCCGTTTTTCACTCGTAAAATGGCCGTAAGCGGATTAATTACTGCATTTATCGCCAGCTTGCTCCAAATCCTTACATCCATGTTCTTCGACATCATTGTATGAAATCCTGCCTTCTCAAGCATCTCAACTAACAAAATATGTGTTGAATTTACAAAATGATCTGAATCTTCCGATGTCCCTATATAACTGATGCCATGTCCGGTGTGAGTAACTGCCGTCAAGCCCTCTCGTCTAGCCCCTTCCGTCGTCACAGCGAGCAGCAAGCGATCCCGCCCAAGTTCTTCTCCTAACCTCTCTTCATGCCCTATTCCGTTCTGAAAACTAATTAGGTAGGTGTCTTTAGACATATGGGACTTCAAATTGTTGATTAGTTCTTGTGTAATCGCAGGCTGTTTAACCATGAGAAATATGTAATCAAAATGATGTATAGACGATTTAACCGTTTCTGCCTCTTCTATATAATAACGAAAATCTATGACCCCATTACGAGTGGTCTTAATTGTTTCTGCAGTTCCAACCAACTCGATCCCCTTCTGATCTAGCTTATCTGCTTGTTCTATCGTTCTTGCAATGACTGTCATATGTTCACAAAAAGCAGACAACTTGGCAGCGAATAGCAGTCCTAAGGAGCCTGCACCAATAATCATAATGCGCATCTCATGTCCCCCTTTACATACAATTCCCATTATACAACAAAAAAGCCCCAGTCCAAGGGCTCTCCTTGTTCTGAAGCTTCTATATGTAAGGACGGGCGGCAAACTCAATCTACTCTTTCTAGGTTACCATTCGCATCCATCTTGAACCGCGGCTTCTCTTCTTCCTCTTCTTCAACAAGGAAGGCCATTTTCCTAGCACGATCCATAATTTGAATCAATGCTTTATAATCATCATTCACAACACGATAATCGGTCTCAACTTCATTAACTTGCTTATTCAGCTTGTTGTTTTCTCTGCCCAATCTATCTAGTTCGTCCTCTTTGTCTTGCAGCTCTTTTTCCAAATTTTTAATATGACGATTCATATCTTGGTATGTGTTTCTCCATTGTCTTAGAAACCGGATCACAGCGTCAATAGATAAAGTTTCTTCCGTGAATGTCTCTACTTTGCCTGTAGACAACTCAGGTCCATCCAGCAGTCCAATAGAAGAAGAACCGGAAATCGAGACGGCAGCATGCTTTTTGAGTTGTGTTCTTTTTTGACGTTGTGCTTTGGCAATCTGAATAGCCGCTTCATATTTTTTCCTTACAAAACTGTTCCAACGGAATCCACATGCTGCCGCTGTACGCCCAATGCGCTCTCCAACCTCTTCGAATGCAGATAATTGTGTGCTTCCCTCTCGTATGTGACGCAGTGTCACTTCCGCTAAGATTAAGTCGTCTTCATCGCTCCAAGCATCTTGTCTAATTGCTGACATATGGTCGAACCTCCTAACATAATATAGGGATCTTTGGTCGGAGATCAAAGTCTCTCCTCTGCGGGATCTTTGGTCAAAAATCAAAGACTCGCCTATTGGGGATGCATCATAATAAAGAATCAATTCGTAGAGAGCAGGATAAATTGATTCGTGCCATTATTATTATTTCTATGCCCGTACTAGAGTTCATAGAATCTATTTGATACTAAATGGTATTGCCAAATTTTTTATCACTCATACATGGGATCCCGATAAAAAGACATACTACTACTATCTGATGAAATGTTTTCAATTTCGTCACCGTTTGACGGTTTACACCGCTCATTTCAAACGGTATAATGTGTTGTAGTTAAAGTGCAACGTGGTATGAGAGGGGGATGTTACGAGAATGGATCGCATGTTTCGGGTTCTAGGTTTTTGGACACTTGTTATCGCACTAATGAGCTTAGCTGGCGATATGATACCTATGTCTCTGATTTTCTTTTTTCAAACTGCCGTATTCGTCATTCTAGGCTATATGCGCTTGTCAGAACGAACTTACATATTGTTGTTCTGGGGATATATGATTATTTCCTTCAGCGGATTTACGTATTGGTCATTTTTCAAAATGTCTGTCTAAACCCCACAACAATAACAACAAGCAAAAAGGTGAACCGACTGTTACTCAGCGGCTCACCTTTTTTTCATTGATAACTGAATGTTTACTTGCGATGAACACTTTGAATAACTCACTCATTTGATCACTTAGCAGCAGCTGCCTAATTGACCGATTCCGCTTAGACACTTCACTAAAAGGGTTCGGATCAAAGTGGTCTTGAAGTCTTTGCAGTATCCCTTGCTCCACCAGAAACTCCCGTTGCGTCTGAAGTTTGCAGTGAGTAAAGCCACTCTGTTTTGCAACTAATTGACAAGAACTGAAATTAACATGTGATGTCATATCTTGCTCACCCTGGTGAATGAATGGGTTATCTTGAGCTTGATGTTTGCGATAGCACATTAATGTTCCATTATAACGGTGAGGAGCGAATAGTTCTTCTGCTGTATCCCCATAATCAATGATGATGCAGCTGCCGCTTTGGATCCGTTCAGCCACACGTGAGACCCAACTCTCAGCTTCAAGGTTTATCTCCCCTATTTGACCATCCAACCATTGAACTTTGGAACGTTCTAGGAAGTCTAATATATGTCGGGAGCTGATAGTAAGCCAAATTTCTTGAAAAATCTGCTCCTCCTCTTGCCATTTCACATAGGACTCTTGGAAAAGCATATCTTTATAGCGTAGTCGGTGGATCGGGAAAGCATCCAATAACTCATTCGCAAGCACATAAACCTGATCTTGCGGCGTCTGAGCCAACCATTCTGTTTCACTCGCGAATTGAATAACTTGTGCGTGTTCTTCAAGCATTGTTCGCTGCTGCTGACGGTGATATGTACTAGATTCAATGATTGTATAGGTTAATCGAGCATAAACGGCGGGATCAGTTCGCTTTATTTCGCCCATGATGTGAAGGGCCATTCGCCCGTTGCCTCCCCCCCATTCAACGATATGAACGGGTTCAATATGAGGACTCTCACTATTCAGCTGCTTACAAATAAATGATGCCACTATTTCCCCCATAACTGAACCAATAGAGGAACTTGTATAGAAATCTCCCTGTTTACCAATTTTTGGCCTCTCATTTCGATAATACCCATATGGTTCGCTGTATAGACAAATTTCCATATAGTCTCTGAATGTGATGGCTTGCAATTCCGCTGACTGAATGGCCTCTTTTAAGGCTGTCACAACACTTGGGTGTCCGAGCTGATGATTCAATGAAGAACCCTCCAATTCTTTACTTAAAGACAAAACATAAGGAAACCATTATAATGAAGAAGGATTTATGGAAGGAGAGACAGAAAAGCATGTCAAAGAAGTGGATTACCTTAACAGCGGTATCGGCAATCAGCCTAATATCGTTAACAGCTTGTACAGACAACACGAAGGTCAAAGAAGCACTCGAACAATCACTAACTAAACAAAAAGAAATGAAATCTTACACCTTTGATGGGAGTACTACATTAGCCATAAGCGATGGATTGATGAAATCATCCAACCCTTTAACTAACGGGCTGTTATCTTTGGTCAGAGAAAGCACAATCGATTGGAAGGGCATCAGCAATGTGGAGCCACTCCAGTTCCAAACGGACTTGAAAATAACGCCTAAGGGCTCTACATCCCCTTTTGAGATTCCAATTCTCATTAAAGATAGCAAATTGTATTTTAATATGCCAGCATTAAATAAAACACCTGACGAGTACTACGCAATTGATCTACAAAAAATGAGTCAGAACAGTACTAGTCCCTTAACTGTAGACACTTTGAAAAATACTTCTCAATTGTCAACGACTCTTGGTAATCTTATATTTAGCGGGATTGATCCAAAATGGTATAAAGAAGCTAAGGAACCAGTTAAGCTGAAAGACGGATCTTCAGCCAAATCCATCAGCGTTGAACTTACCACTAAAAATGAAAAAGAATTGAATGCGCTGCTGCAAACAAAGCTTCCAGAGTTTATTGGGTCCTTACAGAACAATGGATTCCTTACAGCTGATAAAGCCGAGCAACTCAAAAAAAATCAAGCAAATGCTTTACAACTCAAAGCTCCGGGTAAAATGGTTGTCGCTATTGATGACACTGGCTTTATTCGTGACCAAACTATTGATGTAGGCTTCACCCTAACTGTTGATGGCAAAACGCAGGATAATCATATCCTTCTTCACCAAACCTACGACGCTATCAATCAAGCTGCTCCATTAACGAAAGAAATACCGAAAAACGTTAAAAGCTTCGATGAGATCCTTAAATTAATTACACCGGCAAAAAAATAGATGTAGAGCAAAATACTTACCTCTTCCCCAGAGGTAAGTATTTTTTTGTGCTTCATTTAATAGAAATATGATAATCTGTTCTTAGGGGGAGAATTCGTTCAATGACATATAAATTCGTAGCTATGATGTTATCTATTCTATTACTTACTCAAATAACACTACCGCTTCATACAATCTCAGCCGAAGAAAAGACACCTACACAAGACGAAACCAAAGATCTCGTCCAAAAAGGGCTTACCATTTTCGAAATTGACAAAGAAGTGGCCCGATTAAACGAACAAGATGCAAGCATCGTTACTCAAATCAAGCAAAATGAACAAGATCTCATCAAGCAGAACAGCAATGTGGATAGCACCCGAAAACATGCCGGAAAAGTGCTGAGAGCTTACTATACAGGCGATCGAGATTCGATCTGGATGCTGCTGTTTACCGTTAGTTCCTTTACGGATGCATTGCGAATGTTCGAGTATTTACAAATGATTATTAGTAATGATCATCGCGCTTTATCAGCTTTCACAGAATCGTTTAAGAAATTGAAAAGCCTGCGAACCGAACTTGATTCTTCTCGCGTCGAGCTTCAAAAAACGAAAGAGAAATTCCTCACACAGCGTGAGAGACTCGTAAAGCTTCAAGAAGAGCTGGACAAACAACTAGCCGTCAGTGCACAAGCACAAGTCATAGAAGCCCAAATAAAAAGCTTAAATGACCAATGGAAACAAGAAGGCATCCCTTTATTTCGCGAGTACTTGAATAGTTTATCATCAGCTTTCCGAGAACTGCCACAGTATGTAACGAAAGAAAATAAATTCATGGACTTATCTTCCATCAAAAATCCGGTCATAACGATTAGTGATACGGATTTCAACGCTTACCTTCATTCAAAAAATGAGCTTTTACAGAATTTGAATTTTGAATTTGCTGATGGGTCGATCATTGCAAAAGGTAAAAAAGATCATGTACAAATCGCGTTGGAAGGAATGTTTTTGTTGAAGGAACATCCCGACATGAATGAAGTCCGCTTTGTTGTGGATAAACTTGAATTCAATGGCTTCCAACTGCCTGATACCACTATTGAAGACTTTATGAAAGAATTCCAGCTTGGTTTCATCCCGAAAAAAATTGTCAATTATCTCGATGTCGTTAGTGTTGAGACGAAAAATGGCATCGCAGTTGTAAAACTCAAATTATCCCTGTAGAGTAGCAGAGGACAATGAAGTAAAGTGAGGACTACGAATGGAACCGAAACTTGGTCTGATGATGGATCTGCCCGAAGGAAAAATACCTGGATTTTACGCGCAAATCGTTAAAGCTCTCGCTGGTAAAGTTGAATTATTTGACCGCGACAAAGAAATGCTTATTGTCAGCAATGAAGAACAACAGCTCGCAGCGCTCGATGTTATGGCTCATTTCAATATCGAGACGAACTTAATGAAGCTTCGGCTGCTGCCGGATGATGCTGAATTGACTGATCTATTCAGCGATTATGGCTTTACTAGCCGCGCAGAGCACAATTATTTATACGATAAGCTTGTTGTACAATTCCGCTTTACAGCAGATAGCCCCCAAGCCGAAATCGACCAAGCAGCCCTTCAGATCGAAGAACACCTACTTGCTCAGTACCAGGCTCAGGATCACACTGTGTACGTCGTCGATCGGCAGCTCGAAGAGCTCATGCAGGGTATTGCCAAAGCTTATCGATGCCGCATCGAGATGCTGCCTTAGAACACACCAAAAAGCCCACATCCCCTTATCGGGGTGTGGGCTTTTTGAATTTTATCAGAGCAGATCGGCTGCTAATTGCGCAAGATGCGAACGTTCACCACGTTCAAGAGTGATATGCCCACTAATACCTTCCTGTTTGAACCTTTCAACCACATAAGTTAATCCATTACTCGAGGCATCGAGATATGGATGATCGATTTGGTCTGGGTCACCCAGAAGAACAATTTTACTGCCTTCTCCCACGCGGGAAACGATCGTTTTCACCTCGTGCTTGGATAAGTTTTGCGCCTCATCAATAATGATGAATTGGCCGGGAATCGAGCGCCCGCGAATGTACGTCAGAGCTTCCACTTGAATACTACCAAGACCTGCTAGTATTTTTTCAATGTCTCCCGGCTTTTTGGTATCGAATAAATACTCCAAATTATCATAGATCGGCTGCATCCAGGGACGCAGCTTTTCATCTTTTTCACCAGGCAGATAACCAATATCCTTGCCCATTGGAACAACAGGTCGAGCAATTAGCAATTTTTTATATTTACGATCATCCTCAATCTTCATAAGGCCCGCAGCTAACGTGAGCAGCGTTTTACCTGTACCCGCTTTCCCAGTCAGGGTGACGAGCGGGATTTCGTCATTGAGCAGGAGCTCAAGAGCCATTCGTTGCTGCGCGTTACGCGCGGCAATCCCCCAAATGGGATCGTTACTCATGAAGAGTGGCTCCAGCTTTTTGGCATCGGGCGTCACTTTCAATAAAGCTGATTTGGAGGAACCCAGCTCATCCCGCAAAATGACAAATTCGTGAGGATGCAGCATATAGCCCAAATTAAGTGATGTCACAGTCAAGAAACGATAAGAATAAAACTCATCAATGATAGAAGGATGCACGTATAACGTTATATATCCTGTATACATATCCGTTTGCGCAACAATGCGATCAGTTAAATAATCCTGTGCAGGTATACCGAGGACATCCGCTTTAATACGAACTAATGTATCTTTACTCACGATAACGACTGGTCTCGGGTATTCATTTCCCTGCTCTTCTAGATGATAGTTGAGCGCGACCGCAAGAATTCGGTTATCATTCGTTAATTCAGCAAATGTTTCCTGCAGCTTCGCGAAGCTGCGATGGTTGAGTTCCACTTTAATGCTGCCGCCATGTTCGAGCGTAATGCCATCGGACAAGTTGCCTTTGGTTCTTAATCCATCCAGCAATCTCGAAACATGTCTCGCATTACGGCCTATTTCGTCCGCATTTCGTTTCTTAGAATCGATTTCCTCCAACACCACGGCGGGTATGACTACTTCATTATCTTCGAACGCGAATAAAGCATTAGGGTCCTGAAGCAGAACATTGGTATCCAACACGTAAATTTTTTTCATTGGTGTGTCCCCTCCCAGATTTGGCGTTAGATCATTGGTTATATGAAATACATACAACCTAGCTGTGCCGGACAAACTAAACGCGAGATTCAGGAAAGAAAGGAACGATTCAAGTGAGACTATTGTGCGTATTTATAGTAATACTGACCCTCGCGGTTGGCTGTAGTCAAGCGCCGAAAAGTGGTGCCCCCTCTCAAAATCCGAATCAAAATCAAGTAAAAGTTCAACAAATCGCCCCACAAAAGCTCGAGATAAAAGATTCTAAGGCTGTTGCAGAACGTTTGGAAAACCTAGCCACCAGCATCCCTCAGGTTGAAAGCGCGCACTGCGTTGTCTTCGGCAATACCGCCGTTGTCGGCATTAACATTAAGAAAGATTTGGATCGAGCCAGAGTCGGCACCGTCAAGTATTCGGTAGCTGAAGCGCTTAAGAAAGATCCATACGGAGTTAATGCTATTGTTACCGCAGATTTGGACTTAGATCAACGCTTGCGCAACATCCGGGATAACGTTCGAGCAGGAAGACCAATTACTGGATTCGCAGAGCAAATGGCAGATATCATGGGCCGTGCAATGCCTCAGCTGCCGCGTGATATTCGCAATATGCCAAACAATGCGGGACCTAACGGTACGAATCAGGCGGAAATGCCGAACCCGTAATCCACCGAAGATAACAAAAAGCCTGACTGCATACGCAGATCTAGGCTTTTTTTATCGCATCAAAAACTCGGCCGGCTGGATTCTCAGTTACTCGGCTTACACAAGTTTTCTCATATTCAGGCTCGGTCATCATTTGGGCGCGATCTATCCATTGCTTCGGTAAAGCTGTGTTGTGTTCAGCCATTTCGTTGCGCCTCCTACTAGGTGGTTGAAAACGCTCCTTACACTTACAGTATAGCATAGCCGGTGGCAAGCGTTCCACCATAATGTATCTATTTTCGGTTCATGCGAACACTCCTTTTTCAGCCACTTATACCCTAGTGTACGTCGGTTTAAAAAAGTTATGTCGTCAAACATGAACGTCTATTGATTATTGTAAATCGGATTCGAATTAATATCATCAAGCAGCTTTTCCGCCGATTCACGATCAAAACTTTGTTTACTCTTAATACTTTCTTGTTCATAGGCGATGTGAATTTTCATCCGATCCGATTCGTCCACAATTTCCATATAACTGACCCCATGATCTTCTCGCAAAATAAGCGCAAAAAAATCAAGCGTTTCTTTGGCCGCTTCGTCATCCGGTCTTGCTTGACTTACAATATGCATTTGCAACCAATTAAAAAAGGCGTCTTGCAGTTTCATTTTAACGCCCGTCCTCTCTAAGTAAAATAACATCGCAGCCTAATTCCAGCCAACGAAGCCATTGATTTTTCCAAATGATTTGATCGGCATCTAAAGCGCTATCATCTAATGATGACACGAAGCCCCAAACTTCCTCTCGCTTCAGGAGACGATCTAGAAAGGCTTCTGCACAATGAGATAAATGAAAAGGATCACCATCAAACACAACAGCCTCAGAATGCGATAAATCAAGTTCTACGAGCTCTGAACCACATATCTCTTCATCGTCACTTAACAACAGACTAGCTTTAAACATAGATAGCAATCTGGGGTGTCTCACATTCGCCAATTCACGGAAAGCTTCCAGCTTTGAGAGTGGAGAGCAGTGCAAACGATCAGACCCCAACACCAGAGGAGAATAGCCTGCAATCGGAGTTAACCAGTATCGAGTCATTCGCCCCTCCTTAGAGTTTTGCTTTAGCAAAAGTAATTATAAATCCTTATTAAGTCGGTCTATTACCGCTTCTTTTCTCGATAAAATAACGAATCCGAACCAGAAACATTAACGATATGGCAACAGCCAGGCAGAGCACGATAGGTAGTCCTACAATTTGAAAAACAAGCAGCATAACCGATCCAATGGCCAGCAGCACATAGATGACAGCAGTCTTGAGAACCGGTAATTTACGCGTCCGGAAAACTTTGTTATACACATAAGACATAAATATAAAGATTAGCAGATAAGTGATGTACAGGTGATTTCCAAACCACTCGTTCAAGGCAGTCAAAACATACACTCCATTTCATTCAAAAAGTAAAGTCAATTATCATTATCCCTCAAAATTACAAATAAATGAGAAAACCTCTATCGGAGTCATTCATGGATGAGCGACCGCGTTTAGAGGTAGGTTTTATCGCCAAGTAGAAAGCATGCTTCGGCATTACCGAAACGAACACTTTCTACTGTGGAAAAGGGAAATGCGGCACGGAAGCCCACATTTCCCATATTTAGAACACTTTGTGAATTACACGTTAGCTTCAGCTGTTTTGCGGTGTTTCTCCGCACGCTCGCGCTCGCTTTTGTTCAAAATCTTTTTGCGAATACGAACGGATTTTGGTGTGATTTCACAATATTCATCATCGTTCAAATACTCAAGCGCTTGCTCCAAAGAGTACATGCGAGGAGTTTTCATTTTTACAGTTTCTTCTTTGTTCGCGGAACGGATGTTGTTTACCGCTTTTTCCTTACAGATGTTAACGATGATATCATTGTCGCGCGTATGCTCACCAACGACCATGCCTTCGTAAACTTCCGTTTGTGGATGAACGAACAAGATACCGCGATCTTCAACGGAAAGGATTCCGTATAAAGTAGATACGCCAGATTCGCTGGAAACAAGTACGCCTTCGTGACGTCCACCAACACCAGCTCCTTGGTATGGACCATAGCTGTCAAAAGCATGGTTCATGATCCCGTAGCCGCGAGTCAACGTTAAGAAGTTCGTTCTGTAACCGATCAAACCACGTGCAGGGATTAAGAACTCAAGACGAACATTACCGCTGCCGTTGTTGATCATGTTGACCATCTCGGCTTTACGGGAACCTAAGCTCTCCATAACGGAACCCATGCTGTCTTCTGGAACGTCGATGATTAAACGCTCAATCGGCTCCATTTTTTGACCGTCGATTTGACGAATGATAACTTCTGGTTTGGAAACTTGCAATTCAAAGCCTTCACGGCGCATGTTTTCAATCAAAATACCTAAGTGAAGCTCACCGCGGCCTGATACAACGAAAGCATCCGGGCTATCCGTATCTTCAACGCGTAAACTTACATCTGTTTCAAGTTCTTTGTAAAGACGCTCGCGAATTTTACGGGAAGTTACCCATTTCCCTTCACGCCCTGCGAATGGTGAGTTATTTACGATAAACGTCATTTGCAGCGTTGGCTCATCAATTTTCAAGACTGGCAATGCTTCCGGATTAGCAGGATCTGCTACCGTTTCACCAATATTGATATCTTTGATCCCTGCAATGGCAATAATGTCCCCTGCAGCTGCTTCTTCGATCTCAATACGTTTCAAGCCTGTGAAACCGAAAAGTTTCTCGATTCTAGCTTGTTTTTGTCCGCCTTCACGCGTCATAACAGCAACGGTTTGACCTTGACGAATTTTACCACGGTTCACACGGCCTACGCCGATACGACCCAAGTACTCATTGTAATCCATCAAAGTAACAAGGAACTGAAGCGGTTGGTCAACATCTTCCGTTGGAGCTGGAATGTGGCTGACAACTGTTTCATAAATAGCTTCCATGTTCGCATCTTGTTTCTCAGGATCAAGACTTGAAGTACCTTGCAATGCGGAAGCATATACAACGTGGAAATCAAGCTGCTCATCCGTAGCACCTAGCTCAATGAAAAGATCAAGAACTTCGTCAACAACTTCTTGAGGACGAGCATTCGGACGGTCAATTTTGTTGACAACTACAACTGGAGAAAGATTGCTTTCTAATGCTTTACGTAGAACGAACTTCGTTTGCGGCATGGTGCCTTCGAAAGCATCAACAACCAGCAAAACGCCGTCTACCATTTTCATGATACGCTCTACTTCACCACCGAAATCGGCATGTCCAGGTGTATCCACAATGTTAATCAGGTAGTCTTTATAATTAATTGCTGTATTTTTTGCAAGAATGGTAATACCGCGTTCTCTCTCGAGATCGTTGGAGTCCATCGCTCTCTCTTGAACAGCCTCGTTCTCGCGGAATGTACCGGATTGTTGAAGTAATTTATCTACTAGTGTCGTTTTACCGTGGTCAACGTGAGCGATAATTGCAATATTGCGAATTTTGTCTCTTGCGTGCATGAATGTCAAACCCTCTCTACCCTATAATTTTCGTCTCTGTTCATAAAACAAGCGTCGGACGAAAGCGCCGACGCTTGACATTTACACTTATTATACGCAGTTTCTCGACATTATGCAAGGTAAATGCCGTTCAACATAAAACTTTTACAAGTATATGCCTGAAATTACCACACATTTCGCTTGCGGAAAATCATGACAAGTCCAGCTACCACAAGGATCAAAGCGATTACATAGATCCCTAAATGAATTAGTAGAGATAACCCGAAACATACAGCTGAAATGATTCCCAGCACCATAGCACCTATCAAAACACCGCGATCACTTCCACGATCGAACAGATGCATCTCATATAATCCGATGGCTACACCAAGAATGAATCCCGGCCATAGATAGCTCATTGAACCCCAACCAAATATATTGCAGTAAAAGAACATTAGTGCATAAGTCGTTAATATACCTCCAGGTATAAGAACGCCTGCGGGCAGTGACCGATTAAAAAAGAATACGTGGAACAGCAGCCCAGGAATGAGTAAAACAAGCGGCCAGAAAAACGAAAGAAGAACATGGAAAAAACCTAATTTACCGAGAAGCAATAGGGCGGCCAGGCCAATTAACAGGATACCAATGGAGTAGCTATTTCTAGCCATTCAAATCCCCTCCTAATTCACTTGTCAATAAGGGATCAACTTCGACACCCTTCAACAAATAGTTTATCGTACCTGGCTAGAAATTGCTAGGTGTTTGGCGCTATTTTCGGCCTCGCCGTTTGGCTTCGAGCAATCGGCTCATGCTGTCCGGCGGCGCAGTATTCGCCGCTGTTGGTGAGGGTGGAGCGCTTCTGCCCGGCAGAAGCCTGTAAGCTCAGCAAGCAGCTGGAGCTTGCTGAGGCCTTGTCCATCCTTGATCTGATACTCCGTTGAATAAGGGATCACGAAGCCGGAAGTTGAACTGCCGATACCCGCTTCTCGGTTCCCTCTTCGCTGCCGGCTGCGAGCAGTTCAGTCATGGCTATATAAATGTGAGACTTATCCACAGATAGCTTTGCTGAATATTTATACTAAGGATAAAGTGAATTAGAAAGCGAGAACCACAGCCCGCCTAACGATGCGAATTGCTTAAGCACTCACCTTTCCAAGAGCGATGGATATCGCTTTAACTTGCGTTCAAATTCTTTAGCATGGGCATACTACGCGTGCAGCCCGTTTTTCCCCTGTCAAACAGGTTTGCTTATGGACAACATGGGAGGTAACATGGAACCGTTATTTGTAGATAATAAAAAGAAAAAACCGCTTTGGACCAAAGCTTTTCTGATTACATCTTTATCCAATTTACTGCTTTTCTTTAGTTTTCAAATGCTCATTCCAACGATTCCTACACATGTGTCGCAATTAGGCGGAAATGATATTCAAGTCGGTCTCGTCATTGGTATTTTCACAATTTCTTCACTGCTAACCCGCCCTTTTGCTGGGCGAGCGCTAGATTTGTTTGGAAGAAAACATGTGCTTTTGGTTGGACTCGCGATTTGTGCGCTAACTATTGCCGGATACTCCTATATGGCTGCTGTTACGCTTATTCTTACTGCACGCTTTGTTCATGGGATCGGTTGGGGGATGTCCACAACCTCCTTAGGCACTGTTATAGCCGACATTATTCCAGCTGAGCGCCGCGGAGAAGGTATGGGCTATTACGGGTTGTCCAATACATTCGCTATGGCACTTGCACCGCTTACAGGCTTATGGTTGATGCAAACCTATGGCTTCCCCCGCGTACTTTTAATCTCAACATTGTTAGCACTGCTTTCTTTATTAAGTTCTCTTTTTATTACCTATACCAAACCGTTGCCTCTCGAAAAGTCGGCCCAAAGACCGAAGCTAATGGATCGTTTATGGGAACGAAGCGCAATGCTTCCCTCCGGTTTATTGCTATGTACAGCAATTTGTTATGGAGGAATTGTAACCTTTATTACGCTGTTCGGCCACGAAGCCGGCATTTCGAATGTCGGTTGGTTCTTCCTTTGTAATGCCTCCATGGTGCTAATTGTTAGACCTCTAACCGGCATGCTGTTTGATCGAAAAGGACCCGAATGGGTGCTCCTGCCCGGCGCTCTATTTACCCTTGCAGGACTCCTGCTTCTTTCTTATGCTCACTCAGAAGCTAGCTTGGCCGCAGCAGCGATATGCTATGGCATAGGTTTCGGATCCTTGCAGCCGGCGCTGCAAGCCTGGACCATTGCACGTGCTGCTCCGAATCGCCGCGGTGCAGCCAACGGAACCTTCTTCTCCGCCAATGATCTCGGTATTGGGTTAGGAGCGATGGTTTTGGGAGCTCTCGCAAACTTAAGCGGGAGTTATGCACTGATGTACCGTTATTCAACAGTGCTTATTCTTGTTTTCATCCTTATTTATGGATGGTGCTTTTGGCAAGCTCGACGAGGCGTTCAGATGGCACAGCACTAACTTGGATTTCGTACTTCATCGGACAATTGAAAAAGTTTCAATTTCTAACAAAAAAACAAACCGCTTCGCTGATAACTTCAGCTTGGCGGTTTTCCAAATCCTCTATTCATTTCTTGCATTGAATTGCAGCAATCGTACCCATTTCACGGTTAAGCCGATCATAATAACGAGAGAAGCCGCCACTATAGGGATCCATACATGCAGCGATTCATAATCATGCAGCAGCCAATCAATCATTTTCTCATCTTTAACAAACATTTCCCCCGCTGTATATCCGAGAATGCCTGCCCCCATAAAAACGAGAATTGGAAATTTATGCAGCAGATCCATGACTAGTGAACTTCCCCAAATAATGATGGGAATACTTAGTCCTATACCAAGAATGATAACTGTATTGTTCCCATTCCCTTTAGCTGCAATCGCAAGAACATTATCCAAACTCATAACGAAATCCGCTACAACAATCGTCCATATCGCTTTACCAAGCGTAGAGGCTTCCTTCACATTTGCATGGCTGTCATCATCCGTAAGCAGTTTTATGGCAATCCAGAATAGCAGAATAGATCCCCCTGCTTGTATATATGGGATATCGAGCAGGCTTACTGCAACTAAAGTCAGGACCAACCGCAATGCAATAGCCCCGAAAGCTCCCCACCATATCGCAAGCTTACGCTGGGCAATCGGCAAATTTTTGCTCGCTAACGCAATGACGACGGCATTGTCACCGCTAAGCACAATATTGATCAACATAATTTGTAAAAACAAAATGAGCGCATCAATCATGCTTTACAACCTCCCAAGATACATGGCAAGCAGGTGGCGATGTCTGCGATCTTAGCGGCGAATAGAGTTAGAAGCGGAGAGACTTTGAGTTACACTCAAAGATCCCTATATTAAGTCCGACACCTTCTTCATTTGTCCATGAACGATTTCAATGGTTTCTGTCTGTAAGACAGCTTTCTCAATTAATTCAGATAAGAAGTCCATACTGTTCTCGATTTTCTCAACCATACGAAGGTTAGGATTGGTACTTGGGGATGGAGGAAGAAATAAGGAACAGCAATCCTCATAAGGCAAAATTGAGATCGGGAAAGTACCTATGGATTCGGCTATTCGAATAATCTTTTGCTTGTCCATCATCATGAGCGGCTGTAGAAGCGGCAGCGTTACAACGCGCCCTATGACGTTTAGGCTTGGCAGCGTTTGACTAGCCACCTGACCTAAGCTTTCA
This sequence comes from Paenibacillus sp. J31P190, assembly GCF_059692075.1. Lineage (NCBI taxonomy): Bacteria > Bacillati > Bacillota > Bacilli > Caryophanales > Paenibacillaceae > Paenibacillus > Paenibacillus sp. J31P190. The sequence goes on along the minus strand of NZ_JCAUAS010000009.1, from coordinate 140,800 downwards.
CCGGTCACTAACGCACTTAGACCTTCTCGGTCTGCAATTTGTTCGGCAATACGATACATCGCCCTTCGTATAAGCGTTACTAATAAATTATCTTGATATTCGCGGTGGATGGATGTCTGTACTTCCGTAAATGGAACCAAATGAAGCTTCAAGGAATCCGTGTAAGCAGACAGCTGATGCGCTAGTTCAATCACTTTATCCTTCGCACGTTCGCTTGTGTAAGGATAACTATGAAAGTGAATAGCCTCGATGGAAAGTCCCTTACGCATCGCTAACCAACCGGCAACCGGGCTATCAATACCTCCAGATAGCATCAGCAGCGCTTTACCACTCGTTCCAGACGGGAATCCTCCTGCCCCCTCAATGACCTCTACATACATGAGTACTTGCTCTTCACGAATCTCTACCCGCAGTTCAACCTCTGGATGATGAACATCCACTTGAAGACCCGGTGAAGCTTGGAGTACATAACCTCCAACCAAATAATTCATTCGCTGTGAATCAAGTGGAAATGATTTGTTCACTCTGCGAACGGTCACTTTAAAGGTTGCTGGTTGTTTAGGCAAAGCCTGCATCATACGCAGCGCCATCTCTTGAATGGCTTCGACTTCCATAGGAGCATGATAGGCAGGACTAAACGACGCAAGTCCAAAAACGCGCTGCAAAGCTGCTGAAGCTTCTTCATAAGCTGCTCCCCCTAGCTCCACATATACGCGTCCAAACTCGGGAATATACCTTAAATCAGGAAATGAACCTAAAACTTTACGAATTTGAGTCATGACGCTTCTCTCAAAACGCTTCCGATTTTTCCCTTTGAGCATCATCTCGCCAAAACGCAAAATTAAACAATCCGGTTTCATCTTCGATTCCCCCTTCTGACTGATGTTTTGCTGAGCATGGGAGCAAGTTCCTTCACGACCTCTCGCAATGCGGCAATGAATAGCTGTGCATCTTTCTCTTGATGTTCGTCAGAAAAGCTAACTCTTAGTCCGCTAACAGCTCTCTCACGACTGCAGCCTAGAGCTAGCATCACCTTACTTGGATCTGATTCCTCTGAAGCACAGGCTGATTTCGTAGAAATGTATATTTGCCGCTGCTCGAGAGCGTGAACGACAACCTCAGCCTTCATTCCAACGAAGGCAAAGTGAACAATATGGGGAGCCATCTCCTCTTCCTGTTCGGATCCTGTAAGGGTAAGTTCAGGGATTGATGAGATACCATCCACAATCAAGCGTCTTAACAGATACTTATGCTCCGTTTTGGCTGTAAGGTTATCTACGGAAAGACGCAGTGCTTTGGCCATTCCTACAATGAGTGGGACGTTCTCCGTACCGGAGCGAATACCATGTTCTTGACCGCCCCCTAATAGCAGCGGCTTAAGCTGCACGCCCTCTCTGCGGTATAGAAATCCAACTCCTTTAGGTCCTCTGAATTTATGAGCAGATGCACTACATAAGTCAACGCCCCACTCTTTAGGTTGAAAAGGAAGCTTTGCAATGCCTTGAACGGCATCAACATGAAATAACACCTTTGGATATTGAGCTAACCATCGGCCGATTTCTTGGATAGGCTGAATTGTACCCACTTCATTATTGACATACATTACGCTAACAAGGATGGTATCTTCTGTTATTGCTGCTTGAAGGCTCTCTAGCTCAACACACCCCTTGCTATTCACAGGTAAATAAGTAACTCGAAAACCCTCACGTTCCAGTTCGAGAAAAACTTCTTTCACCGAAGAGTGTTCGATTTGCGTAGTAATGAGATGCTTTCCGCGGCTTTGATAGCTGTAAACAGCACCTTTAATCGCCAAATTATTACTTTCCGTCCCGCCAGACGTACATATAATTTCAGCAGGCAGCACACCTAATGCTCCTGCAATCACCTCTTTGGAGCTGTTTAGCAGCTTTTCCGCTTGTATGCCTAATCGATGAATTGAAGATGGATTTCCATAATGTTCCTTCATCACTTTGGCTATCGTATCAATGACTTCCTCATAAAGCGGCGTTGTCGCCGCGTAGTCCAAATAAAGCATTTTGCTGATTCCCCTTTTTCACGCACTTGCTTCCGTGCACAATCAATTTCAATTCCTTTCATCATTAAAGCCTAAAATAGGGCATAACTCAAGCATTCTCGGATAACACAAAAAGCCGACCTCCGCATAAACATGCGAAAATCAGCTTATTAGCTAATGATTATAACGAAAAATTTTGCTTGTGTCCCATCACTTTAGAGATGTAGCCTTGCGTTTCCCTTGGCAGTAAATGGAGTTTGTTTGCGAGATCCTGATCGGTCTTGATGCCTAATCGGTCAACACGTCCAGGCCCGGCATTATAAGCTGCAAGAGCAACCCCTTCATTTCCGTTGTACTTCTTAATTAGGTTGCTAAGGAAATGAGTACCCGCATCTACATTTTGCTTAGGATCAAATGGGTTTGTTACTCCGAAGCCGCTGCCTGTCCCGTCCATAAGCTGCATTAAACCTTTGGCACCTGCCGGCGATACGGCCTGGTGATTGAATTCTGATTCTTGTTGAATAACCGCCTTGACTAGCGATGTATCCACACCGTATTTATGACTTGCCTCTTGGATTAAACCGTCAAACTGTGAGACCGAGGATGCTTTGCTCACTGATTGTAGCGGTGTATAAGCTCTATTCAAAGCCCCTAAAGAACTTGGCATACTGTTTGTCGTGTTACCTAGCATGGAAGATAAAGTGTCTTGACTTGTAACGCTAGTTCCGTTAGATTGCCCCATAATCGTGTCGAGCAATGCACTAAAATCGCCTGACTCATCTGTACTTGATGCCGCGGTTTCACCGGATAGTAAACTCATTTTACTCATCAACTGAAGTTGGAGCAGTTCTTTCATTACTCTAGGATCAATGCTGTTCGTGCTATTCATCCGTCAGACCTCGTTTCTATCCATTCATCGTTGTCTTCATTGTACACGTTTTGTGCCCTGACGACCATCCCCAATTTATTAAGAATCATCAAAAAAAGAGACCGTCATTTGACAGTCTCTCTTCTATCTCAAGAAATGTTTTGCTGTAGTAACTCACTCTCATCCGACAATTTTCTTACCATGACACGAGAAATCCGCAGATGATCTGTCTCTTCAACAATAAATATAAACTCATCGTTGTAACTTACTTGCTGGTTCTTGCTTGGCGGTATCTCTGTTTTCGAGTAAATCCATCCACCGATTGTATCATAATCATCCGACTCAATTTCAAGTCCGAAATACTCATTCACTTCATCAATTAGAAGCAATCCGTCAATGGAAAAGGTGTTTTCATCCTTGATTTCGATTGTAGGACGCTCTTCATCGAACTCATCTTGAATTTCTCCAACAATTTCTTCCATAATGTCTTCCAGTGTCACAAGACCTGATGTTCCACCGTATTCATCAATGAGCAGTGCCATCTGGCTTTTTCGTTTCTGCATCATTTTTAACAAATCACTAATAAGAATCGAATCTGGAACCGTCGTTATCGGTCGGATAATTTTCTTGATCCCTTTCAGGTTCGCATCCGGCTTGAGTAAATCCTTGATGTGGACGAAGCCAATAATATTGTCTTTGTCCGGATCACATACCGGGTAGCGCGTACGCATTTCTTTAATGGCGATCGCAAGATTCTCAGAATAGGTAAGTCCGGCATACAAACATTCCATTTCTGTTCTTGGGATCATAATTTCCCTGGCAGTCGTCTCTGCAAATCCAAATATATTATCAACAAGCGTGAGCTCTGTATTATCTATAAGTCCGTTTTTGTGACTTTCTTTCATAAGGACACGAATTTCATCCTCCGTATGCGCCGATTCATGTTCAGTTGCAGGCTCGATTCCCGCACGTCGTAACATCCAGTTCGATATACCATTCAATAACCAAATAAACGGATACATCACTTTGTAGAAAAAAACCATGGGCCCTGCAGATAGCAGAGTTATTTGTTCAGCTTTACGAATCGCATACGTCTTAGGGAACTGTTCGCCTAATGTAATATGCAATGTGGTCATTAAGGAGAAAGCTATAATGAAGGTAATCGTATGGAACACCGATTCTGGCAAATTCAGAGGAGCGAATAACGGTTCCAGAATTTTGGCGAACGTCGGTTCCCCGACATAACCAAGTCCCAACGAAGTGAGTGTAATCCCGAGCTGACAAGCACCTAAGTAAGCGTCGAGATTATTCATGATTCCTTGTGCAAATTTCGCATTGCGGCGGCCTTCTCCAACAAGTGAATCAATGCGACTACCTCTTACCTTGACCATCGCGAATTCAGCTGCGACAAAAAAACCATTTAATATGACCAGTCCAAACATTAACAGAAAACTGATTAACGTTCCGGGCAAAGGATCTTCCAATACCTTACCTATCCCCTATCAAGCACGTTTACCGCACCAAGGAGAATAGGTACACCTCCCTTAATTTCGATTTGAATTTGAATTATCACTTTTCATTATATAATAATACTGTAATCATTCAAAGGTGCGAATATGACTCTTGAAGCCAAATAGTACGAGCAAATGGGAGTATACGCATTAAAACGATGCCATAATGAGTCTCTACCCGCTATTTGTCCCTTTGAAACGCGAATTTACGCGATTTTTTTCAAAAAAAACAAAAACAAGCCGATCTCTCGGCTTGCTTGTAATCGGTCATGCATAAAAGGGTACTAACAAAAAATAGGCGGCGACGGCAATAAAACCAAGCGCGATTGACCAAGACCCTAATCTTTTATTCCCCATAAGGAAAGCAATAACGCCAAGCACTATACCCGAAATACCTAGCAACACAGGCCATACAAAAAGGGAAGCCAAGGCAACGAACAAAGCGACATAGCCTACTGCTTTATTACGCGTGACAGCCTCTACCAATTCTGCAACTTCTTCATCAGACACATCAGAGTGGGTTTCAAGCCTCTCTGACTTGTTGGCCTTATATTGCTCGGCATAGTTAATTCTTCGCGTAGGTGCTGTAATTTCAGCTGCGTATTCTTCCTTATGGTTCAATCCGCTTTCAACGCGGAGCTGATCTTTTTGGAACCGCTCCTTGGTGGCATGATCCAGAGGGACATCGTCTTTATTCATGCTGCCTCCATGTTACGCACCTTAATGTTTATTCTTAGCTTTGAAAGTGTGGCAGCAAGTATTAGCTACTTTGTTTGCTGCATCTTGATGATCCGTATCAAATGATTCCCCTGCAAACTCTTCATTATAATTGGCGGCAGCATGCTGATCGACTTCAATCATAATCGTTCCTGCACTACAGTTGTTGCCTTGCGCCCAATATTCGCAATTGGCAACTGCACATTTTACATCCGGCATAATCATCACCCCTTTAACAATTTGCCCGCTATCAGGGTGAACTATGCTTATTTTAAGCTGTCAGAAAGCACCAAGAACATCGCTTGAGACCAAAGAAGCGGCAGCGCTGGCTCTCCCCATTTGGCTATCCATTCCGGGTGAGAGGAGGGATCTCTAAGGCTTTCCGCGACTTGCTCCGGCAATCGACCAAGCTTATCTGCTTTACTCATTACCCAATCTAAGCATCGCTGAGCCTCTTCACGATTACCCAGCTCCGCCTGGTACCATCCATACCATGCGGTAAGCAGCAGCCACTCTCCGCCCCCATAATAGCGATCCTCGACATATCTTTGGATACCTTCATGCTTGAGGTCAGCTTCAATAGCTTGTACCGTCTTCAACATAATAGGATCATTAACTTCACAGACGCCGAAAGGAACGGTCAGCCACAACAGACTTGCATCCACGCCGTTTAAAGCAGGCTGCCATACTTCTTCCAAGCAATGAATGGATTTAACGAAACGCCCCTCATAGACTGCATAATCCATGATAAACTTTTTTATCAACGCCGCTTTTTCTAGTAGTGGAGGACGATTCTCTAATTCACCAAGTGCCTTTAAACCGCCATAAACACATGCTAATGTTGCTGGATGAACGTAATCAGGAAACTCTTCCCAACAATCAAAATTCGGAAAATGCCAGAACGTCATCAAATAATCAACAGTTATCTCAATACTCTCTCGCAACTCATTTAAGAGCTCGGAATGACCTGTTATACGAATATGTTCCGTAAGACCCCATAGCCATGCTCCATAACCATCCAGTTGAAAATGTCCCCACTCTGATACATCATCCCGGCCATCTAAATGATAACGTGTTCCAAAAAATTCGGAGCGGTCTATCCATTCTTTGGCTTCCTGTTTACGAATTAACGCATCCACACGCGGACGCTTGTCCTTCAAAACATGATGTACCCAGCGATAGAATAGCTCAGCACTTTCGGTTTCCATAGAGCGATCCATCGCATTCGCGATAAAAGTCCCATCCCTGAGCCAACTGTAAGAGTACGGCGGAAATAACGGTGAAGCTACATAACCCCCGCTAGGATGCTGGTTCAGCTTAATAATCGAGATACTGCTGTTGATTAATTGTTCACGCTCCATGCATCATGTCTCCTTTTAAAAGAAAAAGGATGCGCTTATAGTCGCATCCCTTCTTGTATTTGCCAATTCAATTAAAATTATACTTTTTCGCCTTGCATACGACGTTGAGTGATGTAATCTGTTTCATAGTAAGACAAATCTTCACGAAGCTCCTCGAATACTTTGGACAGCTCAATCGTCAGATCGCGCACTTCACGTGATGGCTTTTTGCGGAAACGAATAGCATCTTGTCCTGTATAAGCATAACGACCATCTTCAGAGTAGCATTCATTTTTAGGGTAGAAAAATGTATTGACGCATGTATGATAAACCTCATACAGTACTTTTTCCGAAAAATCCACATTAAAAGTAGGACGTCTCAAGCTAACGCCCAATTTCTCGTATGCCACTTCACAAAACACTAATAGATGGCGAGTATCCTGCAAATAACCGCGGTAAAACTCATCCATAGCAGGATCATTCTCCACATTTAACTGTGCGAGCGAATTTTGATTCAGAAACAGCTCCATTTTGGCAGTCGTTTCTTTTAACTTCGTACGCGTTGAATCACAAATATTTTTCACATTAAAAACAGCCATTTATGAAGACCTCCTATAATTGCGCTATTCCTATCCTACCATAAATTAACCCGAAGTGGTATATGTAAAACTCCAGTTTCCATGTATAAAACAATCCTCCGCTCCTCACCCTAGTCAAAGGTAATTCGTTTCGTCAGCGGAATACTAAGCACGTTTAGAAGGAGGAGCTGTTTATGTGGCGTTATCTGTCATCTATGACTTTAGTTCTTGGTTTAGGCATTATCCTTTTCCCACACCATTCAAATAACGAGAACAAACCTGGACCCGAAGTCTACAGTACAAAGTACGAAACAACTGCAAAGTTATCTCTTCTGGAACAAGACGTTAAGTTAACTGATGATCTATGCAGAAGCCAATGTTCCATCGATTATTCGCGAATGCTTAGCAAAATTGAAAGCGGAGAGCCAACTTTAACAGTGCTAAGCGAAATGAAAAAAGAACATGAAAAAATGGATGTGCTTATTTGGTCGAAGCAAAGCCAACCTTTGGAAAAAGGGATTACAGTAGGTGAAGTACCAAGTTCTTATAAAGAACAGGCCCTCTCCTATTTAAAGGAAGCTAAAATAGCCGTCGATGAAGGAAAACATTATCAATCACCTAAATTCGGTGCGGCGCAGCAAATTTATTTCGTTCAGGGCACTCCTTCAACTAATAGAGACAGCTCCTTAGTAGGTGTTATTCATCAGGATATTCTTCATCAAGTAACTGATCACCAGTTGAAAAACTTGCGCCTAGAGCCTTATCCTAACGAAAATCGTTGGAAAGTCGAGTCTGTGGATACGGACACTTTACAAGATAAAGTCGTCGATCATCCTGAGGATAATCAAGGAACAAGCCACTATCATCAAAATGAAGTAGTGGTCCGCTTCAAGCAGGATCCAACAGAGACTCAGCTGACACAAATCAAAAATGAAATAAAAGCCATTTCCGCCCAAAAACTCGGTTATACGTATGTATTCCGCACACAAAGCATGGAAGCCAAAGCATTAATGGCTTATTTCAAAAAATGGGATGTCGTCTATGTAGAGCCTCATTTCCTCTACTTAACAAATGATTATTATGACGATCAAGAAGAAGCTGCGAATAAAGATGACTCCAGTCAGACAGATTCAGGAGCCTCAACTTCGACCTCAACCGATATAACGGCTAATTTTATGCCAAATGATAATTTATACAGTAAGTATCAATGGAACTTGCCTCTTATCGAGACTCTTCAGGGCTGGCAATTAACGCGAGGTTCGAAAGATGTAATCGTCGCTGTTGTCGACACAGGAGTTGACTTGAAGCACCCTGATCTGACTTCTAAACTTTTGCCTGGCTATAATGTCATTAGTGATAATGATAACCCGCAGGATGATGTTGGACATGGTACACATGTTACAGGTGTCATTTCTGCATTAGTTAACAACAATCTAGGTGTAGCAGGTATGACATGGTATAACAAAGTATTACCAGTCAAAGTTTTAGACCAAACAGGAGCAGGCAGCACCTATTCTGTCGCTCAAGGTATCATTTGGGCTGCTGACCACGGCGCTAAAGTCATGAATCTTAGCCTTGGCAATTACGCGGATTCAAGCTTTCTCCACGACGCCATCCGATATGCCTACAATAAAGATGTGGCACTCATCGCGGCGAGCGGCAACGACAATACAGAAAGACCTGGTTTTCCAGCCGCTTATCCGGAAGTGTTAGCTGTAGCCGCGAGTGATTCTCAAAATAACAAGGCACCCTTTTCGAATTATGGCGACTATATTGCTGTAACGGCCCCCGGTGTCAGTATCGCAAGTACGTATCCAAATAATCAATACGCCGCGTTATCGGGTACATCAATGGCTAGCCCTCATGTCACTGCTTTGGCAGCCTTGGTTCGATCTACGAATCCTAGTTTGAAAAACACGGAGGTTTACGAAATCATTAAACAATCCGCACAAGACCTTGGTACAAAAGGCAGAGACAAATACTTTGGCTTCGGATTAATAGATGTTGTGAAAGCTGTAAAAATGGCCGAGCAAAGCTCACAGCAGGTTTCTTACTTTCCGCAAAGCCTATCTCGTCAAATGCATCTCATAACGAAAAAGTATGCCTACTAAAGTAAAAGGGGCTGTCCCAAAAGTCAATTTATGATTTTTGAGCCCCCACTTAGAATCAGATTCATATGTAAAAAGAACCTCCATCACCACTGAAGTGGAATTGGAGGTTCTTTTGTTAAATTTGGACATGCTCAATCATGCGAGCACTTTTGGGACAGCCCCTTTTTTATGTTTAATGATACAAGTAGTGTGAAACACATAAGGACAATTCTACGGTTCCGCGGGATCAGTGAGCCTCTCCAGATAACCGGCTTGCTCAAGGGCATCCACGAGATGCGTTGCTCAGGCCGGTGTCAATTTGAGGGCTCGGCTAAGCTCAGAAATCTTATGCCAGTAGAATGAGCATTCGTGTAGTAAGAGACAAGGTAATTTCACTTTGACACAGACATTTGAATGATTTACTTTTACTGCTTAAACGTTCTATTTGACCAATTGTAATTGTAGGGAATCGCTCATCGGTGGATGCCTCTGAGCTAATTTTGCTTCGTTTCAAGATCTCCCTTTAATCTTTGCCGCTTTGTAAAACATGAACTATTCTCTAAAGTAAAATAAGAGTCTCTAGGGGCTCTTATTTCTCTTCATTAGCCACTTTTTGTGAAAATAGAAGCTTCTGGAGGCTCTTATTCGGATAAATTTATCTAAAACACTGATCTAAGTAATCAAATAGAAGCCTTTAGGGACTCTTATTCCGCTTCTTTACTCACTTCTTGTGAAAATAGAAGCTTCTAGAGGCTCTTATTCTTCTTCTGAAAAATTAAATACCCGCAAGGCCTAAGCCTTGCGGTAACCGACAGTATGGAAAGTTTGCCGTAAGCCGGGTTCTGTACTTCCAGTGGTCATAGCGGGCGTCTGTCCCCTGCCACCATTGAAGTGACAATCATCTATCTAGGCCATACATTGCTGCACAGCTCAAGCGACCAACCCGAACGCGTCTCAGGCTAAGACTGCCACCTCGAAAGCGGCTTGCGTTCCTCTAGGTCTTGCTCCAAGTGGGGTTTACCAGGATCTATGTCACCATAGAACCTCGTGGTCTCTTACACCACGGTTCCACCCTTGCCTGTGAATCCCATGCGGGAAACCATCGGCGGTCCATTTCTGTGGCCCTATCCTTCAACTCGCGTTGACTGGACGTTATCCAGCACCCTGCCTTATGGAGCCCGGACTTTCCTCTCGCTGTGGCTTACCCACAGCCAGCGATTGTCTGTCAAACTTTCCGGTGCATTTGCTAGTATACTAAGAATGCCTTCGAAATACAACTGCTGATCGTTTCCTCAAATACCATTTGAAACTCAGCAGGTAAATAAGGCATGCCAAGAAATAGCCTTGTGAGCAAGCTAGCCCTTATCCCTACAGGAACTGGAATGGCTCTGTGTCGACCTCGGATGCCAGCACCTGCGTGTCCGTCTTGACCAACTGCGCGGCGAGATAATCCGCTACGCCGCGCTTCATAATCTTCTCGACGTTATGTCCAACGTCGATCAAAGCCAAACCCGCCGCAAGCGCATCGTGCGCGGTGTGGTAGTCGATGTCGCCGGTGACCAGCACATCGGCGCCGGCGAACAAGGCGTGCCGCATGTAGCGGCCGCCAGAGCCCCCCAGAACGGCCACCTTACGGATGGGCCGTTCCAAGTCGCCAACGACGCGCACCACCGGCACGTCGAACACCTGCTTCGCGAGCTCCGTCAGTTCGCGAAGAGTCTTAGCCGCGGGCAGTTTGCCTACGCGGCCTAAACCGAACACTCTACCCTTGAGGTCCATCGGGTAGAGGTCATAGGCCACCTCTTCATAGGGGTGGGCCTTCAATAGAGCCTGAACCGCCTTGCGCTGGACGCTGGCGGTTACGATGGTCTCTACGCGTACTTCCTGTACGCGTTCAAGCTTGCCTGCTTCCCCGATAAACGGGTCCGTCCCTTCCTGCGGCAGGAACGTCCCCGTTCCGGGGATGTTAAAGCTGCAGTGGCTGTACTGCCCGATTCCACCCGCTCCCGCGGTGAAAAGGGCATCCAGTACAGCCTGGTGATGCGTCTCAGGGACGAAAACAACTAGCTTCTGCAGCTTCTCCGTATGCACATCCTCCAAATGAGTAAGCTCCGTCAAACCGAGCTTATCAGCCATCATATCGTTGATGCCGCCTTCAGCTACATCCAAATTCGTATGAGCGATATAGACAGCGATGTCATGCTTAATTAATTTTTCATATAAACGACCGGCAGGCGTATCCGTTTGCAGATGAGCGAGCGGTCTGAAAATAATCGCATGATGAGCAATGATAAGATTAGCGCCTTGCTGAATGGCTTCTTCAACCACTTCATCGGTGACATCCAAGGCTACGAGAACCTTTTGGATTTCCTTCTGCAAAGACCCTAGCTGTAAGCCTATTTTATCATCAGGCATCGCATAATGCTTCGGCGCCAGCTGTTCAAACAGCTGGATTACGGTTTGACCTTTTGCAAACAAGCGAGTACCTCCTTTATTTCCTTCATTTCTTGACCGACCTGCTCTGCCTTAGCAACAGACGCTTCTGCTGAGGATAGCTGGAGCTGCCCTTTAATCATGGCCAACTTTTTCAGTTCGCTTTCCCACTTGGTAAACCATACTTCTGGAGCCTCGCTGACGAAGTATGGCCCCATTTGAAGCAAGCGTTCCTTCGAAACTCTAATCCCACCTGGCAGTTGACGTTCAGCGTAAAGAACATCCAATGTATGCTTTTCCGCATCCGACACAGCTATGGCTGTCAATATCTCATAAATCTTACCGTCTTCCTCTAGAATCGTTTCGGATTCTAGTTTCCAGCCCTGCTGCAGCAACCAACGCCGCACATGATCTTCACCGACATTGGGCTGCAAAATGAGATGAGTGACGCCTTGCAGCTTATGCTTTCCAGCTTCCAAAATACTCGCCATCAAACTTCCGCCCATTCCGGCGATCGTAATAACATTCACTTCTCCAGCCTCAATAACGGCGAGTCCATCACCGGATCTTACACTGATTTTCTTGGACAATCCGCTTTCTAGAACTTGCCTTGTTGCCGCTTCAAAAGGCCCTGGATTCACCTCGCCAGCCACAGCAAACAAAATAATACCCTTTTGTGCCAAATACGTTGGCAATAGGGCATGATCGGAACCAATGTCCGCTACCTTTGAACCTAATGGAACTCGGTCTGCAATCATTTGCAGTCTTTTCGATAATTTCACCATATGTTACATTACCCACTCTACCCATTTTTTACGCAGCAAAAATAATGCCACGCCTGCAGAAACTAACTTGCCTGTAAACGATAATTGAATGAGACGAGAGCTCATATTGACATCTGTCAGAAAGGTCATCGCTTCAGGAGCAAACCAAACGATACTCCCGACTAACAGAAGCACGCTAGCTGCTTGCTTATTCGTATGATGCGCAAGCCAAGCCATCCATATAAGTACAATACTAACCGGAATCCAACTAATTTCAAGTGAGAACCACCCAGGACTGTCAAGCTTGTGCAGCAATAGCCACCCATATGTACCGACTAGCCCCAGCCAGCCGCATATCTGGAAAATGGCCATACGGCCTACTAACCCATTAAACAGCCAGACACTACTACAAAAAGCTAAATAACCAACATAGGCAAAAGATGAACTCACTTCATACAAATCTAATAAATACAAACCGAGAAAAAGCAAAGCAATCGAAGAAACACCACAGAGCAAATAAGAAATGACTGGTGCTTTCTGATACTGCCGATATGCAAATGCGTAACAAACGATGACAAAAAGCGTGGAAATTCCAATTTGCATTGGCAATCCAAAAGAGTTAAAATTAAGAGCAGATAAGGCAAGAGCGGCAATCACCGCCATAATGGCCAACCATATTTTCCAATTACTGTTCGCTACCGAGGATGCGGATACCCCCATTAATGAAGCAGGTTTAGGCGTTGATTCATCCACATACAAATTCATTAGGAAATCGCAGTAATGCTCAGGAAGCAATTTGCTTCTGCGCCAATGATGGATTTCCCTGACAATCACTTTTCGTTTCTCTGCATCCATTTATTCGCTCACCTTCCTAGCTACTTTATCGGTGAATTCTTCCTCTGGCTTTAGTAGTAGTTTTTAAAATAAAAAAAGACCCCGCCGAATTGGCAGGGCCCTCTCACAGCGTCTTTATTCCAAGAAATCCTTTAACCGTTTGCTACGGCTTGGGTGTCTCAACTTCCGCAAAGCTTTAGCTTCGATCTGACGAATCCGTTCACGTGTAACACCGAAAACTTTACCTACTTCTTCAAGCGTACGTGTACGTCCATCATCTAGTCCAAAACGTAAGCGAAGTACATTCTCTTCTCTTTCCGTCAACGTATCCAGAACGTCCTCAAGCTGTTCCTTCAGAAGCTCATACGCGGCAGCATCAGCTGGTGCCAACGCTTCTTGATCCTCAATGAAATCTCCCAAGTGGGAATCGTCTTCCTCACCAATCGGTGTTTCTAACGACACAGGCTCTTGTGCAATCTTCATGATTTCACGTACTTTATCTGTGCTCAAATCCATCTCTTTGGCAATCTCTTCCGGTGTAGGTTCACGCCCCAATTCTTGCAGCAATTGACGGGAAACTCGGATAAGTTTATTAATCGTTTCGACCATATGTACCGGAATACGTATCGTTCTCGCTTGGTCCGCAATGGCACGGGTAATCGCTTGACGAATCCACCATGTCGCATACGTACTAAACTTATATCCTTTGGTATGGTCAAACTTTTCCACAGCTTTAATAAGCCCCATATTACCTTCTTGAATCAAATCTAGGAACAGCATGCCTCGACCTACATATCTTTTGGCGATACTGACAACGAGTCTAAGGTTAGCTTCTGCTAAACGTCTCTTCGCTTCTTCGTCCCCATTTTCAATCCGTTTGGCTAACCCTACTTCATCTTCCGCGGAAAGAAGCGGTACTCGACCAATTTCCTTCAAATACATCCGAACTGGATCATTAATCTTAATCCCTGGCGGTAAGGCCAGATCATCATCGAAGTTAAACTCATCGCGCTCATTTTCTTCTGGATTCATGGAATCCTCATCGGATTCGTTCCCTACATCGATCCCTTGCTCCGAAAGCTGTTCGAAAAACTCATCGATTTGTTCAGGATCCTGATCAAAGGGAGCTAATTTCTCCATAATATCCTTGTAAGTTAGTGAGGACCGCTTTTTCCCCTGCTCAATTAGCTGGTCTTTCACCTGGTCCAGGGTCAATTCTGTCTCTAGTTCTGTACGCTGATCATTCGCCATGGTACGGACTCCCTCCTCCCTAGTCATTGCAGTAATACTAAGTTGACTTCAATCGTTTTTCTAGGGCAATAATTTCAATAGCAATTTGTGCAGCTTTAAGATGGTCGCCCGCGCGTTCTGCACGAACTCGTTCTTCTTTCTTGCGTTCAACTTCTTCTTGCATTGGAACTTTGCGAATTTGGCGAATATAGTCGTCAATCACTTGTTCGTTAATTCCATGACCAGCACCCATCATTACAATGGAACTAGCCAAGCTCTCCAGCTGTTCGTCTTGCAGCATGGCAATGTATCGGCTTGCATCCGGCTCAGCATTCTGAGCGTAGTAAGCATATAAATAAGCAGCTAAGACTGCGTGAGCTTCAACATTGAATTGATCACCTAATTGTGCTTCCACTTGTGAGCAGACGTCACGATCATGCATCATTACCGCCAATATTAACCGTTCTGCATTATGATAAGCGGGCAAAAGTGATGGTGATTTCTTGAGTGTTCGTTCCACTGTTCTCCCATTATTCATAACATTATTCCACAGAATTGGTTTATTATCCCCTTCTGGTCGGTTTTTTTCCGATTGCAGCAAGATTTCGTGAAGGTCTAACTTCATCGCCTCATACGAAGATTCCGGGAATTCAGAAGCCAATTGTTTCAAATAATGTTCACGTTCCATCGGAGATTGAAGATGACTGATTAATTTCACAGCAGATTGCAGATAACGAAGTCTGTCACCGTCCTCATGCAACTTAAAATTTTTGCGGATGTATAATAGCTTATATTTCATCGATGGTACGGCAGGTTCAATAATCTCCCGTACAAATCGGTCAAAACCATAGTTTCTTACATAATCATCTGGATCCTTGCCGTCTGGCAGCATGGCTACTGTGACTCGGCTGCCTGTCTCTTCTAGAATAGGAATACTTTTGAAAGCTGCTGATTGTCCCGCGTTATCCCCGTCATAACAAATGACGATTTGGTCAGCGTTACGGTTCAGCAGAGCCGCATGTTCCTTCGTTAATGCTGTCCCCATCGTGGCGACACCATTACTAATTCCCGCTTCCCACGCTTTAATGACATCCACATAGCCTTCAAAGAGAACTGCTTGTTGAAGCTTACGCATATTAGGTCTAGCCAGATGAAGGTTATACATTGTCCGGCTTTTATTAAAAAGAATGGTTTCCGGACTATTTAAATATTTGGGCTGCGCATCGCCCATCGATCTGCCTCCGAATGCGATAACTTTGCCAGTAGAGTCGCAAATAGGGAACATGATGCGTTCCCGGAATTTATCCACATAGCCGTTACCTTCATGTTTGGCGGAGATTAAACCGCCCTTCTCCATCAGGGCTAAGTCGAACTCTCGTTTAACTAGCTGTTGAACGAGTGTGTCCCACATGGCCGGTGCATAACCAATTTGGAAGGTATCGATCAGCTTATCCGAAATTCCTCTTGAGGCCAAATAACCTTTTGCCACTTTGCCTTGTTCTGTGTTCCCAAGTATATAATTGTACAATTTCGCTGTAAAATCATAAGCTTTTAACAAGGTTGCTTTCTCTTGCTGCTGCTCATTTTGCTCCTCTGTCGCTTCTTCCCAAGTGATTGGGATGTCCGCTTCTTCAGCCAGCTTACTTACGGCCTCTGCGAAGCTAAGTCCTTCGATTTCCATTACGAATCGAATCAGATTCCCACCCACATTACAACCAAAACAACGATAAATTTGTTTTTCCGGTGTGACAGTGAATGAAGGACTTTTCTCAGAATGGAACGGGCATAGCCCCTTCATATAATGCCCTTGCTTGCTCAAATGTACGTGCCTACCAATGACATCAACAATGTCATGGCGCTTAAGTACAGCCTCAATGACCTCTTCAGGTATGCGTCCGTACCTCATTTTTGTTCCACCTACAATTCAGGTCGCTTTTCCGACTAATTACTATTCGCTACTTGTTTTCGATTTCCTGCAAATATTTTAAAAGTTTTGTCAAACCATGTAGAAAATTTTGACGATCTGCCTCCGTAAAAGGTTTTGGTCCCTTCGAGTGCTTTCCGCTTCTGCGCATTTTGGCCGATGCGTGACGACGATCCAATAGGAAATCAATCGAACTATCGGTATATTCCTGCCCTCGATTCGTTAAGCAAATAGATCCCTTAGCCAATCCTAAGGCGGCGAGTCCAAAATCTTGTGTCACCAAAATATCACCTTGCTGAATCTGATTGGCAATATATAAATCGACAGATTGATCAGAACGGTCCACTTGAACGACCTTCACGCCTGGGTTCTCCTTCATCCGATGATCGAAAGAAGCAACTAGCACAACTTGTACACCAAACTGCCTACCTGCTTGCTCAATTTCAGATTTTACTGGACAAGCATCGGCATCAACGATAATATTTCTCGCTCGCATACAGTTCAGCCCCTGCTCTCTAGACGAAATCTCACCGTACTATTATATACGATGGACTTACAAAAAATCCTGCAAGGGAAAACATAAAACCTTACTGGACTCGTTCGATATGGTCCATGATTAAACTTGCTGTCTCTTCAACGGCACGGTTGGAAACATCAAAGATGACGCAACCGATTTTGCTCATTATTTTGTCAGCAAAAGCCAGTTCTATTTTAATACGTTCTACATTGGCGTAGGTTGCATTTTCTGCTAGCCCTAATGTTCGCAGCCGTTCTTGGCGTATGACATTCAATTTATCCGGGTCAATCCGCAGTCCAATGATCTTATCCTTTGGAACCGTATAAATCGCAGCAGGCGGCTGCATTTCGGGTACCAATGGAACATTGGCGACTTTAAATCTTTTGTGCGCCAAATACATCGATAAGGGTGTTTTGGACGTCCGAGAAACACCTAATAAGATGATGTCCGCTTTTTGTATGCCGCTAAAATCCCGACCGTCATCATATTTGACTGCGAATTCAACCGCTTCAACTTTTTTGAAATAATCCTCATCGAGCGGATGAATCATACCCGGTTGTCTGCGAGGCTCTTGGTGTAATGCTTGCCCTAAGGTAGCAACAACAGGCCCAAGCAAGTCAATATGCGGGATATCGTACTCCTTCGCCTTGGCTATCAGATCGTCTCGCAATTCAGGAATAACCAATGTAAACACGACAATTCCGCCATGTATCCTAATCGCATTGATGACTTTATCTATTCCTTCGAAATCATGGATAAATGGAGCTCTCATAATTTCAACGGGTACAGGATGAAACTGCATCGCAGCGGCACGCACGACTGACTCTCCTGTTTCCCCAACTGAATCAGAAACTACATATACGCGAGTAGGTAGTGGGTGATCCATTTCCCTAAGCCCCTTTCAGCAGGGACGAGGCCCTACATTAGTCATTTGTATGTAAAGTAGATGCAAACAGAACGAAAGCATGAGAAAAACCTCACCGATATGCGGACAGCACAAGGGCGAGGTGATTTCCACCACATCATATCAAAGCCGAAATCACATGTCAAATTAGACATCAACACTATATATTGTATTTTTCCATTTGTTCAATAAAGCCTCTTGATTTCCACTGAACACCAATATGGATATCCATATAAGCTCGCATACAAGTCTTCAGCTGCGCTTTCGTTTCATCCTTTACCTGAACGGCACCAAGTCTCCGCATATCCATACGAGGAAATATTTTCAGAAGCTTAAGCGCTCCTTCACCGACAGGAATAGCTGCAGCATCTTTGTATCGACAGCGAGCACATAAAGTCCCGCCCATTGCAGGACTAAAGGTCGTAATCCCCGACGTTTCTCCACAGGAGACACAAGCATTTGTCACTGGAAGATAACCGGCAAGATCAAACATCTTCATTTCATAGAGGTGAACGATGATCTGCATGTCCTTGCCCTCTTCAATCGCCATTAATCCAGCTTTCAGCTGCTCAAATATATAAGTGCTGCCTTCTTCGTCACCAAGCATTCGGTCTGTCATCTCCACCAAATACGAAGCATGCGCAGACATATGTAAATCTTCCCGCAAAGCATGATGGGCTTCGATAATCTCAGCGCTATTCAGAGACCCCATCTGACCCCTTTGTTTGAAAAAAACAAAATCGCCGTACGTAAAAAGCTGCGTAACGGCGGCATGTCGACTTTTCACTTTCTTAGCACCCCGAGCCATGACACCAACCTTACCCAGCTCGGGGGTAAATAAACTAATAATCTTATTTCCCTCTCCATAGTCCATACTACGGAGTACAATCCCCTGTACGCTGCGCAGCAAATGACTTCCCCCATGAATGCCGCTCTGAAATTTACGAGCCTAATGAATATGAATTTACATATTCAGACCTTCGAGCGGTTCTTCGTTACTTTGATCCTCTTCCTGTACATCGGTGTCCATACCTGGTTCTCCGGAAACTTGTTTGTACAGCAGATAGGCATCTACATCACCGGTCTTTGAAAAATACGTCCACGAAAAATCTTTCATGTTCAGCATCCTCCCCATTGAACGTGATGTTCTTAGGATGCGCAGAGGAAGCTTCTCTATGCGAAATAAAAACTGGAACTGTTAGGGAAAAATCTGTTAGTCGTGACGGAAGCCAAGATCACGCAGGACTCTGTCTTGATTTCTCCAGTCTTTTTTCACTTTAACCCATAGTTCTAAGAAAGTTTTGGAACCAAGCAGCGTTTCGATATCACGGCGTGCCTGCCTTCCAATTTCTTTGAGTAAACTTCCTTGTTTGCCGATGACGATACCTTTTTGCGAATCTCGCTCAACAAATATGACCGCCGAAATATGGACTACACCATTGGGCTCGACACGCATGTCTTCAATCTGGACGGCAATGGAATGCGGAATTTCTTCCCGCGTCAAATGTAAGATTTTCTCACGTACGAGTTCAGCGCATACGAATTGTTCTGGGTGATCCGTAATTTGGTCGGCTGGGTAGTACTGCGGACCTTCCGGTAAATAGCGAACAATTTGTTCCAACAGTGTTGTTACATTGTTACCCTTGAGAGCAGAAACCGGCACGATTTCAGCAAAATTATACAAATCTTTGTAATTTGTAATAATCGCCAGCAGCGCTTCAGGCTGAACAAGGTCAATTTTGTTTAACACCAAAATAACAGGCGTTTCAACATGCTTTAGCTGCTCGATAATATATCGGTCGCCGCCGCCAATCCCTTCGGCAACATCAACCAAGAACAGGACCGCATCCACTTCTCCAAGTGTTCCATGCGCCACTTTACTCATGTAATCGCCTAACTTGGAAGTCGGTTTATGAATACCTGGCGTATCCAGGAAAACAATTTGGCCGTTATTGGATGTATAAACCCCATGGATTTTGTTTCTTGTTGTCTGAGGCTTATCTGACATGATAGCAATTTTTTGCCCGATGATTTGGTTCATCAGCGTTGATTTCCCAACATTCGGACGTCCGATGATAGCGACAAAGCCTGATTTAAATTCTTTTTTAGCCACTTCTAGTTATCCTCCATTTATATGCAAATCTTTCGTTGTGAAAGCACCCGGCAATAAGGCAGACACGGTCGTTTCTGCAAAATCACCTTTCATATTGCCAAGGTAAACTGGCATATCCGGTTCACATAGTTCCACCAATACCTGGCGGCACACACCACATGGGGAAATAGGACCTTCTGTGTCCCCCATAACCGCTATAGCTTGAAAGGAACCTGCCTTATGACCATCCGCAATTGCACGGAATAACGCAGTCCGCTCAGCACAGTTGGTCGGTCCGTAAGCGGCATTTTCAACGTTACAGCCATAATGCACATGACCGTTCGCATCCAGAAGCGCCGCGCCAACTTGAAAATTCGAATAAGGCGTATAGGCTCTTTTCATCGCTTCTTTGGCGTGTTGAATGAGTTCTTGTTGATTCATAGCCATCAACCTACTTTCATTTTATATTAAGGTTATAGCATGTTAAGGCAGGAAAAAGCGAGGATTGTGACCATAATGCCAATGAGTGCTCCAAGAATTAGTGCTGGAAACGGTCGCTTTCTTTTGTCATACAGCATAATAAAAATAAGGGCAGAGAGCGTGTATGCAAGTAGTGCAACTATCGTTTGCGAGACGAAAATCGTAATAACAGTAGCAATTGCGAAGGCAATAGCCGTCAACAAGCTGGGGCGCACCAATTTCCCTTTATCTGAGAAACGAGTCTCAATCACGATAACCGTCAAAACAACAAGAGCAATAAGAACCCATATCGTTCCCGCGGATATTGGAGCATCTTGCATTCTGGCATTTCGCAGCAAGTGATCGATAGGCTCATAAAATACAATCATGCCTACAATCACCGCAAAACCTGCGGACACCAATACGGACGCCGCGGCGACGTCCTTCGCAATTTTGGCTAACGGATGGCGATCTGGCATAGCCAGATCCACCGTTTTCTCCACAGCCGTATTGATGAGCTCAGTAACAATCATTAAAGTTACCGCCAGCAGAATAAACAGAATGTCCGTTTTGGGCAGATGGATAAATAGCGCTGCCAGTAAAACAAGAAAAGCAACGCAAAAATGGAATTTCATATTGCGCTGCGTATCTAATGCATATTTGATTCCCTCATAGGCATACCGGAAGCTCCTGCGCCATTTACGGAAGCCGTCCGACATTAGCGGGTCAAACCTGCCTTCTGCAAAATGTCCTCCTGCTTAGCAAACATAATCTTCTCTTCCTCTTCACTTTGGTGATCATAGCCGATCAAGTGCAGGAACCCATGAACGAATAGAAATCCGAGCTCACGCTCAACGGAATGTCCATAATCTTCGGCCTGAGCGATGGCACGGGGAACCGAAATGATAATATCCCCTAAAGGCTCAATAAACCCTTCAGACACCGTCTCACCGTCTTGAAGTTCATCTGGGTCGCCTTCACCATCATCTTCGTAGTTGATACGAATTTCATCCTCTCCGAACTCGCTCATTGCAAACGAGAGAACATCGGTCGGTTTATCTAAGTCACGGTACTGTTTGTTAAGCTCTTGAATCGCTTCATCGTCTACGAATGTAAGGGCAACTTCACCCGCCGTAACGCCTTCAAGATCGCCTGCTAAACGCAGCAGCTCTTCAAGCTTTTCAATAAAAGCAGGCGTGATTTCTTTCACTTCTTGCTCACTGTTCCACTCTAATGTTAAATCCATACTTGCCATTATGTGTCCCTCCTTTAATTTGTCGTCGATATCATCAAGCCCCTGACTTCTTTGGAGCTAGCTCACTTGGATATTCAATCCTTGAGTGAAAGATCCCTAACAAGGTTTCGTTTAATGTTTTGGCAATCTTATCGAGTTCTTTGAGCGTGAGATCACACTCATTAAATTGACCGTCATCCAAACGAGACTTTATAATTTTGTGCACCATCGAATCAATTTGCTCTAGCGTCGGATTACGCAGTGATCGAACTGCAGCCTCCACGCTATCCGCAATACCCACAATTGCTGCTTCTTTGGATTGCGCTTTGGGACCAGGGTAACGAAAATCCTCTTCGCGGATTTTTTTCTCACTGCCCTCTTCTTCGGCTTGTTTCACCGCTTTATGATAGAAATAGTGCAGAAGCGTCGTCCCATGATGCTGTTCGGCAATGTCTCGTATCGGCTTTGGCATTTTGAAATCCTTAAGCATTTCAACGCCATCACGAGGGTGTGCTATGATGATGGACTTGCTTAAATTGGGATCAATTCGATCATGCGGATTCTCAATATTCGTTTGATTTTCAATAAAGTAGCTTGGGCGCTTTGTTTTGCCGATATCATGATAATAAGAGCCAACCCGGCACAGCAGCCCGTCGGCTCCGATGGATTCAGCTGCGGCCTCCGACAAATTACCCACCATAACACTGTGATGATAGGTCCCCGGTGTCTCCGTAAGCAGCTTGCGCAGTAAAGGATGATTCGGATTAGAGAGCTCCACCAATTTGAGCGGAGATAGAATACCGAATGCAACTTCGAAAAAGGGCAGCAGCCCAATAACGAACACAACCGTTAATAATCCGCCTGCAGCCGCGAAAGAAAGCGACAGAAGGGCTTCTCTCTTCTGAAAATGATCTTCCATCAACAGCATCGATGTAATCGTTAACATGGAGAAGAAAGCAATCATGAGACCAGCTTTCAGAATGGTAGCCCGTTGGCTTGCCCTTTGAATCGTAAACACGGCACTGAAACAAATAGCTAAGCTAACTAATCCGAAACGGTAGTCAAAAAGCAACACATGCTCCGTGTTAAAGATAATACTTGCCATTAAGGAGAATAAGACCGATGCAATGAACGCTAGCGGAGCATCCAGTAAAATGGCAATCAGGATACTTCCTAACGCAGTCGGAGCCAGATAACCAATATAAGGATAATCTAGATTTTGCACGAGAGAAATCAGTTTCATTCCGATGACATTGATAAGAAAAATAAGAATGAGCATGACGAGCTGAGAGTTATTGTACTTGATCGGCAATGTGCTTTGTCGGACAAACATATAGACGGCGAATGACAAGAGAGCCGAAAGAATACTGAGCCCTAATTGCGGCAAGTAATTCGCTTTGTCCTTCAAAAGCTCTAGTTTATCCAACCTAGCGTATATCTCTTCCGTAATGACATCCCCCACTTTAACGAGAACATCATTCTTATTGATGTATACCGGCTTCACGCTCTCTCTAGCTTGTCCTTTGGCATCCTCAGTGCCCTTTTGATCAAAAAATTTATTCGGCGTTATGAGGGCTCTGGCGATTTCGGTAACCATTTCACGGGATGTATTCTTCGTCAGGTTCGATGTATTGACAAGCTCAGCAACTTTAGCTCGGGCTGTCTGCGCATCCAAGATTTGATCATTCATCAATTTGTAAATGATGTCTTTCGTCACTGGACGCATGGCCGCTAAATCATCTTTGGTCAACCTTGGAAGCTTAAAATAAGTTTCTTCCGGCAGCGGGTACTGCTGTTCGGCAAGCCCCTGCTGGATTTGTTCAAGCAATAAATCGTTATATTGACCGCTGATACGAAGTGATTTAATAGATTGATTTTGCGTATCGCTGATTAGCTGTGGAATAACCCGGCGATAAATGCTGACTTTATCGTCGAATTTCACTTCTTCATCCGCATTGATTTGCAATAATTTATCGTAAATAACATCAATAAGCGTATCATTTTTGAGATTCACAATTCGATAAACGGGTTGGACGCGCTTGGCAGCGTCTTCTTTCGCTTGTTCAGTAGCAATTGCGTTTTCAATTTGTCTAGGAGCATAGATGGTTTTTTCACTCGTCGTTCCTAACACAATATCATAAACTTGGGGCACAAGCTTAACGTAAAGGGACATATAAAAAATTAACGCCAGCAAGAGAAACAACAGTACCCGTATACCTGTACTGTATTTCCATCCGTTCAGCTGGTAATGAAATTTGCCTTTCATTTGCACTTCATTTTTCTTCACGGAAGGTCATTCCTCTCTACCTAACAACCCTGCTCAGTTACTTATCATTTTCAGCATTGTACGCAACAATGATTTTCTGAACAAGTGAATGTCGAACCACATCCTGCTCATCAAAATAAATAAAGCCGAGTTCCTCGATATTACCGAGAATGCGGTTTGCTTCTACGAGACCGGACGATTTGCCACGCGGCAAATCAATTTGTGTAACGTCCCCGGTAATCACCATTTTGGAACCGAATCCAAGCCTTGTCAGAAACATTTTCATCTGTTCAGGCGTAGTATTTTGCGCCTCATCCAGAATGATGAAAGAATCATCTAACGTTCTCCCGCGCATATAAGCCAGTGGTGCAATCTCAATAAGTCCTCGTTCTAATGACTTGGCTACTTGCTCAGGTCCCAGGACATCATTAAGAGCATCATACAATGGGCGTAAATAGGGGTCAACTTTTTCCTGCAAGTCCCCCGGCAGAAAGCCCAGACTTTCCCCAGCCTCAACAGCAGGGCGCGTTAATACAATCCTTTTGACAGCCCCTTCTTTAAGCCTCGTCACGGCAAGTACAACAGCTAAATAGGTTTTACCTGTTCCTGCGGGTCCAATTCCGAAAACGATATCCTTCTTCTTAATCGTCTCGACATACTTCCGTTGTCCGATCGTTTTGACACGTATAGGTTTACCCTTGTGCGTTGTTGTAATTTCACCTTTGAACAAATCAAGCAATTGGTCGGTTTTCATCTGCTTCGCAAGTTCAACCGCGTATAAAACATCCCGCTCTGTCAGCGTATAATTATTACGGATGAGCTGTAGAAGAACCTCAAAAAGCTGCTGAAGTGAGTTCACTTCCGCAGCATTCCCCTGAATCGTTATTTCAGCTTCACGCGTATAGATTTGTGCAGGAATCTCCCGCTCGATGACATGCAGAAATTTATCCTGCGGTCCGAACAAGGCTAGTCCTTCAACCGGATTTTTCAATGTTATTTTCACAGATTGCGCGTATTCTACCAACAGGCCTCATTCTCCTCGTATCACAATTGGTTGTTCTTCGGCGATATTTTCTTCGACTTCAAAATGCACGTCTATATAAATTTTACCATTCTCTGTTTTTTCATGCAAAATTTTTTCGCCGACAATTCTAGCATCTGCTCCTTCGGCTCCAAGTAATTTGGCTTTTGCCTGCTCTAAGCCCGCCTTTTTAGCATTCGCTGGATCAATAGGTTCCTCTACAATTTGAACCTCCATCACCTTTTCATGAAGCCAACCGATAGGAAGCGAAAAACTCCGCCAAGCCAGTGTTTTACGCTCTGGAATCGTTTCGAAATGCTCGAATTTCTGCTTGCCATATCCGCTTACTTGCAGTGCTCTTGTCCCAAATACAAGATAATTGCGAGTCGTAGCTTCACCTGAATATACGCTATATGTTTTTGTTAGCGGAGTTTCGATTCGGGAGGTATACCAAACGATCCCCTTTACTTTACCACTTGCAACCACCACTTGACTATTTTGTTCATCACCAATCGTTCCCGAGATAAGCACGTCCCCTTTTCGCACATACGTATTCGGCTTCACCATAGGTTTGCCTTTAACTGATAAAATCTCGGTAACGAGCGCGTTTTTGGCAGCAACTAAATTCCGAGGATTCATAAGCGGTCCCTTATCGGGAATAGTTGCCTCGACAACCTTGATCGTGATATGTGTACCTCGAATTTCGACACCAACCCAAGCCGCATTCGGCAGCATTCCTTGAATCGCGCGCGATAACTCCTCTGCTTTCTTCAACTTAAACTTCCATTGAAACGTATGTATGCCCTGTTTGGAAGCAGCTTGCAGAATTTCCGACTCAGAGATACGATCATTCCCTTCCACACTAACTTGCCATACGAGCGAAGTCAATAAGTAGAGACCTATGATGAAAGCAGCCATTCCTGCAAAAAAAACCTTTCTACGGCCCAGTCTGTCCATAAAAAAAGGCAGCCCGTGCCTTTCCGTAACATGCACCCGGCAGCCTGTCCGTTTCAGGAGCGGTTTTAGTCTGAAAAAGTCTTTGATCAGAATAAATAGCTCAAGCTTCCCCCCATCTCCAGCTTGAATATCCCATATGGAGAAGCCCTTCTCCATCATGGGATTGATTAATCTTTCACAACCTTCACCTCGTATTTGAATGCGCACATAGCCTCGCAAACGAGCAATGAAAAGGGATTGTTTCATGACTCAGCCTCCTGTTCTCAGTCCATACTTTCATCTATGGTTCATATTTCACATTATCGATCAAGCCCTCAATAAACACTTCTTCTGAAAGAATAGCTCGAATGACTAATTGCTTTCCGAACACTTCTAGCGTCCCTTTCGTTAATTCGAGCTTCAAGTTTTCACTTGAAAAATGAAGTACACCCCGATGATTCTCTACATAAAGCTGTACGTTGCCGATCATCGTAATTCGCGGCAAGTCCTGTACCACATCCTGAGGAAGATCAAGGATTTTGGCCGTGAACTGGTTCCATTTGCGGGTCAAGCGACGCATAGCTGGGAGTACCCCCTCTAACTAGATGATCATGAATACAGAAAAAGCGCAGAGACTTTCTACCAAATTATGCGGAGAGAGCCAGTTTTATGTGAAAAACCTGTATAGCAAAGAACGCCCACTCGATCGATCGAGTGGGCGTTCTTACATCCTATTATTTGCGATAAGGCTTCTTCGACCTGGGCGGGCCGAGAATTTCAGCCCACACAACTCCTTGCAGGAGTTGTTCTTGGCTCGGTTGTTCAGGAAAGGGACTTGGCGTAGAGATAGCATCTGCGTAAATAGATGAGCTTTCATTAACAATCTGCGTAGGCGAGCTGAATGGAGAAGCCTTTTGATTGGGCATTGTCGAGACCGCCTTAGCTTTGTTAGAACGACCATACTCGTCTTGTACGCGTCCCGATTGCAAAGTCGATCCTGACCCCTTCTGGTCTGATTTCTTCGCTTCTACTGGTCGCGTAGAGCCATGAGGGGCATCACCAAAGGATGGCATTCCTGGCCTCGCATTAGTCCCCTGATTCGCTCGTCGGCTCTTACTTCGAATTTGATAAAAAAAGGCGAATGCAATAATAACCAGATACCAGTTCTTCAACACAATTCCAATGAGCTGTTCCATCTGATCACCTCTTCAAAACTACTATTCTTTCTCACTCTTACCATCATTTATTTTGCCGAGTGAAGAACGCATTTGTGTATCTGCATCGATATTTTTAAGATTCATATAGTCCATGACACCTAATTTACCATTTCGAAGTGCTTCAGCCATCGCAAGCGGTACCTGTGACTCTGATTCGACCACCTTCGCACGCATTTCTACAACTCTGGCTTTCATTTCTTGCTCGGCAGCAACGGCCATAGCACGTCTTTCCTCAGCTTTAGCCTGAGCGATTCGCTTATCGGCTTCTGCTTGCTCCGTTTGCAAATGGGCGCCAATGTTTTTACCTACATCCACATCCGCGATATCAATCGATAATATTTCAAAAGCCGTTCCGGCGTCTAACCCTTTACCCAGAACCGTTCGAGAAATCAAATCCGGATTCTCTAGGACATCTTTGTGAGAGTCGCTGGAACCAACTGTAGTTACAATCCCCTCACCTACACGAGCGATAATCGTTTCCTCGCCCGCGCCCCCTACAAGGCGGTCAATGTTCGCTCGAACCGTAACCCTGGCTATAACCTTTACTTCAATTCCGTTCTTTGCCACTGCTGATACATTAGGCGTTTCAATGACACGAGGATTTACACTCATTTGAACGGCTAACAAGACATCCCGCCCTGCGAGATCGATAGCCGCTGCGCGTTCAAACTCCAAGTGAATCTTCGCTCGGTGAGCAGCAATTAACGCATTGACAACCCGATCAACGTTACCGCCTGCAAGAAAATGGCTTTCTAGCTGATTGACACTTAAATCAATACCCGCTTTCGTAGCCTTAATCATCGGATTGACGATCCTACTCGGAGTCACGCGGCGAAGCCTCATGGCAATTAAAGTAATGATGCTAATTCTTACTCCGGAAGCAAGTGCTGAAATCCAAAGCATGACAGGTACAATGCTCAGCAATACCGAAAGTGCAATAATAACAATGGCCGCAACCAACACCAAATATAATCCTGGTTCTATGTTCATTTTTTCCTCCTAATATAGGGATCTTTGAGTGTAACTCAAAGTCTCTCCGCTTTGGGATCTTTGAGTGGAGCTCAAAGTCTCTCCGCTTTGGGATCTTTGAGTATAGCTCAAAGTCTCTTCGCTTTGGGATCTTTGAGTGGAGCTCAAAGTCTCTCCGCTTTGGGATCTTTGAGTGTAACTCAAAGTCTCTCCGCTTTGGGATCTTTGAGTGTAACTCAAAGTCTCTCCGCTTTGGGATCTTTGAGTATAGCTCAAAGTCTCTTCTCTTTGGGATCTTTGAGCCAACTCAAAGTCTCTCCGCTTCTCGTACTACAACGCGAACTCCTTCTACTTCCACAACAACTATATTCCTTCCCGTGGGAATAAAGCTGCCATTCGTCACCACATCTACGCGCTCACCATGAATAATTGCAGTCCCGGCCGGTCGGAGCGGAGTAATCGCTTCTCCCGTCATACCAATCAAATAGGATCGATCTGGGTTGGATGTAAATCCTTTGTTCGTCGTTAGCTGCTCCTTTAGAATAAAACGGTTCCAAATACCGCGGTGCTTAAAAGTTTTGATTGCGAAGGAGATCGATACGATTGCCAATAACAAGGCGATACCCAGCATTATCGCTGCTTGTGTGGGATCTGAAGATGCCATCAGAACCCCGCCAAAGAGGCATATTGCACCTAATACACCTAGAATCCCAAAACTCGGAACGACCAATTCCAGGATAAGAAGAAGTAACCCGATTCCGAAGATAGCCAAGTCACCGAAACCAGCAAAACCAGCTAAATAAAAACCGAGAAAATAGAGTGCAAAACCAGCTACCCCCGCTAAGGCGAGCAATCCACTGCTGAAAAAAAGCAGCTCCAATGCAATTCCAATGATCCCAACCACTAATAATACCGTCGCTGTAACGGGATGAGTCAGAAAGGCAGATAAGTTTTCTACAAACATCATCTTTCACTCCTTTCCCTGAATCTTCCTTATCATTACTATGTACGTTCCAACACGCAAACTGTTTCGTTTTTTCCCAAGAGAATGACAAAAGACCGAGAGGACTTGGTCCACTCGGTCTTTTCTAACATATTTTGTATTAACCTAATAATTGTTGAACTAACTGATTGATAAGTTTACCATCAGCGCGTCCTTTAACCTGAGGCATCAATGCCGTCATCACTTTGCCCATATCCGCTTTGGAAGAAGCACCAATTTGCTGGATGGTCTGCTGTACAATGGCTTTCACTTCTTCCTCAGAAAGCTGTTGCGGCATGTACTCAGCTAGAATAACAAGTTCTGCCTTCAGGCTCTCGGCCAAATCATCTCTGCCGGCCTTCGTAAATTCATGGAGGGAATCCTTACGCTGTTTGATTTCACGAGTTAGAACGTCAAGCACTTCATTGTCATCTAAGGCTCTTTTCAGTTCAATCTCTGAATTCTTAATGGTAGATCTTACCATTCGAATTACAGAGAGTTTAAACTTGTCCTGACTCTTCATCGCTTGCTTCATATCTTCGTTCAATCGATCGCTTAAGCTCATGTTGCCTCCTAGAACTTTCTCTTACGAGCAGCCTCAGATTTAAGCTTACGCTTAACGCTAGGCTTGTCATAATGTTTACGTTTTTTAACTTCTGCAAGAATGCCATCCTTAGCGATGGAACGCTTAAAGCGACGAAGTGCAGCATCTATAGTTTCGTTCTTACGAACTCGAGTTTCTGACAACAGTTTTCCCTCCCTCCGAACAGACCATCTAAGACAAAACGGTTCATCAAATCTCATTATAGGTCATAGTAATTAGGGTGTCAATCGCAAACCTTTCGATTCGTGAAAGGAAGCTTAATTATGCACGCCTAGAGGCGATAAACGTGCCCCAGCCATAAGATGATAATGAAGATGGTGAACAATTTGCCCCGCGTTAGCTCCAATATTCGTTATAACTCGATAACCCGATTCTTCTACTTCTAGTTCTCTAGCAATTTGCGCAGCCGCACGCTGAATTTGCCCGATCATGTTCCAATCCTCTTCTCCCGCATCCGCTAGTGAAGCAATATGCTTCTTAGGAATGATAAGGACATGAATCGGCGAAGCTGGCTGAATATCATGGAAAGCAACAATCTGGTCATCCTCATACACTTTCTTAGAGGGAAGTTCCCCCGCAATAATTTTACAGAAAATACAATCACTCATTGTTCGGCTTGTCCCCCACTTTCGTGAAACTACTACTTTTAATTTTATCGGAAAAGAGCTAAAAAATCCAATCCAATCTATAATTTAAAATGGAATAATTGCAAAAAAAGAAACACCTTATTAATTGTAAGATGTTTCTAGATTGAACTAGTTTCATTCCATTAATAATAGGGAAGTAAGGATAAGGCTAGTAATCCAGCTAGCGGTAGGATTTGTCTTGCAAAGCGGCGCCTTGGAAATCCGTAACCGTAACCCGGAAATCCATAACCTGGATATCCGTATGGGTAGCCAAAACCCGGATAAGGTAAGAAAGCTCTCATTTGTTCCTGATCCATTCCACCAATCGGAACGGCTAGGTACAGATTGTCGTCATCCACATTTTCCACAATACCGTCATAAACCGCACCACTAGTCATTGTTACACTCACGTAACGATACATATGCTTCTTACAAATGGCATGAACTTCTTGATGATTCATAGGCTTATGCCTCCTTTTTACCAACAGCATATTCAGCTATAGGCAAAAGGCTACTCAGTGAATATATTTGGGCTTATCTCATCACGAAAAAACCTAACGGTTATGCTGGTTTTTATGAGCCTGATGAATCTTTTTCCACTTTGCTTTCTCGGCTGCTTGAAGCCCTTTATCTTCTTTGCGCGCCAAATAAGCGAGCTCCTTTTGTAATTTTAAGTAGTTATTAAATCGTTCAACTTTCAAAGTCCCTTCATCTAGTGCTCTTTTAACAGCGCATTTCGGTTCATTTTCATGCTTACAATCCTGAAAGAAGCACATTCCTGCAAACTCTTCGATATCTTGAAAAGACGTGCTTAATCCATCCGAAACGTCCCAAAGCTGGAGTTCACGCATCCCTGGTGTATCAATCAATATGCCTCCTCCAGGCAGCGTGATAAGCTCCCGGTGAGTCGTCGTATGCTTCCCTTTGTCATCCCCCGAACGAATATCTCCCGTATCCAGAATATCCATCCCATAGATACGATTCACCAAGGTTGATTTACCCACACCGGACGAGCCAAGAAGCGCGACTGTTTGACCTGGAGAAATATAAGCGGCAAGCTCATCTAGTCCGCGATTTTCTGCTGAGCTAATAATATGAATCGGTACACCTACTGCAACAGCCGCGACCTCTGCAGCCAGTGCCTCCGGATCTTCGCATAAATCCGCTTTACTTAGAACAATTACCGGATTTGCTCCGCTCTCCCAAGCTAATACCATATAACGCTCAATACGGCGTACATTAAAATCTAGATTAAGCGCTGTGAACAGAAACACGGTATCAACATTCGTAGCAACAATTTGTTCTTCGGTGACTTGGCCAGCTACTTTACGGGAAAACTTACTTTTGCGCGGCAATACAGCATGGATCGTTGCTCGCTGTTCTTCTCCCCTTATGGAAAGTACGACCCAATCGCCTACAGCGGGGTAGTCTTCACGACGTAGAGCTAGATGCCGCATTTTACCAGACACCTCGGCTAGCGCTTCCCCGACTTCCGTCTGAACGCGATACATATGTTTATGTTCCAAGGACACCCGTCCAACCTGGTATCCCTCATTTAGGTAAGGTTCGAAAGCTTTTTCAAAAAAGGAATTCCATCCTAAATCTTCATTTTTCAAGTGTGTATTTCATCCTCTCATGTGGTTCTATTCTGAAGTATAGACCGCAGGTATCGACATCACACGGGAAATAATGATTTAGATTGTTTTTTCCTTCTTCAAATTTTATACGGTTGGTCAATTAAATTGTAGACTGAAAGTCTATTTTTGCATATAATAGGAGTAAATCGATGGTTGGAATGGAGTGAGCGGATGAGCCAATTCATGAGAGCCTCCACCCGCAAAAAGCGTGATGTGATGATGGAAGTCGCCTTAACCATGTTTATGGAAAAAGGCTATGAGAATGTGTCCGTTGACGATATCATCGCGGCGACTGGATCATCAAAGGGAACGTTTTATCATTATTTTAAAAGCAAAGATGCCATCATTTCAGCGCTTTACAGTAAACAAATTCAATTCATTCAAGAATGGGTGAAGCAACCTCCCTCCAAGGTCCAATCCCTTGAAGGACACATTAATCGCTTATTTTTAGACTTAGCGTCCAACATTCATTCCTCACCACGACTTGTCCGAAGCTTACAAGCTTTATCCTTGCAAAATGAAACCGTAAAAACGGAAGAACAGCAGCAATTAAACGTATTATCTGAAAGTTTATTGCATTGGCTCCCTGAACCTAGAAAAATTGAACTGCTCGTTTGTATCTATACGGGAACTGTCCGTACTTGGTGCAATCAAGATGATGCCGATTTGCTCTCCATGATGAAAAACAACTTAGCCTGGCTGTGGGTAGGTTTGCGATCCAGCGAACCCTACGCACCTTTGCAGGTAGAACCAGTCCCCAAGGAGGAAAACAAAATGAAAGTAGCTATTATTGGCGGTGGCCTGGCAGGATTAACAGCGGCCGCTTATTTATCTGAGAATCCGCATGTCGAAGGTATCCTTTTCGAGCGCAGCCCGCAGCTTGGAGGACGTGCTTTTACTTACGAAAAAGCAGGGTTTACACTCAACTATGGCGCACATGCCATCTATGGGATTGATCGACATACATTAACAAACATGGAACGTGAACTTGGACTATCTTTCTCTTCCAAACAAGTAGATAAACGCAAAGTTTTTTATGCGAAACATAATCAACTTACAGCAGCACCACTCGATGCTATTAATCTCCTAAGAACTGATCTGCTCAGCACGATGCAAAAAGTAAGATTCGTCGGTGAAATTACCGCTATTATCGCGAATATTCACAACCTAAAAAACTACGCAACTCTTGCTGATTATTTGGCAGAGTCCAATGCGGACGAAGATGTTAAAGAGTTATGGGAACATCTGGTTTGCTCCAACTTCTTCATTACGCCTGAGGATGCTCGCAACGTATCCGGCGCGGTAATTAGTGAGTACTATCACAACTTGTTCCTTTCCTCGAAGCCCGTCAATTATATATTGGGAAGCTGGGCCGTTATTACGAATCAACTTAAGCAAAAGCTAACAACGTCTGGCAAATGGGAGATTGCCCTTCAAGAAGGCGTTGAAAGCCTCCGTTACGCAGATCGTAAATTTGTACTGCATACCAAAAACCGTGAAGTTGCCTTTGACAAAGTGATCTTCGCTATGCCAGTTCAGCAAGTCGTCAAGCTTCTAAAGGGTACAGCATGGGAGCCATTCCTATCTCCGTATGAATCCAATACCGCAACCGAAGTTATGGTATATGACGTTGGGTTAAGCCGTGTTGTCGCGAGACCATTCAGCTATATCAGTGACATGGATAACAAGCTGTTCATCAGCGATGTTTCTGCGACAGATCACACATTGGTACCAGAAGGCGGTCAGCTGCTGCAAGGTATCGCATATTTAAGCGACCGCTTTGATAACGAAGAGCAGCGCAAAGCGTATCTTGAAGAAAAGAACCTCCAAATGGAAGCCCTATTTGATAAACATTATCCAGGCTGGCGCGATGTTACAGCCGTGAAACGGGTTTCAAAAAAAGCGATGGTATCCAGCGTGAAAAACATTGCTTCCAATAATCTATTACCGATACGTGTGGAAAACGTGCCTTTCTACTTCTGCGGAGACGGCTGTACAGGTAAGGGTGAGCTTGCAGAACGCGCATTCTCTAGTGCCCGCGCCGCGGCGTTATCCATTGTGCAAGAAGTGGAGCAAGCACTTCAAAATGTATAATTCGTCCAACATGGATGGATGATCCTAACAAACAAAAACCAGCTCTCCCATTCGAGTGAGAGCTGGTTTTTATTTGGTTATTGTTTGGTCACACGCACATCATCAAAGTGAAGCGTAGTTCCGCCAGGTGAATCCACATAGAATCCAACATCGATCTGTCCATTGGTCACCATAATATCACTTACACTGATGTATTTCCAAACACCGCTGTTACTGATGTTCGTATAAATGGCTGACCCGCCATAGTTTTGAATCTCAGCTCTGGCAGTCGTCGGTGTCGTGTTCTTCATGCGGACCCAGGCTTCAAATTTGTATTTTACATTATTAACAGGAACACTAATAGTTTGATGGATGCTTTGTTGATAGGCGCCTGCTGCAAAGAAGTAAGCCCGCTTATCGCCCGTCCATGGGGATTCCGGTGGATTAGTTGTGGAGCCGCTATCCACGCCATACGCAACAGCTTGCGTACCTGGATGCCACTCAATCCAGTTATTACTTTGACTCGTGTCTCGCTCGAAACCAGGATTGTCTAGCAGATTCTGCTCAGAAACTGGCGTTCCCGCTGCCGAAGTTGAAAGAAGCAGACGATCCAAGTTGATGTTCCCACTGTCAGCGGCGTCGTATTTAAACGCAATCAT
Source organism: Paenibacillus sp. J31P190 (assembly GCF_059692075.1). Lineage (NCBI taxonomy): Bacteria > Bacillati > Bacillota > Bacilli > Caryophanales > Paenibacillaceae > Paenibacillus > Paenibacillus sp. J31P190. The sequence continues at coordinate 106,301 of NZ_JCAUAS010000009.1, read as the reverse complement.
GTTTGCCCCTGCATTTAACGTCACCGTTTGCACATTATCCTGCCAGACATTCCAATTGGTACTAGGACTCGTGAAACTAGTCTGTCCTAGCTTGGATCCATTGATATAAGTACTCAATGTTTTCGTCGCTGCACTGCCATTCGCATATCGCAGCGCTACCTGATAACTTCCAGCGCTAGGGACATTTACATTGTATTTCACCTGCGAACCTGCCGCAGTCAATCCGTCCACAAAAGCTGTACCACTATAGTACCAATGGTTCGTGTTCAATGCGCTGCCACCAGAAAGCTCAGCACTCTCTGCTTCATATTTACCGACGACAGGAGTAAAAGGTACCGTGATGTTGTCGATGTTGACATTGCCCGTATCTCCCCCATCAGAGTAATATTTATAGGTCACAACATTCACACCTGCCGTCAGCGGCAGTGTCTCGGATTGGGCAGACCATGTGTCCCAATTCGCAAGATTAGCGAGCGAGGTGGACTTCACTCTTTTTCCATTAACAAAAATACTGACAGACTTGGCTGAGCCCGAAGCATTCGCATAACGCAGGGAGACATTATAGTCACCGCCTGTTTTCACCTTTGGATAGAAAGTAACACCAGCGCCGTCATTGCCCAAACCATCCACAAATCCACTTCCCGTATATCCCGTATGATTGGTGTTAGTTGAAGCCTTTGTAGCAACTGTATTACCAGAAAGTGATGCTTCCTCAGCTTCCAATTGCGTAGCAGTTGCGCTCACTGCAGCAACACCTGCAATAGCAATAGATTTAGAAGAAGCTGTACCTGCCGCGACTTTCACATAGGTCACATCCCCATAGATGTCCTTCCCAGTTGCCCAGCCTTCCCCAGCCGCAGCTTTTAATGCTTGAAGGCTTGCATAAGACGTCATAGCTGTGCTGTTATTCGTTACGGAAGTTCCTGCAGAACCATGCAGCTTAACAATATAGGATTGTAGAGCTGGCGTGTAGCTGCCGCTCTTTGCCCCTAATGTAAAACTTAGCGAGCCCGCACCATTATCCTGCGCAGTCATATTTTGCTTAAAATAAGTACCGCTTTCATAGTTATAACTGGAGCCATCATCATCATAGTACGTGAAACTCGACTGTGTCGTATCCGGAAACACATCTACATCAACGGAAGTTACTGAAGCCTGCCCAACGTAATCCTGCACTTTCTGCGTCGGGATAATGGCACCTTTTTTTATAAAGAGAGGGATATCTGTCAACGTATCCGGATTAACTGAATATCGGATGGTTTGACCGCCAGTTATTGTATTACCTCTTGCATAGTCAATCCATGAACCAGACGGCAAATAGATATCCTTACTCGTCTGCTGTTTATCTACCACAGGCGCGGCTAGCAGCCAATCACCGAACATCCAAGCATCCGTATAGTTTTTGACTGCCGCATCTGTCGGATATGCTTGCATCAATGGGCGAACGAGTCCATTCCCATTCTCGTAAGCACTTCTCTCATAGGCATACATATAAGGGATCAAGGAGTACCGCAGCTGAATAGCCTCTTTGGAGGCCTCTTCCGCCGTCGATCCGAAATACCAAGGCTGGCGCTGTTGATGATTGTTCCCATGTACGCGGAAAACAGGTGTTAATGCGCTGAACTGCATCCACCGTGCGTATAAATCGGGATTCGGATTGTTCGTCGTGCCATCCTGCTGATTGAATCCCCCGGTATCCATGCCCCATTTCACCTGGCCATTGTTCACGGAGGATAGCATAACTGCCCTTTGTTCCTGCATCCCAGCAGCCCAGTTGATCCGTTCACCTTTATTGTATTGAATGCCAATATCACCAGACCAAAGCGTAGTCGCATACCGCTGGGCACCTGGGTAGAAAGTTCTAGCTGTTTGCCAAACACGCTGTGCTCCACTCGTATAAGCCCGCTCCCCTTCGTACATGGTCTGAGACATATGGCCTGTTGTGAAATTGCCAAACCAATACGATGCTCCACCTGAAGATACTTTATCCGTCTCGTCATTCCACCAACCCACGATCCCTTTATTGAGCGCATCTATGGAATGATTCCAGAACCAGGTACGTTCACTAGCATTATAAGGGTCAATACTGCGTACAGTTACAGGGATGAAATAATCCTGATACTCGTTATGGCCCGGATAAAAATAACCGCCGTTTGTCGCGTCTGTCCCCTGGGTCGTCACACTCGCAGAAGCATCCCTCGTAACGATGCGGGGTTTCGTAATTCCGATCATTTTGATGCCTTTAGCATCCATTGTTGTCTTTAGAGAAGTCGTGGAAGCAGAAGGGAAATTCGTCGTATTCCACGCGAATTCACCGTAGTTGGTTTCCCCGTACTTTTTCCAGTCATAGTCAAAGGCGTAAGCATCTATAGGGATATTTTTGGCACGATACGTATCCACATTATTCGTAACTTCCGTTTGATTCGTATCCCACTCAAAGTTCATGAATCCAAGCGACCACTTAGGAAGCATCGGTGGTTTGCCCGTGATTTCCCCTACACTGGTCATGATTTCCTTCGGGGTACCGAGCATAATATAATACTCCACATTTTGTTTCACATAACGTCGTCCCTCAGGAGGGGTCCCGCCATAATAAAACTCCATCTGACCGGTTGTACCATCTGTATAGGGGTAACCGCCATCGCTATCGACTAATAATCCATAACCCGCTGTACTCCAAATAAGGGGACCACCCGAATCTCCCTGTTCACCCGCATGGGCGGCATGACTGGACGAATTCCGCAGCAGGTCACCCCCGCTATCAAAAGCATTGAAGCTCCGTATGCCATACATATTGTCACCAGTGCCATGAACGAAGCGAACACCGTCTGAGAATACACCACCGCCGGATGGTTCCCAGAATAACGTAGTACCATCCGCCTTTTTGACTGTCATACGAACCGGGTTCTTGGTAATCTCAATCTTCATACTGGCGGTTGTGATGGTCATTGGATTGGCTGCCGTGTTAATCGTAGCTCCTACAGCTGACCACGTTTTGTTCGGATCCAGTATCGGCGTTTTCGCGCTTGACGCTATGCCATTCGGTCGATAATCCACCTTCAAGATACCGTTTTGCACCGCTTGTACAACCAAGAGGTCATCATTCGGCTCCGCACCATTATCAACAGTTAGCGTCAAGGTATCTCCGGATACACTTGAAGTAATGAGGTTGCCTAGACTGCTGACATAAGCATGTGCAGGAGAAGCAGGAAGCAAGGTAAGCGTTGAACCAAACAACGTAAATGCTGTTAAAATAGCAAGGATACGTGGAACTTCTTTGCTTGGTAAACTCATCAATGTTACTCCCTTTCGATTAGGAAATGAGGGAGGGACATGCCCTCCCTGCTTTTATTGCTCTACGATCGCGATGTTATCGAGATTAATACCTAGTGAACTAGTACCATCGTAGCTGACTTTCACCGTGTTGAGACCTGCACTGAGCGAGACGCTAACCGTAGCTGTTCCCCATGTATCCCAGTTCGTTGTTTGCGGTAAGGCAAGATCCGTCACTTTGGTGTTATTCACATAAATAGCTCTTGAGCCATTGCCTGCACCGGATGAATACCGAACCTTCATCGTATAGGTACCTGCTGCTTTGACAGAAACATCGAAGGTAACATTATCTCCGAGAGTCTCAAATCCATCTACAAACCCTGTACCTGTATAACCCGTATGGTTTGTGTTCGTAGTTACGCCGCTTTGCGTGCCGAACTCCGCTTCATATTCCACCTTATTAACGCCACCCAGCACGACAGATTGAGCAGATGCACTCGAGCCAAGCTTAACGTAAGCGAATTTCTGTACCGTGTCGTAGTACCAGCCTGTCGATGCTCCGGTTAGGGCTGTTAATGTACTGTACTCTGTCATCGTAGAACCACCCACCGTTACAGAGGAAGGCTTAGTCGTAAATACTTGTAATGTCTTCGTAGAATTAATGGCTGGTACAGTGACTGTTTCTTTATTCAACCCATATTGCTCTGTAGACGTTATGGTTTTCACCGAACCGCCGATATCATCATTCCAATCATACGTTGTTGTGCCAAGCGGATAAATGCGAAATGCGAGATTGGTGTAGCTCGTCAAGCTGTTGCCAATAGTCCCACCCACTTGATATTGCGCGTTCAAATTCAACGGAAGAATGCTGCCTGACTTCACAAAAACCGGTAGATCATCTATGCTGGCATTGTAGCTGATTGTTCGACCGCCAGGACGCTGAGCACCGAACCAGAAATCGATCCAATCCCCCTGTGGAAGATAAATACTCTTGTTTGTTTCTCCCTGATTCATGACAGGAGCAACAAGCAAATTACCCCCGAACATATATTGCTGCGTCAAACCGTACGTGTTCGTGTCGGTCGGATATTCAAGCGCCATGGCGCGCATCATCGGAACGCCGGTATCACTTGATTTCTTTGCCTCGCTATAAATATACGGAAGCAAATTCATGCGTGTATTCGTAAATTTGGCAAAATGGCTGATAATCGTATTATCGCCTGTACGCGCTTGTGCGTTCCATGGCGAACGTTCCTCATTAATACCGGAGCTGCCGTTAGACTCGGAATGAAACTGCATAATAGGTGCAAAAGCAGCCATTTCGGTAGCACGTTTGTACAACTCAGCCGTTGGATAAGTGCCTGTGAAGCCTGCCATATCCCAACTCCAATAAGGAACGCCGGACATACTTGCCGTAAGCCCTGCATTTACAGCCTGTTGAAAAGCACCAAACGTCGACTCTTGGTCGCCGGACCAGAAAATCTGATTCGCCTGTGCGCCTTGCGTGCCAGAACGACTAAAGGAGACCGCATCGGCTTTCTTCGAGCGTGCGTACTCGTTATATGCCTTCACATACTCATTTGGGTATTGATTGCGCATTTCATCGCCCTTTTTACCGTTTGCGAAGGTATTTGAACGACCCCACACCATTTCACCGCCATCTGTTTTGAAGCCATCGATACCCACACCATCAAACAGATACGCGCGTTTAGACATCCACCAGTTTTTGGCAGTCGCATTTGTAAAATCAAGCAACAAGCTGTTCTCGAACCATTGTCCTGCTGGTATCCGGTACTGACCTCCACTGCCGTTGCCCACGGCATAATTCTGAGCAATCATATAGGCTTCGTCATTATCTTTCTGGGTATAAGGCGTCGAAGTCCATTTCTGAATAGGAACCTGCCAGAGCACCAGCTTCATCCCATTGTTATGCACATTGTCCGCCATAGCCTTTGGATTCGTCCATTTCCCCGATGTCGGGAAAGTGAAATCGGTATAGGCATGCGCAGCGCTGCCCGTTTTTGGGGTATAGGTGGCGTCATTGAATATGTAAAACGTGTTCTCATCACTCCACTGTTCAAGCACAACGGCAGTTGCCGGAATATTGTTAGTGTTCGCGTTATTAATGGCTGTAGTCACTTTGGTTTGACGATCCCACTCGTTAGCTGACATCCATAACCCGAAAGCCCATTTCGGCAGTGCTGTTGGCTTACCCGTAATGTTAGCGTAGTTACCCACAACATTCTTCAAATCATTGCCGTAAATGAAATAATAATCCAGTGTCGAGGCAGCACTACCCCCTGTATCAGCCGTAAAGCTGAACATATCGGTGCGTTCGGTTGCCAACCGGAATTTGGAATAATACGTTGAATTTACGAAGATGCCATATCCGCTGCTGTTAAGCATAAAAGGAATTGCCATGTAGGTGCGGTCATTTTGATTCTTATACTGATTGAAAACGTAAGTGTCCACATCATTTCCGCGTTTACGGAAGTTGTTATAATGCTCACCAAAGCCAAAAAACTCCTCTGAAGCCGGCGAATAAAAATGATCTTCTACCTTGTTGATGATGGTGCTGCCGTTGGTTAACCAAGCTATATTACGATTCGTAGTACTGTCATATTGACGGGCAATCAGCGTCGTCCCATCAGGCTTATACACACTAAGTTTGAAAGGATTCTTATCCACCTTCACCTTCAGCTTGGAGGTTGTAAGCCAAGTGGTTGATGGGGTATCCGAAACCGTGTAATTACTTAGTCCACTGCTTAACGTTCCTGTCCCCGTTGGAGAAGCCTGTACACGAAGTACATCATCTGCTGAAAAAGACAGGTTGATCTTCGGTGTCAAAGTGCCTGTATTCGGCACCGCATTCAGCACAACACGGTTCGTGTTATTCGTGATGGAGCTGACACTGCTAACGGATTCCCATCCAGTTACCGTAAAAGTAAAAGGTCCGCTTGTCTTCTCATTCGCGCCATCCTTGTTGCCATGAACGGTATAACTGATCACATCCCCTTTAGCAAAAGTGCCAAGGTTAGCTTCCCAGTAAGTGTTGTTGCCGCTGTTGTATTTGTAAGCTGCTCCGACAGCTGCTTGATTGACACCATTTTTCGTCCAGGTCACCCAAGCCGTTTGTCCTGATTCAATAGGCCACGTTGTTATTTTGATATACACAGTATCGCCTGCAACAGGATCTCTTGGACTCCGTTCCGTCGCCTGAATCTCGTACAGATCATCGATGCCGTATGGCCCATGATAGACTCCATCAATGGCATAAATAGGGGGGACGAAGAGACAGAAACAGAGCAAAAAAGAGAGAGAAAATCGGAATGGTACTGATAATTTCCTTACATACATAAACGTTTCCCCTTTCGTACTGAAATTTGTTTGCCAAACACGAAGGACTAGAGGCTCACAACCGTTATTCCTCGCCATGTATGCACTGTTCCAAGCATCCCCCCTTTCAATATTGGGCGGTCGCGAGTCCAATTCAATCACGACCGCCGTTTGATTACATCAGATATTCCCTTTCTACAATCGTCTGTGCGAGCTGCAGCCATTTGTTTGAATCCGATTGCCAGTAGTGATGATCGCCCTCGCAAATGTGCACATCGCAGATTTTCGCCGTATATCGGCTCCACTCCGACAAATGGTCAACAAGCGCATGTTCATCCTTTTTACCTGTAAAAACACTGAATCTAGCACGAAGCGGCTCTAGATTCACCTGACCACGATATTCCTCCAAAGGCAGGCAGTCATTCTCAGATGCATCCCCCTGTATGCCATACGAAGCACCGCGAGGCCGAAGAAGGTGCGGAGCGCTGCAGCCAGATAGAAATAAGTGCCGTGGCTCAGTAATGCCTTCTGCTTTCAAGCGATGACTGGCCTCAAAGGCAAGCAAGCTGCCCCAGCAGTGGCCGATAAACACATATTCTTCACCAGGCATCAGCTGCTGTTTGACGTATTGACAGGTCTCGTGCAGAGCTTGCTCCCACAGTACAGAGGAAACCTCGCGCATGGATAATCGGGCTTGACTCAGTTCAATAGGTTGGAACCTAACACGAGCGGGTAATCCTCTGCTCCAAGTAAGGTACGACTTTGAGTGATCTCCACAGTGAGGGAACCCGAACAAAATCACTGCGCTATCACCAGACTTCCTGCCGATTCCGGGACAGTAATGAGCAGATTCTTTTGGCTAATCAAATAATGACCAGGAAGCAGGTGTTCCATATGATCGACTGGTGACAGTTCCGTTTCTGAACTTGACACGGTGGATACACCATCCGGTTGATGTAAAATAAAGGTTATTGCTTGATTATGACTAAGACTGCTTGACCAGTGCAAACGAATCTGACCACTGACTCTTTTTGCTGAAATGTTGACACGATTGCCTAGGTCATCCTCAAACTCTGCCTGCAGTTCACCCACAACATAAGCTCGGAAACATAAATGCTCATAGCGGTTTACGCTATTGCCCACATGATCGCCAAGTGAATAATTCTCAGCCAGATTTAGCGCGATGACACTATCCTGTTTCTGATAAACAGGGATCGTTTCCAAAGGTGCAGCAACCTTCATTAGGCAAGGACCTTGGACCTCTTCCTGATCGAACAAAGATAACCAGGACCCTTCCGGGAAATAAATCTCTTTAGCACCATGACCCTCCTCCGTAACGGGAGCGACCAGCAAGCTTTCTCCGAACATGTACTCACTAATCATTTCGGTGCAACGTGGATCAGCTGGGAATTGAAGGGACATTGCACGCATCATAGGCAACCCTGTTCGGCTGGTACGAATCGCTTGATCATAGATGTAAGGTAATAAGTTCATCCGAATGTCCGCGTACCTTTTGTATAAATCAATAACAAGCGGCTGATTTGTTCGTTCAGCGATGTTCCACGGCGTTCGGTCCTGATTGAACTCCCCTTTTGTTTCGGCATGATACTGCATCACTGGGCAAAAAGCAGCCATTTGTGTGGATCTTATAAACAACTCCGCTGTTGGAATGTCACCATGAAAGCCGCCCAGATCCCAACCCCAAAACGGAATACCCGACATACTGCTGGATAACCCGGCAATCATCGAGGAGCGGAAGGCCTGGAAGGTCGAACGCTCATCGCCAGCCCAGTGCATCGGGTACCGCTGCGCTCCCGTGTAGCCCGCCCGGCTAAAGGTAATGCCTCCATCTTTGGCATACTGCCCTATGAAATCGTAGTAACTGCCTACATATAAATTGGGATACAAATTACGCATTTCGCGGCCTGTAGAGCCGTCATAAAACTGCAGATCGTGACCGAAAACGAATTCGCCGCCATCCGTTTTAAAGCCATCTACACCGATTTCATCTGCGAGGTATTGGCGCTTATTAAACCACCATTTCGCCGCTTCAGGGTTCGTAAAGTCAAGAATATGACAATCCTTAAACCAGTTATAAGGCAATGTATACGGCTCCCCATCCGCCGTTTTCACACAGTAACCTTGCTCCAGCAATGTAATTTCATCCTGATCGCGCTGACCGTGAGCAACGCCATACATATGTTTATGAATAGGTATTTGCCATAACAGCACCTTCAAACCCTGCTCATGCAGCTCTTCGACCATCCCCTTCGGATTCGGCCAGCGGCCCCACTCCGGGAACTGAAATTCATCATAGCGAAACGGTTGGTTACCGTCTTTGACATTGTACTGCGCATCGTTAAAAATATAGAACGTCGCTTCATCACTCCATTGCTCAATAACTAGCACAGTGGATGGGATCTGATACTTCGCCGTTAGCTCAGCCTGTTTCAAAACCTCTGCCTGGGAATCCCAGTTATTGCTGGACATCCATGGTCCAAACGACCACTTCGGCGGCAATACAGGTTTGCCCGAAAGATGGGTGAACTGTCCGACTATCGCAAGCGGCTCCTCCGCAAATAAATACGCAACCAGCTGTTGATTTGCCTGCGACACATCCGCTTCCACTTCAACAAGATCAGATAATCGTGTATGAAAACGGAAGGTCGAATAAAGCGCCGAATCCACGAAGATCGCATATCCTCCGGAGGATATGGCAAAAGGAACCGGCATGTAAGTCTTCAGTCCTTGATCCCGGTACTGATTGTACACATATTGATCGACTTCATGACCCGAATATTCATAATGGGAAAAGCGCTCCCCCATGCCGAACCAACGATGCTCCGGCCTCGTTTTCAAGTTTAAGCGAAGCTTGTGCAGGCATCCCGAGGCATCGGTTAAAGCCTCGATAAGCGGCTTCCCTTCGGCGGCGAAGCCTTCCATCAGCACGCCTTCCGTGCTGCGCAGCGCGAGCGCAAGCTTGCCCCCGCGCACCTCGGCTTCCAGCCGTGCGCGTCCAACAGCCAGCGCCGCCCGCTGCGGCGGCGCGACCTGCGAGCGTTCGCCCTCTGCGGCGAACGTCAGCTTCACCGCGCCGCTCGCGTCGGCGAGGAAAGACAGCTGTGCGGTGCGAGTGCCCTCCGCACCGTAACCCAATTCGACGACGAAGCCATCCGTCGTCTCATACAAGGCATGGACGCGCTCCAGCGCCGTCCATGTCCGCACTTTAAAGCTGTAAGTCGCTGAACTGAGCGACTTACTCCCGCTCTGAAGCGCAAAAGCATAGCTGACCTCGTCACCTGCGAGGCAAGGGCCAAGCTGTGCTTCCCAGACCTTTTCCCCGCCGTCCGTCACTTTCATAACGGCGGTCACGGCTTCGGCCGCCGGAATGCCATTAACGGCGGCCTGCACGGTCACAACTTGACTCGCCTGAAAAGGCTGAGTCAAGAGGCGTACAAGCACCGAATCCCCTGCTTCGGGATGGCGGGGAAACCGCTCGTAAGGCAGGATGACGTAAGGGTCATCGTAACCCGTCGGTTGATGCACCAGAGTGACGGTGTCTAAGCTGCCACTACGGACATCACCTGAAACAAGTGCAGCCTGTGCAAGCTCCAACAGAACGCCCCCCCATGTACTGACGGGTGGTTCCCCCGCTTGTTCACGCCAATAAGTAAGCAGTAATGGCTCCTTGGCTGTAGAGGCGTCTACCTCATACAGCTGTGAATCTTCCTCCTGAAGCGACTCCACATGAGCGAGCAGCTCTTTCGCCCGTACTGTGTCCCCTTTATTAGCGTAGTACCACGCCAACAGGCAGGTAAGATCCGCTCGCTCACAACCTCCATAAAAGGTGTCGCCAGCTTTAAATCTTACACCTTTATTAACAAGTGATTCTTCCAGTTTATACAACGCCTCGATCAGAATACGGTCTTCAATACCCAGCATACCGAATGGAATCGCCGCTGTGATGATATCCCCATGAATCGCTGTATCACCCAATTCGCTAACAACTCGGCCCTCTTTAATGAAGCTGGCAAAGACAAGCTCACGGATCGCCTTCAGTAAACGCACACCCGGCTCGCCAACACCGTTCTGGATATTGGCTTGAACCGCAGCGAAGTATATCGCCAAATGACTCAAATAAATGCCTACGTTCCCACTCTGCAGCCAATGAGGCTGTGGTTTCTGCCAATTGGCATCTAGAAGCAAGGTGGTTTGCTCGATCATCCCTTCTATTTCCAACCTAAAATCCTGATCATCCGTTACCTTCAGATATTCGCCGAAAGCCCATATCCGAAGCGCCGCATCCGTCAGTCCCAACTGCCCCTTAAATTGATCGCTGCTCATCAAACGCAGTACAGGTAATGCACGCTCCGACTCATCTCGCTGGATAAGCGCGTAACTCAAAAAAGCAATATCTCTAAGAGTGGCAAGCTGCCCCGAGATCGTAATCTGACCTGTATGTTCATCTAGCGAGAATTTAACATTCTGATTTGAATCTAGTGTTTGCACCATAAATCCTCCTACTCCATCCTATGTGTATGAATGAGAAAGGGGCCGTTGCCGCAACAATGCCCCTTCCCTGCCGACACTATGTCCGCACTACGCTATTTAGTTACTAATTTTTCAATTTTAGCTTGTGCTTCATTGAGCGCTTTTTCCGCTGTATAATCGGATTTCAATTTCGCTTTATCCAGCTCGTCGCCAATCGCTTTAGTCAAATCGTTCCATTTGTCCGGAATTGGACCTACTGGCGTCAGTACAAGCGAATTCAATGCATCAAGTACGATTTTCTTCGAAGCTGGCGGCGTTTGTTTGAAATAAGCCTCCATAACTTTTTCATCAGAAACAGCCGGTACACTCCAGCCCTTCTCAATCCGTTTGCTGACAACAGAAGGATCGGAGGACATGAATTTGATAAACTTCCAAGCCGCTTCGGCATTTTTCGTTTTTTCTGAAACAACAAGGCCATCCGCAAAGAAATGATGTGCTTTCTTCGTATTACCAGGCTCCAAAGCAATATCCCATTTGAACGGGGCATCCGCAAAGCGGCCAAAGTTCCAAATTCCGCCACGCAGCATAGCAAGCTTACCCGCTTTAAATGCATTTAAGTCAGCATCCGGTTGGTTAAAGGTATCGTCGTTCAGCGCTGGAGACACTTTATACTTTTTCGCTTTATCCAGCATCCAGTTCAAGGCTTCTATATTTTCTTTACTGTTTACAGTAGGCTTGCCATCTGCACTCCAGATACCTCCGCCGTTCTGAGCAATCGTTTTGTAAAACTCATAGAACTGAATTGGCGAGTAGGTTCCCCATACGCCGCTTTTGGCATCGGTGAGCTTTTGAGCCGCTTCCAGCTCTTGCTTCCACGTCCAATCTGCCTTCGGATACTCAACTTGCTTTTTGTCGAACAAGTCCTTATTATAGAAAAGAACTACGTCTGAAAATGACTCTACGACTCCGTATTGCTTACCGCTATACTTGAAAGAGTCATAGGCAAGACCTTTGTAGATTTCTGGCTTGAACGTCGTGTCCTTCGCAATGATCGGCGTCAAGTCTTTTAGTGTATTTTTGGCTGCATAAGAGACGAAGTTTTCGTAACCGACCTCAAATACGTCAGGCGCATCCCCCGATGCGAGCTGTGTATTGAGCTTCGTGTAGTAGTTGTTGTAATCGACGATATCCACTTTGACTTTCACGTCAGGATTGGCCGACTCGAACGCTTTCACCATATCGCCGAGCGTCTGTTCTTGAGAACCGCTTGCGGTGTACTGCATGAACTTGAGGGTAACAGGTTCTTTCTTTGTCTCTGGTGTTGCCGTTGCAGCTGCCGTTGGCTCTTGTTTTGGCGTTGACGCAGGTTCTTTTTTCGTATCCGCTCCACACCCCGTTGCTGCAAGAGAAACAACCACACTTAACGCTACGACCCAACCCGTTTTTTTAGTAACCATCTTTAAACCCTCTCTTCTTTTGAATTTTCTTCAGCTAACTCACTATTGTCATTTTCATTTCAACACTTACGTCTCAAACGACTTTCATCACCCCTCTCATTATCCTTTAACGCCACTCATGGTCATTCCCTTAATGAAGTATTTCGATGCGAACAAAAACACAATGAAAATCGGTATAAAGCTGATCACATTCCCCGCCATCAAAATGTTCCACTCCGTCGCCCATCTGCCCTGAAGCTTGCTCAGTCCAATCGGAAGTGTCATCAACTCCTTATCGCTCGTAATAATAAGCGGCCATAAAAAATTGTTCCACGAAGCCATGAAAGCAAAAATGGCTAACGTTGCAAGAGCTGGTTTGCTAAGCGGAAGAATGATACTCACAAACACCCTCACATAGGATGCTCCGTCCATTCTCGCCGCCTCAATCAACGGATCAGGAATGGTCATGATGTGTTGTCGAAGCAGGAAAGTCCCGTAAGCACTGAAGATTCCTGGCAAAATGAGACCGAGATACGTATTCGTCAGGTGCAGTTTTTGAAATACGATAAAGAGTGGCGTCATCGTTACTTGCATGGGAATCATCATCGTGATCAAATAAAGAACGAATAGCGTTTCCCTGCCTCGGAACGGTATTTTAGCAAAAACAAATGCAGCCATCGCACACACCACCATCTGTGCTGCTGTCGTAACTAAGGACACGCCGACACTGTTGCCCAAAAAGCGATAGATCGGGAAGTATTTCGTAATCTCGACGTAGTTGCTGAATTTAAATGTATCGGGTATTAAATTCGGCGGCATTCTGACGACTTCCAAGTTATCCTTAAAGGAACCCGACAGCATCCAGACGAAAGGAAACATGAGAACAACAGCCGCCACAATCAAAATAAGGTGTGAAAGCAAGTTCCGATACGGCATATATTTATCTGTCATAGGTAACCCACCTTTTCTGAAGCTGCTGCTGAACGATGGTGACGGCGAAAATAATGACGAATAAGATCCATGACTGCGCAGAGGCAAAGCCCATTTTATAGCTTTGAAAAGCATTCCCGTATATTTGCTGCACAAGCGTGCTCGTTTGCCCTGCCGGACCGCCACCTGTCATAACTAACACCTGATCAAAGAGTTGGAACCCATTAATGAGGGATATGACAAGTACGAAAAAGATGCTAGGCGTGAGCAGCGGCAGCGTTACTCGGAAAAATTGTTGAAATCCACCCGCGCCATCAATCGTCGCCGCTTCGTAATAATCCTCTGAAATATCCTGCAGCCCTGCAAGAAGTATGACGGTCACATAGCCGATATCCTTCCAAACACTTACCGCAATAATTGAGGGCATTGCCCATACAAAGTCTTGCAGCCATACAGGTCCTTGAATTCCGATTAGCGACAGCAGGTAGTTAATGAGCCCGCTCTGTCCATTCAGCAGCCAACGCCATACGATGGAAACAGCTACCCACGAGGTGATGACAGGTACAAAGATGAAAATTCGATATAGCTTAATACCCCTTAGCTTCCTATTTAGTAAAACGGCGAACAATAAACCAAAAACAAGAACAGATGGCAAATAACCAAGGATGTACTGAAGTATGTTCATTAATGACGTAAGCGTTTTCTCGTCCTGTAAAGCTTCGGTGTAATTATCCACCGCAACGAACTTCGCCGGGGTTAACAAATCCCAATTCGTAAAAGAGATGACCGCGGATGAGAGCATCGGGATGAGTTGGAATAGAAACAAACCCGCTAAACTTGGCAATAAAAATCCGATAATGACAACTGCTTTGGAAAATCTCTTTTGTCCGACCATGACGTTCTCCTTTTCCGGTTCCAGATAATAATTAATGCTAATTATTCCTTGGCTCTAACTGTTGCTCTCTCCACAATCGTTAGCGGCAGCATAATTTCAATCGCTTCTTGCTCCACGCCGCCTTGAATCATGTTGATGAGATGCTCGGCCGCAATAGCGCCTTTTTCAGTTATATTTTGCCGGATTGTTGTTAGTGGCGGGATAAACATCTTCGACATCGTGATATCATCAAAGCCAATGACGGAGATGTCTTCCGGGACTTTTTTACCCATGTCCATCAAGCTCCGAATCGCTCCGAATGCAACCATGTCCCCTGTAGCAAATACTGCTGTGATTTCAGGAAACTTGTTAGCGATGAGCTGACCTGCAGCCACACCATGCTCATAACTCATGGATTCTTCAAACACATAGTCTGGGTTATAAAAGAAATTCGCTTCACGAATCGCACGTTTGTACCCGAGGAAACGCTTCTCGACGACACCGTCTTTACGAATCGCACCAGTCACGAGTCCAATGTTGGAATGGCCTTTGTCAATCAGATACTTCGTCGCCAAATATCCGCCGTATTCGTCATCAATGCCGATTCGCTTGAAATAACTGTCGTTAATGTAACTGTCGATCAGGACAATCGGAATATTAATCTTCTTAAAACCGTCATAAAACTGTTCCGGATAAATACCCATCATAATGGCACCATCCAGATTACGCTGAATGGATAAATCCAGATAACTTTCCCCTTGGTTAACACCAGATAACAAGAGGTGGTACCCATACTCGCGAAGCTTGCCCTCAATGCCGCTTATCATTTCGCTGTAGAAAGGGTTTTCAAGTATAAGCTGCTTGTGCGATTCTGTCTGTGGAATCACGATGCCAATCAGCTTAGATTGGTTCTTAACTAGACTTCTTGCCGAGAAATCCGGTATGTAGTTTAAGGTTTCAATAATTTTCTTAATGCGCTCGATCGTCTCATTGGAGACTTTATCCGTTCTGCCGTTTAATGCATAGGACACTGCGGCTGCTGAAACACCTGCGACTTTGGCCACATCTTTAATTGTTGGTTTCTTCATTCCTCAACCCTCTTTAGTTAGTTACACGTTTAACTAGATTATAAGACACAAATGTCTATATTACAATATGATAGCGCTATCTTTTTACCATTAAATTGATTTATCAGTTACGCGTTTAACTAAATTATTTTTAATGTCTATTTGAAATGGGCGAATTCGGTGCAACTTCACATAGTGCTGTGAATGAACATTTGCTGAGGGTGATTTTCGCATGAAGGTCAATCGAAGTTTAAGGTTTACGCTGGGATCATCATTGCAAAAGGAATTCTCTTGCTTATTCTGAACATAACACTGCATCCTTCCCCATCGCCATCGAATCCTGCAGCTAACCTGCCTAGTACAACGATGAGTGAATCCAAATTTCGCAGTTGAATGATGTTGTAAAAAGTGCAACAATTGCGGCCTAAACTCATCTCTCTCTCTTTGTTGTTCCAGAATTTACAACAATTTGGTCCTATTCAGGCCATTACGTGATAAATGGGCTCAAACTGTTGTACAAACTGCAACTTCAAGTTGCGAAATAGCATTTAGGCGTGTGAATTGTTGTATAAAGTACAATAATGACTGATACCATAGCCTAATTTATAGAAAAAAGCTGCTCCAAAGCTCTGACTATCTTGTCAGGCGATGGAACAGCTTTTTTTTGAAGATATTCTTCTATTTGGTTGTAATCGCAACCGTTCTGCTTGTGCCATCCCAAGCGACTTTGCCGCCAAAGGTTTCCCCGACGAAGCGAGCAGGCGCAAGTGTATAACCGTTCACCAGCTGAGCTGGCTCATCTAATTGAACAGCTTGGCCGTTCACATACACCGTTTTCTGATCAAGAGTAAGGCGTAAAGTTGTACTTCCTTTTTTGGCTGTAACTGTTCTAGTAGCGGCCTCATAATCCACCGTTGCACCCATCGCTTCGAAAATCGCACGCAGTGGCGTGAATGTAGATCCTTTTACAATGACAGGTGCCTGCTCAAATTTCTGCTCTTTCCCATCAATTTCAACAGATACTTGTGATGATAAACCGAAGGTACGCAAAGCTGTTTGTTTACCAGCTTTATTATAAACCCTGATCTGAATGACGGAACCCTCCGGAACATCACCGGCTCGCAGCTCCAGACCGTAAGGCAGATCTGTTTGAGAAGCAATCACTTGTCCGTTTAAGATATACTCTACTTTGCCAATGTAAACGTCAGGTATTTTGACAAAGGGAATTAACTTGGTTTGTTTCGTAAAAGCCTGATGATTCGCATCTACGGGTACATAGCCCACACGATCAGTAGGTTTAGCTGCGTCTGTTACCTTGGAAAGCAAATAAGGATTAGTAATTAACTTGCTGTAGTAATTTTGGATCTCAGACGAAGTGGAAAGTGAATAGTCGTTTTTTGCGTTCTCCATCTTTTGATCGACATTAAAGTAAGTGATCGCCTTCAATCTCGGATATTTATAAGGCATAATCTCATATAAACGCTGCAGATTAAGCTTCGCCCATTCCGTGAAATCTTCGCCTGCCGAGTGCGCGTAATGCGGGACACCCGTTTCACTTAACATTAACGGTTTACGGTCCGCATAGGTGTTGTAAAGCCTCGTTAACCTCTCTACACTGCTTGTAGAAATCATGGAAGGCAGAGACGGATCCCCATTTTCATAAGGCTCAATATATAAGCTAACTCCAACCCAATCTACATAAGCATCCCCCGGATAATAAGGGTCAATATCATTCGCTGGTACATCGCCAGGACTCCAAACCATCGCGACATTCGGTGCTTCAGCAGCGAATACATCGTGCAGCATTCGGAATTTAGCAATATATTGGGCAGGGTTTCCGTGCCATTTGACCCAAGCTCCATTCATTTCCCCAGCAAAACGCAAGAAGATCGGGATTCCTGCCGCTTTGGCATCTTGTGCCCATTTACGCAAATAGGTGCCGTCAGTAACCGGATCTAAGCCATCGTCAGGTTCCCATGCAATTTGTAAAGCACCACCTGCATCTTTAGCTCTTTTCGCATACGAAGCAGGGAATCCTTGGCCCCAGTGTGCGTAAGCCAAATAAATCGCGTGCTTTTTACCATAAACCGTTTCCATCTTCGTAAAAATATTACCTACCTTGGGATCCTGTTCGGAGTACACCCCCAGATAAGTGCCATATGTAGGTTCAAACTTGGCCAATTGACTGCTCTTAGGCAGGGCTAATTGTTGTACCGTCGTCTCATTACGATCCTGTCTATACAATTCAATCGTTGTTCGAATTTGATCGGCACGCTGCAGCTTTACAGCCCCCCAATCCTTCCCGGCTTTCACCCAATATTCATTTTCGGATTCGTAAAAGCTAATCGCTTGATCGTAATCACCGATTGCATCGTAATAGGCGGCCAAGTTTCCATTGAATAAAGCTGCATTCTCCCATTCTCCCGTGCTCGCGTAGTGATTAGCAAGGAATTTCCAATGCGGCACAGCCTCATCTTTATTCCCACTTGCACGAAGTGATTCTGCTTTCTGCCAGTGATCCCATACGATGTCTGCACGAGCAGGCGACGGCGCACTTGCTAGGCTAGCTGCGATAATTCCTACAGCCAACGTCATAATTCCGATTCTTTTTTTAGTGATTTTCAAGATACAATGACTCCCTTCGACCCTGTTGTAAGTTTTTATGTCCATAACTAATACGTTTTGAATGGAATAAAGTAGCATTTTGTCGATAAATAAATAAAAAAGCAAAAAACCAATGTGACTGGGCCCATTGGTTTTTGGATGAAATGATAGTATTTACTTAGAAGATCTAACTAGTACAGCGCGAGTGCGTTTACGTTGTTCATCTGTTAATTGCTGAACGTAGGAATAGTTGCCTCGCGGAGCAATCCCTTTAATCGCGCCTGCTTTAAAAGTTCCGCCTGCTGCCGGAATGGCGATGCGTAACCCGTACGTGGACATTACTGTACCAATTGGATTACTAATCGAACGGAGGCCATCCGCTGTACCTGCGAAATTGAGCGCCGCTGCAAAGCGATCTGATGCGCGAAGCCATACAGAACCGGAATCACCAGGGAGCGAAACAGCACCCGTATTCCCGCGAATTACCGATTGATTTCGGAACAATAATGTCCCTAAAGTTCCTCCATAAGAAACACGTACATCCACATTATTGGCTTCTACTGTTCCTCTGACAAACCCAGTTGTACGACCCGATTTAAACACTTGAAGACCGACAGGGTAGCTTAACAAGTGACCAGGAACTGTAACCAGCTGCCCCGATGCACTGACTAAGTATCTTGGATTCAATAAGCTATTTGAAAACGGCAGGGCTATCGCTGAATCTTGGAAATTGACTTCACCCGGGCGCAATCTTACGAATTGGAAGGCTCTCCCTATGGTATTACCGGCAATCGCTGCATCCGCCGGCCCTGGTTGCACGGTTGCTGAGAAGGCTGTGGAGTTGTTTTTAATGAGAACATGGTTGTTGCTCAGTATATAAAGCTGGTTGTTTCTAATCACTATGACGCCTGCTGTTCCTGTGGAGAATGGATCCGGTTTACCAATACTTACTCCCCCAGGGACAGGACGAATTCTATTGCGAAACAATGTTGGCCGGATGGCTTTTGGTTTAGAAGATGAGACACTCGTTTTAAACATCCCTGAAGGGACAAACCGAACGGGAACTGCCTTGCCTGCTTTAGCAACCATTCCTTTAAGGCTACTCAAACTGGAGGGGACGGTTTTTTGATGCGTGTAAACAATCACGCCTGCTCCAAGTGACGGTTTACTGGGATCAGCATAGCCAACACCCACTGCCATGACCTCGGATCTTTTTAGTAAAACGGGGGAAATTCTGTTCTTGTGTTTTAGCGCCTCATGAAATGTAGCCATTCACATTCTCCTCTTCCTTAAAGATGTTGCAGTGTATGCCAACTTGTACGAGTCGGTTTGATGACTTCACCTAAAGATGATTTGGAGAATGCAAAAAAGGCTAACGAAGTGGAGCGTCGTTAGCCTTGGTAAGGATATTGATTTGTGAATAAAATGCTAGATTCTCTGTGGCTTATGATTCAATTCATTTGTCACTTCATGCTTTATAATCTCAGAAGTCAATAGGCCATGTATATCTCTTTTGATAAATTCGGGGTACACCTCAATTTGATCTAATTCATCAAATGGAAACCACCTAAAAATCAACCTGCCACCGTCTTCAATCCCATAAAATTCAGATTCCTTATTCATGATCACGTTATTCTCTGGTAATGAAATCAAATAATAAAATCCGAGCTCATGAGCTACAGTTCCTCAACGACAATGCGGCTCCCGCGCCCAGATGGCTCTGCTGGGAGGACGATTAATTTACGAGCTAGACGAGCACGGAGCTCTGGAACGTGGGAAATGACGCCCACGGCTAGACTATCCATATGAAGCTTCTCTAGCGCACCAATGACCATGTCCAGCAGCTCTTGGTCGAGCGTACCGAAGCCCTCATCGAGGAAGAAGAATTCCAGCGGATATTCCCCCTTCAGCTGGATCTGTGCCGAAAGCGCGAGCGCTAACGCCAGCGAGGTAAGGAACGTTTCACCGCCCGATAGTGTGCTTACCGGGCGCTTCACCCCGCCGTTGGCATCATCACGGATGACGAAGCCTCCTCCGGAGTCGACCTCAATCGCATAGCGTCGACGCGTCAATTCACCTAGCCGCTCTGAAGCAGCGCGGCTAACTTGCATGAGCTGCTCTTCGGCGAGGTATTCGACGAAGGCATTAGCCTTTAGCACGGCTTGCAGCTTGCCAAGCCGTTCCAGCTGCGTTGCCTGTTCGGCACGACGCGCCTCAAGCTCGCACCACCGCGCATGCCGCGTAGCGAGCTCGCTCGCGCCCTGCGCCGCCTTGGCCCGCGTCTCGAGCGCGGCCTCGGCGGCCGCTTTCGCGGCGCTCAGCTGCGCCTGCGACTGCGCCCACTCGTCCGCGCTCAGCACGCGGCCCTGCAGCTTCGCTGCCAGCTGCGCCAGCTGGGCGCGCAGCGCCTGCTCGCGCTCGCGGTGCTCCGCCGCGAGCAGCGCCCACTGGCGGCGCTGCTCGGGCGCCAGCGCCGCGGCTTCTGCGGCTTCGCGCGACGCGAAGCCGTTATCCGTGAGCGCGCCGTGCAGCGCGCGCTCGGTTTGCGCCAGCTGCCGCGCGGCGGCGGCAGCAGCTTCGGCGGCGGCGCTGTAGCGCTGCGCCGCCAGGAGCTGCTCGCGCTGCGCAGCAGCATGCGCGAGCTTGGTCATCTGCGCGAGCTGCCGCAGCTGCTCTAGCGCGGAGGTCGCCTCCGCGATGAGCTGCGGCACAGCCGCGCCAGGCGCGCGCAAAGCGAGCTGCCGCGACTTGTCGGCGGCGAGCTGCGCCAAGCCCTGCAGCCGTTCATGCAGCTGCAGGGCAGTACGATCTTGCTCCAGTGCGACGCGCTGGAGCTCGTCGATCTTCCCGTTTAGCTCATCAAGAAACGGGATGCTCTTCTCAATTCGGCCGCGGAGCTCCTCGGCTAATCGCTCATTGGCAAGAAGCTGTTCAAGCTGCTGGTCCACATCTATCCAAGAAAGCTCCGCATAACGCTCCTGCCAACCTTTTAACTGCTCACCTAGCATTGTTGTTATTGAAGCTAACCTGCTATCCGATTCTGATAACAAGCTCCCGGCCGCTTGCATCTGAGCATCTGCTTGCACGAATTGTTGTGCGAGAAGTGCATGCTCTTTTTGTAGACTTTGGAAAGAATGCTCAAGTTCTTCAGACTGGGAAATACAGGTAGACAGGCTTGCTCCCATAACTTTCCATTCCTCATGAAAAGCCTCAAAACTTATATCTTCATGAAGCTCCCCGAGATTGACATTAGCTTCTTCTTCTTTCCCAACAGCTGCCTCACCCCAAGCCATAGAGGATTGTTCACTGGTCAATTCAGCTTGTTCCTGACCGGATGCAGCTAGAGCCGCCGCCAAATCAACGGCCTGCCGATGAACAGCAGACAATCTGCGCAGCAACTGCTGCCCCGTGAATTGATGCTCTTTTGCAAGCTGGATCAGCTCTTCTACTTGCCGAAGCCCTTCTTCATTTGCCTCCAGATTATAGGCAGTTTCAGCTGGTACTTCACTATGTGCCTTTAACGGATGCTCTGTTGCACCGCATACAGGACAGTGATCTCCATCCACAAGCTCACTGGCAAGTATCGTTGCCAAAGCATGACGCTCTTGTATTTTCCAACTCAACTTCTGTCTCTCTTTGTAAGCTTGCAAAGCAGGAACGAACTTGGTGATTGCTGCACTTTGCAAGCTAACCTCATTACCAGTTTCCTGCAGTTTATTCAGCCATCCTGACAATTTAACCTGATAGGCTTGCTGCTTGGCTGCCAATTGCAATTGACTTTGTTCCACTACCGAGTAAGCGCCAGCTTTATCTTCTCTAGCCTTCTTAGCTTCAAGCTCTTGGGCTTGGAGTTGTTCAATTGCCTTCTTTTCTTGAGAAGCAGATTGTAATAGCTGTCTGGAAACAGATGTGGTTTCCACCATTTTCAGCTGATCTTTAAGCTCGGTTTGTTTAAGGATTGCTTTTTGTTTTGTTTCTATGTTTTTACTCACTTCAGCCTGCAAATGCGTTAAAGTTGCCTTGATTTCAACTTCTTGATTCTGAGTGGTTTGGATTTGACTTTGAACTTGTTCAAGCTCCTGCTGAATGACTAGAGCCTGCTGCAGTTGGTCCAACCGCAATAAAAGCGGCCCTTCCTGTAAAGCCAGCTCTTGCTGCGCATGTTCAAATTTGTGAACAGCTTGCTGATACGATGTTTCAGCTGTCTGCTTTGAAGCTTCTGCAATCTCAAGCTGCGTTTTCCCTGTCAACACATCTTTGGAAGCCAAAGCATGCTGTTCCAGATAGGGCCTCACCTTTTCAGCCTGATCTGCTTTTTGAAGAAGGAGCTCCTTCTCGAGGATTAACGGCTCTTGTTCCTGCTGCTTTTGCTTTTCTTGTTCCAGCGTTTTTTTCTCCATCTGCCACTGAAACACCTGCTTATGCTCGTCATAAGACTTCTCCTGCTGCTCCAAATGATGACGACTTCGAACCGCCTCTTGTTCTGCTTCCAGAAGTTTGGCATTGGCCTCTTCTAGCGCTCTCTCTGAAGCATCACCAAGCCCCTGCTGCTCTGCAGCAAGCTGCTTTACTGTGCTGTCCGTTTCTTTCACTTTGGAACTAACCTTCGCGCTCAAATGATCCCCATACTGTTCAAGGTGAAATAGCCTCTGCAGCATTTGCCTGCGATCCTTGCCGGTCAACGTCAGAAATTCTGCGAATTTCCCTTGCGGGAGCACGACAGCTCTCGTAAAGTCCTGCATAGACAGACCCAGAATATGCTGTACCTGCTGATTCACCTCACCCGCTTTATCCGCAAGTACAATGGTCTCAGTCCCGTTGATATGTAAAAGCCGAGTAATGGTCCCGTTTATGGACATCTCCGCTCCGCGCTTGAATTGCCGCTCGACACGATAACGCTCAGTGCCAGCCGCATTCGTCAGCTCAAACGTAAAAGAAACGAACAGCGTCTGCTCCGCATGATTCATAATCGCTTGCGTGCCACCGCTTGCTCTTTCCACTTTGCCATATAACGATAGCGTGATCGCATCAAGAATGGACGATTTCCCACTGCCCGTTGGCCCAAAAATGCCAAACACGCCCGCATCTACCAATTGGCTAAAATCGATCGTCTGCATTTCCCGATAACTCTGAAGTCCGGACATTTGCAACTGAATTGGACGCATACGCTTGTCCTCCTTTCGTAAAAGCACTAGAATCGCTTGCTATATATTCCTTCTGTTTATTTCTTCGTTAACATAAAAATCAACTTCGATTCTCCCAGTTATCCACAAGCACTTCTCGGGCATAAAACACTGATTCCCCTATTACCAATCCGCAGTTACTTCTTCATCTGAAAGCAATTCTTCAAATTTGTATTAAGTTCTTTCACTCCGTGCTAAAAATACTGCAAAAACTGCAGCAAATTTTCAGGCAGAAGCCAGTTTCGAGGAACTTAGCTGCAAAAGCTACATCAAATTCCTCTTAACTGAAGCTATTTGCGTATTTTTGACGATATTAGCTGCACTTTTTGCATCAAAACTCGAATCTATTGCCATTTCGGTTGAAATAGATGCACTAAATGCAGCTACTTCTCCCAACAAATGGAGGCAAGAACAGAAGAGTAAATGAGAAAGTTGAGATAATGCTGAGTGTTTCAGTGACTGTTGGATGTTACCGTGAGTACTAAGCGTTTTAGTTACTACTGGGGGTTTCCATGAGTACTAATGCGTTTTTAGTTACTACTGGGGGTTTTCGTGAGTACTAAATGCGTTTTAGTTACTATTGATTGTTTCCGTGAGTACTAAGCGTTTTTTAGTTACTACTGGATGTTTCCGTGAGTACTAAGCGTTTTAGTTACTACTGGGGGTTTCCATGAGTACTAATGCGTTTTAGTTACTATTGGGTGTTTCCATGAGTACTAATGCGTTTTAGTTACTATTGGGTGTTTCCGTGACCACCCAGTGCTTCAGTTGTTCTTAGTGTGTGTCAGTGACTATTGAGTGTTTCTGCGAGTACTCTGTGTGTTCCCACGTGCACTTAGGTTGTTCCAACGACTACCAAGGTTTTCCTCCCAAATTCACTCCCCAGCAGCATCTGCCAAATCCTTCTCCTGCAGCAGCTCCAAAAACAACCGAACCAATTCTGGTTCTGGCTGAGCGCCGCCTGTTTGACGAGAGTAGAAACGCGTGAAGTGCTCCTCCATCGACAGATCAGATCTGGACACCACGGCTCGGACAGCCTCCATCTCCGGGTAAATTGGCCGAATATGTATAAATCCTTCGTATGCTTTGCGCAGCGATTGAATCTGTTCAATGGACATTGCTTCTGTCATTGTGACTTCCAAATCGATCCAAGCGGAAGCATCGCGTTGTTCATCCAGCCATTGATGTACTTGCCCAATTCCTTCTTTGGCTTTCCAACTCACAAGAGGGCGGCCCGAAGTAAGAAATATTTCCTTAGGCTCGGCAGCTTGTCCCGGAGCTAGATCGAGCACTGTGACCGACTTCGCTTGGCCTGCTTCCGAGAAGCTGTAGGCGATAGGGGAACCACAGTAACGGATAGGAGACGCTGCTTTCACATTTTGCGGTCTATGCAAATGGCCAAGCGCAACATATTGCGCTCCTGCCATCAGAGCATTCGTATCTACCGTGTAGGCGCCTCCTACTTGAATAGGGCGTTCCGATTCCGTTTCATGACCGCCGAGAACGTACAAATGGCTCATGATCAGATTCACCGTGCCGGCTTCAAAAGAAGCCGCTTGCTTACGAATAAGTGCACCCACGCGTTCGGAATATTTGCTACGTAGTACTTCCTCTTCGGCAACATCCGAAAGCAGCTCCTTGAGTCGTGATTCCGACGGGTACGGCAGTGCAATCAGACGTGCCAACTCACCTGTTCTTGCAATACCAATCGACTGAATGTCAGGTACCGGTAAGCCAATAATCGTGATTCCTTGTTTAGCCGCAAGCGGACCTGATGCTGCAAGCCGATCCGGATGATCATGGTTGCCGGAGATTATGGCCACTTGACGCTTACCGCCATCAGCCAATCTGGCAATGCCTTCATAGAAAAGCTGCTCCGCAGCAGCGGGAGGATTTACGCTATCATAGATGTCTCCTGCGATCATAACCAAATCGATGTCTTGATCTTGAACAATCTGCACAAGCTCATCCATGAAAGCCGTCTGTTCCTCTAACCGGCTGCGCCCTTCAAGTGTTCGACCGAAGTGCCAATCGGCTGTGTGTAAAATTCGCATAACTCAACTCCTTCCTAAACATGTCATATGCTCCGTATCTATCTATCTATCTATCTATCTATCTATCTCCATTTTACATCTCCAACAATTTCGCCCCGTCAAAGAAATACAAGAACTTCCCTTTCACAGGTCGCTTCCAAATATGTTCCACGGCTCGGGAATACAGTGTTATTTGCTTCTCATAACGCAACATCAGTTCTGCGTCACTGTTTCCCTTTACCGCATCCGTTTTATAATCAACCAACACGAGTCCTAGCTCGTCTTCGAATAAACAATCGATAACCCCTTGAATTAACACGGTCTCACCTATCGTGGAGCGGTCAGTTCCCATGTAAACCTCATCCGCAGGCAGTCCGTAGCTAAAAGGCACTTCACGCTGCACGTTCGCAGCTTGTACCATTCTCTTACCAACTTCTGTTTCGAAAAACTTCAATACAACCGGAATATCTACAACATCACATTGCTCCTGAGTAAGCGTTTGTTTGTTTAGCATCTCCTCAAGAGTTGCCTGGATGCTTGATTCCGTCGGCGATTCCTGCAGAGAAAGATTTTGCATGACAGCATGAACAACAGTACCTTTTTCAGCTGCAGTTAGCTTTTTCTCTTCCATGAATCTAGGCCTGCGCCATACCGCAGTCTTTGGCTTCACCTGAGACTCATCCAAAACAGCAGCTTCTGCTCCAGACGGGAATTCCATTTCTCCCGCTATGCGATTCCGTTCAGACAAACGCTTCATTTCCGATACAGTGGTCTTAGCAAAATGCATTGGCGCATCCGGATATTCGTATGTCCACGAGAGCCGATCCTCCAACCAATCCTTCCATCTACCCGACGTAGGTACAGAATGACTTTGATGAACGGCTGACATTCGTTCTGCGTCGGGTAACACACTTTCAGCTTCCAACTGTTCTTCCATTTGCAAGCTCTCGGGCTGGATAACCGTCAACTTCCACTTTGAAGGATCTTGCAACAGACGCACGCCAGAAGAGGCCTCACTAATGCCGAGGCGCTCTCTCCACAGAGCCGCATCTGGATGACGAAGCAGGGCAGGTCCGACCCAATCGAGATAGCTCCTTGCTTTCGCCAATTCAAAGTCCGGCAAATACCAATCTGTCCTAGACAGATGACGGCCCCACCCACGCAGCAGCTTATCGAGTGATTTCACAGTGCCAAGTAAATACAGCTTTTCTCTCGCCCTTGTGAGAGCAACATACAAGACGCGCATTTCCTCTGCAAGCAGCTCTAACTTCATTCTTCTTTTGATAGCTAAGGAAGGCAGTGTCGGATAGCTTACACGCAAATTCGTATCCACAAAACGAGGTCCAAAGCCGAGCTCTTTATGCAGTAAGAACGCGTCATTCAAATCACGTTGATTGAACATTTTGGCCATTCCTGCCACGAATACAACAGGGAACTCAAGCCCCTTACTTTTATGAATGGACATGATGCGAACCACATCTTCTTGTTCACCGAGCGCACGCGCTGTGCCTAGATCTCCGCCACTCTCTTTCATTCGTTCGATAAAACGCAGGAAGCGGAATAATCCACGTAGAGATGTGCTTTCATATTGTCTTGCACGATCGTATAACGCTCTTAAATTTGCTTGTCTTTGCAAGCCACCAGGTAATCCCCCGGCGAAATCGTAATAACCCGTTTGTCTGTAGATGCTCCAAATTAAATCGGCAAGTGAGCCTTGTCTAGCGTCATTCCGCCACTTTTCCAGAAGCCCAAGAAAATGGTTGAGCTTTTGTAAAAGAACTTCCTTATCATTTGACTCTGCACTTTTAACTACCTGTAAGACAGACTCGTAAAAAGGCACTGATTTATCCGCGACCCTGATTTGTGCTAAATCCTCTGCGGTTAGCTGCACAACCGGTGAACGCAGTACGGCCGCTAATGGCACATCCTGATACGGATTGTCGATGACTTTCAACAAGGAAAGCATCACTTCTACTTCTGTTGCAGAAAAATATCCGGTGCTCAGCTCCGCATAGGCCGGTATGCCCTGTTTTTTGAGTTCTTCAATGATGACAGGAGACCACGCCTGCGTCGCCCGCAGCAAAATCACGATATCGCGATAGGTTACAGGACGATCCCCGCCCGTTCTTTTATCAAAAACCTGAAAAGCTTCCTGTCCTCCAGCACCGAGTAATCCTCGGATTTGGCGAGCAATCGTGCGCGCTTCCAGCTGCGCTGTTTCCAGTTCTTGCGCTTCTATTACAGGATCAGAGGCTCCATCGGCCCCCTCTCCAAAAGCTTCTGACTCTTGATCATCGGTATCTTCAGTGAACGATTCACTTTTGTCTGGCACTTCCGTCCCACGATCGACAAGCAGCATTTCTACTGAACAATCAGAAGCTGATGGCGGATAGCCCGCTCCGTATACAAGTTCTGCGCGCTCATCATAGGCGATTTCACCAACAGTTTCGTTCATCATTTGTTTAAAAAGAAAATTGACCGCATCGACAACCTGAATGCGACTGCGGAAATTACGCGCCAAATCGATTCTTCCACCCTCGGAAGACGTTTCTGTCGATTCATCCTTATTGGAACGGTACGCCTTATACTTTTCCAGGAAGAGACCTGGCTCAGCAAGACGGAACCGATATATACTCTGTTTCACGTCCCCTACCATAAATCGATTGCCAGGCTTCGTATTCGAGATCAGTTCAACAATAGCTTCCTGTACGCGGTTCGTATCCTGATATTCATCCAGAAGTACTTCCACGAATTGTCTGCGATAAGCCTGAGCAGCCTCGGATGGAATCAGTTCCCCGGGAATAGAGCCCTCTGCGCTAAGAATTTGTAAACAATAGTGCTCCAAATCAGCAAAATCGATCAAACCCTTAGCTTGTTTGGCTTCTTGATACCGCTGTCCGAAGTCAACAACCAGATCCACTAACGTGTGAAGCAAAGGTGCCATTTCGGCAATTTCTTGATGGAATTGTTCAGGTGTACGCCCGAACAGCTCTTCTTTCATTTTGTTAATTTGTTCCTTGGCTTTATTTCGCAGTTCTTTGACTTCCTCTTGCAGCTCTTTATCGTAGTCATCGCCCTTGCATGCTTTGAGCTTTCCGAACTCGACCGTCTGGAAACCAAGATACAAGACGGACCACGGATAGGTGGTCGTTTCACGCAAATTGTTTACGAGCAGCAAATCTTCTCGCAGATTGTCCAAATACGGGGCCGGACCGCCAGGCGATTCAGCGATTTGCTGCGCTTGCCGCAGCAGATCAGCGGCTCCTTCCAGCTCTAAAGACAGGTCGCGTATCAAACTCTGCTCCCAGATCGAATAGTCCGCTGGCGCAGTCGCAGCAGCAACGTAAGGCAGCGCCTCCTGCATGACGGAGGCTGCCTCATCCGGCACGTCCTGCGGTATCTGCGGCGCCGGCGGTCCAAACATCGAAGCCGTCGCTCTGAGCCAGTACTCCGGCCACGGATGACTGCGCGACACATCATACAGCTTCTGTATAAGCTGCATGATCGCGTCGTCGTTGCGCTCGCCGCTGAACGAATCGACCAGCCGCCAGAAGGCGCTGTTCTCTCCGCTTACGGCGTAGTACTGCTCAAGCATTTCGCCTAACAGGTCTTGGCGAAGCAGGTCAGCCTCCGTCTCGTTTGCGATACGGAAGCCCGGGTCTAACCGAATAAGGCTGAAGTAACGTTGAACGACTTCCAGACAGAAGGAATGCAGCGTAGTAATCGATGCGCGTCCCATCAGTGCGAGCTGCTTGCGCAAATGCTGCGAATGCGGCTGCTTCATCAACTCTTTTTCCAGCGCTTCACGAATACGATGCTTCATCTCGGATGCCGCTGCTTTGGTAAACGTCGCGACAAGCAAGCGGTCAACATCAATCGGCTCCCACTCATTGGATATCCGGCGTATAATCCGCTCGACGAGTACGGCTGTTTTGCCTGAACCAGCAGCGGCGGCAACCAGCATATTTTGACCCTTGAGTGTAATCGCATCCCATTGATCATCCGTCCATGTGCTGCCGGGTGGCTTAGGATGTTGTTGTTTATTCACGTATGTACGCTCCTTTCTGCCTTTAGGATTGGCTCACATTTTGCTCCAGATCGGACCAAAGCTGATCTTTGCCCCGTTGTTTGAGCTGATGAACCTCATTGCCTTCAAATAACGGATCAAATTGACAAATCGATTTATACGAACAATGCAGACAGGCAGTTTTTTTACCCAAACGGTACGGAGCAATATCTACATGTCCATCCGTGATACCCGTTCCGATCTGTTTGACCTGTTTTCGCACATATTTACGAAGTGTATCCCACTGTTCATCCGTTGCTACTGAAGAGGTTGAATAGAAGGTTCCGTCCTTCTTCAAGGCAACGGGGATAAGCTGGGAGTGACCGGCACTCTTCACCAGCTCATCGTCCATCATACCCGCTACTTCCGCATCAGCTGTGATTAGGCCTTTCATTTTATACCGTTTGCGCAGCTCTTTCTCCACTTCAGAGGGATCGAGGGCATTTTTTTGTTGAAGCATTGGATTGTGCACATGGAAATAAAGCACGCCTGCCGGCCTTGCTGCAATGCCCAGCCACTGCTCCGCATGCGTAATAATGACATCCAAATACGTCAGCATCTGCAGGGAAAGACCATAATACACCTCAGATAACTGTAAGGAGGTTTGACTCGATTTATAGTCAATAACGCGCAAAAGAACGCCTTGCTCGCCATCCGCTCGATCCACTCGGTCAATCCGACCGATAATTTCCATGGTGCAGCCATTATCCAACTCGAAGGTCAGTGACGGCAATTCTTTGCCAGGTCCAAAATCAATCTCCAGCCCCAGCGGCTGGAACTGTCCATGCTTGGCATGCTCACCGAGCACAACTGCTGCTCTGCCTACAACTTGCTTCAGTTTTCTTGCTATGTAAGCATAACGGCTTGAACTTAACAGAATTTCTCCCTGGAGCCTTGGCGCGAGCTCGTCCACGACCTGAGCGGAACGCTCCATGCATTGCTCAGCTGTAAGCGAGCCCCAGTCGAGCTGATCCTGCTGGAGCTTTTGGACAAACTGATTTAGCGCTGCGTGAAACAATTGCCCAATGTCCGGAGCATCTAGTCGGTAAACCCGTCTTTCCTGCAGTCTTAAGCCATGGGACACGAAATGAGAGAAAGGACAAGCCACATACTTCTCCATTCTCGATACACTTGCACGTAAATTTTGCCCATATAGAAGCTTGCTTGTCTTCAAACTGAGGCCATTCTCTTTATTCGTATATTGCAGCGCCTGAACTAATGATTGCAGCTTCAGCTGCCATGCAGGCTGCTCGGCATACCAATTGTACGTTTCCCACCAAAACTCAGCCATTCGTCCACCTAGCATCCAATGCTTCATGCGGACAGCTAAATAGGAGATAGCTTGAATAGGGTGTGAAATATAAGCCGCCTGTTCGCCTTCTGGCGATTCAGCTGCTGGTTCAGCAAGTAAAAGAGGGGCTTCTGTCCCCGGAAAAAGCTGACGCATCTGCTTGATTAGCTCCGAAGGCAGAAGGGATTTCCCTTCCTCATCGGCAAGCGGATAGCTCATCCAAAGTCTTTTACCAGGCACGGTTAACGATGTATACACAATAAACTGCTCGTCCAGCAGCTTGCGGCGACTTCCATCGGCCATTGGCAAGCCTGACTCTGTCAGTACACTTCTTTCCGCTTCCGTAAGGACGCCTTTTTCATCCATTTGAGCAGGGATAACCCCATCGTTGACGCCCAAAATGTAAGCATATCGAATCCCGCTGGAACGTGTCCGATCCATGCTTCCGATCAATAACTGATCCATCGAAGGCGGGACTAAGCCTAGCTTCATACTCTCCATACCGGTCTCAATAAGCCCATTAAAAAGCTCCAGACTTAAGGAGTCTTCACCCATCGTCTCCACCAATTGATCGAGCATATCCATGACGCTATCCCACATTTGACCATGCTCTCGCGCTTTTTCTGGCTTCCCATCTTGGATCGCTTGCTCACTCCATGCCTCTAATTTCTCAGGAGCCTGAACAGTGACCAGAAGCTCATATAGCGCTTCAACCTGATCTTTAACGGAGCTTGCTTGCTGTAAACGTTTCGAAAAGGCAAGGAGCGGTCTTACTACCCACGCTTTGCTCGTATTTAAGGACTGCAGCTCTGCTGTTTGCTCCTGTACACCATCGTCCGCTTGCTCCAAATTAGCTCGGAATTTAAAGGTCCATGGCTTGCCGTCCGTCCATCTGTACCCTTGAATGCCGAAGGCAAGCACATAATTTTCTAATTTATCCAGCTCCGTCCGCTGGGAAGCCGCTTCGATCGGCAGCAGCAGATCCGTTTTGACACACCGAAATACGGCATCGTAATGCCAATTGTGCTGCACAACCTCCAAGGCTGAGCGAATGAATTCAACGAGTGGATGATGAAGGACTGACCGCTTTTGGTCAAAAAAGTGAGGAATGTCATAATCGGTCAAAACTGCTTTTAACAAATCCTGATAGCCATCCATGTTCCGTACCATGACCGCAATTTCCCGCCATCGAACTCCTTGTTCACGAACCAGCAGCAGCATATCCCGCACGGCACCCTCAACCTCAGCACGGCGATGGACAGCCTCCCTAATAACAAGCTGGTCGCTTAATTTCTCGTTTGGTGCAGACTTATATTGCCCAGCACCGCCGCCTATACGTCGATCAAACTTCCGCTCTAAATAGCCTAGAGCCGGACTATCTTCATAGCGCGGCGAAGTTTCAGGAGCCAAGAGATGAACGTCAGCTGCCGGTAAACCAAGCTTCCATATGAGATCTTGCATCCGTACCATCGTCGTCGCTGTCGGGTGAAACAAATCCAGCTCATCGGGCGTATCTCCGGCCTGCAGCTCACGATCAAGACAAAGTGTAACGGTCACCTGTTTGCACGCAGCGAATAGCGCGCCAAGCACCGCAAACTCTTGCGGCGTAAAGCCGTGAAAACCATCGATCCATACCGATGCCGACCGCAAATAAGCGGAATTCGGTATTTGCTCTGCCAGCAGCGTTAAATAATCCTCGCCGTCCAAATATTGACGGGAAAGCTCAGATTCAAATTGCCGATAGACCAGCCCTATGTCATGCATTTTATCGCGCAGCAAACCACTCTCTCCGAGCGTAACTACACGTCTATTCTCATGTTCTTCCAGCTGCTTAGCGGTTACACAATACCGTTTCATTTCGGTGAAAAGCTGATTCAGCCTGTCGACGAACCCCATTTGCTCCGCCGAATGACCAAATAGGTGAAGCTTGTCTTTATATTTATGTAAAATGCTGGTTAACAGCAATTTCTTGCCTGTATCATCAATGGGCAGCCTCGCTGTGCCGCCTTCTTCTTGCATGACACGCCATGCCAAACGGTGAAAACTTAACACCTGAGCGCGGATCATGCCACGTATGCTAGGATCAGAAACAAGCGCATGCTCCGCCTGAAATGTTGCTTGCTCAGGTACGAGCAAAATAAGCGGATGACCTTCCGGCTCTGCCGCCAAATGCTGCTTCATCTCTGTGAGGCAGCGTTCGCTTTTGCCACTTCCAGCTCTGCCGATTAGGAATCGAATAGACATATACAGGGCCTCCTTAGTGCTTTCCTTGGAAAACTTGCTTCGTAAGCATATACTTTGTTCTCATATCTCTCCTATTCTATCATACTTTTGGTAGAAAAGAGGTGTGGGAGATGATGGGCTTTCGCTAGAACAAATAAGCTGTTCCCTCGCCATTAGGAACGAGAGATCAGCTTATATGTAACAGATGGTTTTTTTCTAAACAATACTGCTGACTGCTATTTTGTACTTTTCATACCACTGTTCCCATTCGCCTTTTGGAAAGTCCATGAAGTGTCCATCCAATAAAGCGTGCATCATATCTAGGCAAATGTGCCATCCCGATAAATCTTTGGGTGTATGATCGGTTATTGCGCTAATAAACTCATTTAATACGAGTAGACAGCCTTCCGGCTTTGGGTACAATTCGAAGCGAACTCGATCCTTACCCCACTCGAATTCCAGCACGGAGTATGGCTTGAAATCTGTAATTTTCATATTGATAAATGTCCCAGATTTGTCCTTCATATCAAATTTGATATTTCCCCCAATGCGAAGATCCTCAACTTGGAGATTAGACATCCATCTGGCAAGCTTATCATTCTCCGTTAAAGCAGCCCAAACTTTTTCAACGGAATGTTTGAGTGGACGATCGAAGCGAGCGATATAGCCACCTTCAACTTTTTGTATGGAAGCTAACATATTCTTTAATCCTCCTCATCTAAAAACTGTTCAAGCGCATCCAGCCTGTTCGACCAAACTTGACGATAAGGCTCTAGCCAATTATCAATTTCTACTAACGGTTCTGCACGTAAATGGTAAATATGCTTCTGTGAATCCTTGCTAATCGTTACTAAGCCTGCTTCCCGCAATATGCGAAGATGCTTGGATACGCCTGGTTGACTCAATTGAGAACGTTCGACTAGTTCGCCAACAGATCTAGGACGAGTTCTTAGAAGGTCAATGATGTTTCTTCGGTTTGATTCAGCTATTATCTCGAAAAGGTTTATGGCTTTATTCTGATTTCGCATGATAATAACCGTCCTGTTTTTATTGTATAACCACACGGTTATATTACCATGCAGTTATATAAATCTCAATTCTTAAACACAAAAAAGGCTGAATATTAAGAAATAGAGCATTGACGTTCTGCTAAATAATGAAACCCACATTGGGGCACAAAAAAAGCAAGGCTTAGTTGCCTCACTTAATTCGATATTATGGCTGTTGCAAGGCAGCAGGCATCTCGCCGATATAAACCGATTGCGGACGAAAAATGCGATTACAGCTTGCCTGTTCTAACAAATGAGCCGTCCATCCGACCATACGGCTAGCTGTAAAGCTAGGAGTAAATAAAGATTTCGGCAAAGCGATAGCCCGCATAACAGCTGCTGCATAAAACTCTACATTCACATACAATTTCCGTCCAGGTTTATAGACAGCCAACAAATCAACGGCCAACTTTTCAACGTGAATAGCAAGTTCGAACCATGGATCCTCTGAAGCTAATTCCGTCATGATTTGCCTTAGCGCTTCCGCTCGAGGATCGCTCGTTTTATATATTCGATGTCCAAAACCCATCAGTCGATTACCTGTTTCCAGCTGTTCAGTCAACCAGGATTCCGCACGATCTTTGGTTCCTATTTCATCCAGCATATGAAGGACTTCAGATGGTGCTCCGCCATGAAGCGGCCCTTTCATCGCGCCAATCGATGCGCAGAGAGCTGAAGCAATATCAGATTGTGTAGACAGCACTACACGTCCTGCAAACGTAGAAGCATTCATTCCATGTTCCATAGCTAATATGAAATAAGCCGTTAACACTTTAACATGTACAGGCTGCGGTACTGTGCCAGTTAGCATGTACAAATAATTGGCTACGTGATCCAGCTCTGGATTAGGTTCAATGGGCTGAAGTCCCAATGACTGTCGATATTTATAAGCAATAATGGTTGGCAGCAAAGCTGTGTAAGCCAAGACTGATTCATATTGGGGAGGCCAAGCAGCTTCCTTTACGGACTCTGTTCCTAGAAACGAGATCGCTGTACGCAGCACACTCATCAGATCACTTTCCAGTGGCAGCAAATTTAAAGCCGCTTTCAATGTTTCGGGCAAATGCCGATGCGCCGACCATTGGGCTCTGAAATGGACAAGTACCTCCTCTGTAGGCAGCTCACCATGCCAGAGTAAATAAGCCACTTCTTCGAAACTCTTATCCAAGGCTAACTTCTTAGCCTCATAGCCGCGATATACAAGATATCCTTTCTCCCCATCCACCAAGGATAATTCTGTTTCTGCTGCAATAATGCCTTCTAAACCAGTTACGGATGCCATACTGTCATCTTCCTTTCGATGAGAAGTGAAATTGTTCTTCTCTCATCTTAGTCGGTAATGACAATTTCATCCAATCGGATATTTCTTTCATCTCGATAAATAAAATTCAATAAAATAAATGTATCGATCATATAATTTTATCGATATGTCTTCATTTATGATACCGCTATTCTTCTTCGTAAATCATTTTAACGGTCATTCCACCGTCAATAATTAGATTCTGACCGGTGATGAATCCAGCCTTTTCATTGGATACATACAGACAAGCAGCCGCGATATCCTCCGGTTTCCCCACCCGGCCTACTGGGTGCTGCTTTCGATCTGTTTCCGAATGGACAACGATTTCCTTCCGAGAAGAGAGCTGCCATTCTCTTACTTCGATCCAGCCTGGAGATATCGAATTCACACGTATTCCATAGCCTCCTAAACTGACGGCCATTGCATGTGTTAGTGCTGCAATACCGCCTTTGGAAGCGGAATATGCCTCTGTATTGGGTTCTGACATGAACGCCCTCGTAGATGCTATGTTAATGATTGAACCACCCTTACCGTTCTGCTTCATGATTCTGGCGGCGGCTTGCGAACAGAGAAATGCCCCTCCCAAATTAACGGAGATCACTCGTTGAAACTGCTGTATCGTGAGCTCTAAGACATCAGCATTG
Organism: Paenibacillus sp. J31P190; assembly: GCF_059692075.1. Classification (NCBI taxonomy): domain Bacteria; kingdom Bacillati; phylum Bacillota; class Bacilli; order Caryophanales; family Paenibacillaceae; genus Paenibacillus; species Paenibacillus sp. J31P190. The sequence goes on along the minus strand of NZ_JCAUAS010000009.1, from coordinate 70,501 downwards.
TGCATAATCGCTGCATTATTAACCAGAACATCGAGACCACCCAAATCATTAGCTGTAAGATCAATCCAGTGTTGTACTTCTTCTTCCTCCGATACGTCCAATTTCATAAACATCGCATCATCCGTGTATGGACGCAGGAGCTCAATCGTTTCCAAGCCAGCATCCTTATCGACATCCGCAATTGAGATACCATATCCTTCCTGAGCGAAAGCCATGGCAATTGCGCGTCCTATGCCTTGGCCTCCTCCAGTAATTGCTGCAATTTTCCTCATTGAGTACCTCCCCTCTAGTAGGTTATTAAGCCTTTTTCCATGACTTTACCATGCCCAAAAAATCGGATAGCAATATTACCTTGCCAATCTTTTTAGGACTGAGACCTCGTGATCCCTCAGTAAGGCCCCCGAATATGATCTTTCACCTTATCTTGATAAAAGCTATGGATACGTTCAAGTTCCTCTGGCGTGAACGAAGGAACATGAACCGTACCGAGGTTATCCTCTACCTGACGTTCATTTTTAAACCCTGGAATTACGCAAGTAATGTCCGGATTGTCCAGAATCCAGCGCATAGATGCTCGGGCCATATTTTCACGGCCTTCCGCAATCCAAGCTAGCTCTCTCGCCAGCTCAACTCCTTTATTGAATGGCAGTCCTGCAAACGTTTCACCTACGTTGAACTGCGCACCGTCTGCATTAAAGCTCCGATGGTCGTCTGCAGTAAATGTGCTGGTTTCTGTAAATTTTCCGGTCAGTAGTCCGCTTGCTAGCGGTAATCTTACGAGAATCCCTACACCAGCAGCTTTCGCTTGTGGAAATAATTCTTCGGCAGGTTTTTGGCGGAACAAGTTATAAATGACTTGAAGCGCCTTCACGCCAGGAATCCCGATAGAGAATAAGCCTTCCTCAACCGTCTCTACGCTCACCCCGTAATGGCGGATTTTGCCTTCCGTTTTTAGCTTGTCCAGTACTTCGAACACATGTCCATCCTTCAAAATAGAAAGTGGCGGACAGTGAATTTGATACAGATCGATTCTTTCACGTTTCAATCTTTTCAAGCTGCTCTCACAATAGTGACGCACCGATTCCTCGGAATACGTACTAAGATCGTGAATATCGCCGGCGCGGCAAAACTTCGTAGCAACATAAATGTCATCTTCTTTTCCTTTGGTGGCTTTAGCTAAAAGTTCTTCCGCATGGCCAGAGCCATAAACATCGGCCGTATCAAAAAAGTTTACCCCCGCATCCATTGCGTGATGTAGACCTTTCAGCGCCTCATCATCATTTGAATATCCCCATCCACCCCCAATTCCCCATGTACCGAAGCTAACTTCACTAACTTGAAGCTCTGTATCTCCCAGTTGACGATATCTCATACGCCTCTCCTCCTTCATGTTATTACAATTTGTGTGATGATTATTCAACATATCTAATCTGTTTCCTTTGGCTGATAGCTAACAAAAGCCAGATGCCTGCTGTCGGGCGACCAAGAATTGACGTTGATTGTACCCTGGCCTCCGAAAAGCTTAACCAGCGTACGAAATTCTCCACCAGCACTAGACATCAGTCGAAGTTCTACATGCTTATTCGCTGGATGGTCTCCAGGGGCGACATCATCCTTGTAGTAGGAAATATAGGCTACGGATTCTCCATTGGGAGAGATATGCGGGAACCAACTGTTGCTTTCATCAAATGTCATTTGTGTCTGTTCACTGCCGTCAGCATTCATTCGCCATACCTGCATAAGGCCAGTACGGACTGAGTTGAACCAAATGTGCATGCCATCCGGCGAGTATTCGGGCCCGTCGTCAAGACCAGGAGAATCAGTCAGCTGCGCTTCAACACCGCCGGTAACAGGAATGGTATAAATATCATACTGGCCGTTCCGTTCGGCACAATAAGCTAAAGTGCTGCCGTCTGGTGACCAGCCATGCAAATAGCTGGGTGCCATTGGTGTGATGAGGACCGGATTGCCGCCCTTTAAGGGCAAAACATAAATGCGCGAGTGACCGTCCTCCTGAGTATGATGACTTACCGCAATGTGAGTATTGTCAGGTGACAGCACATGGTCGTTGTTACATTGCGTGGCATATCCCGTATCGATAATCGTACTTTCTAGCGTGGCAATGTCGAAGGAATAGAGGCGACCTAGGCTGTTATAAATGAGCCGCTTACCGTCAGCCGTCCAGTTAGGCGCTTCGATTAGGTCATCGAATTGGGCCAATACCTTTCGTTCGCCAGTCTGAATATCCACGGTTTCGAGGGTACTAATCACATTTCGACCTAAGATTTTGTTAGGTTGCTTTAAAGTATTCATTTGTTGTTTACTCCTTTGCCATTTCATTGTTTGAAGTGGGATTTTACTCTGAGGAGATCATAAATTTCATTGGGTATGTATGTATTCAAGTGTTTCTTCTCTATTACCTTCTTTCCATCCTTTACAAATTTGGTTAGAGACAAAAAGACCTTAACCTGAAAAGGTTAGGCACTTTTGCTGCAATGATGTATTTCATCGTTAGATTCATGTTGAGGTAGCATTGCGATTGCTGGAACGATGTTTTACATCGTTAGGAGAGCCATTGGAGGTATAACGGCTCATAAAACATTGCTGGAACGATGTTTTACATCGTTGCAAGGGGGCTGAATCATCGTTTTAATGCTGTAACGATACTTTTCATCATTGCGTTACAGGTCGGTAAACTTTGCGTGTACGGCCTATCTCTCAGACATCTTCGACTACATTTAGGAAAGCCACCATTTAACAAAGGGGCTGTCCAAAAAGTCATATTTGGGAAAACCAGCTCCCAATAGAATCATGAATTTCAAAGCCTGAGCGTAGATTCCATTGAAAAAATTTAATGGAAGAATGAATTTCGTTCTGCATACCGATTCGAATGTCCCAAGAGGTAATACGGCTTAAGGGGCTGTCCCCAAGTAGATTTCTACTTTTGGGACAGCCCCTTACAAAGTCCAATCTATTCGAATTTCCTACTTGCTCTGTACCTCAAAGATGGCAAACTTCAAGTAATGTCCCTCGTCTACACCGAGGATGCGAGGATGGTCCATGCCCGCTTCGCGGAACTCGATTAAACGCAGAATTTTCCCTGCATCTGTCGCCGCCGCGTGAATAGTCTCTAGGAATAACTCAGGGTGCATGTGATACGAACAACTCGCTGTTACCAAGTATCCGCCTTCGTTCACTAGCTTCATACCGTGCAAGTTAATATCTTTGTAGCCGCGGCAGGCGCCTTCCACGGCGCTCTTTGTTTTTGCGAAAGCAGGAGGATCAAGAATGACCACATCCCAAGTCCGTCCACCCTCTGCAACCGGCTTCGATGTATCCACTTTAGCTTTACCGCTGCCAGCATTGGCACGAACCTTGCGCTCATCCAAGCCTTTGACTTGTGTACGCAAGTATTCGAAAGCATCTGCGACCACAAACTCTACGCGTTCTTCAAAACCGTTCAAAGCAACGTTCGTCCGCGCGCTTTCAATCGCATGCTCCGAAATATCGAGGCAGGTTACTTTTTTTGCACCAAATTTACAGGCATTTAGTGTAAAGCTGCCTGTATGCGAGAAACATTCCAACACCGACGCGCCATCCCAATATGGAAAGGAAACGACTTTGCCATTCGCATTCACTGGGAGTGTTTGGCTCACGCCATCCTCCTCAACCTCTTTCAGTTCAATTCCGCTTCGATGGCCCCACCCTGTCATTAGTGGAGCGATGGCTGCGCGATTCTCTCTTTGGTCAAAGAAGTAACCGGTTTTCTGACCTTCTTCAATATCAACGCGAATGCGCAGGCCATTTTCCAAAATATCAACATGCTTGGGACACTCGCCATACAGTAAGCCCTTGGTCTGTTTCAACCCTTCCAGCTCACGTATCGAAACATCACTGCGTTCAAATATGCCTGTTGGCTTCACAACCTGAACCAAAGCGGCAACAATTTGCTCTCTGCAGCGATCCATCCCCATGGTAAGAAGCTGCACAACCAGCGTATCTTCAAATTTATCCACTATGAGACCCGGCAAAAAGTCGGCTTCACCATAAACCAAGCGATAAGATTGCGCATCTTTCACAAAGCGCTTGCGATGCTGTAAACAGCGCGTAAACCGCTCAACAAAAAATTCCGTTGTCATCGCTTCAAGCGGTTTATAAGATACGATCCGGACCGTAATTTGGGAAGCCTCGTTGTAATAACCCGTTGCTAGGTATTGGCCGAGATGCGTTTGAACAGGAACTAGCTGTCCTGGTTCGATCTCACCATCTACACGATCGATTTCACTTTTGTATACCCATGGGTGTCCTTGCTCCAAACGAGGTTTACGTTTCTTATGTAAAAATACTGCTGCCATTATGCTTTTAGCCGTCCTTTTTTGTGAAACCGTTCACTCTCATCAGCTTGCTTGTCATGCTTGTCTGTACGGTCACATATATTGGTTGAAAAATGATTAGCAAGCTCGCGAAGGAGATCTGCTGCAATGATAACTACCATCGTACTGCCTGTATTAACAGGCTTAGCTCTATTTCTGTTCGGTATGAAACTGATGGAAACCGCGCTTCAGCGGTGGGCAGGCCCCCGCCTCCAGCTGTGGCTGGAGCGGTTTACCCGCACGCCGGTACGCGGCCTCGCCACCGGTACTGTACTCACGGCGGCGCTCCAAAGCAGCACCGCCATTACCGTAATCGCCATCGGCCTCGTCGGCGCTGGCGTACTAACCTTCCCGAGAACGCTAGGCGTCATTCTCGGCACGAACATCGGCACGTGCCTCACCACCGAGCTAATCGGGCTCAGCCTCGGGGGCATCGGCGTGCCGATGCTGCTCGCGAGCGCCGCCGTCTGGCTGGCGAGCTGGTTTGCCGGGCCGCTGCCGCAGGGCGGGGCCCCTGCTGCTACCGCCGCGCATTCGCAGGCGTCGACAACCGGCTCGCCAGCCACCATCGGCGGGCGCAGCTGGCTGCGCAGCGTCCGCTACGGGTCGCTTGCGGTCAGCGGCTTCTCTCTCGTGCTGCTCGGCATCGAGATCATGCAAACCATCGGGCCGGCGCTGCAGTCCCGAGGTCTCTTCGCCTGGTTCGTGCTCCAGGCGCAGCATAGTCTGCTGTGGGGCGTTATCGCCGGTGCCGCGGTCACCGCGCTTGTCCACAGCAGTGCAGCTGTCATAGCGATGGCGATGGGCCTCGCAGCCGTTCAAGGCATTCCCGTCGAGCTGGGCGTAGCGATAACGATCGGTGCCAATGTTGGCACCTGTGTGACCGCACTGATCGCCGGGATGAGCAGTTCCCGCGCCGGGCGTTACGTCGCCTGGTCGCATATCCTCCTCAACGTAGGAGGCGCAGTCCTATTCTATCCCTTCATTCACCAGCTCGTGAGCCTTTCAGCTCTTCTTGCGAACGATGCTTCCGAGCAAATCGCCCGTTCCCAAACGATATTCAATATCGTTTGTTCCTTGCTCGCCTTGCCTCTATGCTATCTTAATATGTGGAAGCGTCTTGAGTTCCGCTCACAATAGCAACACCTGAACTTGTCCCTAATCTTGTTGCCCCTGCTTCAATCATGGCAATCGCAGTTTGCAAGTCTCTAACACCGCCCGATGCTTTCACACCAATCGTATCGGATACGTTTTGGCGCATTAAACGTACGTCTTCCACCGTCGCCCCGCCAGGACCAAAGCCTGTAGATGTTTTAACAAAATGAGCGCCTGCTTCTTCGGAAAGTCGGCAAGCTGCTGCTTTTTGCTCATCATTTAGGAAACCCGTTTCCATAATTACTTTAACGATCGCTTTGCCTTTTACAGCGTCCACAACTTGTTTAATGTCCGAACGAACAGCGTCATACTGCCCTTCAAGCAATAAACCGATCGGCAGTACTGTATCAATTTCAGCAGCCCCATTCTCTACAGCCTTAGCCGCTTCAAAAGCTTTCACTTCGCTCAAGCTGGCGCCAAGCGGGAAGCCAACAACTGCAGCAACCTTTACACCTGTTCCTTCTAGTGCTTTACTTGCTATTCCAACAAACTGAGAGTTTACACAAACACTAAAAAACTGGTGCTGCGCAGCTTCCTCACACAATTTGTGGATCGCGGATGTGCTCGCATCTTGTTTTAATAACGTATGGTCAATGTATTTAGCAATTTCCTTAGCGCTCAAAGTAGTCATTTGATGCACCTCATCTTTTTATTTTTGTAACCTTTCCCTATTTAAACCCTTTAATGAGAAAACCTCTAGCATAGTCATTCAAGATGAGCGACTACGTATAGAGGCAGGTTTTATAGCCTTAAGAGAAACGCATTACAAATTCACGACTTTAGCCGCTTCTAAAACGCGTACCAACTGTCCCTTGCTTTCATTAACACCGGCTTCCGTTACCTTAACGCGGCAAACTTGGCCAATCATGTCTTCGGAGCCTTGGAACACAAGCTGCACATAATTATCGGAATAACCCATGTACAATCCGCTGTCAGGAGCGCCTTTGTAAGCACGTTCCGGAATGACTTCAAGCACTTCACCTACAAATTTGTGCGCATAAGCAAGCTGCATTTTCTCGGAAAGATCGATGAGCTCGTGTACGCGGGCATTTTTGATTTCTTCATCCACTTGATCTTCCATTCTCGCAGCAGGAGTACCTGTCCGTTTGGAGTAAGGGAATACGTGCATCTCAGAGAACTTCATTTGCTCCATAAATTTGTAGCCGTCACGGAACATTTCCTCGGTTTCACCTGGGAAACCAACAATGACATCCGTCGTAATCGCGACATCTGGCATGATTTCATGAAGACGTTCGATTTTACGAGCGAATTCCGCTGTTGTATATTTTCTGCGCATCCGTGCGAGAACTTGATCATCGCCAGCTTGCAGCGGGATATGCAGATGACGGCACATTTTGTCCGAGGACTTCAGAACTTCAATGACTTCATCTGTAATTTGGCTTGCTTCGATCGAGGAGATACGAATTCGTTTCAGTCCTTCTACCTTGTCCAAATCCCAAAGCAGCTTCGCTAAGCTGTAGTCCTCAATATCTTCACCATATCCACCAGTGTGAATACCCGTCAATACGATTTCTTGATAACCTGCAGCCACAAGCTGCTCAGCTTGTGCTATAACGCTTTGCGGTTCACGGCTGCGCATCAAACCGCGTGACCACGGAATAATGCAGAAGGTGCAGAAGTTATTGCAGCCTTCTTGAATTTTAAGAAAAGCTCTTGTCCGATCGGCAAAATCAGGCACATCAAGTTCCTCGAACTGACGTGTTTTCATTATGTTGCGCACGGCATTGATCGGCTGACGATCCTGCTCAAATTGTTTCACAAGCGGAATAATTTTCTCCCGATCCTGTGTCCCGATCACCATATCCACGCCTGGAATCGCCATAATTTCTGCGGGTGACGTCTGCGCGTAACAACCAGTTACAGCAACAATTGCTTCAGGATTACGACGAATCGCACGACGAATCATTTGACGGCTCTTCTTATCCCCTGTATTCGTAACGGTACATGTATTAATAACATACACATCTGCCGTATTCTCGAAATCAACCTGCTCGTAACCCTCATTTTTGAATAGCTGCCAAATGGCCTCTGTATCATAGAAATTTACTTTACAACCTAGTGTATGAAACGCTACCGTTGCCATAACGCTTATCCTCCCATCTCTCCGGTTTCATAGAAAAGACACGTAAGACCTACCATTGCGGCAGTCTCCGTGCGTAAAATGCGTGCGCCCAGCGATACGGAAGCGAAGCCAGCCTCTTCAGCCTGCTTAATTTCCTGTTCCGTAAAACCACCTTCAGGGCCTACCGCAATCAGCACTTGTTTCCCTGGTCCCAACTTACCGGCAGCTTGTGCTGCCTGAATAGCAGGCTTTATTTGCTGACCGTCTTCCTTCTCATAGCAAATCCAAGCGACATCCGCTTCCTTCGCACGCTGCAGCAGCTGCTTCCAAGAATAAACGGAATCTACATGCGGCACACGATTTCGGTGAGCTTGCTCCGCCGCTTCCTTGGCAATCTTCTGCCAACGCTCGGTTCGTTTTGCTTCTTTCTTTGCATCGTACTGCACAATCGTGCGCTCTGATAAAAAAGGAAGAAACCGGGCTGCCCCGATCTCGGTCCCTTTTTGAATAATGAGTTCCATCTTATCGCCTTTGGGCAAGCTCTGTGCAATCCACACCTGAACAGCCGCTTCAGCATCCATAGGCAGCTCTTCCACGATTTCCGCGGTCGCTTGCCCTTTATCCAGTTCCGAAATTCGAGCTAGCACTTCACGGTCTACGCCATTACTGCAAATAATCTGGTCTCCAATATCTGCTCGCATGACTCGAATCAGATGATGTGCGTCGTCTCCCTCAATGGTGACTGTATGTGTAGCTTCGTGAAACTGTCCAGGCGGGAGAAAATAACGCTGCATAGTCAAAGCCTCTCTATCTTCGTTCATTTCGTTATTGAAGTGAAACTTCCACTCACCATCATACCTTTTTTGGTCGCGGAAATCTACAATGGGTTGAATTTGGAATGCTTACATCCCCAAAATCCAAGCAATCGGCGTTGAGAAAATACGGATGATGTCATTCCCCAAACTTAAGTAAGGATCTAAAGTCACTTGTCGTAAAGGTCTTACAAATACAACTAACAAGAAAATGACCGATGCCCATTGTTCAAACTTCTGAAGCGACTCCGTGTATCTCAGATCCACTAAATCTTGAATAATTCGATAACCATCTAATGGCGGAATCGGGATTAAATTGAATAGGAATAAGGTTAGATTCGTATTGATCATTAATTTCAAGAAGATAAGGATCGCGCTTGCGCTTCCCTTAGACATACCTTCTAACCAACCGTATTTCTGGAATAAAGCAAATATAAATAAACTGATAAAGGCAAGAATCAAGTTGCTTAGCGGCCCTGCTGCGGTCACAATGATCCCCATCAAGCGTGGGCTTTTAAAATTCCCGCGGTTCACAGGAACAGGCTTCGCCCAACCAAAGCCAGCAATCAGCAGCATAATCGTACCGAACAGATCAAGGTGAACCATTGGATTTAAAGAAACTCTGCCAAACTGATAAGCCGTAGAATCTCCTAATTTATAGGCGCTATACGCATGAGCAAATTCATGAATGGTAAAAGAAAGAACGAGGACTAGAATAACAAACGGCAATGTACTCCAGTCATAAAACAGTAATCCTCCCATGTTTGGACACCTACAGCTTTCTAGCTACAATCACAACCCAATTCGAATCATAGTTTTTCTCTACGATCGTAAATTTGGCTGCAATTAGTGCTTTTTCGACATCAGCTTCTTTGTTTGTAATAATCCCTGAGGTGATATAGTAACCACCCTGCTGCAAGACTTCATACACATCATCTACGAACATTACAATGACTTCAGCCAAAATATTTGCAACGACTAGCTGTACAGGAATCGAAACACCCAACTGCGCAGCGCCTTCAGTCTCGCTCTCTTTCAATACTCCCAGTAAATCACTAAGTTTGACAGTAATCTTATCTTCGAGCTGATTTTGTTTTGTATTATCAAGCGCACTTGTCACAGCTACGGGATCCAAGTCAACGGCTAGCACATGTTTCGCGCCAAGCTTTGCAGCAGCGATGGATAGAATACCGGAACCCGTTCCAACATCAATGACATCGTCCCCAGGCTGGAGCACCTTCTCCAGAGTTTTCAAACAAAGAGACGTTGTCGCATGCGTACCTGTACCAAAAGCCATCCCCGGATCAAGCTCCAAGATCAATTCATCAGGCGAAGCCGTATACTCTTCCCATGTTGGTTTAATCGTCAAACGGTCAGACACACGAATAGGTTTGAAATATTGCTTCCAAGCATGCGCCCAATCCTCATCGTCTACTTCTACTAATTCAAATGTTGGATTTCCAGTATCGATATCGAATTCTTTAAGCTGCTCAACAGATTCCTTCAGGTTAGCCATAATGGGCTCCATATCAGTGCCATGATAGAAGTAACCTTTAATGACGGCTCTTCCCTCTGGGATATCGTTAAAAGGAGTTTCGTACAATTGACCAAACGAGGTATCTCTCTCTTTGTTTAAGGTCCCTGATTCTTCAATGGAAACGCCCCCGGCGCCCAGTTCATGAACAAAGTTCGTAATCATTTCTATTGCTTCTTCTGTCGTATGTACAGTTAATTCCTGCCAAAGCATCGGTATTGCTCCTCCTGTCGGTTATCACTTACAAATAAACCAAGCCTCAATCGGCTGTTTGGGCTATTTTCACATTGATTATTGTACTACACTTCGCTTCTTGGGTAAAATGGCGCCTAACATGTAAGCGCTCTAAAATGTTTTATTTCCTAACAACTTCCTAATACCTTCATGATAAATTGAAAAAGTAGACAGCATCAAGTCAGCCATAATTCATACGTAGAACGGAGTTTTCCTATGCTCAAAACACTTTTTTTCTTACTTGTTTTCCTATCGATTGAGTTGGTAGCCCCATTCACAACAACACCTCTGCTTGCGGATAACTATAGCCAAGTTACGGCACATCGCGGCAGTTCCGCTGTCACGCCCGAGAATACGCTCCGTTCCTTTCGTCAAGCCATCATCGATCGAGCAGGCATTGCTGAGCTAGATGTCCAAGAGACAGCCGACGGAGTCGTCATGGTTATGCACGATGACAATGCTCTCCGTACAACGGGAATTAATAAAAACATGTGGGAAGTCACCTCGTCGATGCTAATAGAGGCAAGCGCAGGCAGTTGGTTTAGCCCGGAATTCCAGAATGAGCGCGTGCCAACACTGGATGAAGTCATAGGATTAGCCAAAGGCCATTTAAAGCTAAATATAGAAATGAAAAATAACGGCCACGGCAAGCAGCTCGCAGAAAAAACAGTCGATCTAATTCAATCACACGGTTTTGAGAAGGAATGCACGGTGACTTCATTTGATGAGAAGCTGCTTCATACCGTGAAAAAGCTTAATCCCCAGATCAAGACTGGCCTTATCGTGGGGCAAAAAACGGAAACCATTGAAACCATCATGGAGAATTCTGATTTCGATGTTATTTCTGCAGCCTATCCCCTCGTAACTGAATCATTCATGAATCTTGCCGAGACACATCAGAAGGAAGTCTATGTATGGACGGTCAATCAACCGACGATCATGAAGCAGATGCTTGCACTCGGTGTCTCCAGCATTATAACGGATCATCCGGACCAACTTGTTGAAATCATGAGTGGGCCATAAGCACTTTCCTATATAAAAAAAGCATCTGTACATAAAGGCATTAGCCTTTTGATCAGATGCTTTTTATGCTTACATAGTTCCGCCAGCGCTTTGAATGACACGTACAGCCTGCTCATATACAGCATCATCGATGACGGCAGCTAGTATAATGTCAATTCCAGTTACACCGCCACCTCCACCGTCACTTAAACCGCTTGCCGCTGGATCTGCTGCAATCAAAATCCCTTCATCCGGTGTAGACACATGTGCCGCCTGGGTTAACGAAGCCAAGCTTCCAAAATCTCCTGCATAAGGATTCATCACGGATTGCAGCCCGCTGCCTGCATATCTGCCGAATCGATCTACCTGAACATCTATAGCACGCAGTGCTTTCAGCTTGGAAGCTGCTCCCTCTGCTTGCTCCGGTGAATGAAAATAGGCGAGAATATTTTTCTCCACCATTACTGTTCTTCCTGTCTGTAATCCGCCGATTGCGCTCTCTCCGCCGCTTCGAAATCATCGGCATCAGCTACTTCAGCTGCAAACTCAACATCCTCATTTTTGACAATAGGAAGCTGGTTGGCATCTTGCTTCTTCCGCTTGTTGTTCTCGCTCATGTCTGAACCTCCCTGAATCGGTATAAGTAAAAACCAATTTTATTATCCCAAAGAGATTCATTTTTATACAAAGAAAGACTTAACTGTTACTCCGTCACTTTCAAAATTGTAATTAAACCACCCATTTCACCATTCGCCATCTCACTGGCATTCATCGTGTGGTCCAAAATATGGCAATGGAACATCCAACTGCCTATTGTATCGGCCGTCAATGCGATATCATAGGTCTCACCAGGACCAATAAGCACCGTATTCATCGTTTGCGGCTCCTTAACAGGATGACCATCCTTGGCAATCACTTTAAAATCCATGCCATGAAGATGCATCGTATGGACCTCCATGGTATCAATATTTGCCATACGGATACGGACCGTTTCTCCCTTTTTCACCACAATTGGCGGTGTATCGGGATAACTTCGACCATTAATCGTGTAATAGTCCTGATCTTCCTCATCCGAAGTATTCACATGGAAGCCGCTAATCATCATCATATAATCATGGTCGTATTTGGTTTCCGATGAGCTAATCTTAGGGTCAATAATAAATGCGCCATAAAGACCGTTCCCTATCTGTTTCATATCATCATAGTGGGAATGGTACATGAAAGTACCTGGATGACTTGCAATGAACTCATATGTATAGTTACTTCCTACTTGTACGGTATCCTGCGTTAAGCCTGGAACACCATCCATCCCATTTGGCAGATGTAGACCATGCCAGTGTATAGCCGTCGGTTCAGGTAGTTTGTTGTCCAGCTTAATCCGAACACGATCACCTTCTGTAACACGTATTACGGGACCAGGTGCTTGTCCATTAAACATCCATGCGTTCGTGACAACCCCTTTGACTGGCGACCAAGGACCGATTTCAGCCGTCAAATGAAATTCCTTCGCACCGTCTGCTGCAATTACGGGTACCATACCAACCCCATGAAAAGCGTTATCTACTTGTTCTTGTTCTTTTTCAAACTGTGACGTCGCAGAAGAAACGATCTGCACCTTATTAAGCGCCTTATTCCATTTAACTTGAACATGGAAGGCTTTCTCAATGGTATCGACTGAAACAAGCAGCGAGCCATTCATTCGGATTGGATCGATGTCAGCCTGATATAGTATTCCATCCAATACGATTGGCGTTGGCTGCATCATCATATTGCCCATTTCACCCATAGATTGATGTTCTTGATGAGACGAGTGGTCCATGTGATTCGAACTATTTTCAGGATAAAATGCGCTATTGATTAGTACGGCTTGATGCTCGGCATCCCATCGAACTTCAGACCCCAGAATTTCTCCAATGCTGCGCAGCGGAAGCATCAATTCGGACATATCACTGCTGACCATTGCGCTTCCTTCCACCATCCTGCCATCAACCATTACTTGTAGAGAACCTTCTCCCTCTTCCTCGCCCATAGCTCCGCCATGCGCAGAAGAAAGTATCGGGGAGACCTGCACCATCAATGCAAGTAGAGCAGCTATTAGACCAGTTTTTTTCATTGACATGATTGAATTTTCCTCCTAATAAAATGAAGAGACCATGGGTGCGAAGTACACCGCAATGATCTCTTCCAAATTTGTTAAAATTAACGACTCAGGAAACTGTTGAGAACAGATGTAGACATCATCGTTTTTTCGTTCTCAATACGAGATGCGTAAGGCAATTCAACGGATTGACCATCTACTATAGCTGAAGTATCATTAATTTTCACAATCAGAGAATGACTGCCTTTGGTAACTGTTACGCTTCGATCCGTCTCATTCCATTTTACCGTAGCGCCCTTAGCCTCAGCCATATCACGGAGAGCAGATAGAGATTTATCCGTAGACATCCACTCCAGCATTTGACCTGAAGTCGGGATTCCACTAATGTAGCCTACGCTGCCAGCACGCTTATTGTCATAAGTTTTATTAATAACTGCATCAACTTGACCTTTCAGCGGTTCCGGCAAAATCATTTCATCTCCGGGATGCTGCATATTGCTCATAACGTAGCTGAAGCCATTCAAGTTATCTACTACTTGCAGCCCTGTAGCTTCTCCACCAGCTGGGATGGAAAGAATACGAGATAGCTTTTTCGTATCTACGTTATAAGCCCAAGTGAAGTTATTCGAGTGCATGCCGCTGTCTTCGCCAATAAACAAAGTTCTTAGCTCTTCGGAGTAGGACAGGTTGTCTGGGTTTGCAACAAGATCCTCAGCTGCCGTATTGCCTTTGCTATCGGCTTTGGCCAAGTCTTGACCAACAATTAGACCCTTCATCATAGAAGGAACGTATTCACTGTTTATTGGCTGCTTGCTGCGATCGATTTGTCCACCTTTCATATCAAGCTCATAAGTTACGCCTGCTTTGATCTTTTTGACTTGGATATCGTCTGTAGGATCAGCAGCTTTCGTATCTTTTTCCATGGATTTCTCTACATAGGACATCGCTACATAAACCTTATTATCCTTGGCGTTTACTGCAACGCCTTCCATTTTGTTGAATTCAGCTGTTGCTCCAACAACTGCTCCATAACGGCGAGACTCAAGGAAAGCAGCTGCCTTCTCCATACCTGGCTTCACTTTCAGCCACTCCACTTTACCGCTTGGATACGATTTGATTTTTGTAAATCCTGCTGTATCTTTGTCAGCCGTTTCGAAAATATCGCTAAATTTCAAACCTTTATCTACATAACTTTTAACTTCAGCATCTGTTGCATGACCGAGCGGAATCCATTGAAGATTAGCAGATCCACCATTCTCATCACTCGTTTGGATCCATTTAGCCGCATACAGTGTTCCAGCTGAAAGATCTTTAGCTTTATCTGCAACATAAAGGAACAACATTGTATTTCCACCATCATCCCCGAAGAAGACAGTTTTCATGTCAGGTGCAACACGGCCGAGCTCGTGCGAGAAACGCCCCATACTATAATGCTTTACTACCGTAGTTGTATTATCAGCCAGAACAGTTACTTCAGGAATATAACCATTCGCATAGGGATTTCCTACTTTTTTATCATCTTGAGAGAACGCTCTAGCAAATGAATTTACGTAAGTTTGTGTAGGATCCGCTTCAAAAGCACGTGCATCAGCTTCATATTCTTCACTACTTAAGTGTGTATTCCACGGTGTTAAGGAACCGTTACAAGGAATCCATAATCCGTCTACGCCACTAAAATCCACTTTTTTCAAATCTGTAGCCGCGAGTTCACCCGTTATTTTATTTTGATCTAGCGTAGTTAGTGACATCGAAGCAGGAACCATACCATAAGCTGATTTTCCCGCATTATTTAAGGTTATATATTCATAGTGAGTAATTAAAGAGAGTGGATTGCCGCCTTTCGCCGTCGCCTTAGCGCCATCTACTTTAAATAAAGAGTTGGAATCCGGTGCATCGGAGACAAACGGAGTTGGGCTGTTAGGCACACTCGTGTCCATAATCGGTTTACCATTCTTATCTTGAGATACGCCAGCAATTGTGCCATTAATGGATTCATCTGTTTTAAACAGTGTTTTATACGTTAAAGGGAAGGATTTTACCGAACCATCGGTATATGTAACGTGAACAGAAGCACCAGAATACATTTTCGCCATATCTTGCGGAGTAGTAGGTGCAGCCATTCCAACGAAATCAACTGATTTCACTTTGACATCATTAGCTGCGTAAGCCATATTCGGAAGTACACTAGGAGCCAAAAGAGCAAGTCCTAAAACTGGCATTAACATTTTGCGGGTTTTTAATTGATTTTTCAATGTAATCTACCTCTCCCTATTAAAATCTATCAAAATAACTCTATTCATTAAAAGTTTACAAGTCTTTTGTAAAGGGACTATTGGATAAATTAACGTTTTGTGTAAAACTAATATGAATTTTTTGTAAAGATTCTTCTAGCGAAACAAAAAAACACTCCGTTTCATAGAGCTAGACTAAAAATCAAACTTTAGTCTATATCTAAAAACGAAGTGTTATTATTCCATTTATAACTCTCTTTAATCGCCTAAGAAGGCTCTTTTCATACGCTCGAAAATGGACTGATTCTGTTCGTGCGTATTCTCGCCGCTTTGTTTACCGAATTGACGGAGCAAATCTTTTTGTTCTTCGCTCAGGTTTGTTGGCGTCATCACGATCACTTTCACATGCTGATCCCCTTGACCGAATCCGCGAAGGTGAGGAACTCCTTTACCTTTTAAGCGGAAATACGTATCGGTCTGCGTACCTGCAGGAATTTTGAGCTTAACCTTCTCAGTAAGCGTCGGAATCTCGATCTCATCACCTAACGCTGCCTGCATGAAGGTTAATGGAACTTCACAGTAAACGTCATTGCCTTCACGTTCAAAGAATTCGTGTGTTTTCACACGAATAACGACGTAAAGGTCGCCCGCAGGGCCTCCGCGAGTTCCGCCTTCACCTTCGCCGGATACACGCAATTGTGCGCCATCATCAACACCAGCAGGAATCTTGATGTGGATGGTACGCTGTTTTTTCACCTTGCCAGCGCCATGACACGTTCCGCATTTTTCTTTGATGATTTTCCCTTGACCATTACAAACCGTACATACACGACGGTTAACAATACGGCCAAACGCTGTATTCTGTACGACTTCCTGCTGCCCGCTGCCTTGACAACCGCCGCAAGTTTCCGGCTTCGTACCTGGCTTAGCTCCGGATCCGTTACACGTATCACAATTTTCAGTTCGAGGAATATGGATATCGGTTTCTTTCCCGAAAATCGCTTCTTTGAACTCAATCGTCATTGTGTATTGCAAATCGTTCCCGCGCTGCGGAGCATTCGGGTTACGACGATTTCCACCGCCGCCACCGCCAAAGAACATATCAAAAATATCCCCAAAGCCGCCGCTGAAGTCTTGGCCGCCCATACCTTGGTTAGGATCTACATGACCAAAGCGATCATATTGGGCTTTTTTCTGATCATCGCTCAAAACATCATAAGCGTCTTTCGCTTCTTTGAATTTATCTTCCGCATCTGCGGCTTTGTTCACGTCAGGGTGATACTGACGAGCCATTTTACGGTAAGCCTTCTTAATTTCATCTTGCGATGCATCTTTGCCTAGCCCAAGCACCTCATAATAATCACGTTTACTCATTGTTCCACTCCCATGTTCAAGACTACAAACGGAAAGTCAAAGCCACGGAGTACCTCCGGGTGGCTTTGACTCATACGTTTTCATTCAAATAAGTGTTTAAAAAATGGCTTTCAAAGTCAACTTTTTAAACTTCATCTCAATAGGATATGATTATTTTTTAGGTTCGTCAACAACCTCGTAGTCAGCGTCGACAACATTTTCTCTGCCTTTAGGGGCTTCGCCAGCGCCAGCTGCGCCTTCAGCACCTTGTGCAGCAGAAGCTTGCTCATACAATTTCACGGAAAGTTGTTGAATAACTTCAGTCAACTCTTCTGTTGCTTTTTTGATCGCTTCGAGTTCGTTGCCAGCCAGAGCAGCTGTTACTTTCTCTTTCGCTGCATTCGCTTTATCGATCTCGCCTTGGTCTACTTTGTCACCAAGATCTTTGATCGTTTTGTCAACGGAATATACGAGTTGATCCGCTTCGTTGCGAGCTTCTACAAGCTCTTTACGGATACGGTCTTCCTCAGCATGAGCTTCCGCATCCTTCACCATTTGTTCAACTTCTGCATCGCTTAAGCCGCTGGAAGAAGTGATCGTGATTTTTTGGCTTTTGCCAGTCCCTTTGTCAAGTGCAGACACGTTAACGATACCGTTGGCATCGATATCAAAGCTAACTTCGATTTGTGGAACGCCGCGCGGAGCTGGAGGAATATCACCAAGCATGAAACGTCCTAGTGTTTTGTTCCCGCTAGCCATCGAACGCTCACCTTGAAGAACGTGAATCTCAACGCTAGTTTGGTTATCTGCATAAGTGGAGTACACTTGTGATTTCGTTGTAGGAATCGTTGTATTGCGGTCGATCATTTTCGTGAATACGCCACCCGCTGTTTCGATACCCAAGGAAAGAGGAGTTACGTCAAGAAGAACAACGTCTTTCACTTCACCAGTCAATACGCCCGCTTGAACAGCTGCGCCAAGTGCAACAACTTCATCTGGGTTAACACCTTTATGAGGCTCTTTACCAGTTAATTTTTTGATCGCATCAACAACCGCTGGAATACGCGTGGATCCACCGACAAGAACAACTTTGTCGATTTGGCTAGTGGACAAACCGGAATCCTGTAATGCTTGACGAGTTGGTCCAAGTGTTCTTTCAACAAGATGTGCGGAAAGCTCTTCGAACTTCGCACGAGTTAGGTTCAACTCCAAATGCTGAGGAACGCCGTCAGCTACTGTAATGAACGGCAGGGAAACCGTTGTTGTCAGAACGCCGGAAAGCTCTTTTTTCGCTTTTTCAGCTGCATCTTTCAAACGTTGTACCGCTGCTTTATCTTTGGAAAGGTCAATGCCTTGTTCTTTTTTGAATTCAGCTACGAGATAATCGATGATAACTTGGTCGAAGTCATCGCCGCCAAGCTTGTTGTCTCCGCTTGTTGCTTTAACTTCGAAGAAACCATCGCCTAATTCAAGGATGGATACGTCAAACGTACCGCCACCAAGGTCATAAACGAGAATCGTTTGATCTTCTGTTTTTTCCAATCCGTAAGCTAGTGCTGCTGCAGTTGGTTCATTGACGATACGAAGAACTTCAAGACCAGCAATTTTACCAGCATCTTTCGTAGCTTGACGTTGGCTGTCATTGAAATAAGCAGGAACCGTAATAACAGCTTGAGTTACCGTTTGACCAAGGTAAGCTTCAGCATCAGCTTTCAGCTTTTGCAGAATAATGGCTGAGATTTCTTGTGGCGTGTAGTCTTTGCCATCGATGTGTTCTTTATGGTTAGTACCAATGTGACGCTTGATGGAGCTAATTGTTTTGTCTGGGTTTGTGATTGCTTGACGTTTTGCTGTTTCACCAACAACGCGCTCGCCATCTTTCTTAAAACCAACAACGGAAGGGGTTGTACGGTTACCCTCCGGGTTAGGAATTACGACGGCTTCTCCGCCTTCCATTACGGCAACGCAAGAATTTGTTGTACCTAAGTCAATACCAATTACTTTACTCATATAAAGCTGCCTCCTTTTGCTCCTATGGAACATTTCGTTTATTTGAATGTTGAGAAAAATAAGATCTCTTACACGCTAACTTTGACCATGGCAGGTCGGATGACTTTATCTTTTAGAATATAGCCTTTTTGCAGTTCTTCTACTACGATACCTTCTTCGTGTTCTTCGGATTCAACCTGCATAACCGCTTGGTGGAATTCCGGATTGAACGGTTGACCTACGGAATCGATCGGTTTAAGCCCTTCTGCTGTTAGCAGTTGATCGATGCCGCGGTACGTCATATCCAAGCCTTTCACCAAAGCATCGAAATCCTTCGTCTCTTTGCTTGAAGACAGCGCGCGATCGAAGTTATCTACAATCGGTAAAAGCTGCTCAATCAATTTTAGCGAAGCGTATTTCGCGAAATCTTCCTTCTCCGCTCTAGCGCGGCGGCGGAAGTTGTCGAAGTCCGCTTGAACGCGTAATAAACGCTGATAGTTTTCTTCTGCTTGCACACGCGCCGTTTCCAACTCGCTAACTTCTTTGGTTTCCTCAGAAACCTCCGCTTGCGAATCTTGGCTTACCGCTTCTTGTTGTTCAGCGGCTTGCTCGCCTTCGGCTGCGTATGTAGTGTTCACGTCTTGCTCGGCTGTTTTGTTATCTCCAGTACTCAATTGTCCTTCACCTCCTAAACATAATACATCATAATCTCTCTGACGTCAGTTTGCCCATCTTTAGGCCTCTTCAAAAGGCTGCTTCATCTTAATAACCGTATGAATACGCAGCACAGCGGCAGCAACTTCTCCAGCCGCTTGCAGAGCGTGAATTTTCACATCCGCTGGATCCACAATGCCGGCTTCTAAGAAGTCAGTTACTTGTCCGGTATCGCAATCTATACCGAGACTGTCGGTTTCCAACGCTATCTGCGCGGCCTTCAGCTCTTCAACCTTCTCGAGCGGATTATATCCCGCATTGACGACAATCTGGGCCACCGGCTTGCGAAGTGCCCCTGCGACAGCGGCAACACCGAAGCCTTCCATGCCCTTCATCGTCTCGCGGACACGCTCTAGATCATGGGCGACCGCCATCTCCGCCGCGCCGCCTCCGGGTAAGTACCCGCCGCGCACGGCGGCTTGAACGGCTGACGCAGCATCCTTCGCGATGCGCGAGCGCTCATGCGCCGCTTCGCGTGTCGCGGCGCCGACGATCACGGTCACGTGCTGCTCGCCGTGACCGCGCGCTACGCGCACGCGCTCCAGCCGCTCGTCGTACGCGGCATAGCCCGCGTGCCCGAGGGCGGCGCCGAGCTCGGGCGCGCTCTTGCGCAGCGCTGTGCGCCGCACCGGCCTAGCGCCAGTGTGCTCGCTCAGCAGCTGCATGTCCCTGCGGGACAGCCGCTGCAGCACGATAATGCCATGGTCGGAGCAGAACTGCTCCGCCTCGGGGTCAACCCCGCGGTCTGATGCGATCAGACCGACGCCAAGCTCCAGCAGCGAGCCTAGGCTGCTGCGGAACTGCTCCCGCAGCTGCATGTAGCGCTGGAAGCCTGCCTCGGTGACCAGCGCTTCCTCGCTGACCGCCTCAGGCTCCAGAGCATCATGCAGCACGAGAATTCGAGCATCGCGCAGCTCATGCTCGAGATGCAGGTTCATCGGCTTCTGATTCAGCAGAATGCCGGTCCATACCTCGCTGCTCGCCTCTTCATGCGCGAGCACACTGTCTGCGAAGCGGTAGCCGTCTTCGCGAAGCTTCGCCTCACCGACCGCTTCGGCGGCTTGAACGATGAGCTTTGCGATGTCCGCCTGCTCCCTACCGGCCGTGATAGCAATGCGTTTCAGCGCGCTATCACCAAGACCGACAATTGCGCGGCTTCGGCTTTGTAAGCTTTTTACCGCCAGCTCGATGCCTTGCAGCATGCCGCTGACGACCTTAGCGACCGGTACGCCGCGCGTTACCTGAGCGACACCTTCTTGCACCAACGCTCCGGCAAGTACCGTTGCCGTCGTTGTACCGTCGCCGATTTGGCGCTGCTGGCTGCGTGCGACCTGAATCATCAACCTAGCCGCAGGATGGGTGACGTCCATTTTTTCCAAAATAGTTACACCATCATTGGTAATAATGACTTCACCCTGCCCGCCAACTAGCATGGTATCGAGACCTTTGGGTCCAAGTGTCCCCTCGACCGCAGAACAAATCGCTCTTACGGCAGCAGCATTGTTGACCAGCGTAGAGTAACGTTCCTCACCCTCGCTATGAACTGTTTTCATTCCGCTCATTTGCCGTACCAACGCCCAAGAACGACTTCTAGATGCTTCGACAAATGCTCCATTAAGCTAATGACCCTGCCATATTCCATTCGGGTAGGACCTAATATCCCTATTGTTCCAAGAGGTTTATCACCGATCGAATACGAGGCTGTTATTAAGCTGCAATTATTGATAGCTTCAATACTATTTTCAGCACCAATTTTAATCTCAATGCCTTCATTTGACGATGTAAACAATTTGATGAGGGTTGGTGCTTCTTCCAATAGATCAAAGATGCTCTTGACCTTGTCAACATCCTTGAACTCGGGTTGGGTCAGCATATTCGTCATACCGCTTAGGAAGACGCGATCTTTCTCGTTACTTTGAAGCACGCTTTCCACAACCGAAAGAAGCTCTTGATACCCGTTCACATATTTGCTTAACTCGCTCGAAATTTCATTGTAAAGCCTGGATTTAAACTCTATCAACGGTACATTTTTAAGCTTTGCATTCAGAATATTAACGACTTTCTCGATCTCAGACATCCGTATGCCTTCAGGAATGGAAACTGTTTTATTCTCCACATGGCCCGTATTCATAACAATAATGGCAACGGCTGTCGTCTCTGTTAGCGGGACAATCTGTAGGTGTTTCAGCGTAGTACTGAATACCTCAGGGCCAAGCACGATCGATGTATAATTCGTAAGACTGGAGAGCATTCCCGCAACATGCTGGATCACACCTTCCATCTCTTGAATGCGTTCGGCAAAAGCACCCTTCATGGAGTCCAAATCGTTATTATGCAAGGTACCATGTTGAAGCAAATGATCGACATAATAGCGATAACCTTTGTGCGAGGGTATACGACCTGCGGACGTATGGGGCTGCTCCAAATAACCCATTTCTTCGAGATCAGACATCTCGTTACGGATCGTCGCCGGACTGAATCCGACATTGCCCCGCTTCGAAATACTTCGCGAACCAATTGGCTCTGCTGAACGAACATAATCATCAATGATAGCACTTAAAATCATGCGCTGACGCTCCGTCAACATAAGGTACCCCTCCTCTTCACAAATCACTATTTGCCACTTTCGTTAGCACTCGTATTTAGTGAGTGCTAAATCCTAATACAAAAATAACAGACCCTAAGGTCTGTTGTCAAGTCAATCCAAACGTTTAAGTACGGCGATTTCGTCGCAGCAATACTGTTTTTTGCAATGCATACAATCTTTCCAAACCTTCTCCGGGAAAATCTCTTTTGGCACGAGGGTAAAGCCATTTTTCTGAAAAAAAGCGACTTCATACGTGAGCGCCATCACTTTAATAATGCCTTGGCTCCTTGCTTCTTCAACTAAGAAGTTCACAAGTTTTCCGCCGATCCCTTGCCCCTTGTAGCCTTGTGTCATCCCAAGTGAGCGAATCTCAACAAGATCAGGCCCAAGTCGTGTAAGGGAGCCGCAGCCAATCAGCAAGCCATCCGATTCGGCGACAACGAAAGTGTCGATCTGCTCCTCCAGCATCTCTTTGCTCCGCGGCAGCATAATCCCCTGCTTGGCATAGCCTTGTATAATATCATGCAGCTTCTCAATATCACTTATCGAAGCTTTTCTAACGGACACTGTAGTTGATAGATTCACTGTCATCCCACCAATCGCAACAAAATGCATAAAACCCACGCTAGCGCCACTACGGCTTTGCCGCTGATTCGCTTGTGGATTCATGTATAAATATACAATAAACCGTATATTTGCACAAGAGTTTTTTGCATTAAAACAGGTCTCTCTATGTTTCTCGCCTAGGCAAGGAACGAAGCAAAGACTTCGTTGCCAAGCAGGATGCCATGTTTGGACAATCGATACCCATCCGGTGTTTGTTCAAGCAGTTGTTTTCGCAGCCATCCATTCAAGGTTTCCCCGAATTGTGATTCGATGGTAGTTTCGAATTGTTCGATAAAATCCGCGTTCCGTACACCTTCGAGCAATCGCAAACCAACCATCATGAAGTCTTCCATAGCTTCCTGCCGCGTTACCTCAAATTGTTCCATGATCGGTAAGCCTACCTTTGCAGCATCGATATAAGGTTGAATTCCCTTCACGTTCACATGACGCTGGCCATTCATATATCCATGTGCCCCTGCTCCGAGTCCATAGTAAGAACGATTGCGCCAATACATCGAGTTATGTCTGCTCTCTCGACCCGGTTTAGCGAAGTTGCTGATTTCATATTGCTTATAACCCGCTGTCTCTAACCTCTTCATGATGAGTTCGTACATATCGACTTCTTCATCTTCACTTGGGAGAGGCAGTTGATTCTTATTGAACAATGTGTGAAACAACGTGTTCTCTTCTACTTTTAGGCTATAGATGGAGTAATGCTGCAGATCTAGAGATAAAGCCTCATCCAAGGTAGCCTGCACGATGTCCACGGTTTGTTTGGGAAGCCCGAACATTAAGTCAATGGAAAGGTTATTGAAACCAAGCTTTTTGGCATTCGCGATGCTTCGATGCACGTCATCTGTATTATGAATGCGCCCAATTGCGGCAAGTAAATCATTATTGAAGGATTGCACACCGAAACTAATCCGATTGACGCCGCCTTCTTTCATAACGGCCAGTTTATCTTCGTCCGTCGTTCCTGGGTTTGCTTCCATCGAAAACTCAACTTGTGTGCTATCTGCTGGGAAATACATACGAACCATGCGCAGAAACCGCTCCATTTGATCAGGAAGCAGTACAGTTGGTGTTCCCCCACCCACGAAAATCGTTTCCACCTTGATCGGTGGATTATTCTTAACCGTAAGTTCCATCTCGCGCTCAAGCGCGTCTAGGTACTCCATAACGGGCTGGCCTTTGAGGACATAAGAGTTGAAATCGCAATAATGGCATTTGTTTGTGCAAAATGGGATATGAATATACACAGCGGTTGGGGCCGTATAGGTTACTAACATAGGGGTATTTCCTTTCTATCTATCTAGGGTAAACAATTCCGCCGTCATCAGGGACGGGCGGTTTGTCAAGGTTGATGCAAAGCAAAGTGTAAAACTATACTTTGTATCAACTAAGAAAAAGCCAAGGAGCAGAGTTACTCTGCCACCCCAGCTTCTCATTCATTTCAAACTATTCGTCAATTTTAAGAACAGCCATGAACGCTTCTTGCGGCACTTCTACGCTGCCGACTTGCTTCATGCGTTTCTTACCTTCTTTTTGCTTATCAAGGAGCTTACGTTTCCTTGAAATGTCACCGCCGTAACATTTGGCGAGTACGTTTTTACGCATCGCTTTAACCGTCTCACGCGCAACGATCTTCTGTCCAATCGCCGCTTGAATCGGCACTTCGAACATTTGCCGCGGAATCAGTTCCTTTAGTTTATCACATATGATTTTGCCGCGATGATACGCGGTATCACGGTGAACAATGAAGGAGAGAGCATCCACTTGCTCGGCATTCAAAAGAATGTCCATTTTCACGAGATTCGATTTCTTGTAGCCGGATATTTCATAGTCAAATGAAGCGTAGCCCTTTGTTCTTGACTTCAACATATCGAAGAAATCATAAACGATCTCTGATAATGGAATTTCGTACGTTAATGTCACACGGTTGGTATCCAGGTATTCCATGTTCAAATATTCACCGCGTTTGCCTTGGCAAAGCTCCATAATTGTTCCTACGTAATCATTCGGAACAATAACCGATGCTTTGACATAAGGCTCTTCAACGAAGTCAATTCGCTGTGGATCTGGATAGTTCGATGGGTTATCGATTTCCATCACATCGCCATTCGTTAATGTGATGCGATATATAACGCTTGGCGCCGTCGTAATTAACGGAATATTGAACTCACGCTCAATACGCTCCTGAATAATTTCCATATGCAGCAGACCCAAGAAACCGCAGCGGAAGCCAAAACCTAACGCTGTAGATGTTTCCGGTTCAAAACGCAGAGAAGCATCATTCAGCTCCAGCTTCTGCAAAGCTTCACGCAGATCGTTGTAATCCGTTGTTTCGATCGGATACAGTCCGCAGAACACCATCGGGTTGATCCGGCGATAGCCTGGCAGCGCTTCAGGCGCTGGGCGATCCGCTTCGGTAACCGTGTCCCCGACTCGTGTATCCCCTACATTTTTGATGCCGGCAACAACGAATCCAACATCTCCGACCTCAAGGGATGGAACGGATGACATTCTCGGTTTGAAAGCCCCGACTTCAATGACTTCAAACACCTTGTTCGTCGCCATCATTTTAATTTTGGAGCCCGCTTTGATCGAACCATCTACGACACGCACATAAACGATAACGCCTTTGTAGCTATCGTAGTGGGAATCGAAGATCAATGCTTTTAGCGGATTGTCCGGATTTCCTTGCGGAGCCGGCACTTTCTCACAAATTTGCTCGATGATCTCTTTAATCCCAATACCGGCTTTCGCGGAAGCATGAACAGCCTCGCTAGCATCGAGTCCGATAACGTCCTCGATTTCCTGCTTCACTTTGTCAGGATCAGCACTAGGTAGATCGATTTTATTGATAACAGGTAAAATTTCTAAATTATTCTCCAATGCCAGGTAAACGTTGGCAAGCGTTTGCGCTTCGATTCCTTGTGCAGCGTCTACAACAAGCAGAGCGCCTTCACAAGCTGCAAGGCTTCGGGATACTTCGTATGTAAAGTCTACATGTCCCGGTGTATCAATTAAATTAAGAATATAATCGATGCCATTGTCAGCACGATAAGCTAATCTAACCGCCTGAAGTTTAATCGTAATTCCGCGTTCCCGCTCCAAATCCATCTGGTCCAGCACTTGCTCCTGCATCTCACGCGATGATAACGCGCCCGTATATTCCAATATGCGGTCGGCAAGTGTTGACTTGCCATGATCGATATGAGCGATAATTGAAAAGTTGCGAATTCTTTGTTGTCTTTCTCGAATGTCCGTCATGCTAAAGACTAACCCCCACTACATGCAAATAATTTTCATTATAGCAGTTGTGGGAAGTTGCAGCAATGTACCCCTTAACCTTTCCCTAAGATGGCATCAAATAAAGACACGAATAATTTAATTCCATGATGCGAAGCAATCTGCAGAAAGTCCCCTAATTTATTCCCAACGTGGTTCAATGAATTATCGTGATCAGCAACCGGTTCAGACTTCTTTTCAGCCTCTGGCTTCACGGCAGCCTTAGTTTTCGCAGCTGCATCTTCTTTGGCCGCCCCAGTTGGTGACGCCTTAACTGTGGACGCTTTCCCAGGTGGCGTTTTGACAGCTGGCTCCTGTGCAGCTTTGGAGGATGGCTGAGGTCCTTGTATGCGTTCCATCCCGCTCGACGCCAAGCTGACTCCGAATAAAATACAGAACAACAGCAAGAGTCCAAACAAGCCTACTTTCATATAAAAATGCCTCAGCCTCATTTTGAGATCCTCCTTAAAGTTTTGCCTTAGCAAAACTTGCTTCGAAAGCATATGCTTAAAGTTTTCGTTGGCAAACTAGCTTCTATGACTGCTTGGGGGTAACAACCGGCGCATCCACTTTCTTCGCGTTCAAAATCACCTCTGAAATAGCTTCTGCCAACCAATCTGTGGTTCTATAGCACTCTTCGAGTGAATTGTACGGACCGCCGACCTCAATTAATATATTATTTGGCGAAAAGTTCTGATTATATAATCCGTTGCCTTCACTGGCTTCTTTGGCATGAATTCCTTTGGAAATACCGGGATGTTTGGCTTCTAATGCTTGATGAATTTTGCTTGCGAATTCCTCATTCTTTTTCCAATTCGGATTTTTACCGCCGATGATGAAATACACCTGGGCATAATCTTTACCGTCGAAGGTTGCGGTCGTTTTATTGCGAGCAGCGGAATCCCGATGAATATCGAAGTAATATTGCAAATCCGGATGTGAAACAGCAGCTTCTTGCAACGTTTTCAAGGAATATTTGTAGGAATACGGATATTCGAAATTTTTGACTGTACTTGGATAGACCGTTTTGGAATGTACGGCACCGATGCCGTCCTTTTCCAAATTTTGAGCTAATCTTTGACCTACGGAAATGATATTCACCTTATCGCTATAAGCCTTATCAGGATCCGTAACACCTCTTAACTCCGGCAAAAATGACTCATTGCTATGCGTTTGATAAATGAAAGCTATATTATCCCCCGCGGTTCTTGGCGGTTGTCCCGTTGGGTTTGTGATCGGAGCGGTACCACCCACAGGTGAGGGTTCTGGTGATGGAGAAAGCTGAGGATTCCTCGCCTCTGCCTCTAGATCTTGGGAGTTTGGACTGTAATCAATAGGATCACTGGGATTCGTTTCTGTCCCTTTTACCAAGACCGTCGTTTTATTCGCATCCATACCAGGAACTTCACTAGCCACGAGGCTTTTGGGATCGCTTGGATTAATGTCCGTCATGAACTGAAAAGCGAAATGAAACACATTATGCTGGGAAAATGTAAATTTCTTCTGATCTTTATGTAGATGAGGCACTTCCATGCCCAGCATATCGATAAAAAATTGATTCGTGACGGATGCAGCTAAACTCTTCATAGATGATACTGGCGAAGTAGTCATAACTCTATTCTGTAAGAAGCCGCCTAGGCCAATAAGAACAAAAAGAGCTAATGTGCCGAAGCTGAGTATAAAAAAAGTTTTCCCGACGGAACTTGCGCTCTGAAACGTTTTCCGAACATGGCTGAGATTCAATGTAGCTGATGTCCATTTCATAGTTTGATTCCTCCTAATCTATCTTACTTCAATCTATGAAACGAGCTCCGTCGATAGAACCCGAAACACTAGAATTTTTCTGATAGAGAGAAAAAGAAGCGCAAATAAACCTGAGACGCTGCTCAGGTTCTTCTGTTGATACATGCACGGGAACTACGGTTACAGCTTGTTTTCTTCAAAATCAACTATCGTCTCATGAAAGGGAACGTAGATACCTTATTTGGGGCAAAATTGGTCTTTTTCATGTCTAGGCGGAACGACAATCTCTTATTTCTCCTTCGACCGCAGTTAATCAGCCAAAATGGCAAAATAACGCTTCTAGGTTCCTCTACTTACCTAAAAGTGCAGTTATTTGATAAATAGCGTACCGTAGTTCCCCTTGGATCAACCTCTTGCGCCTGAACGCAAAAAAAGAACCCCATACGGGGTTCTTAAGTTTATCCTATTACTGCTACGCGAGGGATTCGAAATCAAATGACCCTTTGGCCACAATCGTTACCCCGCTCGTTTTGTTCAGAACAGTAGGTCCGTTATATAATTTGAGCAGCGACTTGTCGCTCGGTTTATGTTTGTGGTCTGTGGTTGGTCGGTTACGAACTTTCTTCATGTGCTTCAGCATAAATAATCCTTCCTTTCACAATGGATTTGAGTGAAGACACGAGCTTCGCATTTCTTTCCGATAACTCCATCATGACTTGATGATGATTGCGCGCGGGAATATCCGTCCTTGTTTTGAAATGTATGGATGAAACAATGGTTGGATGCAGCTTAATGCAATAAATGTATTCAAACTCGCCATCTTCTTTATCCTTGGCTTGCCCCAGGTAGATGTTCGTATCTTTGCCCCGGTAACATTCGGCTAAATAGCTAGTTGGGTCATTGACGTTGAAACTGTGGTTGTTGCTAACCTGACCGGCACGGCCAAACTGCTGCAAGGTGACACCATCTTCGAGAAGCTCAAAGAGCGTTGCCGCTGTCACTTCTTGAAGCTCAATTATACCACAATTGGTATCAAATGTCTTATGGAATTTATCCAAAACGCGGTCATAATCCACACTGGACACACTAAGCGAATCCAAGGCATCAAACAAAAAACTGCGTATAGCATCGTTCTTCTTCATATCGGATAGCTTGAACCGATTCTTATGAACACCGATACTATGTTTAATCGGGTAGAGATGAGGACCTGCTAGCTCCGCAATTCCCGAAACGGCCTGCTGATCATCGATTCGCAGAGGGTTATAACCCTCCAGATATTCAGGCAGTTCACAATTTTTGGACATCACAATGAACGTCCGGCTGTGCCCCAATTCTCCGATACAAAGCCCTATCAATACGAGTATATTCCCGTAAACCAAGGGATCATGACAATCCGCATGTGTGAGAATAAGAAGGGCAAAGTCCGTCTCTTCGATATGCTTTTTTAGCATTTTCAATTTATGATTGGACGCTGTAAGCACACCCTGATTAATAACCGTAACCTCGGATGAAGACGACAACTGCGCTTGATAGAATTCAGCCCACAGCGAACTTGAAGGGGAGCAGCCTATAAATATCTTCGGTTTCATTTCTCCCTCAGCCCTAACTCTTTGAGCATTTGCTTCACGACGAAAGTTGCCGGTCCTAGGCCAGCCATTAGCCCAGAGGAATGATTCGCATCGTAAGTAAGTGGTGTTAGGCCGATTAAATCGGAGGCTATATGTAATTTTTCTTTTTCCGGAATTAGAAAATATGTTCGCTCTAGACCTATTTGTCCAATAAATAACCCCAATTCCAAAATAACATTGTCACGTACCGTGCTAACCAATGAATCTCTCAAAAGTGTCAAATCATTCGGTTGGAAGACAAAGATAGCAAAATCACTAGACTTCGCCTGCTTAATAAGTGGAGCCAAGGTTGTATGTGAAGGTGGGAAAAGCAATTGACTCCAAACCGTTACATCAAATGAAAAATGGAGATTAGACTGCAAAGCCTCTGCGACTTCAACACTTTCAGCAGATGACCCTATGAATAGCTTCGCTTTATGTGCGCTGCTCAACAGAACCACGTCCTCATTTAAGTTGATCGTCCCTTATTTCGACGCTCCCCTCCTTATTCCTTCCAAATTACGTAAAAATGGACAAAAAGAAAGAACTGTATCCACCCATCTAGCGGACCCAGTTCTTAAAATCATTTAGTGCGTATAGGCCGCCACATTATCGACACTTACGGCATCGTGTAAGGCAGCATTTAAGCCGCTAGCAATAATATTGGCGATGTCTTCAATAAACTGGTCGATCTCCTTCGGCGTGACAAGCAGATCGTGTCCTACGGGGTTTAGCACCTCTTTCACAAGCATTAGACGCTCTTCCTCCTGCATACCGTCCAGCAAGCCTAGGATTTGCCCTGTATTTCGCGTCTGCTCGCTAAAATGTTTTTGCATCAGGTCGAAGGCATTATTGACGATGGTAGACGCATATACAACGGTCGGGACTCCAATGGCAACAACGGGAATGCCAAGGTTTTCTTTGGTCAACCCTTTGCGTTTATTTCCAATGCCTGAACCAGGATGAATGCCCGTATCCGCGATTTGAATGGTCGTATTGACCCGATCAAGGGATCTGGAAGCCAGCGCATCAATAGCAATAATGAAATCAGGTTTGGACTTATCGACAATCCCCTGAACGATGTCACTGCTTTCAATTCCCGTGGTTCCGAGCACCCCTGGCGCTACGGCGCTAACTGCCCGATACCCTGGACTAACGTCCTCGGGAACTAGTTCAAAGTAATGACGTGTGACCATCACGTTATCCACAACCAGGGGGCCAAGAGCATCGGGTGTCACATTCGAGTTGCCCAGACCGATAACAAGAGCCTTCGCATTCTTAGGGATGCCGATTTCACGCAAAAACTGTTCAAACTCTTGAGCCAATTTCGTGGCGACGCGGTCCTGTAATTGGCTGTCTTTCTCCCGCAGAGCTGGCACTTCTATCGTTATATAATGTCCGAGAAGCTTACCAAGCGCTTTGGAACCCTCTTCGTTCAGAACGTTGATCTTGGTAACTCGTATCCCGTTTTCTCGTGTCGACTCCTGTTCAATACCAGGTATCGGTTGCCCCTGATTGGCTGCATGAGCCATATCCCTTGCATCTAACGCAAGATCCGTATGTGTTGTAAAAGAGCCTAAGTCCATTGAAGTTCCCCTTTCTCAAAATATAAGAATTTATATGTTTCACATTATAAGCTTTGCATATTTCTGGGTAAACGCGCCTGTCCTTGGAGGACAGCTTAGCCGTTATCCTTGGGTGCATTGCATCCCTTATTGTGCTACGATTTACAACCACTTATACAAAAACTAAGACCACTGAAAACCTATTGACAGGTCTTGCATTTTCAATAGTTGCATGGTAGAATACTTAAAGTTGTCAGCAAACAAACAAATGTAACGTTGAACCGTGTTTTGTAAGTAGGAGGTGAATTTCATGCCAAACATTAAATCCGCTATTAAACGAGTAAAAGTTAGCGAAAAGCGCCGTCTTCGTAACGCTTCCCAAAAGTCCGCTCTGCGTACTGCTGTGAAAGCTTTCGAAACAGCTGTAAGCCCAGAAGCTCTAATTAACGCTTCTAAGAAATTAGATAAAGCAGCTTCTAAAGGCTTAATCCATAAAAATGCCGCTAACCGCAAGAAGTCCCGTCTGGCTAAAAAGCTGAACGCTCTTACGGCCCAAGCGTAATACACGGACATAAAGCAAAAGTCCAGTTCTCTTCACAGAGAGCTGGACTTTTTACTTTTCCAAAGGTTGTCCTCCTAGGCAGCAAGCCTAAGAAGAAACAACTCTAAACCTAACACTTTATCGATTTTCCCCGTTTTCATTTGGAAATCGAGATCCGCAAGCTGCGACATGATCCTGCTCAGCTTCTCAATATCGTATTTGCGCGCCTGCCCTTCAGCCACCTTCACGGCAAAGGGATGCAAACCGATCTGTGAAGCCATTTGCTGCTGGGAGTAGCCTTGTTTACTTAGCTCTTTCACCTGCAGCATGATGCGGAACTGTCTGGCAATGAGCGCCGCGATCTTGATCGGCTCCTCACGCTGCTTCAACAGCTCCTCAAGAATAACGAAGGCGCGTTCCAGCCTTACATTTACAATATCCTCTATAAGAATGAAGACGTTCTGTTCTGTACTGCGGGCCACCAATTGATCGATAACATCAACCGATGCTTCCGCACCGACTCCTACATATAAAGAAATCTTCTCAATTTCTGCAGATAAAGATTGCAAATTCCCGCCGGTGTATAAGATCAGTTGGTCAGCGGCTACCCCCGTGAACGTAAAACCCAGCTGCGCAGCTTGTTTGGCCACCCATTGCTGCAATTCTTCCGGGCTCAATGATAGGAAGGGAACCGCGGCTTCAAGGTCCTTGAGTGCTTTCACAATCTTCTTACGCTCGTCCAGTTTATCTGCATCTACCGTAAACACCACGACGGTATGTTCCGCTGGAGATTTCAAATAATCGGTCAAACGATCCAAGTGATGTTCAATCTTCGAACTTTCCTTCGCCCCAGTGAAAAACAACGCATTCTTCGCGATAACCAGCTTCTTCGGAACCATAAAGGGAAGGGTCTCCGCGTCCTCCAGCACCGCAGAGAGACTAATCTCACTTAAATCAAATTTACTCACTGCAAACTCTTTGTGCTCGGGCTCAATGAGCAAATCCGTTAATACCTGAATAAATTCCCTCATCTTATATTTCTCAGGACCGTAGCACAAATAAACCGGTGCAGGGCGCCCTGCTTGTATATCTTTCAATGCTCTCTTTGCGTCCATAGCTAATGTTCACTCCTTGCAACCATTTTACCAACAACAAAGGGATTACGTCAAAGCCCGAAGACCTTGAGGTAATCCCTTTGTTTGTCTATTTAAACACCGGTTAAAGGCTCTAGAAACCTTATACCGTGTGGACAAACCACCAAAGCATTGCCGCTTCCTTATACAACATACGCTAGAACCGTCAAATTGGTGCATTCGTATCACAAATTTACTTAGCTGCTTCCTCTTTCGCATTTACATCAATGAGAAAAGTGTGAAGCGAGCCTTCGCTTTGAACTTGATAAAATAATTTGTCGTCCTTCGACCATTCCACTAACGTGATAAGATCACCAGACTTCCAAACTTGCTTGGACGCAAAAATTACTTCTTTGGTAGAGCTGTTTCGGATCACGACATGCTGCTCTTCAACAACAGCCTCAAGAACGCCTGTTGTTGATTTCAACGAATTCGCACTAGGTGCTGTCAAAGAAAATACGCCTCCAACATCACTCGTTTCTCCACCCTTCTTAGCAGCAGGCGTAGGTGTTGGTTCCGTAGTTTTCATTACCTTCTGGTCTTCCGGCACTTTATTTGAAGTTTCACTGCCTGCTGGCGGATTCGTCGACACAGGGTCCGATCCCTTCTTCTCATTCGTTCCAGCGGAAGCTTGGTCTTTCAGCCGTTCAGGCTCAGAGGTAGAAGGTGCCTGGCGCACACCATTCGTACCTTTCGCGGCCCCAGATGAACTCAGCGTTTGCGGGTCCTCCAGCTTCGCATCTGTTGTAGCTTGCGGCCCCGCTAGCCCATTTCCAACTGTTGCTTCTGGCTTAGCTTTCTCTTGCCCAAATGACTCAGCGGCCGGGGCATTAGGTGCCGCCTGCTTTGCGTCTGCACTGTCTGCCGCCTTTTTCTTGACAGCATCTTGTGCGGCGCTTGGATCAGAGGCCGCCGCGCTTGGCATCTGTCCGGCATTCTGGTTCTCAGATACAGACTTTGGCTGCAGCAAACCATCTGCATTATCCAGCATAGGATGCTTTAGGTTGAATGCAAAGAAACCAAGGATGAGACCTGCGGCAACGACACCACCTGCGAATTTCCAGGAGAACTGTGATCCTAAACGGCGTGTCCAAGGGAGTTTGGGAGGCTGCACAGAAGCTGTCTGGCTAGCATGGGTACCGAAAGCAGCCACCTTGTCGGTAATGGACCCCGCGGCATGTCTATCAATATCAGCTAGCTGCGGCATGATAGCATCGACCAAACTGTATGGAGGAATGACCTTTGGTAACTGGGTCAGTTCATCGGACAATCTTTGTAAACGTTCAAACATCTGTGCACAGTCCAAGCAATACATCAGGTGAGCATGAAGCTCATCTTCCTCTCTTGCATCTAAATCCCCATCCAGCTGTCTTTGCATAAATTCCATCACCTCTTGACAATTCATCCCCGAACACCTCCTTTCTGATATTCTTGGAGCAGCGACTGTAATTGCTGTCTAGCTCGAAATAAGTAAGACTTCACCGTGTTTAACGGTAAGTTGAGAGATTCTGCAATTTCATGATACGAAAAGTCCTGCAAATAACGGAGAACAACAACAGATCGATGGTGTTCGGGAAGCTTTTCGATTGCTTCTCTAATATCTTTGGCTAAATAGCCAACTAACATTTCCTGTTCAACATTATGTTCTGCTGTAAAGGTCATATCATGCTCATCAATCGAAACCGTTGGTTTCGCCTTGCGAAATTTATCGATGCAGATGTTCGTTACAATCCGCTGTACCCACGTCTTGAAGAGCGCTTTTTCTTCATAGGAATTAATTTTTGTATAAATCCGAAGGAGTGCCTCCTGTGAAGCATCGAGGGCATCCTGTTCATTATTCAAAATATAATAAGCGGTTCGATAAACGTGAGACTCAATTTCTCGCAATAGGGTAATGAGAGCATCACGATCACCGGCTTGTGCAGATCTTACCAGTTCGGGTGCTACCACTGGGATCCCTCCCTCTTGCAATCTTACAGACGCAGCAACGTCTCATAAGGTTGCAACTCTTTTAGAATAAAAAAACGATGGCAATCTTGCAACTACCAGAATATCAAATTTCCTGAAATAAATACACTTGTTATTAGACGTATGCCAGACCGATTAGTTTCACCTTCGTCTCACAAACCGTTCTCCTCTCTCTCATCCATCAAATTACTCTCCATTGTAAGCTTTTTTAAAAGAAGGGATAGTACTATGTTTGGGTAGTACCGCCTAGGAAATTGCCATAGCCGATTAATTCTACCCGAAGTGGTAAATATTACAGATGAGCTATTCGAAAGTGGAGGGCTGCATCATGTTCAAACAATTATTTGGCAGAAAGCGTCTGCTTCGAACCCCTCAGGTTCCCAACAAGCCAAACATTTCAAGTCCAGATTCCAATAAACTGCTATCAGCATCATTGCAAGAAAATTTAACTACCATTCAGACAATCCTGCACCATCCAAGCGATCTGCTCATAAGACATTTTACAATCGGTACAAACCAATATCCGTGTGCATTAGTCAGCATTGATGGTCTGGTCGACATTGCTATGATTAATGAGCAATTATTAAGCCCAATGCTCCATTCCTTTGATCATCCTGTTACCTCAACTTCGGATTTAATAAACGTATTGAAGCAGCAAATTCTGACGGCTTATGAGTTGGAAACAGTTGAACTTCTAGACGAAGCTTTAATGGCCATTCTATCTGGCGATACGCTTCTTCTATTCAACAATCTCGCACAATGCATCATCATTTCCAGCTGCGGTTGGAAAACCCGTTCGATTGAAGAACCACAAACAGAATCGATAATTCGGGGACCCAGAGCAGGCTTTACAGAAGACATACGCACGAACACAGCTTTGCTTAGAAGAAGAATTAAAGAAACCAACCTTGTTTTTGACACGTATCAAATCGGTCAAAGAAGTAGACGTGAGGTAATTGTCACTTATATTGCAGATATTGTGCATCCCGACCTTGTGAAGGAAGTTACTCGCAGAATAAAGACCATCGACATAGATGATATCGAAGGGTCCGGCTACTTGGAGCAATGGATAGCAGATAGTTTCCTTAGTCCATTTCCTCTTATTATGAATACGGAACGGCCTGATCGAGTATCTGGAGCACTTCTCCAAGGTCGAGTTGCTATTCTTGTAGATGGAGACCCCTTCGTCCTCATATTGCCGATTACATTCGCTTCAAGTTTGCAATCACCCGAAGATTACTACCAACATTGGCTCATCTCTACGTTGACTCGGGTACTCCGATTAATATCAGCTTTCATCGCTACCTTTTTGCCAGCTATTTATATCGCTTTGCTCGAATTTCATCATGGGATGATCCCTTCAAAATTGGCATTCTCCATCGCTGGAGCTCGGGAAGGCGTGCCATTCCCTGCAGTCGTTGAAGCTTTCGCCATGGAATTCACGCTCGAACTTCTCAGGGAAGCAGGACTCCGACTGCCCAAACCAATTGGCCAAACCATTGGGATCGTAGGTGGTTTAGTTATTGGAGAATCAGCTGTGGCTGCCGGCATGGTAAGTCCCGTTATGGTTATCGTCGTTGCCGTTACTGCTATCTCTTCCTTCTCGCTGCCTTCTTATTCGTTTGCCATTTCACTGCGCGTCATGCGATTCAGCATTATGTTGGCCGCTGCTTTTTTAGGCTTATACGGAATCATCTTAGCCTACATCATGATCAATATTCACCTGGTAAATCTGAAGAGCTTTGGCGTTCCATATTCCACCCCTTTTGCGCCAATTTTATTACGGGACTGGAAAGATCTCATTTTAAGATCCCCCCTGTTATTCGTGAAAAAAAGGCCGAAAATGATGCAAACCAAAAATGATCAGAGAATGAGAGGAAGGAGAAACAGAGGATGAAATCTTTTGAATATGGTGATAGTGAGATCGGTTTCCTGGATATAGTCATCACGATTTCATCCATGATTATTGGCGTTGGTATACTATTTCTGCCGAGGACACTAGCGAAAACGGTACAATCATCTGATGGGTGGGTGTCCATGCTTCTCGCAGGACTTCTTGCGATTGGTTCAGCCTGGATGCTAGCCAAAATTGCGGTTCATTTTAGCAAACAAGGTTATTTTGCTTATGCCTCAGCAGCCGTTACGAAGCCTATTGCCCTCATTGCAGTCATTTCTCTCATCGGTTACTTTATCCTATATAGTGCTTATGAAGTTAGGGCTATTGCTAATATTTCCAAACAATACTTATTTGAGCGGACTCCTGTTGAAGCTATATCCTTAACCTTCTTACTGGTTGTCGTATATGCGGTTTCCGGCAGCCGTGTCGGTATTATTCGTCTTAATATTTTATTTTTACCCATTGTTATCGTCATCTCACTAGTCGTACTCACTTTTAGCATGAACATATTTCATTTAGACGACTTAAAGCCTTTCTTAATCTCAGATTGGAAAGGTTTAGCGAAGGGAGTGCAAACAAGCGCATTCTCGCTCTTTGGTTTCGAAGTCATCTTAATTTACATCACCCTAATGAATCACCCAGAGAAAGCCCCGAAAGCTGTTGTGATCGGAGTAGCTATTCCTATTGTTCTATATACGGCAATCTACATTACTTGTGTTGGTGTATTTTCACATTTCGCCCTTCAACAAATTTCGTATCCTGCCGTAGAGCTTGCCAAGGAAATGCAAATTCCAGGCGCATTCTTTGAGCGTTTTGAATCTATATTTTTTACAATTTGGATTATGGCTGTTTTCACAACGACGATTATGGCCTATGACTGTTCCATCTATCTGCTTATGTCCGTTTTCCCTAAAACAAAGAAAAAAACGTGGGTATTCCTACTAAGTCCGTTCATTTATATACTTTGCATGTTTCCACGAAACATAGCTGATTTCGATGAAATAAGCGGTATCATTAGTTATATTGGATTAATTGTCGCCATTCTCTTTCCTATCCTCATCCATGTTGGCGCTAAACTTCGAGGAGTGAATAGTGATGCTTCTTAAAAAAAGGAGCTGCTGGACCAGTCTAATCTGCATCCTCTTCCTTTTAACAGGCTGCTGGGATCGTATAGAAATAGACCAACGCGGGTTTGTAGTCGGCGTTGCTATCGATTACAGCAATGCTCAGAAACACAAATTCATAGGAACCTACCAGATTGTCGTACCCAGCGGGCTGAAACAAAGCAGTCAAGGACAAAGCGGATCAGCCAGTTCCAATAAAGCCTACTTTAATTTATCAACAACTGAGAACTCTATGCCTGCCCTTAGCTCGAAATTGGCAATTAGGACGAGTCGTTCCCCTTATTTCGAACATCTAAAAATCATTATCATTTCGAGCGAAGTAGCCAAAGACGATAAAATTTTCGCTGACTTGTTGGACTTTTTCTTACGAAATAGTGAAATGCGAAGAGGCGTTCAAATATTAATTGCTAATGGAAAAGCCTCAGATATATTAGATATCCCTACTTTCAATGAACCAACACCTATCGATTATATGACATCTATTGCTAGAAACGACCGAAAATCCAATTACATGTTACCCGAATCACGAATAGGTGATGTCCACGAATTTTTGGTCAAACATGAAAGTTTCGCTATTCAAACTGTAAAATTGGAAGAGAAAGGCGTTTCAATGACCGGATCCGCTATCTTCGATGGTCATACGAAGGAACTGGTCGGATTCTTGCAAGGCGATGAAACGCAAGGGTTGAACTTCGTCACTGATCAAATTAAAGGCGGGATCATCGAAGCTAAGATTAAGGATCACACTTTTGCCTTCCGAGCGGAAAGAGCGAAAAGTAAAATAACAATGCAGCAGCTCAATCCAACAAAGTTCAAGTTTAATATTAAACTTGCAACTGAGGGCGTTCTTGATAAATCGACTTCAGATTATGATCCCTCTACTTCAGAAGCAATTAAAGATTTAGAGAAAAGCTTGGAAGATATGGTCAAAGCCAATACCCTTAAAGCAATCAAAAAGCTCCAACAAACTTATAAAAAGGATGCATTGGGGCTGGGTGCTTTTTTATATCAAAATCATTATAGAATATGGAAACCAATCGCAAATGATTGGGATCAGGGATTAAATATATTCGCACAATCAGAGATTAACGTGCAGGCAGAGGTCATTATAAGGCGTATCGGAAATATCATCAAAACGACAGAGGAGTAATGCAAGTATGTGGTTTTCTCTCATTGGAAGGTTTCCTTCAGGGATGATACTGATTTGTACCATTCTCTCATTCGTCATTCCCTTCGGAGTTCATTGGATATACAAAGAGCTGCACGCGCATGGGGATCCACCATG
Organism: Paenibacillus sp. J31P190; assembly: GCF_059692075.1. Taxonomy (NCBI): domain Bacteria; kingdom Bacillati; phylum Bacillota; class Bacilli; order Caryophanales; family Paenibacillaceae; genus Paenibacillus; species Paenibacillus sp. J31P190. The sequence goes on along the minus strand of NZ_JCAUAS010000009.1, from coordinate 31,576 downwards.
GAAACAGGAGCCTACAGCAGAAGAACACAAAGATCCACAATCCAACAACTCTGGATAGTGGCCATTCAGATGTTAATTAATCTATTATTTTAACTCGGGAGTAAATCCCTTCTTTGCGGACTTCAAGTTGCACTTCCCCCATTTGATCTGTTCGCAACACCTGCACCTCATTTTCATCCAAACGCCTTAATACATCAAGTGATGGGTGACCATAACTATTCATAGCTCCTACGGATATGACGGCCCAGGAAGGCTTCCAAAAGTCGAGCCACCCTGGTGTCGTCGATGTTTTGCTGCCATGATGAGCAATTTTCAGTACATCGACTTTGTGGTTTATATGTTGTTCTTGATCAATTAACGAAGGATGTTCTTTTAAATAATCAACGACAACAGCTTCAGATTCTTTCTCCATATCCCCCGTAAATAACCAACGCGTCCCCTGCATCTCGAGCAAAAAAACAACGGACTGCGCATTCTGTTCTTTGACAATTTCGATGAGCCGATTATCTTTTTCCAAAGGATACAGGACTTGCAATCTGGTAAGCGGATCGATCTGAATCCAATTGCTTACGTTCGCAGGCAAAAGCGGCACTTTTCGCGATAGCAGGGTGACAAATAATTTCTCGATAATTGCCCCTGGCTTGAGCGTTCCATTAAAGAGAAACTGCTTGACGGGCATTTGCGCAATAACTGCCTGTAGACCGCCACTGTGATCCGCATCTTCATGTGTGAGAACGACGAGATCAAGTTGATGAACACCACGTTTCTTGAGCAGCGGAACGAGCAGCTTTTGGCCAACTTCATAAGGATCCTTGCGAATTTTCCAAGCTTCACCAGGTTTCCTAAATGTAAGAGTCCCTCCACCATCAATCAGAATATGTCGACCATAAGGTGTGCGAATCAGTATAGCATCACCTTGACCCACGTCGATAAATTGAACGAGACCGGAACGGTTGAAGCGCTCAGGCGAATACCCCATCCAAAGCAATAGCAGGAAACCTGCTGCCGCACATACTAACCATTTCGATAAGTTCACTTTCCTTTTACCTTTGACACTTACCAAAATGATTGGAAGCTCTCCTCCAGCTTGTTGAGACAAGCGCTGACATAATCCATATATCAAAATGAGAAAAGCATAATAAAAAGCAATCCAGGGTAAGCTTGGCGACGGCCAAAGCAGCTTAAACTGCTGTAAATGCTGAAGCTTGTCTGTCATCCAGAAAATCACTTCGTTTAACCAAGAAATAAACCAACCGATGCTCTTTCCAGCAGGAACGTAAACCAGTCCCAGAACTAGAGCAAGCAGGCCAGCCGGGAATACAATCATGCTAATAACAGGAACCAGGAAGGCATTAGCCAGCCAAGACAATAAAGAAAACTGATTAAAATAATAAATGGATACCGGAAAGGATACCATTTGGGAAACAAGCGTGATAGAGGTCGTATTTCTTATAATTGGGGAAGAAATCCACGGAACGAATAAATTATTGACTCTTTGTACGCCAACAATGAGACCAAGTGTAACCAGAAATGAAAGCTGAAAGCTGACATCCAGCAGGAAGTATGGATCCCACAAAAGCATGATCCATGCGACAATCGCCATAATATGCAAAACATCCTTAAAGAGCCCTCGCCGTGCTGCATAGAGGGCAATTATAGACATGAGTCCGGCCCGAACAATGGAGGGGGAAGCACCTGTTAGTAGGATATAGAATGGCAATAACCATATACAGATAAGCAAATAGGTCTCCTTTGCCAGCTTTAATCGGCGCATGATCCAAATACAAACACCAAGAAATACGGCTATATTCAAGCCGGAAATGGCCAAAATATGCGTCAATCCCAGCTCCGAAAATTGCTGGAAGCGCTCGGGATCGAGATCGTCCGTCTGACCGATCAGCATGCTCTTCATGAACCCCGCCTGCGGCGCGGGGAAGATAAGGTCCATGCGCCTGCTGAGGGCGCCGCGCAGCTCGTCGTTCCAGCGCAGCAGCTGGACGACGCTTAAGCGCGCAGCCGCAGGCTCGACCTGCGCCTGATCCACCCCTTTGGCGGAGAGCAGCCAATGGGTGTGGTGAAGGCGCAGGTATCGGCGGTAGTCGAAGCCGCCGAAGTTGCGGGCTGGGGACGGGCTGCGCAGCGTCCCGTGCAGCGTCAAGGCGTCGCCTCGGCGCCAGCCCGACGCCACCGCCTGCTGCTCCTGCTGGAGCAGGCGCAGCGAGACCTGCATGCTTTCCCCGCCGAGCGGGAAAGCCTCCGCACTTGGGAAGCGAATGGACTCCGCTTCCATCGTGAAGCTGGCCCTGTCGCCGTCGACGGTGACAGGGCTGGAGAATCGGCCGAGCAGCGTGACCTCGCTGCCGTCCAGGTTCTGCTGCTGCGCTAGCGGCAGCAGCGCAGAGACGTTGCGCTGGTCGGTCCATTGGAAGTAGCCATAGGCTACTCCGACCAGCAGCAAGGCGCACAGCGGCTGTCTGCCAGGCAGCCGCAGCGCATAGATGACGATAAGCGCGGCTAACAGCAGCGCGCTCGTCATCAAAGATAACCACCGCAGCTCGGTATAGAGCGCGAGCGCGTAGCCAGTTATCCACAGACAACACCCTATAACAACTGGTCGTTTCATTAGCATTTGCATATGTATTCGCTCCCCCTCCTCTTGAATGTTATAAAATCGAATTGTAATTATTTACATGAGTTACGAAAATAGACGAAGCGATCTATACATTGAAAATTCATCATTTATCATTTATCATTTATCATTCATCATTCATCATTCATCTTTCTTCTTTCTTCTTTCTTCTTTCTTCTTTCTTCTTTCTTCTTTCTTCTTTCTTCTTTCTTCTTTCTTCTTTCTTCTTTCTTCTTTCTTCTTTCTTCTTTCGTCTGTCATCTTTCGCCTTCTTCCTTTATCTGGATCTTCAACATTCACCTTCATCATTTATCTCATCATTCATCTTCGTCATTGGATTTTTTACAATACTTTTCACTCTCAGACCTCGAAAAACAGCTTCTATTGGAGCAATTCCAATAGAAGTCTCTTAAAAAGACAATTTTCAAGGAAAATCATTAATTCCATTGGATTTTCTCCAACAGAAGTACGATAACCCCAGTCAGAATAGCGATTACACTGTATTTACTCCAATGAAAATGTAGATTCCGCGCCATTACCGCACCTTTGATATCCATACTTATCCCCATCTAAAAAACAAACAAAAAACCTCTCCCCAGATCAGCCCCATAGGCTGCGTCTAGAAAAAGGTTCTTCCTCTCGCTTCAGTAAACATATTTAATTCACGACATCAGATACAGTACCAGGCGGAGGTTCATATCCTTCCATTCTACGGAAAACGATGCCTCTGTTCTCCATCAAATGGCTTACTTTCTCATGATCCTTAGGATACCCGCGATGGAAAACGATCTCCATCACACCGCTGTTGGCCAGCATATTCGCACATGTCCAGCAAGGCTGATCTGTTACATAGACAGTCGATCCTTCGCGATCTTCCCGATCCGTGAACAGCAACAGATTTTGCTCTGCATGAATCGTACGAATACATCGCTGTTTACGAATAACTTCCTCGGTATCATCTACCACTTTCAACTCGATTTCTTCCACAAGCATGCAGCCTGCTTCTGTACAATCAGGCACACCCATTGGCGCACCATTGTAAGCTGTTCCAAGTAACTTCTTACCCTGCACCAACACTGCCCCAACGTGCCGACGGTTACATCTTGATCTCGTTGAGGCCATGTAAGCAATATCAAGGAAATAAGTATCCCAATCTTTACGGTTGCTCATAACGGATTGCAATTCCTCCTTACGAAGATCCTTGTATGTTCTTGGACCCCTTTTTTCATTTCTAGTATTCTCTCATATTTCCTAGCAAAATAAAAGAAAGGAAAGAATATTAAGAAGTTACATAAAGAAATAATTTTAACTTCTCAAGCATTTTCTCTCCGATGCCCTTCACCTCCATCAGCTCTTCAATCTGGTTAAATCGTCCCTTTTTCAACCGATAGTCCAGTATGGCCTTTGCTTTGCTCTCTCCAATACCCGGTAATTCAACTAATTGCTTGAGCGTAGCTGTGTTTAGATCCAATTGATCGGTAGACCGTGCTGATGGCAAGCTAGCTTCCGGTTTTTCATTTGATACAACAGTAGGCGTAGGTATTGCTGTAAGTGCAGGTATTGTCGTATTTGGTTCAGTGTCACTCGTTGCTTTCGGTTCTGTGACTCTCGTTCCCTTCGGTTCTGTGTCGCTCGTTGTTTTCGATTCTGTGTCTCTCGTTTCCTTCGGTTTTCTATCTTTCGTTCCCTTCGATTCTGTATCTACTTTTGCATTCGATTCTGTGCCTATGTTTGATTTCAAGTCTGATTTTCTTACAGGCTTTGCATCAGCTGCCGGCTCATCTCCAGGATGAGAAATCATAGCCTGCATCTGAGAGTTCAAAGGCATAAAATCCGTTTGTATCATAGATCTGCCTCCACGAATGAATGGCCAAACGACGAAAGCAAATAAACAGATCGCTGCCATCATGAGCAGTATCCTTCCTCTTTTGGAACCAAAAAAATCCACGAATTCCCTCCTAAGAGTTTTGCTTTAGCAAAACTGGCATCGTAAGCATAACCTTTAAAGTTTTGCTTTAGCAAAACTAACTTCGTAAGCATAATCATTAGAGTTTTTCTTTAGCAAACTTGCAACTTAAGTCTTTCCAAACATAATTGCTGACATATGAACATATACATGAAAAAGCATCTGAATGGCATTTAAAACTGACCCCGTTCAATAAACTATGAAAGAAAGTGACTGATTTTTTCGGGAGGGATTACTGGATGAAAGCAGGATTCATCGGTACTGGGAGTATGGGAAGTATTCTGATTGAAGCGTTCATTCATTCTGGAGCTTTCAATCCGGAGCAAATTATTGCGGGAAATCGAACAATTCATAAAGTTGAGCTTCTAGCGGAGACATATCCTGGACTTCATGTTGCCGGGTCGAATAGAGAAGTCGTACTGGGGAGCGATCTCATCTTTCTATGTGTGAAGCCGTCTGAATTTAAGAAGGTTATTGATGAAATCAAAGAGGACGTGCTTCCCTCTCAACTCATCGTGTCCATTACAAGCCCTGTCCTGCTCAAACATTTGGAAGGTCTTCTGCCGGCGAAAATCAGTAAAATTATCCCGAGTATCACGAACTACGTGCTTAGCGGTGCGACACTATGTATTCATGGGAATCGAATGCAGCCTGAGGACAAAGAATGGCTAGAGAACCTATTTGCGCATATTTCCTCACCTATTCGTGTATCCGAAAATTATACGCGGATCTCTTCTGACATATCTAGCTGCGGTCCCGCTTTTTTAGCCAAATTCCTGCAATCTTTTATTGATGCAGCCGTTGAGGCAACTGGTATTTCTATTGAGGAAGCTACCTTACTTGCCAGTGAAATGACGCTAGGCACAGGAAAGCTGCTTACAACCGGAGGATTCAACCCTGCTACCCTTCAAAAACGCGTATCTGTTCCCGGTGGAATTACAGCGGAAGGCTTACGTATTTTGGACGATGAGCTTGCGGGGATATTCTCACGAGTCATTAGTGCTACACATGCCAAATATGAAGAAGACATTGAGAAGGCTGAACTGCTGTTTACTTAGAAGCAGCAGCCTTCCCAAATTGCCAACTTTGTATTGCTATCCTACGACAATATTTACTAATTTGCCTTTTACAACAATCAATTTGCGAACGGCCTTTCCGGCGGTCGCTTCTTTGACTTTATCGAGGTCAAATGCGATTTTCTCCATCGCTGCTTCATCCGTATCCTTGGAGATCAGAACACGATCAACAATTTTACCATTGACCTGTACAACAATTTCAATTTCATTGTCGACTGTCCACGCTTCATCATAGGTTGGCCACGGCTGATACGTAATTGATTCTGTGCCGCCGAGCTTCTCCCAAAGTTCTTCGGCCAAATGCGGCGCAACTGGAGATAACATCTGAACGAAATTTTTCATCGCTTCAAGCGGTAAACGCTCTGTTTTATAGGCTTCGTTAACGAAAATCATCATTTGACTGATCGCTGTATTAAACCTAAGGGCTTCGAAATCCTCGGTAATTTTTTTGATCGTTCGGTGCCAAGTACGTTTGAATGAATCACTGCCTAATGTTTCGTCGGCGCTGATTTTAGCATTTATCTGACCATTTTCGTCTACAAACAGCCTCCACACACGATTCAAGTAACGATAGATGCCATCCACACCTGTTGTATTCCATGGTTTTGTAGCTTCAAGTGGTCCCATAAACATTTCGTAAATACGTAGTGTGTCGGCCCCTTGATCGCTGACGATATCATCCGGATTTACAACGTTACCGCGAGACTTACTCATTTTCTCCATGTTCTCACCAAGAATCATCCCTTGGTTTACAAGCTTATGGAAAGGCTCCTTGGTATGAACAAAACCAAGATCATAAAGCACCTTATGCCAGAAACGCGCATACAGCAAGTGAAGAACAGCATGTTCCGCTCCGCCGATGTAAAGATCTACAGGCAGCCATTGCTGCTGAAGCTCATGCGAACAAAACTCTTTATCATTACGCGGATCGATAAAACGTAAGTAGTACCAGCAGCTGCCGGCCCATTGCGGCATGGTATTCGTTTCACGGCGAGCTTTCATGCCGGTTTCCGGATCAATTGTGTTTACCCATTCGGATACGTTCGCAAGTGGTGATTCTCCTGTACCTGATGGTTTAATTTCATCGACTTGTGGAAGCAAGAGTGGCAGTTGATCCACGGGAACAGGCTTCATTGTGCCATCTTCAAGATGAAGAATTGGAATCGGCTCTCCCCAATATCTTTGACGGCTGAAGAGCCAATCTCTCAAACGGTAGGTTACTTTGCCGCGGCCTTTGCCGTTTTGCTCCAGCCACGCGATCATATGGCTGATCCCTTGTTCGATGTTCATGCCATTAATCGGACCGGAATTGACGTGTTCGCCATCCCCTGCGTAAGCTTCCTTCTCAACATCTCCACCTTGCACGACTTCGACAATCGGTAAATCAAACTGTTTTGCAAACTCCCAGTCACGTTGATCGTGTCCTGGAACAGCCATGATTGCACCCGTACCGTAACCGCCAAGCACGTAGTCAGCAATCCAGATCGGCACTTTCACGTTATTAACCGGATTGACAGCATAAGCCCCTGTGAAAACACCTGTCTTGTCTTTTGCCAGATCCGTACGCTCGAGATCGCTTTTGCGGGAAGCCTTTTCTTGATACTCCTTAATGGCAGCAGCTTGATCTCCCGTAGTAATTTGCGCAACAAGCTCATGCTCAGGTGCCAGAACGCAGTACGTGGCGCCAAACAATGTATCTGGACGTGTAGTGAAAACCGTCAGACTCTTCTCATCGTATCCGTCAATCGCAAATTGGACTTCTGCGCCTGTTGATTTACCAATCCAATTGCGCTGCATATCTTTAATGCTTTCGGACCAATCCAGCTCCTCAAGATCTTCAAGCAGACGTTCAGCGTACTCAGTAATTTTCAGGATCCATTGACGCATCGGCTTACGAATAACGGGATGGTTACCGCGCTCGCTCAGACCGTCAATTACTTCTTCATTAGCAAGAACAGTTCCCAGCGCTGGACACCAGTTTACAGGCACTTCATCCACATAAGCGAGTCCTTTATTGTACAACTGGATGAAGATCCATTGTGTCCATTTGTAATACTCAGGATCTGTTGTACTGATTTCACGATCCCAATCGTACGAGAAGCCTAGTGATTTAATTTGACGACGGAAAGTATCGATGTTCTTCTTGGTGAATTCTCGCGGATCATTTCCCGTATCCAGTGCGTACTGTTCAGCAGGAAGTCCGAAAGCGTCCCATCCCATTGGATGAAGTACGTTAAAGCCTCTCATCCGTTTGAACCGTGAAACGATATCAGTTGCTGTGTAGCCTTCCGGATGTCCTACATGCAGACCAGCTCCAGATGGGTAAGGGAACATATCCAGCGCATAAAACTTCGGCTTATCGGAATTCTCAAGCACCTTAAATGTTTTCTTCGCATCCCAATAAGCCTGCCATTTCGGCTCAATTTCTTGTGGATTATAGCCTTGCTGCTCTTTTGTTTCTTTAGTTTCTTTCGTTTCCTGTGTCATGTTCAAAATCCTCCCTGTGTACAGCCATCCTCATCATGATTCAAAGCGCTGTAAGCGCCAAAAAACCCCTCATCGCTAGCGGATATCGCTAGGGACGAGAGGTTAGATTCCCGTGGTACCACCCTAGTTAACACAAGACATTCTTTGCCTGTGTTCACTCTGCCCCTTAACGCGGGTGAGACGATCCAGCTAGCACCATATATAGGGATCTTTGAGTGGAGCTCAAAGTCTCTCCGCTTTGGGATCTTTGAGTGGAGCTCAAAGTCTCTCCGCTTTGGGATCTTTGAGTGGAGCTCAAAGTCTCTTCGCTTTAAATGGTGATTCACCTTCTAGCTCCAAGGCGAGTTCACAAGACTGACATCTACCGGCTTCCACCCTACATCCGGCTCTCTGAAAGATGCTGTACAAGTTACTATTCCTCTTCTAAGCTTTAATCATCTAATTAGCTTTGATTATATGTAAAATAATGCCGCACTGTCAAGCCGCAAAGAACCTCACTGCCGTTATTTCTTTGCAATAAAGAAAGCTCGCTCTGTCATAGAGGTAGGCTGCTCCCAAGTGAAGTCAGCAGCCATATGCACCTCAGTGAAACCGACTGCAAGCAGCATTTCCTTAAGCCATTGTAAAGAATAAGCCCTTTGAAGATGAGTTTCATCGATGCGTCGGAAAGTATCCTTTCCGTTATCTTTTACAAATATGGTCAACTCGTGCTCAATCTGCACTCTTTCATCATCTAACTCGCTTGTCCAAATGTAGGCAACATCGTCTTCATTCAGGAAAAAGGGCTGAGAGTCTGCATAAGCGAACAACTGCTCAGGAGTATGCACATCGAAAAGGAAAAGCCCTCCAGGCTTGAGCCCCTTAAAGGTTTGACGGAAAGCATCAACGATATCTTCTTCCTCTAACAAATAGTTGAGACTATCACAGATGGAAAGCGCTGCATCCACTTGTTCACCGAGGTCCCATTCACGCAGATCCTGTTGTACCCAATGAATGGCGCCACCGCGCAGTTGACTCTTGTGCTCTCCCGTTTTTTGCTCAGCGACTGCCAGCATGTCTTCTGATAAATCAATACCCGTCAGCTGGTATCCCTCCAAGGCTAGAGGAATCGTCAAATTCCCAGTACCACAGGCCAAATCAACAATCGTAGATGGTTTCATACCAAATCGATCGAAGCTCTCTTTCACGAAACGAAGCCAATCTTCATATGGCATGCTATTCATCAAGCGATCATAGGTGTACGCGAATTTTTCGTAACTCATGTTAACCTTGAGTCTCCTCTTGCTTCAGATAGGTCCAATCATCTTCTTGATAAATGAGCCCGTCCTTCATAAGCTTGCCTAATGCGCGTTTGAAAGCCGCTTTACTTAGTCCAAACCGATCCTTGATAATATCAGCCGACGTTTTGTCCGAAAATGGCATCGCATTACCTGGACGTTCTTGGAGGACACTCAAAATTCGCTCAGCATCTTCATCGCGGCCTTTTTCCTTCGGGAGCCGCATCGACAGATTGACCCGCCCATCCTCTTCACGAACGAATGCGACACGCACTTCAACCATCTCACCTACACGAAGCAAGCGTGTCCGTTCCGGAGCAGCTATAAGTCCAATAACACCATAACCAAGGACTCCGGCTTCGCAAATGACGAAGGTGCCAATTTGCAAAGGTCTGTACACACGTGCTTTGACCCACTGATTACTCCAACTCGAGGGTGCACGAACGCAAAGAGGAGCCAGGTCCTCTTCCAGAGCCAGCTTAGCGATTAAACGTCCTTGCCGATCGTGAGCTAATGTGGCAAATACCTTATCTCCTACTTGTGGACGCAGTTCCTCGAGCTCCGGCACATGTCTGTAGGGAAGCAACAGGTTGCGGCCCAGTCCCATTTCCAGAAAATATCCAAATCTAGGGTGAATATCTACAACTTCCAGAAGTCCTACTTCGCCCATGAGAAGAAGAGGACGCTTCATCGTAGCCATCAATCGATCCTGCGTATCATGGAACATGAAGGCTTCAACATGCTCTCCGGGTTGTATCTTACCTACGATTTCTGCATAAGGCAGAAGAACATCCTGCTGGCCGTCAGTAAGGAAATAACCGTTAGGAGGAACCTCCCTCGCTACCTCTAGGGTAACAAGGGATCCTGCTTCCATTCTCATACGCGCTCCACAACTTTGGCATCGGACCAAAGTCTTTCGATATTATAATATTCACGATCATCGCGGTGGAAAACATGAAGAACAACATCCCCTAGATCAAGCAAAACCCATCTTGCTGTATCAATACCCTCGTAGCCTCTGATATTAACGCCGTGCTCATGCGCTTTCTTTCTAGCTTCGCCGGCAATTGCTTGCACTTGTGTTTCTGAATTCCCGTGACAAATAACGAAATAGTCGGCGATTAGGGATACGCCTTTCAAGTTCAGGGTTACAACATCTGCCGCTTTTTTATCTTCAGCAGCCTCAACAACAAAAGCCAAAACTTCTTCTGGGTTTTTACTCATTCAATCATCCTCCAAGGTTTATGTGTTTATTTGTGTAATCAAATCGTTCCGAGTCAAAATAGTAAGCGGATAAATCCGTTTGCCTTTGGCAATTAAAAAGCTAATTGTAGAATCAAAACCGGCGACCAACGCCTTCTCTAGGCTTTGCTCAGCGATTTCGCGAATGATATCTACACCTGGAAAATCACGTCCGGGCTCCATATAATCCGCTAAGCATACGATTTTGTCCATTAATGTCATCTGAACACGACCGGAGGTGTGATACCGAATTGCATCTAGTATCTCCTCATCATGGATGCCAAATTGCTCCTTAGCGATATAAGCTCCAGCATGGGAGTGCCACAGCTCTTTATCATAATCCAGCAAGTCTTGGGGCAATCCGTTCTCGCGGATAATCTTAGCTTGCTCCTGAACGGGCCAATACTTGCAATAATCGTGCAAAATGGCCGCCAGATCGGCTTTGACCGGGTCTCCACCAAAGCGTTTCGCTAAGATAACGCTAGTTTCCATAACACCGAGTGTATGCAGCCAGCGTCGCTCAGGCATTTGTTCCTTAACCGCCGCAATCAGTTCCTCACGATTCATACAAACGGTTCACCTCCATATAACCATTCACCGCATCTGGGACAAGGTAACGGACTGAACCATTCCTTTGCCTTTCATTACGAATAGCTGTTGACGAAATTTCAACAAGCGGCATGGGAACAATCGTGACTCGATTACGAATGTTAATAGGCATATGCGATAAGTCAAGCTCATAACCAGGTCTAGCTAATCCAATAAAGCGAATATGCCGCACGATGTCATCAATGCGATGCCACTGCGGCAAATATTGAACCATATCGGCACCTATAATATAAGCAAATTCCGTACCTGGATATTCCTTGCTTAGCAGCTCAATCGTATCGATACTATAAGATACGCCGCCTTTGTTGATTTCGATATCAACTGGACGAAAAAAAGGATTGCCTTCCGCTGCAAGGCAAACCATCTCCCAGCGTTGCTTCGTCGTCGCTTTCGGCGCATTTGGCTTATGCGGCGGCACATTTGCCGGCATCAACCACACCTCGGCGAGATCTGCTTCCACCCTCGCTCTCTCCGCCGCGATCAGATGACCGGTGTGGATAGGATCGAAGGTGCCACCCATTATTCCGACAAGCATACTTCCACCTCTTTAGCGCGGCAGTTCAATCTTCTTCTTGTCACGCGATTCTTTGTAAAGCACGACGATTTTCCCAATAACCTGCACGAGCTCTGCGCCAGACTTTTCGGATAATTCAGTGCCGACCTCGTCGCGGTCTTCTCCACTGTTGTTGAGTACAGTAATTTTAATCAATTCACGAACTTCCAAAGCTTCTTGAATGTGACGGATTAAATGATCGTTCACGCCGCCTTTACCTACTTGAAAGATTGGATCTAAATGGTGCGCCATTGAGCGCAAATAACGTTTCTGTTTGCCTGTTAACATAGATGTCCCTCTATTCATTCTTATTCAGCTAACGACTGTTCTACCACCTGTCTCATCGCCGCAACGGGCGCAGGGGTACGAGTCCAATATTCAAAGGCAAAAGCACCTTGATAAATAAACATACCGAGTCCGCCATGTATGCGGGCTCCTCTTGCTTCCGCTTCACGAAGGAATCTTGTAATTCGCGGATTATAAATGAGATCGCTGACCAGATGATGCGAACGCAGGAGTTCAAGCGGTAACGGAACTTCCTCAACATGAGGATGCATTCCGGCCGAAGTTGTATTCAGAACGAATTGGACCTCATCTACAACAGGTCCTAGCTCGTCCATGCCAAGTCCAATCGCTTCGGTGTACGTACTGATCGTGTCGGCAAGTTCCAAGGCGCGTTCTTTGGTTCGATTCGCGATGTAGATACGGCGAATCCCTTCTTTGGCAAGCGCATAGGCAACGCCTCTGGCCGCTCCACCAGCCCCAAGAAGAAGAACACTTTTCCCTTTCAGATCAATACCCGTCTCTTCCTTGAGCGATCGCACATAGCCAATACCGTCCGTATTGTAACCGGTGAGCTTACCTGATTCATTAACGATGGTATTCACCGCCCCAACGATCCTAGCCCCTTCATCGATTTCATCCAAGTACTGCATAACTTCCACTTTATGCGGAATCGTTACGTTGATACCTCGATATCCTAATGCCCGTATCCCGCGAACAGCATCCCCAAGTTCTTCTGGACGAACGTGGAAAGCAGCGTAAACTGCGTTAATACCTGCTTCCTCAAAAGCTCGATTCAACATAATCGGGGAACGGGAATGCCGTATCGGATCTCCGAAAACCCCATATAGAATGGTATGACTGTCAATCGTCGTCACCAGTTTCTCCATGTTCTCCTCTTGTCCCCCTAAATCAACGACTCACGCGTGATAACCTTAATCCCCTTCGGCGCATGAACGGCAAGCTGAGCTCCAGCTAAGCTGTTCACTTTAATCCAGCCTAAACCAGAGATCAGCACATCCATCTGTTTCCCCTTCGGAATGTGCAGCGGATGCTTCACAAGCTTAGGCAGCTCGTCCAAGTCTGCTAGGTTAGGAGGCGCAAGCATGACACCTTTATGTTCTTCATACAAATCATCAGCCTTTTCCAGCTTTGTACGATGAATTTGAATGGCATTAGACGTGTAGCAAGTAAATGATTGATGCTCACCGCTAATAAAATCAAATCGAGCTAAGGCGCCAAAAAATAGCGTTTGCGCTTCATTTAACTGAAACACCATCGGCTTAAGTGGTTTGTCTGGCATGATTCTAGCTAAATCACGCTTTTTCACGACTTCGGTTAAACGATGTGTATGCACAATACCAGGTGTATCAACAATAAACCGACCATCATCCAGTGGGATTTTGACCAGATCCAGCGTTGTTCCAGGATATTGTGACGTTGTAAGCTCTGACTCCAGATCACTATAATCACTGATTAAGCGGTTAATGAGTGTCGATTTACCGACATTCGTTGCACCGACCACATAGACATCCATGTTGCCGCGATATTCCTGCACAGCTGTAATAACACGATCGAAACCAATGTTTTTCTTTGCACTGCAAAGGATGATATCAACAACCTTGAGGTTCTCTTCTTTGGCTCTGCGCTGTACCCAATTAATGATCTTATTTGCGTTCGTCACTTTTGGCAGCAAATCGATCTTGTTTACGACTAACAGAACAGGATTCGTACCCACAAAGCGTGCAAGACCGCTAATCATACTGCCTTCAAAGTCAAAAATATCTACGATTTTCACAACCAGAGCTTTCGTTTGGCCGACATGTCCTAATAATTTAAGGAAGTCGTCCTGCTGCAATGTGATGCTCGAAGATTCATTATAATGCTTGATGCGATAACAGCGTTGACAAATAACTGGTTCCTTCTGCAACGCTTCAGCCGGGATAAAGCCCAGCTTCCCCTTTTCTTCCGTTTGCAGCAATACGCCGCACCCCGCACAATGACTAATCGTTTCTGTACTCATGAATCCTCCTATTTCTTCATCCTAGCTAAAGCCCATTTCTCAATACGGCGATTGATTTTCGTGAAAAAACCCTCATCCTTAATTGAAATGGGTTGAACTAGGATCGTGTATAGCCCCATCCGATTGCCTCCAAGAACGTCAGTTAACATTTGATCACCAATGACAGCTGTTTGTCTGGCATTCGTACCAAGCAGCTTCATGGCTCTGTGGAATGAAACGTTCGTTGGTTTCTTAGCTCGATGAATGAACGGAATGCCAAGCGGCTTCGCAAAGGCTGAAACCCGTCCATGATTGTTATTGGACACGATGACGACCTTGAAGCCCATTTTTTGCAAACGGTTCAACCACTCTATTAACTCCGGAGTCGCATGCGGATCTCGTGCGCCTACGAGTGTATTATCGAGATCTGTTATAATACCACGGACACCAAATCCCCATAGGTGATTGGCATCAATATCATAGATCGTATGTACAGACTGTCTGGGCACTAGCTTATTCAGCAAACAAATTACCTCCAACTGCTTCCTCATGAATCGGAGAGACTTTGAACTACTTTCAAAGATCCCTAAGCGGAGAGACTTTGAGCACGTCCAAAGATCCCAAAGCGGAGAGACTTTGAGCTACGCTCAAAGATCCCTATATTATATACGTGACACTATACCATAGTGACCCACTTGTTGCAAAAAGAAAAGAACATATTTTCCCACTAGGTACGGGGCGGAAGCGGTAACCAGTTCAGTACGTTTTGAATTTTACGGTCCCAATAGCCCCACTCATGTTGGCCTGGCTCCTCCTCATAGGTCAGATCCATACCTAATTCGCGGCAATAATCTCGAAATCGAATATTATCTTCATAAAGGAAGTCTTCCGTACCGCAGCATTGATAGAGCTTAGGGGATTGTCTAGTCGCGCCAGACACCTGTTCAGCCAAATAAAACAAATCATTCTCGCTGCCTTTAATCTTGGACACATCTCCATAAATCAGTTTGAAATCGTCCGGAAAATTCAATGCTCTGTCTGATATATCTAATGCCCCTGATAAGCTTGCCGCTGCGGCAAACCTTTCCGGATGTGAAAGTGCCAGTTTCATCGCGCCATAGCCACCCATGGACAACCCAGCCACATAGTTCAATTCTCTTTCCTGAGCTAATGGGAAAAATGATCGCGCTAATGCTGGCAATTCTTCACTAATAAAGGTCCAGTATTTCGGCCCCGAAGCCATATCGGTGTAAAAGCTGCGGTTGACGGCTGGCATGACTACCGCTATTCCCAATTGCGAAGCATACCGTTCAATCGAGGTTCTCCGCATCCAGATCGTATGATCATCAGATAAGCCGTGCAGCAGATATAGCGTAGGATGCTTTACCCCATAAACTGCAGAAGCCAATCCGATTTGATTTTGAGCGGCTTGCGGCAAAATGACGTACATGGAAGCTGAAACCCCAAGGGAATCTGAATAAAAATGACAGTCGATAAAAGCCATAAATAAAAATCTCCTCTCATAGGAAAACCACCACCTCGAAAGGTGAGTGGCTTCTTTGTTCTATTTCATTTGTTCTTTTAAGCGAATAATAGATTGACTAACGGTCTGGTAGTCGACTTCAGTGGAATTCTCCTGACTGTACTTCGCGCGTTCAAACAATTCGAGCACCGTTTCCAGCTCTTTTTTCATCCACTTACTTTGGTTAGACCACCTTGTCGTCGCTTCTCGCATGGTTTCGTACTCATGTCTCGTGTAGCCCCTGCGACGGCTTAGCCGCAGCAGTTTTTCGAATTCAACAATAATTTTCTGATTGAAATTAACGACTTGCCTTTTCTTCCTGCGGGTTCGCCATGCTCTCCAATTGTTGCTTTTCAAGATAAAGAAAAGAACTAATGCAACAACTACGGCAGCTCCTAAACCACTTAATGTCAACCACAACCATGTAAGGCTCGGAGCCTCTTTTGTTGCGTCAGGCAAAGTAACTGGGTCACTTTCCGTTGATAGGTCAACGGGTGGCGGTGTTTGCTCTGGAAATACGTTCGGCAGTTTGAAGCCTGAGGTCGGTTCAAAGGGTATCCAGCCAAAGCCTTCAAAATACACTTCAACCCACGAGTGAGCGTCTGAATTTCTAACGGTATAGGTACCTGCTCCATCCGCATCGATTTCAGCACCCAGTTGACTCAAAATACCTAAATCCCTAATTTCTGCAGGAATCGGTGAAGTGCCCGATGAATAACCTTTCACCCAACGAGTTGGAAGTCCAATAGAACGGGCGAGTACAGCCATAGCTGATGAGTAATAATCACAATACCCTTGCTTCACTTCAAATAAGAAGCGGTCTACGAAATCCTTACTCTTGCCTTTACTTTCATCTGGCGTATTCGTATAAGGATAATGATCTGATAAATACTTCTCGATTGACTTCGCTTTGTCATAAGGATTCGTCGCTGCCTTGGTAATCTCAACAGCCAGCTGCTTCACCCGTTCAGGAAGGTCGGCAGGCACTTGCAGATACTCCGCCCATTCCAGTTGATTGGCATAGTCTGATTTGACTTCTCGCAATAACGCTTCTTCCAGTATAGGCTCCTGTGTAACAATTGTATAATCTTTAGGATAATTATTTCTTCCTATATAGCGAAGCTCAGATTGACGAGGAGACCATATCAGACGTTGAAACGGGTTCTCACCTTTATTCACTTCCACAATTTTCTGAATGGCGAATCCCCCGAATAAAACAGGAAATACTTCCTCTCTATCCATGACAACCGTTTGAGTCACTTCTTTGGTTTTCAAAAGTGACAGATCAAATCGCGGATCAAGCGGCAGCGGATTACCATTCACACGATTGACTGGCAATTTACGCTCCACCGGGCTAAGCTCCCAGCCTTTTCCGTTATATAACGATCTCGTTTCGCCTCGGAAATAGGTTCTCTTGCTCGTTTCAACAGTCATAACCGGCGTGTAATCATAACGAAAACCGCCGCCAAGCCGACTGTCATCACGACTATAGCCGGAAGAAGCATCCGCGTTCGAAGATGACGTGATGCTGACTCCTTTTCCAAGTAAAGGAACAGCTTCACCACGGCTTACTTTCCAAGCTGTATAAGGATCCGTTAATATCGGATTCACAGTTGGCGCTAGCAGGCCAACCAGAAACGTGACACCGACTATCAATAAAACGGGAACAATGAGCGTTGACGGGTAATCCGTAATCGTTTCCCAAATGACCGGGGCCCGTCTCTTCAGTTGACTAAAATGCTGCACCATCAACAGTGAGAAACCGCAAAATATGACCATAGCTACTTGCGGCCACAAAAAGATCATGCTGAAGGAATCGCGAATTGCAAAAAATAAAATACTGACAAAAATAAGGACAAACACACGCATTCTCGATTGGACAGACCACATGGCAAACAAATAAGTAATCCAAGCAATTAAACTAAACCAAATGTATGGTTCCAACTGCCCTGCATTCAGAGCAATCCATTTCACCGCATCATTCCATGTTGCCACATTAACCGCCACAAAATGATAGCCCATACCAATTCCGTGCAGCCAAATAATCAATCCGAATTGAATCAAGGATCGCCAGCCGCGATGTAAGTGCGGGATAAGGTAAGTAGCCGCTACAATGGAGAGGGTTCCCGTCACAAAGGCGACCGTTTCAGGCAGCCACAGTCCATCTTCTTTCATGATCCAGATAACAAATTGATAAAGGAAAATACCAGTAAGAATTGCTGTTACTCGCTGTGACCAATCTGTCAGTAAAATCCTTTTCCATAATGTGTTAGGCATAACGTTTCGCCCCTCCCAACAGGTTAGGCAAGTCCGTCAACTGACTAACCTCATAACCCATATAACCTTGTGAGCGAATCGCCTTGATCCAATCCTCTTGATTGCCTTCCTTGTCCAATCCTTGCGGTTTGAATGCGTGGTTGGATTTAGCATGAACCCAAATATGGCATGGATTCATCTGGAGATGTTCCAGGTGATGAATCACCTGAATCATCGCTGAGCCCTTTTGCGGTGAAATGAGTACAAAGAAGCAGCCTGCTGGCCATTCGCGTGAACGTTCCTTGATGATTTGGTGAAGTGAGTGATAACCATCAGCCTCGACACCAACCAAATGCTGTATGATTTGTTTGTGATGATTCTGACTTTGCTTCGGTTCAAAATAAGAGGATTCCTTCCCGATCGAGAGTAATCCTAGCGCTAAGTCACGACTCGCTCCATAACGAAATAAAGAAGCTGCAACAGATACCGCCAGTTCAAATTCGGCAGAATCCCGATAGGCACGGGCATTCCGATCCAATAGAATAATCGTCTTAGGAAGGGATTCTCGCTCGAATTCTTTGGATTTCCATGTCCCTGTCTTCGCAGTGGCATTCCAATGTATACGTGATAATCGGTCTCCATAAATATATTCACGGACACCATTAATTTGCGTCGTTTCACGATGTGCTCGCGTCGTTGTGGAGTGATGCTGCATGCCTTTAAGCATTTGGTGAAATTGCGCCCATTCCCGAATAGCAACCGTTTGTGGATATACCGTGATCGGCTGCTGAAGCTCTAAACGGCCCTTATGCTGAAAAAAGCCGAAAATATCCTCGGTTAAGCACTCCGTTTCACCAAACCGATAATACCCTCTTCTTAATGGCGGAGTACTGTAAAGCAATTCACCTCTACGTTTCCAATCTGGAACAATGGAGCCTTCGAAAATAGTCTCTTCCCCATTCTGTCGAATAAGCTGATCTTTAATCATCATATAAGGAATAGGCCAGAACCCCGGAATCTGTACGCCAATACCAACCTGTAACGATTGCCCAGCCTCTATTTGAGTTTCTTGCCCTATGTTCGCAAGCTTGCGAGTACCTTGCGCACGTTTAATTCCACTCCAGTTACCAGAAAGTAAATAAGCAGACAACAACGTGATAATAATAAAAAGCATGGAGGCCAGTTTCCCACCTTGAAACAACAGGAACAATAAACTAGCAGTGAAACAAGCAATAAGAAGCCATAAAGCTGCCGGAAACCGGGGAAGTTCCCCGAATCGTTTGAATACCGGTCGATTCATAGGCTCACTTCTCCAATCGAACCGGCACGCGTACTTGCTCGAAAATCGCGCCGAGAACTGAGGAAACCGTAGCTCCGTCCATACGGGCTTCGGAATGAAGAATCATTCGATGACCAAGAACATAAGGAGCAAGGTATTTAATATCATCAGGAATCACATAGTCTCTTCCATGGAGAAACGCAAAAGATTTGGAGGCTAAAACCAATGAAAGCGTTGCCCTAGGACTGGCTCCAAGGAATACGGCCTGATGTTCTCGTGTTTTTCTTGTAATGGTCACTAAATAATCGGCTACCGCTTCATCCAAGTGGACATGACGAACCTGTTCCTGGATGGCCAGCACTTGAGACGTATCCATGATTGCCTGCAGTGCCTCCATGGGATGCACTTTGCTTTGGGATGTAATCATCTGCTTCTCGGCGGCTTCACTCGGATAGCCTAGACTAAGCTTCATCATGAATCGGTCAAGCTGCGCTTCAGGCAAAATATATGTACCTTCGAAGTCGATTGGGTTTTGGGTCGCAAGCATCATAAATGGTGAAGGAAGCTCGTGTATATCACCATCGACGGTGATGTGTTGTTCTTCCATTGCTTCCAGCAAAGCAGACTGTGTTTTGGTAGTTGCCCGATTAATTTCATCAACAAGCAAAATGTTCGTCATAATCGGTCCTGAACGGAACAGGAACTTCTCTTCTTTGGGATGATATATAGAAACACCTGTTATATCGGAAGGTAATAAGTCCGGATTACATTGAATGCGGCGAAATTGACCATCTATGGATCGAGCAAGCGCTTTAATCAGCACTGTCTTGCCTGTACCCGGCACATCTTCAAGCAAAACATGCCCACCGGCCAGCATCGCAGTTAGCAACAATTCAATCTCAGAGCTCTTGCCAAGAATGCATGATTCCAAATTCGCTTTCAACCTAGCTAGAGCTTCAACATGATGATGTGTGGCAGTTTCCATGTGTGATCCTCCTTAGAGTTTTGCCAGCAAAACTTTCTTCGAAAGCGTTACTGAGTTTTCGTAAGAAAACTTACGTCGTAAGCAGTTGCTGAGTATCAGAAAGTTTACGACTTAAGTAGTAGCTGAATTTTTCTTAGCAAATTGCGTTTATGCTGCCATTTAGGGTGAAAATACTATCATAAGTCCGTATTCCTTAAAAATGATAGGAAAATGAGCGTAAATCTAGTTTACAGTAAAGTTTTTCGTCCGTATACTTGTAAATCCTCTAAATTTATTTGTTAAATTTAACCATCCATGCTATTTGACAATTCATGTGCCAGTACGAGATTGTTCGTTCTATCTGTTTCGAGATATTGAGAAGATCATTCTCTTTCTATGTTCCAAAAAACAGGTATAGCAAGCGTTTGAAGTTGACCCCTAACAGAAGAAAGGGGCTGTCCCAAAAGTAGATAAATCTACTTGAGGACAACCCCTTAAGGCTTATTGAATTTTCCGAATATGTCTTTAAGACAGCCCATTTCTCCAGCATTCATCTTATCCTTTGGGTTTGACAAATACGGCAGCTATGAAGGAGAAGATGATCGCCGCGGATATCCCCGCGCTGGTCACTTTAAAAATACCTGTGATGATCCCTATATAGCCATCCTTATGGAGCTCCTCTAACGCTCCGTGAACCAGGGCATTGCCGAAGCTGGTAATCGGAACGGTTGCACCCGCACCGGCAAATTCAATGAACGGATCATACAAGTTACAGCCGTCTGCTATAGCCCCCAACACGACAAGCGTGCTCATAGTATGAGCGGGCGTAAGCTTACCCACATCCATCAAAAGTTGTCCAAAAACACAAATGGCTCCGCCTATCAGAAAAGCCCAAAAAAAGTTCATGCGTACAACCCTCCAGATTCAATTGAAACAGCATGTGCAATGCAAGGGATGCTTTCCCCTTGTTGGAAAGTAAGCGGCGAGAGCAATGCTCCGGTCGCTACGACTAGAATTCGCTTCAATTCGCCACTCTTTATACGCTTTAGAAGATGACCATAAGTGACAGTTGCAGAGCAGCCACAACCGCTCCCTCCCGCTTGGACCGTCTGCTTCTCGCGATCATAAATGATCAACCCACAGTCGTTATATGTCGTTTGATCAATTGGAAAATTGTGCTTATCGAATAGTTCGCGCGCAATGTTCACACCCACAGTTGCCAAATCACCGGTCACGATTAGATCGTAATAACTAGGCTCAATATTCAGTTCTCGGAAGTGAGTTTGAATGGTATCTACTGCTGCCGGCGCCATTGCAGCGCCCATATTAAACGGATCCGTGATGCCCATATCAACGATTCGCCCGATTGTGGCCGAGGTGATGACGGGACCGTCACCGGTCTTACCCAGCACGGCGACCCCTGCGCCGGTGACTGTGTATTGAGCTGTCGGCGGCTTCTGCGATCCGTATTCCGTCGGATAACGGAACTGCTTCTCCGCCGTACAGTTATGGCTGCAGGTGCCGGCCATTACGTAGTTAGCGGCCCCCGAGTCCACCAGCTGCGCGGCTAGCGCGAGCCCTTCCATCGATGTGGAGCAAGCGCCGAATATGCCGATATACGGCATATTCAACGTGCGCACGGCGAAGGTATTAGAGATGATCTGATTCATCAGATCCCCTCCAATATAGAACTGTATCTGGCCTCCAGTAAGTCCGGCTTTTGAAAGTGCTCGCTGCGCAGCTTCTTCTAGCAGCGCCTTTTCGGCTTTTTCCCACGTTTTTTGACCAAGGGTCAAATCACCATGGACGATATCGAAATCCTCACTAATTGGCCCTTGGCCTTCATCAGGTCCTACAACCGTCCCCGTTGATAGTATCACGGGTCGATTCTCAAAGACCCAGCTCTGATGTCCCTTCAGCATAAGGTCAACCCCCACCCGTAATGATAAGATGTACGATACCAACAACAAAGGCTGCGACGGTTCCGTATACGATGACGCTACCAGCTAACTTGAACATATTACCGCCTACCCCAAGCACAAGTCCTTCCGCCCGGTGCTCAATTGCTGCTGAGCATAACGAATTAGCGAAACCTGTTACAGGAACGGAGCTTCCCGCCCCGGCCCATTGGGCTATTTTATCGTACACACCGAAGCTCGTCAGTATGACGGATATGATAATTAAGACGGCAACTGTTGGATTCCCTGCCGTTTTTTCGGTAAAGCCAAACCAATTAACGAACATCTCCATGAAACATTCACCGATTAAACAGATTGTCCCTCCAACAAGGAAGGCTCGCAGGCAATTTATTAGAACGGGTCTTTTGGGCTCTTGCTTCTTCGCTAGCTTCTGATACTCCTGCTGCGTCATTGTCAAATTCTTCTTCTTGTTGTTGGCCATGTTTTCCCTCCTGCTTCCTCTAACGCCCTAAGTTCTTAGAATCATATGCAAATCCTGAATAACCTTCGTTAACTGCACCGAACATGCCTCGTACATCTTCTTTGCCTGCGGATGACTAGTCGTCAATGAAAATAGTTCAAGATCTGCCTCACATTTCTTCAAAGTGGCTAATAAGGCAGGCCTTTCTCTCGGTTGAGGCACTTTTAATTTATCATCATAAAGATCGACCGTTAATTCGCCATGCGTGTCTACTTGTGCGAGGAACACATTCTCCTTCGTTACTCCTAGCTTATCCAGTTCCGTATGTAGCCATCCTCTTCCTCTTCCTGTTGCAGCCAAGGGTTCATCTTGAATGACACCATCCATGATGACAGACTGTGTCGGTTTCTCAATATTCAGCTTCATCCCCAAATGGTTTGGTGTCAGAGGTTGGAGATCACTTTTAAGTAGAACACTTAAATCACCACTAGCCTCAAGCATAGCGAACTCAACATCTGCCATGCGAAAAACACTTTTGGTGCGCAGCTGCGCCAGCAGCTCATCGCCAGTGTAGCGTTCTTTTTTCAAATTGTCCTCCAGAATTTTACCATCTTTAATGACAACAGTTCCCCTACCCTCAAACCAAAACCTCAATGTCTTACTTTTGAGCGTCAAAGTCTCCAGTATCAAAGGTATAAGAACCCAGACAAGTATAGCGACGACCCCATGCCAGAATCTGAAATCCATATCCATGGAAATAGTCCCAGCCAAGTCCCCAATCGTAATTCCGAGAACATATTCAAAAAAAGTAAGTTGAGAAATTTGTTTTTTACCGAGAATTCGCGTTAGTACAAACAACAAAACTAGTGCAAAAAACGATCTGATTACGATACTCAACCAATCTGCCACAAGCTCTCCCTCCCTTCCTAAAGCTCGAAACAACCTCATTATGTGCTATTTTGAAAGCAAGTATGATCAATTTGAGTTGGATTTAAATGTTAACTGTACGGTTGAAATAATAAGCTTGCAAGTTTTAATTTACACGAGTAAAATATTTATTATTACAAATGGATAAAGAGTAAATTGCTCCTTATCCATTTTATTTTCGACTTATTTTACACGAGTAAAATACAAGGAGGACGATGAGAATGACGACAGTGACCCTGAATATTCCTGAGCTCTCACGACAATTTGAAAATGACGGTTATTTACTGCTTCGTAATGTACTTTCGGAAGAAAGCATTGCAGAATTGAATAATGCCGTAGACGGTATCCTTTCCGATGAACAAGAGTCATTATCCTATAACATTTACAATAGCGTAGAACGAGCCCCCTCAATTTTGTCCTTAATGGACAATCCGACAATTCTTCCACTTATCGTTAATTTGATGGGTTATAACATCCAACTTCATATCTCACATCTTACCGTGCGCAAACCAAATCCCGATGATCTCAAGACCGAGACCAACAGCTTTATTAACTGGCATCAGGATGGACCAACGCCCAAATTCCCAAGCATTAACGGACTAACATCCACCTACTACATTAAAGCTTGTTATATTTTGAGTGATATGTCTGAGCCAGACCGCGGGAATACGAAAATCATTCCGGGCAGCCATAAGTGGCCAGAATATCAACCCGTTCAAAACGACGTGAATGTACCTTTACCAGGAGAAATTGAGGTTTGCGGTAAACCTGGAGACGTATTCATTTTTGCACAAAATCTTTGGCATGCCGGTTCCCCGAATCGCTCCAACTTCACCCGCCGCCAATTATTTATCGGCTATAGCCCGATCTGGATGAGACCTATCGATTACCACACTGCTTCGCCGGCATTGCTCGAAGGGGCAGATCCGATTCGCCGCCAACTGCTGGGGGCAATTAGTGAAAACTATTTCAACTTCTACGTACCGGAAGAGTCCATGGTCCCGCTTAAAGAACTGTGGTTAGGCCATGCTGCAACGAAAAGTGAGTACATTTAGATTTGTCCAAATTTATGATACCCTTGAGGAAACAAGAAAAGGGAGTTCCTTATGATTACCAGGAAAGAAGTCGCAGACCGGGCGGGTGTTTCGGTAGCCGTCGTTTCATATGTGCTAAATAATCGGAGCATCGTCAAAGAGGAAACCAGACAAAAAGTACTTGCCGTTATCAATGAGCTAGGCTATCGTCCCAATCAAACTGCCCGCAGCCTCAAAACTAGGAAAACAGGGCAAATTGCCGTCCTCGTCCATTTCGTGGGAAACCCATTCGAAGGTGGACTCCTATTGTATATTGAGAAAAAAGCTAAACTTAGCAATTATTCAGTGTTTTTTCATTCCTTTGAACCTGCTCGTGAAGAAGAATTAAAAAATACACTGATGGGGCGTGTAGACGGCATTCTTCTTCTTGGCCAAACGCTAAGTGAGGAAAGTCAAGCATTTTACAGCTTGATGGAGCTCCCCGTCGTATCTCTTATGCAGCCTGGTGTTTCCATGCCGAGCATCCCCGTCGTTGATGTGGATTGGGTAACTGAAATGCGGCGGTTAATTGTACATCTGCAAGAACAGGGGCATAAGCAGATTGCCTTTATGACCGCTGGCGATCCGCAGGATCCGATTGCTCATCGGCTCGTAGCTTTCCGCGAAGCCATGCGTCACGAAGGATTGAAACTCCCGGAGCGATATATTCTCGAAGGCGCCGGCCGCTTCGAGCAGGCTTTCGAGGCGTTAACCGCAACACTAAAGCAAGGTTTTGATTTTACTGCTATCGTAGCAGCAAATGATTTGATGGCGGTTGGTTGCCTCGCAGCTTGCCGAGAATCCGGCATTCTTGTCCCACAACAATTAGCCATCGCCGGGTGCGAAGATATTCTAATGTCTTCGCAAGTCTCGCCAGCTTTGACAACTATCTGTTATCCGCGGATGGAGGTTGGCTTGGAGGCGACAGAACTGCTGCTATCACTCATTGACGGAGTTAACAAGAAGACAACTCGACTGGAGGGCAAGCTTTCAGTAAGAGCTTCAACAGTAGAGAACTCCTTGAATGTCACCTAGCAATGAAGATGTACGAATCAGATAACCGCTATGAATAATTCAGTTGGATTTAATTGTTATATATCTAGATGAAAAGTTAGGGCATATTAAAGATCGCAATCAATTGAAAACGATCAATTTGCTTGCTATCCTACACAAATCTTAATGAAGAGGTGTACAACATGACAGTAGCTTCTCAAGTAAAAACAACACTGGCTTCACTTAAAAGTGCGCAAGCAAGCTTAGAAACGTTTGCTCTAGGCACGCAAAATCAAGAGGCCAAGCAGTTGTATGAAGCCGCCGCCTTATCTGCACAAGACATCGTAAATCAAGTCGCCTCCCGTGTGCAGCAATTAGAAAATGAAGAACCTCAATACAAAGGCTTCTAGTTAACAAACCAAAACCAGCCGTCTGCGTGTGTTAGCAGCCGGCTGGTTTTGCATTAGAATAAGATAACGAATACTAGAGTAAGTAAAACGAACAGAATTAATATGAGCAGGATCAGTTTTTCTTTTGGCATTGAAGCCGCCTCGTTTCGGTTGAGATTCCTATTTATTCCAATGGCTGACCGGATGATTTCCTTAGCTCGTTGGCCAAACGATGAAATTCTTCTCTTGCCTCAGCATCCTCGGTTGCCAAATAAGCCGCAGATAAGAACGCAATGATTTTATTTGCATCTTCCACACTTAACATAGATTCAGCACCTCCCAGAAGCGGGTTTATTTTCCGGTCCAATAATCGAACGTCATCACATTGTTTTTGAAAAAGGAATAGGGCATGTAACAATAGCCTTGGTCTCCCCATGCTTTCCCCCACGAATTCCGCACAATGACTGTTCCCTGTCCCTTCTTCTTACCATCCTTATACCCGACGGCTAATAAGGCATGCCCGCCTAACACTTGTTCTTTTTTCCGATTCGGGTACGGGATCCTCCCTGTTCTTGCCGCCAGTGGACTTTCGAAGGATTGATACAGCCAAATTCCGAAGACAACAGGCTGGCCATCAGCTAATGCCGCTTTGATCCCTGCCAAGTCATGAATCCGATGATATCCCTCAATGCGGTAGCTTCCTGCTGCAGCTTCCGCCTCAGAATCAGGCTTTTCTTTAAATTTGGCTATGCGATAAGGCCATTCGGCTTCTGGGCATACCCCTATTTTATGCAGCACCTTCATGCCATCACGTACTGTGGCTCCCGAGTCCCAATTGATCGTACCCTCTAATTTACGCTCATGCCAATAATGAAAAAGACGAGATAGCCGTAAAGTTGAATTTCGTTCTTGACGAAGCCAATACTCACGCAGCCCGCTTACAATGGCATTCGATGTGCAAGAACCTAAATTCCCCTGATTCACGATAGGAGACAGTTCCTTGCGCAAATCTACTTTGCGGGGTAATTGCGATTCCCGGATATAATTGACGCTTCGGTAATAATAATCCCGAAAATCTCGCTGGTCCCGTTTAACCGTGTATTTACGCATCCCGTTGCCTCCTCACGGTGTGTTAACAGAATTGTACTTCAGTATATTCACCCATAGGCTGCAGCGTGCAAAAAGCACGCATCCCTATGGAATGCGTGCAGGCTGTTGCAGATTAATTTTTCATGGCTTTTTGATATATTTGTAAGTATTTTGTTGTCATTTGGGACGTTGTAAATCTACGAATGACATAACGACGAAGCTTTGCCGGATGCGGATAATTCCCTTCCTTTACCTTTGCAACCATCTCAGATACGGAACGACAGATTAATTGAGGAAACCCCGCCATAACTTCGGGTACCGCACCACGTCGCAATGCGATTACTGGTGTACCGCAGGCCATAGCCTCAATCATGACGAGTCCGAAAGGCTCTTCCCATAACGTTGGAAACAGCAAACAACTTGCATATTTGAGCAGCTTCTGTTTGTTCTTCCCTCCAACAGGTCCAACAAAATGGATGTTGGGATTTCTTCTAATTCGAGGTGCAATCTCATTACGATAAAATGTTTGATTTTTAATAGGTCCAGCAATAATAAGGTTTTTATTCGTTCTCTCCGCAATCTCAATGGCGTGCAGGACACCTTTCTCTCTCATAATACGTCCCATAAATAACAGGAAATTGCGCTTTTTATCACTGAATTCATATTCCCTGGGATTAAGTCCGTTATAGACATAATGTCCGCGATTTTTACCCATCACCATTCTAGCACGTTTGGAAACATATACAGGAAGCTTCACCCATTGCTTCACAGGGAGATGTAACGTGCACACCGTCGGAATATGAAGATTAAGCCTTCCAAGTGCAGAATTGAACGTATGATCATGAATAACGTCAACATCCCGCGGCATATTATTCAAGACATACCTTGCTATTCCTTGGTTGCGAAGACCCGTGGGGAACGGGACTAGCTTAGCACTAGTTCTACTGCCCCTTGCTGCAAATACCGTGACTTGATGTCCTCTTTGCACAAGGTTTTCAGTCAATTCATGCACAACTTTCTCCGTTCCTCCTTGGTTCGTAGGCGGCAGTTTCTGTGCATCTGGAAAGTTAGAAATCACCTGCACAATGTGAAGACGTTTCATTCCCCTATCACTCCGTTTCTCTTAACATTTTTTCTATGTGTTCGCGAAGCCATGGCCTCAGATTGGCTCTCTTGTTCGCTTCAGAAAGAATCGATGTTATAAATCCTCTATGGTTTCCAATGTCATGCCATTGTCCCTTTACCTCACAGGCAAAAATGGCTTCGATTTCGTTCAACGTAATCAATGCGTCCGTTAATTGAATTTCTTTTCCTACGCCGGCCTTTTGAGTAGCCAATACCTCGAAAATCTGAGGTGTCAAAATGTAACGACCCAGGATGGCCAAATTAGACGGCGACATGGGAATAACTGGTTTCTCAATTAGGTTTACTACACTATGAAAACCTTCATGCAGGGCTTTAGCTTCTATAATTCCATACTCCGAAACGAACTGATCCTCGACTTCCTGTACACCAATAATTGACCTTTGATATCGATTATAGTAATGAATTAATTGTGCTAGTGCAGGCGTTTCGGCATCAAAAAACGTATCACCCAATAACACGGCAAAGGGTTCATTTTGAACGAAAGAGCGGGCGCACCAAATAGCATGTCCTAGCCCGAGCGGCTCGGTTTGGCGAATGTAATGAAGGTTGGCTAGCTGGGTTGGCTCCTGCACACGCCCTAGGAGATCAAACTTTTCTCGCGCTCTTAGATAGCTCTCCAGTTCGAAAGCGGTATCGAAATGATCTTCGATCGCTTTCTTCCCTTTCCCAGTCACGATGATGATGTCTTCAATGCCTGAAGCTACCGCTTCTTCTACGATAAATTGTATGGTTGGTTTATCAATGATAGGCAGCATTTCCTTGGGCATAGCTTTGGTTGCCGGTAGGAATCGCGTGCCCAGACCTGCTGCAGGTATAACCGCTTTTCGAATCTTCAAACATATCACCATCTCTCAAGTAAAATAACAAAGCTTTATGTTCAAAATATGCAAACCAGTTTGGAATGCCACGGACATCTATCTTTTTCACTCAAAATATACTGGTTAAAACAGGTCATAGGCACACGATAAACTTTCAGTTATGATGAGGGTGTGAACATGATCAACTGATAGAAAGGAACAACCACCATGACGATGACATCATTCACGAAAGTGTTACTTGGTTGCGCCAGTCTCTTATTCACGCTGACCTTAGGGACTCAGACGACGGAAGCAAGGGAAAGTCAATTTACTAGAAATGGAACAGGGCCCCTCTATTGGAGCACTTATGAATATCAATACACACGAAATGCACCTATGAACGAGGCAGAATGGAAGAAAAACATTGATTGGATTGCAAGCGATTACAAAGCATCGGGCTATGACATGATAGCCTCCGACGGTTGGATTGAAGGTGCTCAGCTCACAAATGAGAACGGTTACATTTTATCCCACAATGATAACTGGCAGCACGACTGGGCGTATTGGTCTACCTACATTCAAAATAAAGGCATGAAGCTCGGCGTTTACTATAACCCCTTGTGGGTAACTCGGAGTGCCGCGGCAGATCCAACGAAAACAATCGTCGGAACGAACTACAATATTAGTGAAATTGCCAGCTCCGCAGATAAATTTAATGACGATTTGTATTGGGTAGATGTTACAAAACCCGGCGCCAAGGCGTATATTCAAGGCTATGTGAATTACTTCAAGCAGCTTGGTGTTCCCTACCTGCGAATTGATTTTCTTTCTTGGTATGAAACCGGAACAGATAAAGGCAAGACGATTGGGGTTAATCATGGCTCCGAGAACTATAAGACGGCTCTAAAGTGGATGCAGGAAGCAGCCGGCGATGATATGGAGTTAAGTCTCGTAATGCCTCATTTAAACAATCATGCTGCAGGCGAACTGCCGTATGGTGATATGGTCCGAATCAATGAAGACCTCGCCCATGGCGGTTGGGAAAACTTGAGCGGTCAACGTCAAAATTGGGTGAACAGCTGGTCGCAGTGGGCCAATCCGTTCCAAGGATTTACAGGATTTTCCGACATCGCTGGGCGCGGTTCCAATATGATTCTGGATGGGGATTTCATCCGCATGAATACGTTCAAAACGGATGAAGAACGCAAAAGCATCATTCAATTATTCACCATGGCAGGATCACCTATTGCGATAACCGATCAGTATTCCACGATTGGCAATTCCGGCAGCTTTTACAAAAACAAGAACATGCTTGAGCTCCATAATCAAGGATTCGTAGGCAAACCTTACTATAATAATGGGAATTCATTTAGCAGCGATCCGGCGGCAAGGAATTCAGAAAAATGGCTTGGACAACTACCAGATGGCAGCTGGGTGGTCGGGTTATTTAATCGATCAGATGGGACAGCCACTCGTTCGGTCAATTATCTGAAAGATTTGGGACTTACTGAATCAGCGAATACGACCGAGCTTTGGACAGATACTAGCCTTGGGAAACTTACTGCCTACAGCCCGAACCTTGTGAAACATGCATCAAAAGTTGTGAAAATTGAACCTGAAGGCACGAAGGTGAATTATGCTGCTGAGGTTGCCACTTGGATGGGCGGTACGCATTTTAACAATAATTATGCCGGTTATCAAGGGTTTGGTTTTGTGGATGGATTGGGATTGACGGGGGCGAAAATCGTCTATGCCGTCCAAGCAGCTGAGGAAGGTGACTATGCGCTCACCTATCGTTATGCGAATGCGTCAGGGAGGAACAGTACTCTTCATGTAAGCGCAACGGATGATAAGGGAGTTGTGGTTCAAACTTCGCGGGTCGTTTCATTTGGCTCAACTTCAGCTTGGCAGACATGGAAGAACCAAAATGATCGCATCCATTTGAAAAAAGGTGTGAATCTGATTACTTTAGAACGCATGGCCTCAGATACAGGTGAGGTTCACTTGGATGGTCTCGTGCTCGACAAGAATCGGATATCCGAGATTGACTCTTCGCTCGTTCAAAATGGGGATTTTGAAAGCGGTGACATTCGAGGTTGGTCGGAATGGCATCCAACAGGTCAGACAGCAAAGTACGGCGTTGATTCCTACGATACGTATAAAGGTAAATACAAGCTCTATTTCTGGGACACCAAAGCCTATAAGCAAAGCATTCATCAGAAATTAACTGGACTTCCGAGTGGATCATATACCGTCAGCGCATGGGTCAAAGAGACGTTATATGGAAATAAGCCGACGACAGTCCGGTTCGAGCTTGGTGAGTATGGTGCAAAGACAATATTCAAGAACATTAGCCCTAGCAAAGGGTATCAACGCATTCAAGCAACCGTTAACGTAACAAATGGGAGCTTGGATATCGGATTCTATGTGGATTCACCGGGTTTAACTTCTTTGCAAATCGATCAAGTATCGATTGAGAAGATGGACTGATTGAGCAGGAAAAAAAGGAGCTCGCCAGCTGTAGACTGGTGAACTGCACCCCAATTGTTAGACACAGTCTAACAATTGGAGGTGCAGTTTTTTTGGCTAAATACTCAACCGAGGAGAAACTAGAAGCAGTCCTGGCTTATCTAGAAGGT
>NZ_JCAUAS010000008.1:0-291382 GCF_059692075.1 Paenibacillus sp. J31P190 | reverse complement strand
AAAGAGGTCTAATAGTACAATTGGTTATTTGTCGCCATTGCAATTTGAACAGTTGTACTACGAAAGTGCAGCTTAGCTAAGTGGTGTCCACTTTCTTGACAGAAGAGCAAAAAAGCGCTTAATCTGGAGCGCCCGAACAATTAGGCGCGGAAAACGCGCTTAATCTTGTTGCCCCAAACCAATAAGCGCGTTTTCCGCTCTTAAAGCGAGAGTTCCTCAAGCCTAACCTCGCCTAAAGAGTCTGAGAAGCCGAAAATCGACTTCTCAATAGACCTTCCCGCGCGTCCGGGTTGAATAAGCTCTGAAAACGGAAAGATCCTGGCTGTACCGCTGAAAAACAGCGTACTCATCCAACGTTACTGTATCTCCACCAAACACCTCCCATTTGATCTGAAACGTCCCTTTTCGGTCCTCTCAGCTCCATTTAGCTACTTTTCAACTTCTGAGAAACCTTTTTTTTGCTCTCTCGCGAAGTATATCTGTTAAAAGTGTAAGATGCGCTTATCTCTTAAACAAAAAAACTGCCCCTCAAGGTTTTGACCTTTTGGGACAGTCTCTCTCATTTTCACACCTCGTGACGCTCCACAATCCCGTCCATGCCGTCCGGGATGCGGATCTCCACATCCACGCTGCGCGGCGCCCAAACCTGCAGCCGCATCACGCGTCCGTCCTCCTCGAGTCGCCAAGCGACATCGATTCGTCCCTCCTGCGGCAGTGGAACAGTGCCCCTCGCCCACTGCAAATCTGCAGGCTGCGGGGCGACAACGACCTTCCGCCAGCCTTTGTCGGCGGGAGTGACACCAAGCACATGCGCGCCTAAGAAATATCCGGGCGCTGCCGACCACGCATGACAGTGACTGCGTGTAAGCATATCAGGGTTCGCTCTATTTTCCGCGAAATTCGGGTACATTTCCCAGCAGGTCGTGGCATCATATTCAATCATTTGCCCAAAATGCTCCCGCATATCTGTGATCATACGATCAATACCGATGCGGCCCATTTTCGCGAGAGCCTCATAATAAAAGAAGGACATAAACGGACTGCCGATTTGAACAAAATCTGTCGGCGGAGCAAACAAATATGTCTGTATCTGCTCTGCGCGTTCACCCTCAGCTACACCACACAAGTACGCAATAACCTGCGTCTGCATACTAAAAACAGTCGAAGCACGGCCATTCGCATGGATACAATCCAAATATGCACTGCGTTCCTCACTCCATAAATGCTTGTTAATGGCTTGGCTCAGACGAAGCGCTTTCCCCTCATATTCTGCTGCTTCTCCCGCTTCGCCAACGGCTCTCGCCAACTCTGCCGCGCTTCGAAGCGTTTTGACCAGAATCATATTTTGGTGTGTGACCACCCCATTATTCGGCTGATCAATTGGTGCCCAATCCAGCAAGTTCCAGCCTTTAATGAACAATAATCCACGATCATCAAGCTTTTGTTCATAATGCTCAAGGGTATAACGAATATGCGGCCATAAGTCTCTCGCAAAAACCTCATCGCCAGTATGCTCATAATATTCACAGCTGGCCAGTGCCCAAAAAAACGTCCAGTTCGGAATAACGCTGCTCCAAGCACTAGGAACCTGATCCACATATAACGGTGTTTGTATGCTAGAACCAGGCACTAACCGCAAACAACGCTCGACAATCTCCGTAGCTCCGAACACGTAATAATTGACTAAAGCCTCGTTGCGGCTGTCCCCAACCCAGAAAACCTGCTCATAAGCCGGACAATCAACGAACGTATCTTCCATACAAAGTCGGGTTGTATGCTTACTAATCTGCCATATATCGTTCAAAAGGGCATCAGAGCTTTGGAACTTGCCTATCTCTGCTATGGGGTAATTACTTTGCTGTACCTGTACGCCGTACATTTTAACTGTTCTTGCAGCATTCCTTACCGTAACCATCAAATAGCGAAATCCTCTCCGCACATAAGAGGTATACGATTGACGCCCTGCCGAACACGTATAACGCAGCGTATTATCTAAATCGAACGTGTCTTGACGCCACCCGTCGCGCATGTATTCATAGCCATAGAAATCAAGTATGGTTCCTTCAGCGGCATCTACTTCAAATTGTATAAAGCCAGATAACTCACGGCCAAAATCAAGGATAAATTCCGTATCTGCACCCTCATATCTCGGCAATATTGCAGGATTCACACTTGGGATAACTGCCTGCTGCAAAGGGTAAGGCACAGCTTGCGCCAGCGCTTCTTTTTTCCATACACTGAGTGCAAAGATAGAATCCCTGCTCACCAATTCCTGTGGGTAAGGGCGAATCCAATCTGTATACCGACTCAGGTCCAGTGCAGAAGAAATACTGCGAATCTCCACATAAGTGTTAAAAGCGGGAAAAGCATCTACATCTACTCCATCCTTCCGTTCATCCCGTATAGAAGAAGAACCATAGTCTTCATATGGGTGCAAAGAATCACTGCTTTCCTGGTGATCAATGCATTCAAAAGATGCAAAAGGACCAATAGAAATAAATGGTGACATAACGTTGCCTGCTTCCGCTAAAGGAGAAACGACCTCAAAATAAGCATCGCAATCAATGCCCAACTGCAGCGTTCGGCCATGATCAACGCCAGTAGTTTCCAACAAGATGAGATTGTCTCCTGCCTTCAGATCTATCTCAGCATACCTTTCTGGTAATACACCCGTATAACGATCCGCATCCAGCCACTCTCCATTCACACTGCAGCCCTTCACAGTGCTCGGCTGTACAAGTCCTAACACAGCTTTTACGGCCTTCTCGGTTCTTACTACCGTTGCCATATACCCAGCAAATCCCACTGGATTCGCATGATTCACACTCTCTGGCACCATTTGATTGCGGACATCAATCGAGGCCGTCCATGCAACGGGTTTTACCTGGTGGAGGGATTCGATACGTACCGGCCACACGAGTTCCTCGGTAAGGAATGGAATATCTCTAGGCACAAGACGGCTCCAAGGCTCTATACCAACAGCGCCAACGATAGAGGCTTGACCCCATGCAGAATCATCGTAATCTGGCAAATACCAATCCGCTCTCCAAGCGCTCGCATCCATCCGTTCAGCAAAGCCTTGCTGACACGACATCCGCCCAGAGCGGCTATCATACCCAAGATGCAGCGAGGTTTTCCAGCTTTCATCCGTCACCAACTCTACGTGAGAATGACCCTCATGCTCACTCTCCACTTGCACTAACAAACCGCCGCGTCCGCGCAAATAGTAGAAATTGGACACACCGAAATGGAGCACCATGACCCCAATCACATTAGGTCTTCCCTTGTGCAGCAAGTGTCCAATTTCGTATGTATCATAAGACTGCTCGAATGGCCATGAGCGAACAGGACCTCGTCCCACTTTGGTTCCATTCACATATAAAGCGTATCGTGAATCGGCAGTAATGGATATTGTTGCTGCTCCCCAGCCTTCAGAGCCCACATCGAATGTCTTTCTGAAACACCGCCACTCATTTCGTGGACTTGCTTCACCATTACCCCAAACCCATTGTGCTTGCCAATCGATTTCTAATTGTCTCATTTCAGCTGCCTCCACCAAAAATAATGATTGTTACTTCGATAGCTTTATTTTATGATGAGAGCGTACTCATTTTTAGGGTTAATTCCGACATTCATTAGGGTCTTAATTGACATAAGAGGAGTAAAACGAAATGACCATTAAACGAAGTATTATCGAAACACCCGGCGATCAATATTTCCTTCCGGAACTTCCTCTTTACGTCAACCGCGTTCACGAATCTTTTGAAATGTTGCAGCATACGCACGATTTTATTGAAATTAGCTATGTTGCTGAGGGCAGCGGTGCACATTATATCGATAATACCTCATTACCCGTTTCCAAAGGAGATCTCTTCTTCATTCCAGTTGGCGTCTCCCATGTGTTCCGCCCATCATCTATGGCACAGAAAAAAAACCTTGTAGTTTACAATTGCATTTTCACTCAGGAATGGTTGAACCAATTATTTCAATCGCAATTGAATGGAAGTAAAGATGAATTCAATGTCCTATTCTCGCAGGCAACTGAACAATCTGCTTGGCTTTCTTTTAAAGAACGCAATGGGGAATTCGAGCCTCTTTTTGAACGTTTGCACTTCGAATATAACGCCCATCGAAGCGGTTTTATGACGATTTTACAAACTTGTGTGGCACAGCTTCTTGTTTACATGCATCGCTCCAAAATGGATTTCACACCGGAAGTGTCCAAAGCGAGCCTTCAGGACTTAGATAGTTTACTCGCCCATATTCGCGGGCATTGCAGCAGCCCAATCTCGCTCACAGAAGCTGCCGCCAGATTGTCCATCAGCGAGCGTCAGCTTCATCGCCAGCTTAAAAAGCATACGGGAATGTCCTTCATGGAGTACGTGCAGCACGCACGAATTGAAGCCTGTTGCCAGCAATTACGAGCGAATGATCACAAGATCAGCGATGTCGCTGCACGTGTCGGCTATCAGGATATGAAATTTTTTAACCAGCTTTTTAAAAAGATAACCGGTGTCACTCCCAGCCAGTACCGACAGCTGCATAGATAAACAAAAAATGCCCCTCCATCACGAAGATGTGAGAGGCATTTCATTTTAAAGGCCCAACATAAATTGCAAGGTTTTATCACTGAAGCCAGGTAAACCTTCATGACCATAATCCGGGTACAACTCAAACTGCTTTTTCGACTTGATTTTGTTATAAGCAGCGAACTGCGTGGAAGGCGGGCATACGGTGTCGCTAAGACCAACGGCCATCAGAACTTCACCTTGGATGCGATTTGCCAGATTCTGAATGTCAATATAGCCCAGCTTCGTGAATATTTCATCTTCGCGTTTGTGCTGTGGATCATGACGTCGGAAGAAGTCCTTCAATTCCTGGTAGGCATCCTTCGCCAAATCCATTTCCCAAACGCGCTTATAATCGCTAAGGAATGGATAAACTGGCGCTAACCGCTTAATGCGAGGCTCCAGTGCAGCACAAGCGATCGTCAAGGCGCCTCCTTGAGAGCCACCCAATGCGCCTACACGCTCGGGATCAACCTCTGGCATGCTCATTGCAATGCCGGCGAGTTGAGCCGTATCTAAGAAAATATCCCTGTACAGCAATTGATCAGGATGATCATCTAAGCCGCGAACGATATGCCCGCGAAGTGTCGTCCCCTTTACACCACCTGCATCTTCCGATAAACCGCCTTGACCACGGCAATCCATGGAAAAGAACGAGTAGCCTAGAGCGGCATACGGTAATTTCCCTGACCAATCGCCTGAGCTTCCGGAGTAACCATGGAATTCAACGATAGCTGGATGCGGCTTATCTGTGTGTTTAGGGCGAACATATTTGGCATAAATGCGAGCCCCTTTGACACCTGTAAAATAGAGATCAAAACATTCAGCGTAAGGCACTTGAAATTCACTCGGACGAAGTTCGATTTGAGGATCAACTGCCTTCATTTCAGCAATGGCCCGCTCCCAATAAGAATCGAAATCTTCAGGCCGGGGATTACGTCCTTCATAAGTAACTAGCTTATCTAATGAAAAATCAAATAATGGCATGTCATATCCTCTTTTCTATAATTTTCAAGCGACCGTATAGCTAGAGAAATCAACAGCTTTGCCATTCACAAGTCTGATAATCTTCCCTTCACTATGTATGCCACTGCTTAAAACCATCGTTTCATCCTTCAAAGTCGTATAGGTGATTTGCAAATCGTCCTCGCCAGACAGGATATAAACGGGTTGCTTCTGCTTCATCACATATGCAAATTGCTGTATATCCCTTATCTGGAGAGTTTCTGCTGTTCGCTGGTCGATACACTCGACAACGACGGAATTCATTCTCCCTTTGCTTGTGACAACGGATCGATCTTCGCGTACTTCCCTTTGGAAGGACTGCTGCACATAAACTGCCATGTAAACATGACCACATAATCCAAACAGTCCGTTCGGTTCTTCTACCCATTCTCCTACAGGCAGACATCCTATTACGAATTCAGGCTGACCATCTGGAATTTGATAGGAAGCGATCAATGCATTTTGATGAAAAAGCACATCTGAAAATTCACTTTGATGACGTAAATCTCCTTCTGTATAGCCCTGGCCTGAGTGAAAAAAATACAAATGATTTACACCTTGGACCGCATCTAGCGGAAGAGCTATATCCCAGCGATGTTGTTCATTATCAAACTCTTGTATGCGTTCCCACATACCGCCTAGCGCAAAGCTTTCTGTGATATATACATAACTATGCAGCACATCGTTATTGCCAACAGCTAGAGCTGCTTGTTTGGGAACTCTGCGAGTAATTTCTACTGGAGACGCACGATGTAAGGCTGTTCGCTGAACTTCTGATGAAGCTTCATAGGCAATAAAACCTGCATATTCGGTTCGAGGCATGTGATCCGGTAATGTGAAATCACCAAACTGAACATAATCGTGCAGCACGTTGGTGTCCTTAGGCATATCATGCGGCCATATCCGCGAATGCGGGCCCACCCATGCCCCTCCCAGATAATACGCCGAGCGAACCTTCCAGAGGTAGTCCAATAAACGAGCTAAATCAGCTTTGATTTCCGCATCCTTCATAAGCTCCCAAGCGCACGTAAAAGCCTGCATCCAGTGCCAGAACCAAGGTAACCCTCCATACTCCGACATGCCTATCGAAGTGACCCGATTCAGTGTACTGCGCAAGCTTTGGCAGCCATCCTCCAGCAATGCCGTATCCTCATAAAGCTGTCCGAAAATAATCTTAGCTGCTGTGTATTTTGCTTCATGATGGTTATAGTGCTCCGATGGTTTACGATAGAAGTTACTTCTATAAATATGACGCAGTGCTAAAGCAAATAAGCTTCGCAAGGATTCACTCAAGTTATCTGAATAGCGTTGATAGAAAAAAACCATTAGACTCCCCATCAGTTCAACAGGAAGTGCATTTTTTGGTGCTTCTTTAGGAGTAGGTCTCAAATGTAAGGGCCAATGACCATAGGTTCCACTTTCTTCGTTCTTGTCCTGAAGTTCCAAAACTTGAAACAGGATGCCCTCCGCCTTGATCTTAGCCTGTAGGCGATCTCCGTCAAATGGGATTGTTTCTTCCTGAGAAGCTGCAAATAAATAGGAACCGTAGTAGAAATTATCTCGGATATCATGATGAAATAATAAACCGCTGTTTAAAATAGGCTGCTTGAATGCCGCTTCAGCAATTCTGGACTTGATCTCATTTTGGCGTTGTTGCAAATTTGTCAATTTTGTCACCTCCTTAGCAAAAACTTAAAAAATACCGATTTTCACGTTATTTAAGCGCTATCCTTCATAATTGAAACGGTTAACCTCAGTTTACTTGCAAATAAATGGAGCGTCAATGCAAAGCGGCCTTTCATTTACCATATTTTAGACGTTGCATCCTCTTGCAATTTCTTATAAAATGATCTACCGTTGGTCAAAATATATCATCACCAATATTTGCATGGAATAGGAGGTATTCATCCTGATTCATATCGAAAATTTACAAAAAGTATATGAGGATATTCCGGGACGTGTACCGGCCATCCAGCAGATCCATTTACATATCGATCGCGGAGAAATATTCGGCATCATCGGACACTCCGGTGCAGGAAAGAGTACTTTACTGCGTTGTGTAAATTTACTGGAGCGACCATCCTCTGGCAGCATTCACATTGATGGTGAAGAAATGACTAAGTTGGATTCTCGCCAATTGCAAACAAAACGCCGCAAAATCGGGATGATTTTCCAACATTTCAATCTCCTCTCTTCATCGACCGTTGCCGAAAACATTGCCTTTCCTTTGAAATTGGCTGGGATGGGGCAAGTGGCGATTCAGTCCCGAATTAAGGAACTGCTCGATTTAGTCGGTTTACAGGAACACGCGCAAAAGTATCCAAGCCAGCTCTCAGGCGGACAGAAGCAGCGCGTCGGTATTGCAAGAGCTTTGGCCAATCATCCGGATATTCTACTCTGCGACGAAGCGACTTCAGCGCTCGATCCTCAGACAACGAATGCCATTCTTGCACTGCTGCTCGATATTAATCGAAAGCTTGGCATTACGATCCTGCTCATCACACATGAGATGCAGGTCATTCGTGCGATCTGCGACCGTGTTGCTGTCATGGAGAAAGGCTTGATCGTTGAAACCGGGAAAGTGCTTGATGTATTCCTGAAGCCCCAGCATGCGGTTACGAAGGAGTTCGTTGGACAAGTTTCTGATTTCGCACAAAGTTCAGACCAGGATCCGATGGTGAAACAGGGAGAAAAGCACGGAACGGTGATCCGAATTACCTATATCGGTGCCAAAACCTATGAACCGATCTTGTTCGAAACCGTCAAGTCGACGAATGTGTCCTTTGCCATCCTTCAGGGTACAATTTCTTCCATGAAAAGTGTTCCTTACGGTCAATTGGTTGTGGAATTAACAGGCGGACACCAAGAAGAAATCGATTCTGTGATTGCCAAGCTTGAGCAAGAAGGAATCGACGTGGAGGTGCTCAACCAATGAATATGACCTGGGACATTAACTGGTCCGAAATTACGAAAGCAACTGGCGATACACTCGTCATGCTGGGTTGGTCGCTCTTATTCACTGTCATCATCGGCATGGCACTGGGCATCATTTTATTTCTTACTTCCAAAGGGCAGCTGCTGCAAAATCTGCCGCTTTACGGAGTGCTCTCGCTGATCGTGAACATCCTTCGCTCTGTGCCTTTCGTGATTCTGATGATCTCCGTTTTTCCGATCACGAAGGCTATCGTGCATACAACCATCGGCGTCCAGGGCGCGATCCCGCCGCTCGTTATCGCAGCCGCGCCGTTTCTCGCGCGGCTGGTTGAAACCGCGCTGCGCGAGATCGACAGCGGCGTCATTGAAGCCGCGCAGTCAATGGGCGCTACGCCATGGCAAATCGTCTGGCGCGTCCTGATGCCGGAAGCGCGCCCGGGTCTGATTTCAGCCATTACCGTGACGGCTGTTGCCCTGCTCTCCTACTCCGCCATGTCAGGTGTAGTTGGCGGCGGCGGGCTTGGTGATCTCTCGCTTCGCTACGGCTACATGCGGTTCCGTACCGATATCATGATCGTGACCGTCGTCATTCTCGTTCTATTCGTTCAGCTCTTACAAATGCTAGGAGACCGCTTGGTCGCCAAATTTAACCGCAAATAAAACACATTATATTGGAGGAAATCTCATCATGAAGAAACTTACTCTATCTTTAATGACTATTTTCGTTGTGCTTGCTCTTGCAGCATGCGGACAGAAAGCCGCTGAAACACCTGCAAGCTCGGCACCTGCTGCTTCTGCTACTCCAGCTGCCGCAAAAGAAGTTACGCTTAAAGTCGGTGCATCTTCAGTCCCTCATGCTGAAATTTTGAATAGCCTTAAAGACAAAATGAAAGCGCAAGGCGTGAAACTTGAAGTTATTGAGTTCAACGATTATGTTCAACCGAACGTGCAAGTGTTTGAAAAACAATTGGACGCTAACTTTTTCCAACATCAGCCTTACCTGGATCAATATAACTTAGATAAAAAGCAAAACCTAGTAAAAGTAGTTGGTGTGCACATTGAACCGTTCGGCGCTTATTCCCAAAAGGTGAAAGCTGCTGCAGAATTGAAAGATGGCGCTTCCGTCGCTATTCCTAACGATCCTTCAAATGCCGGCCGTGCGCTTGCTTTGATGGAGAAAAACGGTTTGATCAAATTGAAAGACGGCGTTGGCATCAAAGGTACAGTTCAAGATATCATTGAAAACAAAAAGAAACTTCAAATCAAAGAATTAGACCCTGCTATGCTGCCACGTACGATCGGTGAGTTTGATTTGGCTCTGATCAATACGAACTACGCGCTTCAAGCGAATCTAAATCCTACGAAAGACGCTTTGTTCATCGAGGACAAAAATTCACCTTACGTGAACATCGTCGTTTCCCGTCCGGACAACAAGGATTCCGAAGCGATGCAAAAGCTTGCTAAGGAACTGAACTCCGCTGACACGAAAAAGTTCATTGAAGATAAATACAAAGGCGCAATCGTGCCTGCGTTCTAAGCAACCTTTCGATCCAAACAAAAAGCTGTTCCTTAGGTCTTAACTGACCTAAGGAACAGCTTTTTTTCACACTTAAGACCCGTAAACCTTCCATGATTCAATCCCTGAAGAGAAAGTCGATTTTGCTGTGATATTCAGTCTGATTTTGGTCGTCGATACCGGTGTAAAGGTCGTCGTATTATATTGATTTGCCGCGACACCTAATCCTGAAGGGTTTCCTACATTGACCCATGCGGTTCCGCTCCAATATTGGAGTGTATAGGAAGCAGGAAGATCGATGCCTTGGTCGTCATCAAACCAATAAATATCTGATCTCGAAATCGTCTTCGCTGTTGCAAAATCATATTGCACCCACTGCGTCGTTCCCGGATTATCCCAGTTTCCATACACGGAATGCCCTCTGTCATTGGAGCTTGTAGGCGTGTACCCATCGTTTAAGCCAGCCAGACTCTCCCAAGAGGATACAAACGATGTCGTAGCTGTCCCTAGAGGAGCTATGTCAACAGGGCCGGTAGCAGTTCCAACTTGCAGTTTTACATCATAAGTGGCAGCTGTACCTACATTTAGATTAATGCTTGTTTTCGCGCCATTCACAGCAGTTGCCGTACCAACATTTACATTATTGACCAAAATGTCATAGGTGCCTGCAGCAAGGCCGTCAAATGTCACTTTCGTCGTATGAGCCGTACCTGTAGTCAAATTCTTCAATGTAAAGTTGACATTGTTTTTCGCAATCGCCACAGTGGCTGAGGTATACTGATCTTTTTCCAGATCCATGGATAGCTTCTGCGTGATTAAATTCAAGCGTTTGAACAAACCATCTTTTGGCGTGATGACATAGCTAGAACCGGTTTGAGTAACATCAGCCCCGTAACCGAGCAGTCCAAAGATCGGATCGACAGCGATGTCGCTGCTTAGAATTTTGAGTGCGCCGAACAATCCGAGATCGGCTTCACCGCTCATCCCTCTCCAGCCATTGAACAAAGGTCCGCCGTCCAGACCCAGGGCTCCATAATTGCCTTTCTCCGCTTGGTAGGTCCAAGAAACGGCACCGATATTGGCAGCATCCGAGGAAATTTGACCAGAGTTAATCGCGCCGACATTAGCAATTTTGGCAGCATAGGACAATCGCTCTTCAACTTCAGGTGTTGTGGAATGGTTTCGAATCCAATCATCCATCGCGTACCCAGCAAGGGAAACGGTATATTGGAAATTCCACCAGTTCTCGCCTGTAATCGTCACCGGGTCCGCATAGTAATACCAGATTGGCATTTGACCGCGGGCTGCCCGAGTTTTGTTATTAATTTTACTCATCATCG
Source organism: Paenibacillus sp. J31P190 (assembly GCF_059692075.1). NCBI lineage: Bacteria > Bacillati > Bacillota > Bacilli > Caryophanales > Paenibacillaceae > Paenibacillus > Paenibacillus sp. J31P190. Next base: position 280,019 of record NZ_JCAUAS010000008.1, on the reverse strand, counting down.
TGGTATTGTTATTCATTTTGGCCAAGGTGTACACGGCTTCTTCCCCTGTATTATCATAGGAGTATTCAGAACCGTAAGGGTAGGTCGTGTTTTTGAAATTGTTATATTTCGTTGCCATTTTCGCTATCATGTCATTAGCCTGAGAGCTATAGCCCTCATCCTGTAAGGCTTTGATGATATCCGGAGTTGTCAATTCCCCCATCAAACCGGTATTCCAGTTATAAGCCACAGGGCCATCATATAAGGTTTTGAAAATGTTATAAGCTCTCAGCAAATAGGTATTCTTGGGCTGCGTGTATGTGATGAGATTCGGGTAAAGCTTCGCGATTTTGTACATGCTGAAATATGTGTTATAAATGTGCGGATAAGCATAGCCGCGGTAGGTTGGCGTATCGTTCGGCTCTGGCATCAGGAAATCATGAACGAGATAATCGCTATGGTTATTTACCATAAGTCGATTCCAGATCGCCGTCTCTAAATATTGATCTACTGCGGTAACCTCAGAAGCTATTGGCGTCAGTGCGTTTTTCTCGGCAAGGAATTGCCCGTGTGTATAGCCCCAATCGTCGCCCCAGCCCCAATACCCGGCAAAGGAACCCCGCTTCGCTTTATTTTGCATCATCCAATCGTCGAACACCTTGTCATAAATTTGACCGGGTGCATTCCATTGCGTTTTATTCACCATAAACGTTGCATGTCTTTGCAACGCTGCATCGATAGGTTCAATGGCATAAAATTGCAGCACCGTTTTCTCACCAGTCCCGTAGTTAACGGTAATGTTATTGGGCCCGAGATGATTTAAATTGAGCTCATAGATCTTATGATCGGTACCTGTCGTATTTAGATACGTAATCGTTGTTTCAGACGGATACTGTGCTGTAACCGATGTGATCGTTTTGGATGTATGCAGATCGATCTTCGCCTTCATATTCGTTGCGAACATCATACCTGGTACAGCAGTTACATCTATAAGACCTTCCGTGTATAGTTTATCTTTCATCGCATTCTCATTCGCCACTTTAAAGAATTTAAACGCATACGTTTTGCTTTGATTCGCAGCGAGAATTAGACTCGTATTCGGTAAATATCCACGATTGGTGCTTTTAATCACGTTGGAATGAATATAGAAAACATTTAAGCCCTCTACCCAACCGCCTTGATCCATGGCCCACATGCTGCCCGGATGCTCTTCAATTCTCCAACGATCTTGATACTCGAAACCGGCTCCTGTTGTGGCGTCCGGCACCATCAGTAAGAAAGGACCAATTCCACTTGGACGAGCAGCAGTAATATACGAGCTATTGTTACCTACATAGGAATGCGTGACTACTCTTGTTTCGTAGATCGGATCATTTCCAGCTGTCCAGAATTCATTGAAAGGAAGCGGAAGTCCGACATCCCCGAACTCAATAGACTGCGTGCTTGTATTCGTAATATTGATGGACCACTGCAAGTAATCACTGATTAAGGAATAGGTTACAATGACCTTAAAGTTTTTAATCCCTTCGGCATTCGCCGAATTCTGATATGTGACCGTCACGGTATTGCCGCTCTGTGTGATGGTTCTCCCATCTGCAGATTTATTCGTGTAGGCCTTGGTCCAAGCCCCACTGCCCAGCTTGTACGTGAACATCAATTCGCCCAGCCATTCATGATCGGCCGTGTTCTGATTGGGGGCGTTCGTAGCATTCATAACATAATCAGTGGAGAAAGTGTCTCCTGTTAACTTAAGCGACGTAATCTCACCATTCGTCCCTGTTTGCACATTAAACGTACTGTTCGACAAGGTATTCGCAAACGCCATACCAGGGGAAAAGAACAAGCAAACAATGGCCGTCAGGAACATGCTGGCAAGTAGAGCAAGAATCCTTTTGTTGAATTGAAAGCTTGGCATACTCATGAATTGCACCTCCATCAAATTGATTTCGCAAAACTATTTTTGAAGCGGTTGACCTTTCATCACCCCCTTTCTGCCATTTACAACGAGAGACAACTCTCCCTTAATCGGTGAAAGCGCATACAATCAAGACAATAGAGAATAGACAGAACGACCCTTACGTTGTCTGTCACTCTATTTGGCTATTCTTGGATTATCCTTTAATGCCTGTTGTTGCTATTCCCTCAATGAAATACCGCTGTCCAAACAAGAAGACAATGACTGCTGGTATGACCATGATCGCTGTTCCCGCCATCAGCAGATTCATCGGTGTATTGTTGGCTCCGCGAAGTGTGGATAATCCCAGTGACACCGTATATTTATTGGCATCATTCAGATACACAAGCTGACCTAGAAAATCATTCCATACGCCAACGAACGTGAATAAGAGCACTACGACAATCGCAGGTTTAATGAGAGGAAGAATAATTTTACGGTAAATGGTAAAATACCCGGCACCATCGATAACGGCTGATTCGTCAAGCTCTTTGGGAATCGTCATTAGAAATTGTCTCAATAAGAAGATATTAAAAGCGCCGCCGCCGAAAAAAGCAGGAATGATTAACGGCCAATAGGTATTCGTTAACTGCAATTTGGACCAACCAATGTATGTGGGGACTAAAGTGACAATGCTAGGAAGTAAAATCGTCATGATGATGAGAGAGAACCAGAGGTTTTTGAGCGGAAATTCAAGTCGTGCAAATCCAAAAGCCGTTAAGCTTGCTGTCAGACCCACACCAACTAACACCGGTATGATGACTATGAACGTATTTACAAAATACTTACCGAAATTAACACGTTCCATGACCTCGGTGTAATTATCGATGCGGAACGCATTTGGAAACCAGATCGGCGGAAACTCCAAAATTTCTTGCAGGTTGAGTAACGACGAACGAACAATCCAATACATGGGGAAAAACACGATGAGAGAAAGCAGGAAAAGCACAGCATACGTAACGATTTTCCCTCTGATACGATAGGTCATTATTTATTCCCTCCTTCGTAATGTACCCACCCAGCTGAAGAACGGAATAACAAGTACGTGAAGAATGCAACAATGATGAATAGTACCCAAGCGAGTGCGCAGGCGTAGCCCATATTTTGACGTTGAAATGCTTCTCGATAAATGTAAAAGGCGTAAAATAAAGTGGAGTTACCCGGACCACCTTGCGTCATGGGATAAGCTTGTGTAAAAGCCGTAATCGAATTCACAAATCCGAGAATGACGTTATAGAAAATGATGGGCGACATGAGTGGAATAGTTACAGAACGTAATTTATGCCACCAGCCTCCACCATCGATTTCCACAGCTTCGAGTAAATGCGCAGGCACATCTTGCAGGCCTGCAAGAAAGATCACAATAACGTTGCCGGATCCCCATACCGCAATGATAATCATCGAAAGTACAGACGTGTCCGGACTGTTCACCCACATAAGTTTATCAATACCAATAAAGCTTAAGAGATGATTAATGATGCCGAAATCGGGATTATAGAGCCATAACCAAATGATACTGCTCGCTAGTACCGGAATAATCGATGGTAAGTAGAAAATCGCACGAAAAGCAGCCCGGCCTCTTATCTTCTGATTAAGAAATAAAGCAACGACAAAGCAAAACAGGATCGAGGCTGCAACGGATCCAATGGCATAGTAGGCTGTAGCTTTGAGAGAGTCGAAGAAAAAGAGGTCCTGTGTGAAAATTTGGCGGTAATTATCGAACCCAACCCATTGTTTCGGTTTCAGAATGGTCCAATCCGTAAAGCTTAAATATAAGCTATAGAGCAAAGGACCGAGCGTAAAGATGAATAATCCCAGAATAGCTGGCAGTATGCACAAGTATCCGACAATCACCTGCTGCCGTTTGAGGCTTCTGTAACTGGACTGCTGACCTGTGGACATGAACCTGTACCTCCTATGTGTGGCAAAACTTACATCGTAGCACATCAGGAACAAGTACTTTGAATTCACCTTATTCCTGCGTGCTGTTTGCCTATCTGTTAACTCCTATGCGGGTGATCTTTAATTGGCCTTACCACTTTCAAAGATTGGCTTAATTTTCGGCATCATTTCGGCAATGGCATCCTTCGCTGATTTGGTGCCTAACCAAACCGGATCTAATCCCGGATTTAGTACATCGCCAATCCGGCTGTAAGTAGGAAGGAAAAACCAAGGTGTAGGATAGGTTGCTTTTAAAGCGTAATCAATAACTGCCGTTTTATACTCTGGCGGGTGAACGGGTGATTGCGTCCATCTTTTGATTTTCTCTGGATCTGTGTACCAGCTCATCTCTGTAGGCATCCAAACCCCGCTGTCAATGTTAGCTATGTTTTTCTCCGTATCCATGAGCCATTTATATAGCTCAATGGTTTCTTTTGGATGTTTCGTGCTCTTATACACGACCATTGGCGTTCCGGTATTGGTTGTTGCAGGCTTTTTGAAAATAGGGAGCACGCCAATTCCGTTTTTCAACCCATTTTTTAGCTGCGGATTAATATTGACCAGTTCCCATTGTCCAGAAGTAACCATCGCCACTTTTTTGGAAAGAAGCAATTGACCAACATCGCCTGGCAGGCCGGAAGATTGGGCAGCCGTCGGTGACACGTGCTCAACATTAGATAGATCAGCAATTTTCTGAATCGCTTCAATGGTTTCCGGTTTATCGAGTAATAGCTGCTTACCATCCTGACTCACTTCCCCACCGCCATTGGAAATCGCGAAAGGTGTCCAGAAGAAGTCTTGACCGTGAGACACGTTGATGCCGTATTGCACAATGTTTTTGGCATCAAAGCCTGCTTCGCCAGGGTGTTTACCGCCCTTATCTTTCGTTAGTTTTTTAGCGACGTCCAGCATTTGATCCCAAGTCCACGCTTTTTCCGTTTCAGCTGGCGGATAAGGAAGCTTTGCCTCGTCGAACATAGCTTTGTTATAGTGAAGAAGGATGATTTCGTTCGCAACACTGTATCCTAGCAATTTACCGTCAGGGGTGACGAACTTGTTACTTTCCAGCTTCGGTGTTACCGAACCATCTTTGTAGTACGATGATAAATCCATCAGGATGTCTGATTCTGCATATTTGAGCGCTTGTGCTTCCAGCATCGTACTGATATCCGGAAGTGTTTTAGAGGCGGCCATGGCGCTAAGCTTTGCACCGAATTCTGCGAGTGCTACGTTCTGATAATCCACTTTAATGTTAGGATGTGCTTTCTCGAAGGCGTCCAAGCTAACTCGTGTAGACTTCGCTTCTTCATTGTTCGCCCAATCAGTGAATCGAATTGTCACTTTCTCCCCAGCGTCCGGCGCTTTCGTTGCTGCCACAGCTGTCGAGTTTGCCGGAGTGTTCGCTGCCGGGGAAGCGGTGCCGGTGGATGTTGGGGTATTCGTTGAACTACAACCGACCATTAAACCTAACGCTAACGTTGTAACCGTGCTCACTTCCAATCCTTTTCTCAAAGACTTCAAATTTAACCCCTCCAAATGATCGTTTATCATTTTCACTTTTACCTATATATACCATAAACCTTTGCAGGTTAAAGCCTTTTTTACTTTTCTTTGACCCAAACCGACATTTCACCTTGCCCTCGATTGGCCCATGCGTAATAAGGAATGAAGGTTGCGGTTATCGTCTCCCATTCATGAGAAGCGTTGGCGATATACAAATGTTCTCCCCACTTTTGTTCCCAATCGTCAGAACGAATTCGTTTCGCCGGGACGGAGATCGTCTGTATCCCGCCTAACAGTTCATGGTCGAAGTACTTCCGATGTTCATCCTGTGGTTCCAACATGATCTGATGCAAACCTGCTCCATTATCTGTTTCCTCTAAACAATAGATCAACGGACCGCATTGCAAGGCAACCTTACCGATCGTTTCACGAACATGTGGATGGCCTTTCATTCGGCTAACCTGCATGGGTAAGATCAACTCTACACGATCATTGGATTGCCATTCTCTGGTGATATAGACATATCCGTCTCGGACCTGTTCATCAAGTTGGATAGGGATTCCTTGTACGGTCAGCTTAGGCTCTGTGCACCATTTTGGAATTCTCAGAGCTAACGTGAACGTTTTTTTTTCAGTCACTTGGATAATGAATCGCACATTCCCGTTCCATGGAAACTCGGAATGTTGATCAATGCTTACTTGTTGCCCCTCGATATCCAGCGTAATTTGACTGCCAATGTATAAGTTGGTGTAAACAGTGTTCCCTTGCGATGTATAAATATATTGTCCTAAAGAAGCAAGCAGCCGAGCGATGTTAGGAGGACAGCAAGCACACCCGAACCATCCTTGTCTTACAGGCTTCACATGGCTCATATGATGGTTTTTGAGTATCGCATCCGGCCATACTTCAAGTGGATTCACATAAAAGAAGCGTTTACCATCCTGAGACATTCCACTGATGACGGTATTATAAAGCGCCTGCTCCATGATATCTGCATACTCGCTTTTGGCTTCTATTTGCAACATTCGCTGTGCGAAGAAGATTAATCCAATGGACGCGCAGGTTTCGGCATAGGCTGTATCATTAGGTAAATCGTAGTCCATCGTGAAGGATTCCCCATGTGCCATGGAACCAATGGCTCCTGTGATGTACATCCTTTTGCTTACAATATTCGTCCACAGCCTTCGACACGCTTCAAGCAGCTCCTGATCTCCGGTCTCTGCGGCGACATCCGCCATTCCGGAACACATGTACACGACGCGAACGGCGTGCCCTTCAGCTGTTTGCTGTAGCCTTACTGGTAAATGGGCTTGATTATAGGTTCGGTCATGGACCATATCCAAATTGGGAAAATGAACCTGACCATTCCGACGATGAAGCTCCTGTTCAAAGAAGCTGGGTTCCTTCCCTCGCTCATCCAGAAAATACAGACTTAATCGAAGGTAGCTGTCATTGTTCGTCGTTTGATACAGTTTTACAAGCGCTAGCTCGATTTCTTGATGACCATCATAACCGTGAATTTGTCCCTCACCGGGTCCGAACACTTCATCAATACAATCGGCTAAACGACAAGCCACATCTAAAATCATTCGCTTTCCTGTCGCCTTATAATAAGCAACTGCCGCTTCGATCAAATGACCTGCACAATACAATTCATGACATTCGGCCAAATTCGTCCATCTTCCATTCGGTTCCTTCAGTGTAAAATAAGTATTCAGATACCCATCCTTATGCTGTGCTTTTGCTATAATCGTGATAACCTCGTCAGCCAATTTCTCCAATTCCGGATCGTGACCAGTTTCCAGCAAATAACTTACGGCTTCCAACCATTTCGCTACATCACTGTCTTGAAATACCATTCCGTAAAACTCACCTTGCTCCAATCCAGCGGAAATTTTAAAATTTTTCATCGCATGGCTGGGTTCTGCTCCTTCAATTCGATCGTTTAACGCTTCCCACTGATAAGGAACGACAACATTCCGAACCAATCGAATATAAGCAGACCAAAAATCATCCGAGATGCGTACATTCTTCAATGGGAATGGTCTGGAGATTGATAAATTCGCCATGTAGGGGTCCCCTTTATTTTATAAATATGATCTTTTTCGTAAGCGCTTTAATTAATATACTACATGGTGTACCATGGTATTTATATAGCATTTTCCAACCACATTTTTAAAAATATCAACCTTTTGATTGGAGTAAAAAACGATGATGAACTCACCGATTTTACACTTTATCTCCCCTCCCATCCCTTATTTTATTGATTGTGGGCGTTTTCAATATCGGGAAGGAGAACAGCATGTTAGCAGAAGTCAGATCGGTGCTTTTGACCTGATGGTCGTGACAAAAGGGACCTTGCACGTAGGTGAAGGAACATCGGAGTGGGCGATTCAGAAAGGCGAAGCCCTCATATTAAGACCGGATGCGAGTCATTATGCGACCATTCCATGTGCGAGTGAGACGGAGATTATTTGGATTCATTTTCAAACATTTGGCGCGTGGGATGAGTGCAGCAGTATGAGCGATTGCTTGGATAACCAAGCCTCGCTAATTGCTAATCATAAGCAAATGGCATATTTGAATCACAGCGAAGTGTGTTCTGTATTTATCCCTAAATTTATGAAGTTGTCCCAAAAGGCACTAGATATTTTGGAGCAATTTTTCCAATTGGATGAGGAGCCGAGGTCACTGCGCAATTGGAAACGGCAAAGCGTGTTCCAACAATTCATGCAATTAGTCGATCGCGACCTCGCGGCAACCTCCGATGTGACGGCATTCCATCTCGCGGAAAAAGTGGAGCTATTCATCCGGCAAAACTATACGCAAAGAGTGACGAATTCACTACTACAGCAGGAACTTAATTACCACCCTAACTATTTGGCCAAATGTATGCTTAAAGTGTATGGGGTTACGCCAATGGATTACTTGTTTCAATACCGAATTGAACAAGCAAAAAAGCTTCTCATCCAAACCAGATGGTCGATGACGCGAATCGCTGAAGAGGTTGGCTTTCAGCATGGCTCGTACTTCTCATACTGTTTCTCCAACAAGGAAGGCATTTCTCCCATGAACTTCCGTCGAAAGTTTATTGGTCATGCGTAGCGAATCCATTCCCAACCACTTCCCTCACATCACTGAAAGTAACAAAAGCGGATGGATCCACGCGATGTACCAGTGTTTTCAGCTTGATGATTTCTTTGCGGCTTACGATACAATAGATCACTTCTCTGTGTTTGCCTGTATAGCCGCCTCTTCCTTCAAGAAAAGTAATCCCTCTATTTAATTCCGTCATAATCGTATTGGCTATCAGATCCGGTTTGAGTGTTATAATAAAAGCCGCTCGCGCGCCGGAGGCACCCTCCAGCACAAAATCAATGACTCTAGCTCCTACGATAATCGCAACTAACGTATACATCGCACGCGTGAGATCCAAATAAATCAAAGATAACAGCAGAATGACGAAATCTATTGCTAGTATAGTCTTCGCGATCCCTATCCCATAATGCTTTTGCATCAGACGTGCAATGATATCTGTCCCCTCTGTCATCCCTTCGAAACGGAACACAATGCCAAAACCTAGTCCAACAATCCCTCCCGCGTATAACGATGCTAACAGAGGGTCAGGCATTGGCAACGAAAAGCTCTCGAACAACCACAAAAACAGCGAAACCGATAACATGCCTACAACTGTGTAAATGAAACTAATGCGTCCCAGCATCTTCCAGCCGATAAGAATAAGCGGAATATTAATGAGCAGATTCGTCCATGCCGGATTCCAACCGAGCACATATTTGAGCAAAAGAGCAAGACCGGTTATCCCCCCTTCTGCCAGCCCATTTGCAAGATTGAAATAATTGATACCAAAACCAATAATGGCTGAACCTACAACAATGGCAGCTATATTGATCCATTTGATTCTATTCATACTAATTCTCCTTAATAACGACATTAATCGTCTATTATTCCCTTATTTACCCATAAAATGAACCTATCCATACATTTAGTGAAAAAACCATTGGCTAAGTTTTTGATCCATATCCTCGCTAAAAGAAGGTTCTTTAGCTAATTTAGTGGATTGTCATCCTCTCAGAGGAACGTAGAAGTGACAACGATTCGCTATTTCATTGAGGTGTACATGCCGTAAAACACCAAAATAACGCTCCTACGTTTCGCGTATCAGCCCCGTATCGGCATAATCGCCGAAATAGTGGGCTCCTTGTTCCCCGCCAGCATAGATTAGAAGCTTATATGTCCAAACACGCTCTTACCATTACGCTCGCGGAACGTAGGGACCTTATTTGGCTCGAAAGTGCTCATTTCCCGATTTCGCGGAACGAGGAGCCGCTATTCTCCCGTTTTCGAAGTGTAAAAGCCGTAAAACACCAAAATAACGTTCCTACGTTCCGCGTATCAGCCCCGTATCGGCATAATCGTCTAAATAGCGGCTCCTTGTTCCCCGCTAGCCTAGATTAGCAGCTTATATGTCCGAACTTGCTCCTAGCATTGCGCCCGCGGAACGTAGGGACCTTATTTGGCTCGAAATTGCCATTTCCCGATTTCGCGGAACGAGGAGCTGCTATTCTCCAGTTTTCCTCTGGACACCTCAAATTCCATTAAATACCGCACTCACGTTCCGCGAATTCAACTTTTAGCGCATTTTTCCACGAATCGCGCATCGTAGTTTATCGTAGTTCCTCTAAACAATGAAACCACCACATTCGTTGGATTGTAGTTCCCAAACTAAACTTGACTCGAACTTCTTGTCCCTCTCACCAATAACTAAAAAAGGACCTCCGCAAAGCAGCGAAAGTCCTCCTTGTTAGTAAAATTTATTGCAAAAGCGAATAAATATCGGTATACGTGTAACCATGTGCCTCAGCAACAGCTTGGTAAGTAACATGACCTGCAACCACGTTGATGCCCTTTGCAATTGCTTTGTTATCCAAAGCTGCACGCGCATAGCCCTTGCTTGCTATTTGCACGCCGTACGGTGTTGTCACATTAGTTAACGCCAGCGTGGACGTACGAGCGACAGCTCCAGGCATGTTAGCCACCGCGTAATGGATGACCCCATGCTTCACATAAGTTGGTTGATCATGCGTGGTAATGCGGTCGATCGTCTCAATGGACCCGCCTTGGTCAATCGCTACGTCAACGATAACGCTGCCAGGGCTCATCATTTTGACCATGTCTTCGGTCACGAGACGCGGTGCTCGAGCTCCTGGAATAAGGACAGCCCCAATAACCAAATCAGCGCGACGAACAACCTCGGCGATATTGTAGGGATTGGACATAATCGTCTTCACGCGACCTTGGAACTGATCGTCTAATTGACGGAGGCGATCCGGGTTCAAATCAACGATGCTGACATCGGCGCCAAGCCCGATGGCCATTTTCGCCGCATTCGCACCAACAATCCCCCCGCCGATGACAGCTACCTTACCCGGCTCAACTCCCGGTACACCGCCTAGCAGAATCCCTTTGCCGCCATGCGCTTTCTCTAGAAAGTGAGCACCGATCTGAACAGACATGCGTCCAGCCACTTCACTCATTGGCGTCAACAGCGGAAGGCTGCCATTGTCTAATTGAATGGTCTCATAGGCGATTGCTGTCACTTTATTGTGAGCTAAGGCATGCGTCAATTCAGCCTCAGGTGCGAGGTGTAAATACGTGTATAAAATCAAACCCTCGTGAAAATAAATGTACTCTTCAGGAAGTGGTTCTTTCACTTTAACGACCATATCTGCCGACCATACTTCAGCTGCTGAGGCAACGATGGTTGCGCCTGCCTCTGTGTAATCTTCATCCGAGAATCCAATGCTTTGACCTGCTAAGGTTTCGACTATAATGTCATGCCCTGCTTTTTTGTAAGATAGTACGGAGCTAGGCGTCATACCAACGCGAAACTCATTATTTTTTATTTCCTTAGGAACCCCAATAATCATTTTGCATCAGCCTCTCTTGACGATCCCATAAAAAATGGATCAATCTCTACTTGTCTCCAAGTATAAGACCGATCCATGGACGTTCCATTAGACAAATTGTAAAAAAAGTTAACAAATTCTTTTCACATTTTTATTTCCGGATTCAACAGCTGGTAAGCCCTTATCCCCACCTGAAGCGCCAAGCGTTTTTCCGGCAGCATGTAGTCGGCTCCAAGGAGCTCCTCTATTTTTTCCAAGCGGTAATAGAGCGATTGTCGGACGATAAAAAGCTGCTGAGCAGCGATTTGCTTAGAACCATCCGTGTCGAGGTAAACCTTAAGTGTTCGCAGCAGTTCGCTGCCTTTCAATTGATCATGATCGATAATCGGTCCCAGATACGTACGTACGAAGGATTGTAAAATATGTTTATCTGGGATATGAAATAACAATTGAAATACACCAAGCTCATCATAAAACTGTACCTTCCCTTGCAGTGTTGGAGAGAGCGAAATCGCTTGAAGCGCCTCCTGGTAGCTTAGGTGAGCTTGCATAAACCTTCGATAACTTTGTCCAACGCCAATGGTTAACTTGATCTCATCCTCGGCCTTCAGGTATTGAATGGATTGGAAAACGTGCTGAAGGCGTTCTTTAGACGATCGTTTTTTCGTTGCTTTATCAAAGGCTACAACAACGAGTCTATTATTTTTCAACGTAATCAATGGATGAAAGGAATGCTGCTCAAAAACAGATCTTACGGCAAGTGAAAGATGAATACCCGAAGACTCCACACCCTCCTCTCCCGTGCTATCCCCCTCCGCTTGTTCATGATCAAATTCGATCAAGATGACGTGATAAGGAAGCTCGTTAAGCCGCTTAAATTCAGATCCAATCAATACTTTTATTTGCTCTTCGTCACGTATTCGCAGATGCAGCAGATCATCTACCCAAAGTGTCTGTGAATACAATTTACGCTCCTCGATATAGCGTTTGCGAAGCAAATCCTGTGCGATAGACAATGAAGCGGAGTCCAGAATTAAGTACTCATATTCTTGCGGCTTTCGGCTGAACACCAGGATGATATGCGCCCATGTTTTGCCCATAGCCCCAACGGGTTGTACGATAACCGTTTGACCCTCATCTTCTATCACGGAAGGGGCCGCTATATTTCCGTTGTTTGGGCTTTCGACGAGTCGACTTTCTAGAAAATCCAGCCACTGTCCAGACTCCCGGCTTCCCAAATGCGGGATAAACTTCGGCTGTCCATTCAGTGGTACATAAATAACTTGGGCTTTGGTACTGCTTTGCAGCAGCCCGAGTACATGGGAGACGCCTTGTGAAGATAGGGTCATTCGATGGAATTCACGCGATATTTTCTCCAAATCCTGAAGTGCTTTATGGTGTTGATTGATAATATGCGCATGAATATCCTGCGTAATGTCAATAAACCGCACAGCTTGCGGAAAAATAATAAGCGGGAAATGATAGGATTCCGCCGCATGTATCCATTCTTGTGGAACTGAACTCAAGTAGTGTCCCATTTCAATGCAGAGGCATGACACGTTTTTATTAATCAACTGCTCCAGATATGTCATGAACAATTCCGTATCGCTCTTGAAGGCAGCCCCTGTCGTTAGGATCATTTCACCACCCTGCAGCAATTGTTCAAACTGTATCACTTCAATGATATGAACCCAGCGGACTAGACGCTGTAATCCCTGTTTACCTGCTGCAATATAAGCTTTCTCGAAAGTGGGTCGTCCCAGCACTTCCTGTAACGTTAATTGATAATCTTGATTCAAAAGAGTCACTCCACTTTCTTTCCACTCATATCTAAAAGTTATCCACAACCGTCGTATTAGACTGCTTGTGGATAATTATAAACCAACTGCTAAATGTCATCCGATCAAGCTAGTTTCCCTTCTAAGTTTACACGAAAAAAGCGCCTGTTTCATTAAGAAACAGTACGCTTTTTATTAAGCAATTTATTATAATGCTTTATCAATGGCAACGGTTTGCCCTGACCATACCTTTTGAGACGTCCACGGGGTTTCTGCTCCCTGCCAAAATTCGTCATCTGCTGGCAATCCTAGCGGGAGGAAAACAGCATTACATAAGTATAGACTGCCCGTAGAGATATATGTTTCGCCAAGCTCAGGCTGATGTCCGCAAAGTCCAATCTTCAGCCAGCCAGCCTCATCGAAAGTGCCTGGGGCTTCAATCAGCTTGCGGATGACCGCGCTTAGCGCGGATCTTACTTGAGCTGGCGCAACACCTTCCGGCAATTCACGCCGCAGTGCAATGTGCGCTAGAGATTGAAATGCGCCAAAGCGGTAGGCAAGCGACCGACCCGTGACAGGAAACGTTCCCTCCGGTGAAATCGATCGTTCTTGCAAGGCAGCATAGCGCTGTGCTCTAATCAAAATATTCTCGCGCATACCCGCCCAATCAACATCATGCCCATGTACATGCTCAATGATATCAACTAACATGGGTTGAATCACGAAGCTGTTGTAATAATCGGCATGATAGTGGACCCCATCACCGTACATCCCATCACCAAGGTACCACTGCTCATGCTGTTTGAGGGCAAAGTCAACGCGCATTTTATCCCAATCCTCGCCCATTACACCTAGAGCCGTTTCAGTCATAGCTGCAAATAAGAGCCAGTTGTTGAAAGCCGGTTTGCGCGTTCTTGTTGCCTTCATAGCTTTCACCAGATTGCCCTGAACGCGGCTGTCCAAACGATGCCACAGTGCGTTAGGGGCTCTTAGAATCGCATTAGCCAGAAATGCCGTATCTACAATCGGCTGTTGGCCATGGGAAAAGTTTAAAAAATCAGGAGACTCCGGATCTGTCGCCGCGTCAAGACCAGCTCGGACCTGCTCGCCATAGTGAACGCGAAGCTTCTCTTCCTCAGCGTCCTGAGCTGGATTTTCTAACCACGGTGCCATGCCTACCAATGTCCGCGCAAATGCTTCAAGATGCGAGTACTGGAGCTGCTCTTCTTTCTTATTCTCTACTGGCATTGTTGCGCGCAGCTTTCGGGATGCCAATGCCTTAATCACAGGGTCAGCGATACTAAGCATCGTAGCTAACCAATAAGCACGGTCATTGCCGGCTGCAGCGCGATTATTCATACCAGTAGCCTCTGATTCCTTTTTCCAATCTAACCAAGGCTTCTAAATAGTAGTAATCGCCCCAAATCACGAAATCATCCGGTGCCGCTCCCCCGCGAACACTATAAGAACCGCGCTCGATGAAGCCTTGTGCATCCGGCTTGCTTGCGTAAGTTTTCACCAGGCCAGCCATGGAGCGTTGTATCGCATTTTCCAAATAACCGCGATCTGCGTCATCTGCCGGTAAATGCTCTAATATTTCCAAAGCTCCCGCAGAAGCAATGGCTGAAGCTGAGCTGTCCCGCTTCGTTTCTGCGTTCACAGGCGCATTGAAATCCCAGTAAACAACATCATCCTGAGGCAAGCGGTCAAAGAAATAACGTGCCAAGCGTTTGGCTGTTTCTAGATAAAGCGGGTTCTTGGTGTAGTGGTAAGAAAGCGCAAACCCATAAATTCCCCAAGCTTGGCCCCGAGTCCACGTCGAACCGTCGCTATAACCCTGTGCAGTCCCGCCATGAAGGGGTTCACCATTCTCTTGATCAAAGTAGAACGTATGATAGGAAGAATCATCGCCACGAACCAAATAGCGGCGGCTCAAATCCGCATGAATCATGGCAACATCCTTGTATTTGGCATCGCCTGTTTGCTCGTAAGCCCAGTACAGCAAGGGTAAATTCATCAAACAATCAATGATGATACGACCCCCATTTTCTTTATCTCCTTCAGGACCCCAAGCTTGAATGTATTGACCTTTCGGTCTCCAGCGCTTCATCAGCACATCAGCTGCTTGCAGCGTAAGTTGTTTCGCAGATTCATCTTTCTCAATGATCCATTGCGCTTTAGAAGATAAAGAATATAAGAACCCAATATCATGGTGGTCTAGTGCTACATTGCTTTCAAGTCTTTGCTTAAAGTTTGCAACTGTCTTCTGAGCGGCTTGCTGGAACGCCTTGTCACCGCTATATTCGTAGCCTAACCACAAAATACCCGACCAAAAGCCGTCTGTCCAATCTGTATTCGGATTCAAATGATACACATCATTCTCGCTTACGTGAGGAAATAAATCCCCAAAACGTTCAATATTCAATCTCGTTTTTTGCAAAGCATCTTCAATGGCTTGTTTCCACATGATCGATTCACTCCGTTTTCAATAATTTGGTTGATTCTCGTTCTATGAATGTAAGCGGGACCTCAATCTCTCGTTCCTCATCAGACTCAGCCTTATTTCCAAATTTATGTAGCAGCTTGTTAATGGCCGTTTGAGCTTGATAGCTATAAGGAATGTCCCAGCTAGATATACCCGGATAACTGTTTTTAGCTATATAATCGTTATTAATTCCAATAATCTGTAGCTGGTTTGGAATCTCAATTCGCAGCTTATTGGCTGCCGATAAGATTCGTAAGGCTACATGGTCATCAAAAGCAACGATGCCTACGGGTGCCACATGGCGCTGCAGCAAGCTTGTAAGAAAAGCTTCAATATCCAAATCCTTGGTAGTGTCAACGATCTCATGAATGACATCGCTTGCATATTGCTGGATCCCAGCATTGAAACCCATGCGGCGCTGTTCGTCGATGACTTTCGAACCTTTACTGCCTACGTAGCAAAGCGCTCTACAGCCACGTTCCACCAACAATTTTGTGGATTGTTTGCAAGCTTCGGCAAAGCCTAAATTCACTGCACCTAACGCAATATCCTCCGGCCAGTTCCAACCATTGATAAGAACTAACGGCGTACCGCTGTTTACGATTGACCTTGTAGATTCGAAGCCCATTGCTAAACCATGACATATCAATCCGTCTACTCTACGCTGCAGCAAAACTTCCAGATTTCTCCGCTCAATATCCGGATCGAATCCCCCTGATGAGAATACAGATAAGTGATACCCCGCATTATGTGCTTCAATCTGCAAATGTTCGGCGAGCTGTCCATAGTAATTCGTTAACCCTGGTAAGATGAGACCGATCTCATACGTTTTACTGCGGCTTAACCCCGCTGCCATCGTATTCCGCCGATAACCTAATTGCTCAGCAGCCAATTCGACCTTGCGAATCGTCTCTTTGGACGAACGAATACCACCTCGATTCAGCACATTGGAGACTGTGGCAATGGATACTCCTGCTGCTGCTGCCACTTCTACAATTGTGACTTGTTTGGGCTTGTTCATACTTGTTTCAACTCCGTTTTATGTTAAACGTTTAACATCCTTTATTAGCTTAAATTGAAACGTTTAACATGTCAAGAGAAATTGCAGCACTTTTCCAAAAAAAAAGACCGAACACCCTCTTTCGAAGGTAGTTCGATCTTTCTATTACCGCCTTACTTTTTGTTTTTCTCCAAAATGGCATTCGCATCCTTGCGGAATTTAGCTGCCGCTTCTTCAACCGTTGTTTTCTTATACAGGATCTGCTCGCTCGTTGCTTTTAACAGCTTCTCAATTTCGATGGAACCTACTGGATTTGGTGGATCCATTTGACTGCTGTTCTGTTCAGCCCACGCCACATAGTCAAAGATTTTGACTTCATTCGGTGATAAGAGCGGCTTCAACGCTTCCTTCACTTTGGAGGATACTGGAACACCGCGGTCACCTTTAATCAATTTGTTCGCTTCGATATCATTCACGAAAAAGCTGATGAATTTCGCGGCTTCTTCTTTTTGCTTAGAGTTATTCGTTACTGAGAAATACATACTAGGCTTCAAGAACAAACCTTTATTACCGTTACGGCCAGGAAGCGGGAATAGTTCAAGCGGGCGATCTTTGATCAAATTGGCTACCGCCAAAAATTGGTTAGACCAGCCATTACCTGTAATTGCATTACCTAGTAAGATTTCATCTTCTTCCGCTACGCCTTTCTTCTGTGACTCTTTGTCGAGTGAAAGGATATAGCCGGCATCGTACCATTTTTGATAACGCTTGAAGTAGTCAATTAATGGCTTATCATCAGAAAAACCAAGTGCCGTTCCATCTGCATTGTACATTTTTTGATCGATCGTTCTGAGATAATACGGGAAAAATACTTCATGACGGACACCGAAACCGCCTATTTGTTTGCCGGCTGCTTTGGCTTTGGCTGCAATCGCGTCGTAATCTTCCCAAGTCCAATCTTTTCCTGGGACTGTGATTCCTAAGCTTTTGAACGTATTCACATCTAATGTCGAATTTAACGCGTTTACCCCTAAGTTCATCGCCACAAGTTTACCTCCGACCTCACCGCCGGATAACGCATTAGGGCTGATTGAAGAGACATCGAGAAGGCCATTTTTCGTATAGGGTGTGAGATCAGCTAACTGATTTTTCCCACCATACTGTGAAAGGTAAGAGATATCCATCTGGATAACGTCAGGTAATTGGTTTGCCGAAGCCTGAGGAGCAAGCTTTTTCCAATAGTCGTCAAATGGTGCGTATTCCGCTTCAATTTTTACATTTGGGTGCTGTTTCTCATAAAGCTCGATAACTTTCAATGTGTAATCATGACGCGCTTGCCCTCCCCACCAAGCAACACGAAGCTTAACAGGATCTTTACTTGGTGCGGTGCTCGGTGCTGTCGTTGCTGTTTTGGACGGTTCGCTGCTAGCTGCTGGTGTTGACGTTTTAGTGCCTGTGGAGCAAGCTGCTGCCGTGAACATCATAGAAAGCGACAGAGCTAAGGTGAAAACTTTTTTCATCTCTATTCCTCCCCTACATGAGTCGATCAAATTTGGGTAACGCTTACATGTTTATTATCCAACTTTCGGAAGGAAAGATTAATGCAGAAAATAGTGGTGTTTGTTCAAAAAACAGTGATCATTTGTTCCAATCAAAAAAAAAGACTTCTTTACCTGACATTCGTCCATACATTTCAAATGCCATTGTAATACAATAGTCTATTAATACAGAAGGGAACGAAGGAGCCTTCAATTACGATGAAAGGGGTGACTGAATATGGGATATCCAGCAGAAGTAGCAACAGCGGGCTACGGCGGGTCTAGTTCAGCAGCAATATTGGTTCTATTTGTTTTATTGGTTATTATTACAATGACTTTTGTATGGTAATACGGCGTATTCTGTAACAATAAATTCAGATCCACAGCACTCTCTGTGGATCTTTTTTCAGTGATCATTTACATAAATAATAAAAAAAAAAAAAAATAAAACCTCTTACGCTTTTCTTACGTAATACTGTTTATGCATGACATTCTTTCAGGGTTAGGGAGGTTTCTTGCCTATGACAACGACACTCCATTTTCACCAAACCGCTTCGATCCGGGACGCTATCTCCATGTTGGTCTGGTATCTACGAAAGAAGCGAAGAGCGTAACATGACTCGTATCCCTACGAAAAAAATACATCCGAATGAACACCTATGACGTCCAGCAGGACGCTAGCGTTTATCCGGGTTGAGTGGAAAAAGGCTGCTCCTCTGAAGAATTCCTTCTAGAGATGCAGCCTTTTTACTGTTTGTAAGGAATTTGTAGCTCTAACCTGAAAAAAGCAAACAAAAAACCGCCCATGCTTGGACGGTTTACCTTCGTATAGCTTTTCAACTTAAAGCGCTGCACCCTTACCGCCATCAATATTGACGGATGTGCCTGTAACATAGGACGCTGCATCCGAGGATAAGAAGGTGATTACATTAGCCGCTTCTTCCGCATTCCCAATCCGGCCGAGCGGAATGTCATGCTTTGGATCCGATGCATACTCCTCCCAAGTCTGTTCTGGCGCCTCCCGCTTCCAGCCTCTCTCAATCTGACTGCTGCGAATTTTCCCAATACAGACAGTATTCACACGAATCTGGGCGGATGCCAGGTCTTTGCTCATCGCATTCGTTAATGCAAGACCTGCGGCACGGCTGACTGAAGTAGGCAGCGAAGAAGCAGGCGGTGTTTTGGCTGCTGAAGTCGTTATATTGACGATAGAGCCCCCTCCTGCTTGACGCATGTAAGGGATTGCATAACGGGAGCAATGAATGGCTCCAAATAATTTCAACTCAAGATCTTGCCGCCATAACTCCGTGCCTACCTGTTCAAATGGCTGGGCTGCAGACGTACCTGCATTGTTCACAAGAATATGTAAACTTCCAAATCGCTGAAAGGCTTGTTCCACGGCGCGTTGACAGTCGGCTTCCGAGGTCACATCCGCTTGAATCGCAAGCACCTCACCCTCTGTCAAATTGGCAATATGGACAGCAGCTTCTTGAAGCTGCTCCTCATTCCGCGCGAGTATCGCTACTTTGGCTCCCTCTCGCGATAAGGAAATCGCTGTTGCCAATCCAATTCCTTTGCTTCCCCCAGTAATCAAGGCTACCTTACCCTGTAATCCCAAATGCATCGCTTCACGCTTCCTTTCCTTCAATCCTTAGTTAGTATTTCAATAATTCTAGCATACTCCTATTCCACTTCTTTTTTCAAATTTCAATGAATTAAAAAAAAAGAGGAGCCTTGGCTCCTCCTGATAAATCTTGACGTATTATTGATTCAAATAAACAGCTTTCCCTGTGCGTGCAGACTCATAAATCGCTTCAAGAATTTGTGAAACGACATAAGCTTGCTCAGGCGTCACTACTGGATCAACATCATTTTCAATGGCTTTAATCCATGTACGCATTTCCAGATCCGCATCGCTTTCCTTAGCGCCGTCATAGAAAGCTACACCGCCTGCTTTCAGATCCACCTCTGTTGTAAATAAGCGGCTATGTTTCTCACCGTTGATGCGAAGCCCGCCTTTCATGTCAGCTCCGCCTTCAGTACCGCTTAATGAGCATTTGGCTTCATCGACCTCAAGCGTATTCAGTGCCCAGCTGGATTCCAGCATAATCGTAGCTCCGTTTTCCATGACGATCATACCGAAAGCAGAATCCTCTACCGTGAATTTACTCGGATCCCAAGGCCCCCAAGCATTGGCGGCATTTTCTTTCTGGGATAACTCGTGGTAAGACGTTCCCAGCACAACTTTCGGCTTGTAGTTATTCATCATCCAAAGCGTTAGATCCAAAGCATGTGTACCGATATCAATAAGCGGTCCTCCGCCTTGCTTCTCTTCATCCAGGAATACGCCCCATGTTGGAACTGCGCGACGACGAATGGCATGCGCTTTCGCGAAATAAATCTCGCCAAGCTCCCCTTCCTCACATACACGCTTCAAATGCTGACTATCAGGCCGGAAACGGTTGTTGTATCCGATCGTTAGCTTCTTGCCTGTACGCTTCGCTGTTTCAACCATGCGCTTAGCATCTGCTGCTGTCTTGGCCATTGGCTTCTCACACATCACGTGCTTGCCAGCTTCTAGCGCAGCAATAGCAATTTCGGCGTGTGAATCATTCGGTGTTAACACATGAATGATATCAATAGTAGCATCCTGCAAAAGCTCTTTGTAATCCTCATATACTTTAGCTGCTTTGGAGCCATATTTCTCAGCGGCAGTTTCAGCCTTCTCTTGCACGATGTCACAGAATGCGACCAGTTCAACATTCGAAAGCTTTTTCAAACTTGGCAAATGCTTGCCGTTTGCAATGCCTCCACAACCAATAATACCAATACGGAAAATACGTGACATGTGAATACCTCCAGAATAATGATTAGTTTGAGTTAATTAGGAAGTTCGATTGCGACTTCGCGTTTAATGAGCGATGACCGAATGATGCCATCAATAATTGCTTGATTGCGAACGATCTGTTCACCAGGTATCGGGGCTGGTTTGCCATCTCGGACAGCCTCTACGAAATCGCGGACTTTCTCGTTAAACAAATTTAGCTTATGATCAATCAGCGGAATTTGGCTTTCTGTGTGATGTCCACGAACGTCGTGGAAATAGGCAATGGAACCCACATTTCCGTCGAACACTCCGCTCCATGGCCCTTTTCCAGCTGGTGTTACTTTGAGTCCACCATCGGTGCCAAGGAATAAGGTTGGTCCTAATGTATCCATATGCATCGCCCATGAAATTTTGAAATTCAACACGAGATCGTCTTCAAAACGGATCATCGCAACACCGAAATCTTCCACATCGAATCGACTAGCTTCGTTATGATATAACGGATTTGTTCCAAAATAGTTACTGCTGTAAGCGGATACGGTAAGCGGTTTCGGATAACCCATCGCATTCAGAGCCATATCAAGTGAGTAACAACCGATATCAGCCATTGCTCCGGCTCCAGCGATTTCCTTGCTAATAAATGTACCGCCAGGCATGCCTCTGCGGCGTCCTCCGCCTGTTTCTACATAATAAACCTTACCAAGTTGACCGGACTGAACCACGTCTTGAATAATCTTCATATTAGGATCATATCTCGGCTGGAAACCAACATTGAGCATGAAGCCCGTTTTCTTAGCCGTTTGCGCCATCTCGACGGCTTCTTCCAGCGTGACGGACATCGGCTTTTCCAGCATAACGTTTTTCCCTGCCAGTAACGAATCTACTGTTGTCCGATGGTGAGCCACATTGGGTGTGCAAATGCTTACCCCATCAAGGTCTAATTCCAGCAGCTGCCGATAATCATCAAAGGCTTGTGCCGAAGGAATTTGCCAAAAATCAATGAATTGTGCCGCTTTGCCTGGTACCGCATCAGCTACCGCTACAATCTCTACGTCAGCTAGCTCACGATATGCTCTTACATGAGAGCCAGCAATACCGCCGCCTCCAATAATGCCGATCTTCAATGTTTTGTTCATTGAGATTACCTCATCGCTATATGATATTAAGACATCTGTCATAAATGTAGCATAGGAATAACGATATTTTTAGTCTAACTTTAGGACAATCAGGCTAAGAAATTACGACACAAAATAACCAGGCGGGAGTTAACCACCTGGTTTATCATGTTTCTACGATGAAATGCTTTCTCCTGCTTTCCTTTGTGCTTCCTCCAGATAACTTCTGTAGACTTGCTCATCCGGATGCTCACGTGCTAAATCCTCATAGTAGCGAGTGACCTTCTGAAAATAATACGAATACACATCTTGTATGGGGACAAGTCTGTAAGGATCCCATCGATAGGTTTCCACATTGTAAGCCTGATCCTGCTCATGCACCCATAGCGCTATTTCGCAAAGGCCGTCTCTTCCGTCGCGGCCAGGCATATCTTCAATTTCCAGATGGTTGTAGAAAGTTCCCGGAGGAATCAGACGCTGGAAACCAGTTGGTGTCCATTGGACGATATCGAGTTCGGAGGAAGATTCGCGCTCATTTTGCCAGCCAATAATCAGGTCCCAGCCTTCTCTTCGTGACACTGGGGCAGCTGCGAAATCCGTGAGTTCTTGCCTTCTCCCCGTTGCAGCAGAGGCGATTGGAAACCAATTACCGGAATAGTTTTTCAGGGAAAACAGGTACTGATTGTCTAAATATCTATACAAGGCTGTGATTTCAGGGTGACCATCGCCATCTACATCCGCATAAATAATAGCCGCAGGACTCCCCTCCCTCTTCAATACGACAACTTCGGCTTCCTGAGGTATACAGCTTCGGACGACAGAATGGAAATCAATTGGGGTCAAACTCATCGTTATCCCTCTTTTCGCATCATTCTCAACTAAAGTATATGCGATAAAGAACTTGGCCCATGTGTGACACTCAACATCCTATCGAATCTCTTCCCAACTAATCACTCCCCATTAAAATCGTATGCATGCTCTCTCCCATTTGGGCCAGTATCATTCCCGGCATGATTTCATCACCTGGTTGTACATGAAGTCCTGTTACAACTCCGTTGTATTCCGCTGAAATATGAACTAACCTCTCCGCTGTTCTTATTACAAATAAGGACTCCCCCTCATACACATAGGAGGATTCTTGGCTAAGCACACTCTCAACCATTCCACGGAAAGGGCTGATCACTTCATACTTGATAAACATACAATCTCAACCCCTTTTTTTCTTATTGATTTATTCTGAAATTAATCTAGCAATAAACATTCCAACTTCTAGATTATTCATACAACAAATATGATTTCTTGTAAGTTTAGCTACGTTTCTTGCTTCTTGCCCTTGACCATTATGCATATTTGGGTTAGTTATGAAAAAATGCATACTCATTTTTAGCTTCATTTCATTGCTGACTCTTTTTTTAAACAAACTTTCCCAGTATAGATGTGGATTGCGTTTTGATACGATATATAAATAGGCGAAAAAAGCCGTTAGACGGAATGATTAAATTAGAAATCAACGAAATTGCGAATGAAACAATAGATCGGCATCATAATTGCTTATATCAATACGAAAGCGGTTTCAAACTAGCAACCTTCAATTCATGAGGAGGAATGGTAAATGGAAAAAACGGTAACATTAAAGCGTTCACTTGGACTTTGGCCGATTGTAATGCTTGGTATTGGGTATATGACGCCAATGTCTGTATTTGATACGTTTGGAATTACAGCTGAGGCGACGAATGGACATGTTCCGACTGCTTATGTCATTGCTTTAATTGCCTTGTTATTTACAGCTTTCAGTTATGGTAAAATGGTACGTGCTTTTCCAAGCGCAGGATCCGCGTATACGTACACGCAAAAAACGATTGATCCCAATTTAGGATTTCTTGTTGGATGGGCTTCACTGCTAGATTATTTAATGATACCTATGATTACTGCTTTATTAGCTAAGATTTACCTCACCGCTTTTTTTCCAGGCGTGCCGTCATGGATATGGGTTGTTAGTTTTGTACTATTGCTGACCTTTGTCAATTTAATGGGTCTTAATACGACATCCCGACTAAATGCATTTTTGGTTTTGTTTCAAGTGCTGATTACTGTATTTTTTATCATTCTAGCCTTTCATGCACTTAACAATGGCATAGGTTATGGCAGCGCATTCACCATTCAGCCTATTTATAAACCTGACATGAAGTTCTCCATACTAGTAACAGGTGCAACCATTTTGTGTTTTTCATTTTTGGGATTTGATGCGGTGACTACGTATGCGGAAGAAACACCAAACCCGACAAAGACGATCCCGCGGGCTATTTTTCTTACAGCACTAATTGGCGGTGTTATTTTTATTGTCACTTCTTACTTCGTACAAGCAGCATTTCCTGATGACTCCTTGTTCCATGATCCGGAAGCCGCTGCGCCCGAAATTGCTCTTTATATAGGGGGTAAAATATTTCAAATATTTTTCCTTTCAGCAGCCATTGCAGCCCAACTAGCTTCAGGACTTTCGTCACACGCAAGTGTATCGCGCATTTTGTACGTAATGGGACGGGATAATATTCTTCCCCGCAAATTTTTCGGCTATGTTCATCCAACCTATAGAACGCCTTTTTACAATGTCATTCTGGTCGGTATTGTTTCCCTATCCGCCTTATTCTTTAGTCTAGAAATAGCCGTTGCTTTTATCAGCTTTGGAGCTCTTATCGCCTTCACATTCGTTAATTTATCTGTTATTGCCCATTATGCTGTAAAGTTGAAGATGTACAGAACGTTAAAAGGATTTGTCTCCAATGTAATTATGCCATTAATCGGAGCCTCTCTTGTATCAATCCTCTGGTTTAATCTGGAGAAAAGTGCCTTTATGCTTGGCATCGGTTGGGCTTCTATTGGATTCATTTACCTTCTCTTTGCGACTAAATTCTTCAGAAAAAATCCATTCGCTGCTGTTGTTGAAGAAGTCGATGACCCACGATTGGATAGCCTTTCTGTCGTCGAATTGTAAATCGAGCTTGCTAAATTTAGGAAAAAAAAGAATGGACTTCATTGGTCCATTCTTTTTTTGCACAGAACGATAGCCTCCTCAAGCATGAGGAGGTTTTTCAATTTTTTCTGCGCTGGGTGGTTCCCCAATAAAATGCGTCTCATACAAAATCAGCTCTTGCAAGCAGCACATAAACACTATTCCCACACTTTAGAGATGAATTTCATCGCATCAGCAAACTTTACAGAGGTTCCGGATGTATCCTCCGATATTAAGCGTGCATTTCTCATTATTAATTCACTATTCCGCGGCGCTCCAATTAATAGGGCTGTCTCAAAACCTATTTATGATTTTCGAGTACTCTTTATGAGTCAAATTTCATAAACAAAAGAACCTCCATTTTCCGAAGGGGACCCGTTTAACGCGGATCGATACGGAAAATAGGGCAACTGATGGTTCTTATTTGTTCAAATAGCTCCTGTTATGGATGCTTAAGCAAGCTACGTTTGCTTATTGTTCCCTAATGCTCCCAGAATCTAGCGTTATGTAGAACATTAGCACGATCTGTTGTCTTATCTCACAAGATACCTCCATAGTTAGAAGGAATTAGCACACCTAGCTTGCTTATTCATTCCATAGCTCAATGTAGATTTTTTAAATGACCTAGCCAAAGGCTAGGTTTGTACGCAAAATAGAAATGGATATGTATGTATGACATGTCAAATCAGCAATAAAGAGCCTCCATTTCCCACTTCACCACTGTGTTAGCAGAATTGGAGGTTCTTTTGCGTAAAAATTCGAGACGTTCTTAATCATACGAACACTTTTGAGTTAACCCCACCCAAAACTTATAAATTACATGTTAAACAAAGGACCTGAGGCCCGCCTCAGGTCCTTGTTTAATGTATACATTTGGTGGATAAAGAGAATACGGACGCTATCGCTTTCCCTCCCATTCCCATCCTCCTTCTGTTCTACTCTTTATCTGAAATTCCAAGTCATCCATGAGATGGCCTTTCATTGTGAAATTTCAGATACAAACCTAAACCTTAACGACCGGGATTCACGCGGCGCGACGGGCTGTAAACGCCTTTTCTGCGCTTATCGAGCGGGCCCGCGCTGTGCGAACGGGCTGTAAGCGCCTTTTCGGCGCTTAGCAAGCGGGCTTCGCTTGGCAGCAGTAGCGCTAGCTGTGGCCTATCAGCACGTCCGTAACTCGCGTCAGTTTCGATATGATTACAACTTCAGACTGATTAGCTTCAGCTCAGTCATTTCCTCCACCGCATATTTCACACCCTCACGGCCAACTCCGCTATCTTTGAGCCCTCCATAGGGCATGTTGTCGACGCGGAAGGTAGGAATGTCGTTGATCATCACGCCGCCTACCTCTAAATCTTCAGCAGCTCTTAACGCTGCATTGATATCGTTTGTGTAGATTCCTGCTTGCAGACCAAACCGGGAGTTGTTGACGGCTGAGACCGCTTCATCCAACGTGGTAAAGGGAGTCAGTGTCACAACGGGACCGAAGACCTCTTGGCACGAGACCGTTGCTGTTTCAGCAACATTTGTCAGTATCGTTGGCGGAAATAGGCTCGGTGACAGCGCTTTGCCTCCGGACAGAGCAATCGCTCCACCCGCTATGGCAGCGGATACCCAACTCGCGATGCGGTCAACCTCTTTGCTGGAGATTAGCGCCGACATATCAGTAGCTTCCTCAAGCGGATCACCAATGACCAATCTCTCTACCGCGGTTTTGAACATAGCTGCAAAGGCTTCGTATTTGCTTTCATGAACATAAATACGTTGAATGGAGATGCACACTTGACCGCTGAACGAGAATGCTCCCAGCACACAACGATCCACTAGATGTTGCGTTATATCCACATTACTGTCTATGATTACGGCTGAATTGGATCCTAACTCAAGGGTGACTCGTTTAAGACCTGCTTTATTCCTCATCGCAATGCCCACTTCTGGACTGCCTGTAAACGTGATAGCCGCAATTCTCCGATCACGTACCAGCTTCTCACCAATGACTGATCCTTTGCCCGGGATAACGTTAAGTGCCCCTGCAGGTAAACCGGCTTCAAGCATGATCTCAGCTAGCGCAAGTGAGCTTAACGGTGTTTGACCTGCTGGTTTCAATACAACCGTGTTGCCGGCTGCAATCGCAGGCCCCACTTTATGGGCAACAAGGTTGAACGGGAAATTAAATGGTGTTATAGCTCCTACAATGCCAAGCGGTTTACGCACGGTGAACGCTAGACGCCCCTCGCCACCCGGTGCTGCATCTAGCGGTACAGTCTCACCGTGAATGCGTTTAGCTTCTTCTGCGGCAAATTTGTAAGTATGAATCGTTCGAGAAATTTCCGTTCTGCCTGTTCTTATCGGTTTGGCCGCTTCCATCGCCAGCAGACGGGCTAATTCCTCTTTGCGCTCTTCCATCAGAAGCGCAGTTTTCTCCAAAATTGCTGCGCGTTCGTGTGCAGTCATTTTCTTCATAATCGTACTTGCAGCCTCGGCTGCCTGGATCGCGTCTTCTGCATCCTCATCATCTGCTTGAGCTACCTGAGCAATAAGTTCCCCCGAATAAGGCGAGAATAAATCGGTATAAACGGCTGCTTCTTTCCATTTTCCATTAATAAATAAATGTTTTTTCATACGAACATCATACCCCCATCGTTAATTTGGCCGGAACTAACTTCCTTAGAACATCGCCGATAATGTCCAGCCCCTCTTGAAGCTGCTCATCTGTAATGACTAGCGGCGTGAGGAAACGCAGAACGTTACCTTGAACTCCTGCGCTCAGAACGATTACGCCCGCTTCATAGCAGGCTTTTACGCAGCTAGCTACCAGTTCTTTGGAGGGCTTACCCGTCACGGGATCCACAAACTCAATACCGCACATCGCTCCAAGTCCTCTCACATCAGCAATATGTGGAACATCTTCTTGCAATGCTACAAAGAAACTGCGGATTTTATCACCTATGATTTTGGATTTCCCTGGAAGGTCGTCTCGCTCCATCATTTCAATAACAGCCAAAGCAGCAACGCAGCCTAACGGGCTCCCACCGTAGGTGCCCCCGATTTCACCTGGTCCAGGTGCATCCATAATTCCCGCTCTGCCTACCACTGCGCTAATGGGAAGTCCCGCCGCAATTGATTTAGATAACGTCATTAAATCCGGCTCAATACCGAATTGACTGGAAGCAAACATCGTACCTGTCCGTCCAAAACCCGTCTGAATCTCATCCGCGATAAAAAGAATGTCATTCTGCTTACAGATTTTGTACACACCTTGCACAAAAGATTTTGGAGGCACTATAAAGCCGCCTTCTCCCTGTACAGGCTCCATAATAACTGCGGCAATCTCTTCTGGTGCCACTTCCGTAAATAGGAAGTCTTCAAACTGCTTCAGGCAAAAATCGGCGTATTCTTCCTCCGTCATCGATGCAGGACGGTTGAAGGGATACGGGAACGGAGCTTTATAGGTAGCCGGGGCAAAGGGTCCCATATTAAATTTATATGGCTTTACTTTACTAGTCAGTGACATGCCAAGTAATGTACGTCCATGAAACCCGCGAGTAAACGAGACGATACCTGTTTTCCCTGTGTATTTCCGAGCGATCTTCACCGCATTTTCTACGGCTTCCGCGCCACTGTTAAGAAAAATCGTCTTTTTCTCGAAGTTACCTGGCGTGATTTCATCTAATTTCTTGGCAAGCTGCACGTAAGGTTCGTACATCGCAATATGGAAGCAAGTATGCAGATATAATTCTGCTTGTTTTTGAATAGCCTGTACTACTTCCGGCGGGCAGTGTCCTGCATTTAATGAACCGATCGCACCAACAAAATCTAAAAATACATTGCCATCTACGTCGTGCAATAAAGCCCCTTCTGCTTTTTCAACAAAAATAGGTGTATTATTGCTAACCCCTTTAGGTACATATCTTTTTCTTTGCTCAAGCAGTTCCAGTGATTTCACTCCTGGTACTGAACTTGTGATAGATACAAATTGTCGATTATTAGTGCTCATGTTAAGCATCCTCCTTAGTAACAACGCTGAAATTAGCATATGTATATTCTTCTAGCAATAACGATGCCACTGAGCAGTAGATCAAAGCTTACGTTATAACAGCCCAACTGAAAAGACTCAATTAACGAGTCGAGGTTGCATTTATGCATTTTTGAATAGTTCATGCACAAATGCATGTTTCGGCTTTCATTAACCCTGTTATCCCTGAGCCTAAAGTTGGCATACATTTTGCTAGTATACTGTGTATCGTACAATTCATTTAGATTCATATTGCAGGAGGAGTATACAACATGACACAAGTAGGAACAGACAGAATTAAACGCGGGATGGCTGAAATGCAAAAAGGCGGCGTCATCATGGATGTCGTGAATGCAGAACAAGCTAAGATTGCAGAACAAGCCGGAGCTGTAGCCGTTATGGCTTTAGAACGAGTCCCTTCCGATATTCGCGCAGCTGGTGGAGTAGCCAGAATGGCTGATTTATCTGTGGTCGAAGAGGTGATCAAGGCTGTTTCCATCCCCGTTATGGCCAAAGCCAGAATAGGCCATTATGTTGAGGCACGCGTTCTGGAATCAATGGGAGTAGACTATCTTGATGAAAGTGAAGTGCTTACTCCAGCAGATGAAGTCTATCATATCAACAAAAAAGATTTTACCGTTCCATTTGTATGCGGCGCCAGAGATCTAGGGGAAGCACTCCGTAGAATCGGTGAAGGTGCTTCTATGATTCGTACGAAAGGCGAACCAGGCACGGGCAATATCGTTGAGGCCGTCCGTCATATGCGTACGATGCAGCAGCAAATTCGAAAAGTGCAAAGCATGTCTTCTGATGAATTGATGGCTGAAGCCAAACAACTTGGAGCCCCATATGAATTGATAGAGCTTGTGCATAGAACCGGTAAGCTACCTGTTGTCAATTTTGCTGCAGGCGGTGTAGCAACTCCTGCGGATGCAGCTTTAATGATGCATCTGGGATCGGAAGGGGTCTTCGTTGGTTCCGGCATTTTTAAATCCGAAAGTCCAGAGAAATTTGCTCGCGCGATTGTCGCAGCGACTACTCATTATACAGACTATGCACTGATAGCCTCCGTATCCAAAAATTTAGGCACCGCCATGAAAGGAATTGAACTTTCTACCTTGCAACCAAGTGAGCTTATGGCTCAGCGCGGCTGGTAGTAATGTTGTTCGTAGTAATTGACTCCTTTCATACAACTACGCTGCAATATCTGTATTAATTCATAGTTTTGACGGTCCGTTTAGTACACGCCGCTTTCCTATCCAGCACATGCTGCTTAGGGAGCGGTTTTTTTTGTATGGGGGTGTGCCATGATTGGGTTTTGATATCTCATATGACGTGTTTATCAACGACGCGGAGAGCAACTTAGAAGACTGACGGAAGGGCACGGTTATGCGGATAAATTGTTTATGGGCCGCCTTTGGAGATTGACGGGTACGGGCCAGTCATTCAGGCATCTTCGTTAGGGTAGATGGGCGATAGTTGGTTACCATTGTTGTAATTAATACAACAATTCACACGCCAAAAGGCAAATTTGCTACTTGATGTTGCAGTTTGTACAACAATTTGAACGCATTTGTTGCGAAATGGCCTGTATAGGGCAAAATTGTTGTACATGATACAACAACGAAGAGAGAGAGGCGGAATCTTGGCAGAATTGTTGCAGTTTTTACAACATCGCGCTAGTCGGCTTATACCTCAACAACGATACAATACATCGTTATAGAGGATGCAGTTCAACATGTAACACATCTAACGATGGAAAACATCGTTAATTCAATTAATTTCGAATAATCCGATTCACAAAACAAAAAAAACTGTCACAGTTTCCTGATAACAGTTTCTTATGGCTTATACAGCCGACTCTTCTTCTGTCTTTTCAGCTTCTAAAATACAAGCCACAATCATTCCAGATATAACAAAATCTCCTTGAGAAACTTCAGCACTATCCAAATAACCTGTAACCGGCGATAGAATCTGGTGGACCAAGCCGCTTGATTGAAGAGATAGCAATACGGCTCCCTCTTCTACGCTTTCCCCTGCTGCGTAATATATTCGATCTATCGTTCCGGCGAATGGTGTTATCACATCAAATCTAAATCCCAATTTCTTCACCCCGTTCAAGCTTCTCTTGGATTTCTTGATATTTCCTACTAATTGTGGATTGACTAACTCCCAGCGCTTTGGCAGCCAAAGATGTCGTTTTGTATTCATCCATCGCCATTTTGATCAAGTGTTCCTCCAACGCTTTCGTCGCATCCTTTAAGGGAACGATTTTGCTTACTTTCCGCTGTACTTGATTTTGTTTACCTTTTTTCAACAGGGGTGTAATTTGATTCGAATCAATTAATTCTTCGTCTGTGGTTACCGAGACACGTTCAATAATATTTTGCAGCTCCCGTACATTTCCTGGCCAAGAATAAGATTCAAGCACATCTAAGGCATCTTGGGAGAGTTGATTATTACGTTCGTATTTTTCATTGAATTTCTGCAAAAAGTGTAAACTTAATAAAGGAATATCCTCCGGTCTTTCCCGAAGCGAGGGAATGTGAATGGGAATCACATTCAGGCGGTAATAAAGATCCTCCCGGAACGTCCCTTCCTCCACCATTTTCTCGAGATTCTTATTCGTTGCGGTGATGATCTGCACATCTACTTCGACAACGCTTGTCCCCCCAATAGGGGTAATTTCCCGTTCTTGCAGCACACGTAATAATCTCACTTGCAAGTTCAATGGCATCTCGGCAATTTCATCCAAGAAGATAATCCCTTTATTCGCCATTTCAAAATAGCCCATCTTGCCTGTCGTATTGGCACCTGTAAAAGCGCCTTTTACGTAACCGAATAATTCGCTCTCGAGCAAACTTTCTGGGATTGCCCCGCAATTGACTTTAATGAACGGTTTATTGCTTCTCGGCCCTATTTCATAAATCGTACGGGCAAACACTTCTTTGCCGACTCCGGATTCACCGGTAAGTAGAACGGTCGAGCTCACATTGGCAACCTTGTGAATATATTTCATGACCTTCTCAATGACCTCGCTGCCATAAATCATCTGACGAGGACTGGTATAATTTTTCTGATCACGCAAATGTTCCAGTTCTTTTTTGTACCGTTCTGACATTTTTTTGACATTGCGCAA
This sequence comes from Paenibacillus sp. J31P190, assembly GCF_059692075.1. Taxonomy (NCBI): domain Bacteria; kingdom Bacillati; phylum Bacillota; class Bacilli; order Caryophanales; family Paenibacillaceae; genus Paenibacillus; species Paenibacillus sp. J31P190. Next base: position 247,808 of record NZ_JCAUAS010000008.1, on the reverse strand, counting down.
TTCTTCTTTTAGCATCATGGTTTCCGTAATATTCCGCAGGGCAATGACGATACGTTCTAATTTCCCCTTATCATCAAAGATTGGGTTACCTACAGCCAACACATTCTTTCCGGATTTACTTTCCTGGGTCACGGATATTTTTCTTTTTCGTTCTAGAACCATCTTCACAATAGCTGAAAAAAAAGTACCCTCATGCTCGAGCTCCATCAGGTTAATGCCGATTAGCTGCTGTTTATCGATTTCCCAGAAATCTTGAATTAAATTGCCGCTGTACCTGAGCAGAACCCCCTTCTCGTTCACAACGATGATTTCATCGTAAATCGAGGATAGAATGGCCTGCAAATCCGTATTGAGATTTTTGACATATTCAAGCTCCATCGCCATGTTCTCAATATACGGTAAATCCTGTAGGACAACGATCGCACCCGTCACATTGCCATGCTTGTTCCGAATCGGACCAAAGTCAGCTAGAACGCCAATGCGATCGTTGACGATAATATGATTTAACGTGACTTCACCATGATCAATGACCTTCTTGAACTGTTCCTCACCAAATAGATCACCGATTCGCTGCTTGCGCAGCTCTTCCGGATTCATTCGAATCATTCGAAGAGCCTCTGAACTAAAGTTTTCTATTCGTCCATGAACATCAACAATCATAATCCCCATAGGGATCGAATTCAGCAGTGAACGCATCCAATCTGAACCTGAGGATTGATTCGTCAGCAAATAATACAGAACATCTTCCCGCTGTAAATAACCCACCTGCTGACTTTGCGCATTAAGAATAACGACGACTTCTTCACCAAACACCTTGAAAAAATCCAGCATATCCGCTTCCTGCTGAATGAACATGATATGGGTATGAAACGGAAATGAGCTAATCTGTCTATTCATCCATTCCTTATTGCCTACAGACGGCATAATGTCTGTATTACGAATATAAGCAATAATTTTACCTGCTTGATCCGGGTCTGTTATGAAAACATAGGGTTCGTTATACTGAGACATCAAATCCCATACATCATTTGCAGAAGAGTCGAAAGTGACTGTATAAGCTTTCCTAACATACCATTGTGTAGCCATTTAATGCTCCCCCTAAGATGTTTAAACTGTATACCTGTATTATACAATAATAAGCACCTGCTGTTTTACAATGGAAAAAGAAGGCCATAAGCAGCCTCCTTTTCTAACTTCATTAGATCCGTACTTGTCCAAGTACTTTCTTAAATTCAGTAATGACGATATCAGCTTGCTCGTAAGTAATCGTTAGAGGCGGCTCGATCCGAATCGTTTTGGCATTAATGAGCGTTCCGGCAACAAGGATCCCATTATCAAATAAACCTTTGGATACTTCATACCCGATCTCATCGTTATGGAACTCAATACCAATCAGAAGTCCCAGCCCGCGGATTTCCAACACTTTATCCCTGTAATCAGCAGCTGCCTCGCGAAGCCCTTTCAGCATATACTCCCCAAGCTCCGCTGCTCTGGCAGGCAGGTTTTCCTCAATCAGAACGTTAAAGGTAGCAATAGCCGCCGCACAAGCTAGCGGGTTTCCGCCAAATGTAGTCGTATGCATAAATGGATTCGGGAAGAAGCTTTTGAATACGTCCTCTTTGGCAATGACCGCTCCCGCAGGCATAATGCCTCCGCCAAACGCTTTGGCTAGACACATAATATCTGGAACTACATCGTAATGTTCCGAGCAGAACATTTTTCCCGTACGTCCCATACCCGTTTGAACTTCATCAAAGATTAAGAGCGCACCGAATTCGTCGCAGAGCTCGCGAACTTGCTTCAAGTAGCCATCCGGAGGAAGGATAACGCCGCCTTCTCCTTGAATCGGTTCAAGAAGAACAGCAGCTACTTCCTCGCCAACCATCGAACACGCCTCGAACGTCTTTCTCATCATGTCGATGTCGCCAAAATGAACATGGCGGAAGCCAGGAATCATAGGAAGGAACGGTTTGCGGAACATCCCTTTCGCCGTACCTGACAAAGCTCCAAGACTTTTTCCATGGAAAGCCCGGGTTGTTGCGATAAACGTCGTCCGTTCGCTATGCATTTTGGCAAGCTTCAACGCCGCTTCTACAGATTCAGTCCCGCTATTCGTAAAAAACGCATATTTCAAATCTCCTGGTGAAACATCGGCAACAATTTTGGCCAAAATAGCACGAAGCGGATCAAGCAAATCCTGACTATGCAGCGCTTGTCGGCTCAACTGATTGATAACGGCTTGTTTAACTTTGGGATGTCCATGGCCAACATTATAAATGCCAAACCCGCCTAGACAATCAATATATTCTTTGCCATTTACGTCCATGAAACAGTTAAGTCCAGAGTCTTTCCATTCTACGGCAGCGAACTGACCGTCTTTGGTTACCGATTTGCGATAGGAGAGAAAACCTGGATTGACGTGATCACGGAAATTTTCAACCGTTTGTTTCGTAATCCACGCAGCCTCTTCTTTATTAATATCTTGCTTCTCGATTAAACCAAGCACTTTATTCGTATACGCATAAACATCCGCATATTTAGTCATTAACTCTTCTTTTCCCTCTGTTGGCACTGATGTTTTATTCATAGTCGTATCCTCCTAATATAGGGATCTTTGAGCGTAGCTCAAAGTCTCTCCTTTGTTGGGATCCCTGAGCGTAGCTCAAAGTCTCTCCTCTGTTAATTTTCGAACCAACCTATTAGCTGGATGTCTAAATTGATATTAATCTGCTTCACTTCTGTAAATTCTTCATATCCATGAGTCCCAAGGCCGCGCCCAATCCCGCTTTGCTTGTAACCGCCCCACGGCGCTTCATTGTAAGTATTATGATAGGTATTAATCCATGTGATGCCTGCGCGAAGCTTTTTAATAACACGAAGCGCCTTGGCGCCATCATTGGTAAAGACACCAGCAGCCAAACCATACGGAGAATCATTAGCCACTCGGATCGCATCGGCCTCATCCGTAAATTTCTGAACAACAAGCACAGGCCCAAAGATTTCTTCCTGCACGATGCGCATCGTTGGCGTCGTATCCACAAATATCGTCGGTTCCACGAAATAACCTTTATCTAGTCCATCTTTCGTCATTCGATGCCCACCACATAGGAGACGAGCGCCTTCCAGCTTGCCGATTTCAATATAACTCAGCACTTTCTCCATATGAGCCCCGCTAATTAACGGTCCCATTTCGGTATTGGGGTCATCCCCTTTACCTATTCGGATTTGCTGCGCTCTTTGGGCGAGACGTTCAATAAACGAATCATAAATCGAATCTTGCAAAAGCAATCGAGATCCGGCAGCACAGACTTGACCTTGATTGGCAAAAATACCAAATAAGGCATAGTCCACAGCGATTTCAAAATCAGCATCAGCAAACACGATATTTGGGGATTTTCCGCCGAGCTCTAAGGAAATCTTCTTGATATTGCCTGCTGCCGCTTTCATAATGCTGCGCCCCGTCGCGGTACCGCCTGTAAATGAAATTTTATCAACCAAGATACTTTCGGCTAACTCATTTCCAACCGCTGCTCCCGCACCCATCACCATATTCGCAACGCCATGCGGCACTCCCGCTTCATCAATGATTTCAAACAACTTCATAGCCGAGACTGGAGTGACCTCAGACGGTTTGAATATAATCGTATTTCCTGCAGCTAAGGCAGGAGCTATTTTCCAGACGGCCATCAACAACGGATAGTTCCATGGAACGATTAATCCGCATACACCGATCGGTTCATGGATGACAAGGGTCTGCACAGGGTCTGCCACCTGGTAAGTCTGTCCATGCGGTTTGGTTACCAAACCGGCATAATATCGAAAGCAAGCTACAGCATCCGCTACATCGAACCTAGCTTCTCTCAAGGGCTTGCCATTATCGAGCGTTTCAAGCTGAGCGATTTCCTTAGCTTTTTCTTCAAGCTTATTCGCTATGGCAAATAAATACGATGCACGCTTGGCAGCAGGCATTTCAGACCAATCGCCGCGATCAAAGGTTTCCCTTGCTATTTGTATGGCCAGGCGAGCATCTTCTTCGTCCCCCTCGGCGGCAAGAGCAATGACTTCCCCATTCGCCGGATTGATAATCTCACGAGTTTTTCCGCTTATTGCCTTTACCCATATGCCATTGATATACATCTTTAGATGAATCATTTTTATCACTTCCTTCAGCTATTGAAAGACTCAACTTATGACTTAGCAATAATGATGCCAAAGACCGAAGCCCACTTTTCCACGCAAAAATCAGCTTTCGAAGACCTGCTTCTTATGCAAAAAAGCATATTATGCAAAATTGCATAATCAGTATTGCGTCATCAAACTGTGGAGAGGAACCAACACGTTTTGTAAAAACTCCTTCACAGCCTCAACATCCTGTGCGTGTATATCCAATTTCTCAATCCAAAAAGTATCATCCAAAATATCATCATAAGACATAAAGATCATCTGCATACTTTGTATAGAGAAGACAATCGTTTTTCCGAAAAACTGCTTCGTATAAACCAACCCAAAATCGTATCGCTTATTCATAGCTGCATAGGAAACATAACGTGTGAATGGTCTTTCGGTCTCGTCATACAAGATATCTAATTTCATAGGATCCATTCTCCTTCAATTAAGTTCTGTTGACCCATCCACGGGCCAATGAGGCTTCCGCTAGTTTGCGTACTCCTTCCATATAAGCCGCCATTCTCATATCCACTCCATAGGTTTGCGCGGTTTTATATACTTTGTAGAAACTCGCTTCGATTTTTGCCTTTAGCTTTTGATCCACGTCTTCTTCCGTCCAGTAGAATCCTTGATTATTCTGAACCCATTCAAAGTAAGAAACAATTACCCCGCCGGAGTTGGCCAAAATATCAGGAACTACCATCACGCCGCGTTCTTCTAATATTTTGGTTGCTTCAATTGTCGTTGGGCCATTAGCAGCTTCCACAACAATCTGACAATTTATCTTACTTGCATTTTCTTCTGTAATTTGACCGCCTAAAGCTGCAGGCACAAGAATCTCGCATTCTTTTTCAAGTAATTCCTGATTAGTGATCGTGTTTGAAAATAAATTCGTTATCGTACCAAAGGAGTCTCGGCGGTCCATCAAATAGGGAATGTCCAGTCCATTTTCGTCGTAAATTGCACCTAAGGCATCAGAAATCCCAACGACCATAACTCCTTCCATGTAAAGCATCTGCGCCAAATGACTTCCTACGTTACCGAATCCTTGCACGATGACCCGCATCTTATCCAATGGGAGATTCTTCAATTGACTTGCCAGCTTCAAAATGTATAGTACCCCTTTGGAGGTTGCGGTTTCCCTGCCTAAGGATCCACCTAAAATAATCGGTTTTCCTGTGATAAAACTAGGCGAATCATTCTCGCGGATATGATCATATTCATCAGCCATCCATGCCATAATTTGCGAATTCGTAAATACATCAGGTGCAGGAATATCCTTGGAAGGTCCGACCAATTGACTGATTGCTCTCACGTACCCACGGCTCAACCGCTCTAGCTCGCCCAAGCTCATCGATCTTGGATCGCATATGACGCCTCCCTTTGCTCCCCCATAGGGCAGATCGGTGATACCGCATTTCAAGCTCATCCAGCCAGAGAGCGCTTTCACTTCTTCAGGAGTGACTTCGGGGTGGAACCGAATACCGCCTTTGGTTGGGCCAATGGCATCGTTATGCTGAGATCGGTATCCGGCAAACATTTTCGTTTTGCCATCATCCATCCGAACCGGAATCTTCACTTCTAGGAATCGGATCGGATCTTTTAACAACTGATAAACGGGTTCGGGATACAGCAGTAGGTCAGTCGCTTCTTTTAATAGGGATTGAAAGGCGGTTAAGGGATTTTCAACTGCCATACTTTCTGTAGAAGCTGTAGAATGCGCTGTTTCTCTTTTTGCGTCGATACTTAGCATCATGGGCACCTCATTCAATGTAGTTTTTCTTGATATCTTTATAACTTTTTATATCAGCAAGAACAGTGCCAATGCGTAACTTAGGAGGCGAATTGAGAATTAGCTTCATTATGTATGCAGTTGCAACCGTTGGATTCTCTTGGGACTGATCTGCATATATGCATTTTTGAATAATAACTACCTTTTGCATAGTTGAAAGACAAGAAAAACCCGCCGAGAGGAATTGCCTCTGACGGGTTTATGCTTACAAAATATTCTTACGCAGTGCAGAAGATAAAATATGCAGCTCTTCACGATATTTGGTCACCGTTCTGCGTGAAATACGAATGCCCTCTTCCGATAAAATTTCTACAACCTTTTGATCAGAATAAGGCTGTTTCTTATGTTCCTGTGAAATGAGTTCTTTGATTCTTATCTTGATTGTTTTGATAGACGTTAGTTCACCTACATCTGATTGCAGCCCCGAAGAAAAGAAATATTTAAGCTCAAGCACGCCATAGGGGGTACGAATGTACTTGTTTTGTACCGTCCTACTAATCGTAGATTCATGGAGGTCAAGTTTCTCGGAAATCATTTTTAAAGTTAAGGGCTTCATGCCACGTTCGCCGATTTCTAAAAACGCCAGCTGTTCTTCAAAAATAGCCCGAATGACCCGGTACAGGGTCATCTTCCGCTGCTCCAGGCTGCGCACAATCCAATCGGCTGTTTTCCATTTTTCTTTCAGAAAGGACACCGATTCTTTACAACCTGCATGCTGGATATGAGTATAATAGTCCGTATTAACTGAGGTCTTAGGGACTGCGCCCGCATTCATTTGAATCACGATGTTCCCATGTTCTTTATAAATAGTAGCATCGGGAATGAGATAAGATTCTTCGATCCAGCTGAAGGCCATACCAGGACGTGGATTCAAACTACGAATATAGGTGACGATCTCCTTCACTTGCATGAGTGTTACACCTAACTGCACCGCAATCTTATCCAGCTTCATTTGAGCAAGCAGCTGCATACATTGACTGACTACTTCAAAAGTGCCATGCGGTGCGGCATGATCCTTAGAAATCTGCAGCAATAAGCATTCCTGCAAGTCTCTAGCTCCTACGCCCGGCGGATCCAGCGACTGTATACAAGTTAGCGCTTCTTCGACAACCTCTTTAGGCTTATTCATAAACGAGCTTACTTCCGTAATGGAAAGGGGTAAATAACCTCTATCATCTAAATTTCCTGCCAGATAGGCTGCCGTCTGATATAAGGTATCGGAAACCCCTGCTATCCGCAGTTGGCTAAGAAGCCACTGCTCCAATGTTTCCTCCCTCGCCTTCGCCTTCCATAGCGGATCTGTGATGGACCCAGCTATTTGTGAAGATTTACCCGATTTCAAATAAGAACTTGTGAAAGATTCGATGTCCAGTATAGGGTTTTCCAAGGCTTGCTCTTGGAGGTACTGCGACAACTCATAGCTTGATAATTGCAATATATGAATGGACTGTTGCAGTTCAGGAGTCATTGTTAGCTTTTGGTTCTGCACTTGTGTTAGACTATGGCCTGCTCTCATACCTGGTTCCTCCTTGCGTTTATCCATGGCAATACTTACTTTTCGTGTTGAGCATAAGTCACTTTTATTGAAAACGCTTACGATTATTATAAATCAATTATAGCTCTATTTAAACCCATTTTGCTTATGGTAACATCCTACAGTTCTCCTGTTTATCATCTCCAGCCGTATGATGACGCTTTCTCCTTCTTTTATCTAGCAATAATCGTGCCAAGAAAACAATACCACATAAAATTGATCTATTTTTAAACACAAAGAAATCTCCCTTTAAACCAAAGAGAGATTTCTTTGCATGCGTTTATGTAGTCCCTTTATGTCTGCTCAGGCGCTCCCGAGGTGGTACTCATGCATCTGATGCACGCATTGGATGAAACGGACCGTCTGAGTTTGCGCCCTCATAACGACCGAATGTGTTTCTGCGCGACCGCCAAATAGAAATTTAACTCCGCTCAGGAAGTCGCCCGAGGTTACACCAGTTGCAGCGAAATAAATGTCAGATTCGCCTACTAACTCGCGCATTCCAAGCACTTTGGATGGATCAGCAATCCCCATTTGCTTGCATCGTAGTATTTCTTCTTCGTTATCGGGAAGAAGCCGTCCTTGAAATTCGCCTCCCATACAACGTAGTGCAGCCGCGGCGAGCACCCCTTCCGGTGCGCCTCCGGAACCTACGTGCAGATCAATGCCCGTTTCAGGGAAAGCGGCAGCCATAGCACCCGCCACATCGCCATCGTTCAGTAAATGAATTTTGACACCTAGCGTCCTTAATACAAGGATTTTATCTGCATGTCTTTTGCGATCCAGGATGGAGACAGTCAGCTCTGTTATCTCTTTTTGTAACTGAAGAGCAGCCTTTCTAATCGTTAGTTCTAAGGGATCATCCAAATTCAATTTGCCAACCAACCGCGGTCCTACTGCCAGCTTCTCCATATACATATCCGGTGCATGCAGCAGGTTCCCTTTCTCAGCTATGGCTACCACGGAAAGGGCATTACTCCTGCCGCTAGCTACAATATCGGTACCTTCGAGCGGATCAACAGCCACATCATATTCGGGACCCAACCCATTTCCTAAAGACTCACCGATGAACAGCATCGGGGCTTCATCCATCTCACCTTCACCAATGACAACCGTTCCTCGAAAAGGAATGGAGCTAAAAATAGAACGCATAGCAGAAGTTGCTGCCTCGTCAGCGCTGTGTTTATTCCCTTTTCCCGTCCAACGTGCGGACGCCAAAGCTGCAGATTCTGTTACTCGTACAATTTCCAGAGACAAATCTCTTTGCATACATCATTCACCCTTTCTATTAGGAAATGTTGGCTTCCTGGCTATCTGTCTGCTAGAATCAGGCCAGCCGTTTCTTCAATGGCCTTCTCACTTACATCGATGATCTTACAACCAAGCTCACGATATAATTTCATTGCGAATGACAACTCCTCTTCGACTCGCTCCCCTGTCGCATATTTAGCGCCAAAAGGAAGTCCGACCGCTTTCAAACGTTCTGTACGAATACGTACCAGATGCTCGGGGCTCATCGTCAAACCAATCAATTTATTCGGGTCTAGCTCATATATAATTGCAGGCGGCTTTACCTCAGGAACAAGCGGGTAATTCGCCACCTTATAGCCTTTGTGCGCCAAATAAATGCTCAGTGGCGTTTTGGAGGTTCGGGAAGGTCCAATTAAAACAATCTGTGCTTGTTTCATTGCGCTTGGGTCCTTGCCATCGTCACTGTTTACCGTGAACTCGACCGCTTCAACCCGTTGGTAGTATTGTTCATCCAGCTGATAAAGCAGACCTACTTTCCGCTTCGGAGAACCCTTAAAGGTATCTATGAAAGCCTGCATCATGGGTCCCATGATATCAATGGCATTTACACTTAAACGTATGGCTTCCTGCCGCATCATCTCTCTAAGCTCAGGTAGTACTAGCGTATAAGCAATGAACCCATCCACTTTCGCTGCCTCTTCTACTAAAGCGCGTACTTCATCTTCCGTTCGGATCGATCCGAAACGTCTGACTTGCACTTGGCTTGCATTAAATTGGCGGATCGTTGCTTGTACGACAGTATTCGCCGTTTCCCCCACTGAATCCGAACAAACGAAAATCGTATGGATCTTCTCTCCCACTTACACTCCCCCTGATTAAGTCCCCAGCGCCACATCAAGCAGCAATTTGGTCATTGTTGTTTTCGTAATTCGGCCAACCACTTCACCTGGCTCTTGATCAGCCTCACTCTTAACCACAGGCAGCCCATCCACTTGATGATGAATCATTTTCCGTGCTGCTTCTAATACACTGTCTTCCGGGTTTACCGTCACAACATTCGGATGCCTTGTCATGACTAGTGAAACGGGCATCGTATTTGCCGTCGCCTGCCCAAGCGTAACCTTTAGCAAGTCCTTTCGTGTAACAATACCAGCTAAAGTCCCTTGCATATTCACGATAATCAAGCTTCCTACATTTTCGAGAAAAAGAGTGACTACAGCATCGCTTACGGTGACGGTTTCCCTTAGAACAATGGGGATTCCCATAACATCCTTTACTCTTACTGCTTCTATATGTTTAAATGGTGAATCTACTTCCAGAGCAGCCGTTCCTAGGAAATATCCAACTTTTGGTTTGGCGTCAATATAGCGAAGCATAACCAAAACAGCAAGGTCGGAACGAATGGTTGGACGGCTAATTCCAAGCAATTCAGCTATTCGTTCCCCTGTAATAGGTGCATGCTTTTTGACGAGATCGATCATTTCCATCTGTCGGGATGTAAGCTCTATGATATTTCCCTCCCTTCCTCATTCATGTCTTATCTATTCTAACCCATCTAAACTTCGTTTGAAATCTTAGGTCCAGCAGCGATGATACGTTCATCAACACCCGCGAATTTTTGGAAGTTATGGATAAAACGCTGCGCTAATTCCTTCGCCTTGACATCATATTGACTTTGATCTTGCCAAGTGTTCCTTGGCAGCAAGAGCTCGCTAGGAACCCCTGGAACAGCATCAGGACATAACAGACCGAAGAACGGAGCTTCCGTGAACGTCGTCTGCTCCAAGCTGCCGTTAAGAGCTGCTGTAACCATTGCTCTTGTATAACCTAAATTCATACGCTTGCCTTCGCCATAGGAACCGCCGACCCAACCTGTGTTAATGAGGTACACGTTGGCCTTATGTTCTTCGATCTTACGCCCCAGCATCTGTGCATAAACGTTAGGACGAAGCGGCAGGAAAGGCGCTCCAAAACATGTAGAGAAGGTGGCTTCCGGTTCCGTAACTCCACGTTCCGTACCAGCAAGCTTTGACGTGTAGCCAGACAAGAAGTGGTACATCGCTTGTTCTTTTGTCAGCTTGGATATAGGAGGCAGAACTCCGGAAGCATCTGCCGTCAGGAACATGATGACATCAGGGTGACCGGCGGTTCCCGGAATCTTCACTCCAGGGATATACTCCAAAGGATAGGCTGCGCGTGTATTCTCCGTAATCTGCGTATTGCCGTATTCGGCAATGCCGCTGGAAGGATCAAGCACCACATTCTCCAAAACAGTGCCGAATCGGATCGCCTGCCAAATCTGCGGCTCCTTCTCTTCGGTAAGGCCAGCGCATTTTGCGTAGCAGCCTCCCTCGAAATTAAACACACCCGTCTCCGACCAGCCGTGCTCATCATCGCCAATGAGACGACGATTCGGATCTGCGGAAAGTGTCGTTTTCCCAGTGCCAGATAACCCGAAGAACAAGGCTACATTTCCTTCTTCACTGACATTGGCCGAGCAATGCATAGGCAGAACTTCTTGCCCAGGCAAAATATAATTCAAAACGCTAAAAATAGATTTCTTCATTTCACCAGCGTACTCCGTACCCCCAATCAGTACGATCTTTTTCTCAAAGGAGAGGCAGATGAACGTTTCTGATCTAGTTCCGTCGGTGAGAGGATCGGCTTTTAAGCCGGGTAAAGCAATGACTGTGAACTCCGGCTTATGTGCCATCAGTTCAATCTTAGTAGGACGGATAAACAGTTGTCTTGCGAACAAATTGTGCCAAGCATACTCATTGACAACTCGAATCGGCAGCCTGTACGCCAAATCTGCTCCTGCGAACCCATCAAAGATGAACAATTCTTTCTTTGCCATGTAGTCTTGCGCTTTTTGATACAGCCGCTCGAACTGCTGCTCCGACATCGGCTGATTCACAGCTCCCCAATCGATATGATCAGTTACAGAAGCTTCATTTACAATGTATTTGTCCTTGGGAGAACGCCCTGTATACTTACCAGTGTTCACTTGAAGCGCTCCAGAGGACGCGAAAGTTCCTTCTTTACGCTCGATGCTCATTCTCATTAGCTCTGACACTGACAAATTGTAGTGGGTGGCACCTGCTCTTAGCTGTTCAACCTTTAGTTCTATGCTCATTCTCCCATTCCTCTCATCAATAAGGCTGTTTTATATAGTGTGTTCTATTTGTTATATAGTGTACATTATATAACGAAATAAGTGAATATAATATTGTTTATAGCACATAAAATATTTTTTTATCACTATTCGACACAAATAATACACAATAATACGAAAAACTCTCCTTTCACCCCATCTGAAGGAATGAAAAGAGAGCCCTGTTAGAAGAAGCTTTATAGATCACTGAAAAAAAACAATGCCCATAACACCAGCAAATACGATGACCAAAAAAGGATGCAGCTTATATTTAATAATTGCCAAGAAGGCACCTACCGCGATAAGCACCGTCGCAATTTGGTCCCAAGTTATTTGGTACTCTACTTGGCCTAACCCCGACAACCCGAAGTGTATCGCTGCAAAAATGATAAAGCCCGTTACTACCGGTTTCAAACCGTAGAAAGAAGATTTAAACCATTTATTCGTATGCCATTTATATAAGAAAGCAGCTAATACGATGATAAGTATGAGTGAAGGCAAAACCATTCCTAGCGTAGCTGCAATAGCGCCAGGCACACCGGCTGTATGAAAACCGATTAATGTGGCACTATTCGTTGCAATCGGTCCAGGTCCTGTACCTGCTAAGGATATAACGTTATTAAAATCATCTAAATTGAGCCATTGATGCCTCTCTACCTCACGTTGGATAACAGGAATCATGGCGTAACCGCCACCGAATGAGATCATGCCAATTTTAAAGAAAGTAATAAACAAACTTAAAAGCATAGTTCACCTCATTCCTCATATCCCGTCTGCGATGAAATAGTCGGCAGCACGATTGCTTTTGTTCCCTGACATTGCATCTTCTTGCCTCTTGATCGGATTCTTCATTCCCCAGCGTTGTTTCAAGAAAACAACGGCAATCCCGACCAGTAGGCCGAATATAATCATTAAAATGGGTGAAATCGGTATGAAGAGCAGCAGAAGAACGGTACTAACTGCGGCTATTAGCGTCATTTTATCTATAATAGATGATTTCGCCATTTTGTAAGCAGCGGCAGCAATCAATCCTATGATAGCGGCATGGATTCCTTCCATAATGGCTTGCATCTTGGGATAACTTTGAAGGAACGTGTAAATGATACTAAGCAGTATCACGATAAAAAAAGTAGGAAGCGTAATGCCGATGACGGCTGCTACAGCTCCTCTTATTCCTGCTAAATGATACCCTACTAAAGCTGATACATTAACGCCTACACCACCTGGAGCGGCACCTGAAATAGCAAGCAGTTCCGACATCTCATCGTCGGACATCCACTTGTTCGTAACGACAACTTCTCTTTGGATGGCAGGCAGCATGGCATAACCACCACCGAATGTGAGTGGACTTATACGAAGAAACGTCCAAAAAATACGTAATAAATGACGAAAGTTATTCATCGGCATGTTGGTTGACCTCCCCTGCACTTAATTCTATTTTGAACTAAAGACAGTGTATTGTCCAATCAAAAGATTTAATCCCTTCTCTCAATATCGCTTATAATGCAAGATTAACGTCTAATTCAATTCCGATCATCCCGAGTATTACGCTAAGTTTAATTTATTTTGATTAAAAGGTAGGCTTCTTCCACGAACAGGGTAAGTTTTCTATAAGAACAACCTTACCATCACCTTGTATAAGGAGTGATTCTTCATGAGCCGAATGATTCAAGCCTATTTTCACACTGAAAATCAAGCTGAGGATGCAAGGATTCTACTGCTGAAGTATAGTCCGGACATGCTCGAAGTTGGCAGATTACCAGACGGCTACAATGGCACCGGACGTGTACTGCTGCCTTTTGTAGACGGAGTTGGAACTGGCGGAGAAACGAATCTGAACAATGGTGTCGGAATTGTAGGTGTTATGCCAACAGTCGAGACACATTCTTCGGATGCATATTGGGATAAGAATGAGGATGAAGATGCTCTTCATTATGTACTTTCAGCCAAAGTCAGCGATGCCGATTATCCGGCTGCTGTTGATCTTCTTCGCCGCAATCATGCCCATATGGAGAAAATCGATTAAGACAAAAAAACGCGTTCTCTACGATTGTAGGGAACGCATTTTTTTGCATATTCCAAACAGTATTTCAGTGATTTTTCATTTCATCGTACAAAGACTTGTCGCTATCCCGCCTGCGGTAATTGTAAGGATGGAAAGCAGGAATGTTTCAGCCGAAAGCAGCAGTCCTCCTAGGCATATAATCATACCATCGATTATAAAAACAATTATTCCCACATTGATAGGAACCCATTTTGAAAAATATTGAGCCAGCAAGTCCGTCCCTCCGGTACTGGTTTCATAACGCAGCATGATTCCTATTCCAGTACCTACAATAAATCCGCCGATCAATGAACTGCTAAATGGTGTTAAATCCACATAATATAAGAAAAAATCGCGGTATGCCCCTAAGAAATCGATAACGAATGAAGAAAAAAATAATCCATACATGCTGTTGTAAAACATGTCACTGAAATGGAACCACACCAAAATAAAAATAGGAATGCTGCACAAAAACATAACAAGTCCCACTTTGAGTCCAAATAAATAATTGATAATAAGAGCAATTCCAATGAGCCCGCCATCTAGTACCTTAAAAGGCATAAGAAAAAAATTGATACCCATTGAGATCAGTAAACTCCCCAAAATGATTGCTGCATTTTTTTGTAACGAAAGCAAACAAACCAGCTCCTGTAAAAGGCTTGTCTGATTCATATGCTGTTAACTGAAATAAAAGAATCTAATCTTTTGAAAATGAAAGTTAAACGCAGCAGGCAACCGCTAAAAATGCGGGCTGCCTGCTTATTTATGATTTCCATCTCTGATAAGAAATTATTTGGTGGTCGGGAAAACTCTAGCTACGATCTCTTTAAACTGATCAACAAAACCGGCTACAGGTCTTCCCTGTTGAACATCAAGTACATATGAGAGCCTTTGGTTACAAACATCTTACACCCCTTATCTGTTTTATTCTTAATATGTTTGTGTTTAGTATGCTATATTCATCTACATCATTTGAAGAAAATCGATTCAATGAAAAACCTAGCGGAAACCCCGCTAGGTTTTTGCTATCTCTATTCTTGCGCCTTTCGTTTGCTGCTTCTTAATTGCATAATTCGTGATATACACCCCAACCACGATCCAAATAGCCCCTAAAAGATGATACATCCTTAACGCTTCCCCCGTAAAAGCAGTTGCAAAAACGGCGCTGAACATCGGAATCAAATTCAGAAAACCCGCACAACGCTGAGGTCCAGCAAGCTCAATGGCACGATTCCAGCTCAAGAAAGCAACAATCGAAGCAAATAAACCAATATAAATAAGTCCTGTTACAAGAGGTGGACTCCAGTCAACATGCGGCGACTTCAGCGCCCATTCCACTGCCGAAAGCGGAAGCAGCAGCACTAAAGCCACAGTCATTTGAATCAATAAAAAAGGACTGGATGGGAATCGTCCTGACATCTTTTTCATACCCACCGAATATAGAGCCCAACACAGAACCGCCACTAGCATGAACAGGTCGCCTTTGTTAAAGGAAAGACTCAACAGCGCCGACACACTACCTCGACTAATAATCCAGCTCACACCGGCCATGGACACCACAATTCCAGGTAAAGCTGACCAAGCGAAGCGCTCTTTCATAACTAGCCAGGTTAAAAGCACAACTATGATGGGTGTAGCCGAATTCATTAACGAAGCATTAATCGAGCCTGTATATTGGACAGCCACATAGGTTAACGTATTGAATCCGGCAACACCGGTTGCCGACAGAAAAAGGATCATTTTCCAACTGCGTAGAAACTCAGATCTTAACTGCCAAGCCTGCCTACCGAAGAAAGGAAGAAGACAAATAAAAGCAATACTCCAACGTAATGCAGCTAGCGTAATCGGTGGAATGTGAAGGACAAGCGCCTTGCCCGCAACAAAATTGCCTCCCCATATACATGTGGCGAGAACTAGCAGAATGTAGGGAGAATGTTTGATCATATAGATTCGAGCTCCTTTTTTGTATATCTATTGGATCATTCAGTTATTAACTAATTCAGTTATTCATTCATCACTTATTCATTCATCATGATAACATATGATTTAACCCAAATGGCGATGTATGGAAAATAAGACTCAGGATTGGGATCGTTTCCGTGAAGTCGAATAGCGAATTCGAAAAAGAAACATAATAAAGAATGGAAATATTGGGCAATCCTGAATCACAGTGAGGAAGGAGATCGATAAGTATGAACGGAGACATGACGTTTGGGGATGGTCTGCTAGAGCAAACCTTGCAGTTGCTCTGCGATTGCTCCGATTTATCTCATCTGCATCTCCCGCTTCCGCAAATTGATATCATTTATTTCGGTCACCTTGTCAGTACAGAGACTTTAAGAAAAGATGCCATAGAGCCTTTCAATAGTAAGGACGCTAATATGGTCGCTATTCTGAGCCAGTCTTCGTATATACCTAAGCTGCAAGCAAGCGAGCTAGTTACAGGCATTTTGGGTGGAAACATCGCTATTTTCTATAAAAATAGAGGCTACTTACACGAAGCTTACGCGCCTGAATCTCGATCCATCCAAAATTCAGAGACAGAAAGCGTCATTAATGGTCCCATGGATTCATTTACTGAATCGCTAAATACAAATTTGTCGTTGATACGGAGGCGCATCAAGGATTCTGGATTAAAAGCGATCACTTTCACCATCGGTACAAGAACAGCGACGACGATGGTTCTGCTTTACTTAGAGGAACTTGCAGAACCCACACATGTGCAGCAGTTAAGCGAAATGATTGATAAGCTTGATATCCAAACGATCTATGATACAAATACACTTTCACAACACTTAACACCTAACAAACTATCGATTTTTCCGCAATTCTTGACAAGTGCTCGACCTGATCATATAGCAGACAAGCTGACAAGCGGCAAAATAATCGGGCTTCTTGACGGGAGTCCGTTCGCTTTCAGTGCGCCTACCTCGTTTATTGAATTTTTCTCATCGCCAGACGATTATTATCAACCGTGGCCTGTTGCCTCTGCTATTCGCATTCTACGCTTCATTGCCTTATTCATCACAATTTGCTTCACTGCATTTTATGTATCTCTAGTTACTTATCATTATGAAATGATTCCGCCATCTCTATTATTAAACTTAATGGAATCACGCAATAAAGTGCCGTTCTCGCCTCTTCTAGAGGCCATTGTCATGGAAATGACTATCGAGCTGCTTCGTGAAGCAGGCGCACGCTTACCTACCAAAATCGGTCCAACCATCGGTACTGTCGGCGGGATCGTCATCGGACAAGCAGCCGTCCAGGCTGGTATTACTAGTAATATCCTCATTATCTCGGTTGCAATTTCGGCTATCGCCTCCTTCGTCATACCAAGCTATATCATGAGCTCTTCCATACGCTTACTCCGATTTGGGATCATTATTATGGCTGGTCTCTTTGGAAATTTCGGACTGGTGTTTGGACTCAGCTTTATTATGATTCAACTTTCTGGTTTAAACATGTTTGGCATCTCTTATCTATACCCAATTGCACCGTCGAAACCAAGTCGTTGGTTAGAACTTATTATCCGAGCACCTATTCATATTTTGACCAAACTCAAAAAGCCTCCCACCAATAATCCGAACGAATGAAGGAGACACTCATGCGCGCTAAGCTTCCATTTTATCAGACCACTATTATGGCAAACTTCGCTCAAACCGGTGTCGTCGTATTCAGCCTTCCTCGGCTATTATCAGAGAATATCGGTACAAATGGGTGGTTAGCTTTACTTATCTGTTCTTCCGTTGCCGCTTTCAATCTATTGCTCATTTCATTCGTTTATCGATTTGCTAAAGGAAGATCTATTTTTGAAATTTCACAATCTGCTTTACCGAAAATCATTTTAGTTCCATTTTTCGGGGTTCTAGCTGGATTATGGGCAATTCTAGGCAGCTTAGTTGGGAAAGAATTTATTTTGATTCTAACATCGTTATCTTTTCCCTCGCTCCATCCCGCCTACTTGTATATTTTGTTTGAGATTCTTGTTTTCTTGCTTTTAACCAAGGGCATTATGAGTATCTCAAATACCGTGGTCATTTCTTTTTACTTCATTATTTGGAATATTTTGCTATTGATTTATGCTTATGAAGATTTTGAACTATCGCGAATGACTACCTTTTGGTTTAAGGAGGCTACTCACTCATTCAAAGGATGGCTTCAAGTTTACATAGCCTTTCTGGGTTATGAACTTAGTCTTTTGCTTTTTCCTTATACCAATGAAAAAACACACTTGATCCGTGCTTTTCAAATTGCAAATCTGATCACCACATTTACTTATACGATAGTTGCATTTGCTTCCTTTGGCTTTTTCAGCCTGCATCAACTTCAACATATGAAGTTTCCTATACTCAGTTTGCTCTCGTATGTGGAACTTCCCTTTGTGAAAAGAATCGATGATATCGTATTTAATATCACTTTGTTCCGAGTTCTCATTACAAATGCCCTCTACGGTTGGGCAGCGATTGAAACGATAAAATGGATCCTGCCAGCCTCAAACAAGCAGTGGATCCCCTATGTTATTTTCGCTATTTTCCCAATAACTGCCTTGTTTGTCATACCATCAGCACTTGAAAAGACAGAACATTGGTTAAACCTGTTTGGATTATCTGAAGCAGGAGTTGCTTTCTTGCTGCCGATCTTTCTAGTCGTGCTCCTTTTAATTAACAAGTATCGAGGGCGGAAATATGCGTAGCTGGGTTATGGTTGGCGTACTATTGTGTCTCACCGGTTGTGTCGAACAAAATCGTATTGAGAAATTAGGCATGTCTGATACCGTTGCTTTGGACTCTGTGTATGAAAAGAATGGAAAACTTTCTGAAACGGACGTGTCTACGGCTATCTCTATCCCGAAATCAGGAACTATGGACAATCAGCAAGCAGACATTCTACAAACGATAGCTGAATCCCCTAAAGACGGGCGGATCAAAATGTCTCGTAAAATTAACAAAATCCTTGTTTCAGGGCAATTGAGAAGTATGCTGTTCGGGAAAGACTTGGCTAAACAGGGGATTTGGAAGGAACTTGATTCCTATCGCCGCGATTATACCGTTGGAGAAAAGTTGAAAATTGTCGTAGTTAACGGCAGTGCCGTAGACATGTTGACCCATAAATATGCACAAATACGATCTATCGGGAGTCATATTGATCAGTTATTAACCCAAGAGTCCAAAATCCATGAGGTTCCTGACGTCACTCTTTACAGTTTCGCACGCGACTATTTTGACGATGGCATTGATCCAATCGTTCCTATGCTTGCTTTGAAAGGTGATAATGTTGAAATCGACGGAATCGCCCTTTTCAAAAAAGATCGATACATTGGCAAAATCAATGCAGAACAAACCGTACTGTTTGCTATTCTTAATAAAAACCTAAAAATGGGTGAATTCGATATTACATTCATGGATCGTTCATCTGGACAGAAAGAAAGTGTGATGATTACTTCAATCGCGAGCAAGAGAGAAGTGATTGTAAACAAACAGGAACGTACAAGAACTGTACCCCAAGTCGTTATCCGTATTCGATTGAGTGGCATTATTTTGGAATACACAGGAAAATCGACGTTCAAAAAACCGGAAGAGCAAAAAAATTTAGATCAGGATTTGTCCGAAGCCATTCGTGAACAATTACAAGAGATCGTTAGTCATGTGCAGCGCAGTGGCGGGGATAACTTGGGTATTGGCACTTATGTTCGAAACAGTATGAGCTATGAGAAATGGAACAATTTGAATTGGAAATCCATTTACCCCCGTGCAGATATCCGTGTAGAAGTAGACGCCACAATTCGTGACTACGGCATGATTCGATAGCTTTCACCTTGAAAGCCGCGATAACCGATCCAGACTCTTTTAACGTTAATGTTCCTGTGCTAGAATCAGAGGAATGGCTTAACGAGACAAGGAGCACGGAGGTGAAAAGCCCAATGAACAAAACACTGTCAACGGATATGGAATTATTCGCGGCTGCGCTATCGCAAGTTACTGTAGCTGTCATTCAACATACAGCGGATGACATTCCCGTATTCATTGCTTCAGGCGTGATAGAAAAGTATACGGCTCATTCCGTAAAAATTGGCGCAACGAGTTATTTGCGGGATGAAAGCGAGTTCCGCATTGATGAACGTTCAAGCCGTCTGTCTTAATAAAAGGTCACTTCACAATAGGAACCTAGGGGAATCAATTCTTGTAAATAATCGTACATAGCCCTTTTTTCCTTATCATGGAGCAATCTAATTGCATTGAAATCAAAATGAATGATACTATCCGCAGCTTGATATCTGTTAAATGTTAAACGACCATACGGAAATAACCGATTTATCGCATCTAAGATGCCATATTGATTCAAATTTCTCCGCATCGCTGTTTGGATGATTGCTGTCGGTATTTCTTGCAGTTGTGGGACTTTATCGGGTTGAACCGCGCTGTATGCCTTGACTTGAAAGTTGACATAGGGATATAAGTAACCGCTTGCAAAATGCTGTAGGCTTTGAGCATCCTTCTCGGGTAAATACAAATCTCCAGTCCAAGCGTAGATCGTTGCTTTATGCTTTTCAGGTGTATGAATTCTTATATATCTTAAATGCGGAAAACGATTTCTTACAAGTTTCTCGGACAATAAACGAGTTCCCACCATGATCACCTCTTCGGATTATGCCTTGCTCGCTTTAGCATATGCCATAGAAAAAAGACAGCTATCCTTTTGTGGCGAAAAGGTAGCTGCCTCTCACTATTTCATTTCATTCCGGTATGGATAACCCGAGACCCTCTGCCACGCGGATCCCATATTCGGGATCTGCCTTATAGAAATGACCAATCTGTCTGAGCTTAATTTCATCCGACTCCACAGGTTTCATTGCACCAACAATCGTTTGAACAAGACGGGTACGTTCCTCTTCACTTAACAAGCGGTATAAATCACCAGGTTGCGTATAATGATCATGATGATCATAGGGAACACTGTCCGCCGACCCAGACACTTCGTAGGGTGCAGGTTTGTCCGCAGGCGTCTCCTTTGGTCCGCCAAGGCTGTTCGGCTCGTAGTATACGGAACCCCCACCATTGCTATCCGCACGCATTTGACCATCACGCTGATAGTTATTCACTTCACTCCGCGGGCGATTTATTGGCAATGCCTGATGATTAGCCCCTACCCGGTACCGATGTGCATCTCCATAAGCAAACAATCGTCCTTGCAGCATTTTATCAGGTGAAACATCGATTCCTGGTACGAGTGTCCCTGGCGAGAATGTAGCTTGCTCTACCTCAGCAAAATAATTATCCGGGTTGCGATCCAGCACCATGCGCCCAACTTCAATTAAAGGATAGTCTTTCTGTGACCAAACTTTCGTGACATCAAAAGGATCAAAACGATACGTATCCGCATCCTCAAGAGGCATAATCTGTACACACAGCTTCCAGGCTGGGAAATCTTCTTTATCAATCGCATTAAACAAGTCCTCGGTATGATAATCCGGATTGTCGGCCGCGAGCTGTGCAGCTACATCTGGCGCTAAGTTCTGAACGCCTTGTTCGGTTTTAAAATGATATTTCACCCACACACCTTCACCCTCGGCATTGACCCATTTGAACGTATGACTGCCAAATCCATGCATATGCCTCAGCGTTGCGGGAATACCCCGATCGGACATTAGTATCGTCACTTGATGCAAAGATTCAGGAGATAATGACCAGAAATCCCAGACGGCGTTTGGATTTTTCAAATGAGTTTGTGGGTGTCTTTTCTGTGTATGAATAAAGTCAGGGAATTTAATCGCGTCGCGTATGAAAAACACAGGCGTATTATTGCCGACCAAATCATAATTCCCTTCATCGGTATAAAATTTCACTGCGAATCCGCGCGGGTCCCGAACCGTGTCCGAAGAACCATTCTCACCCGCCACGGTCGAAAATCGAACGAACAGCGGTGTTCGTTTGCCTACCTCTGAGAACAAGCTTGCTTTCGTATGCTTCGTCAAATCTTGTGTGACTTCAAAATAACCGTGCGCTCCCGCACCTTTGGCATGAACCACTCGCTCAGGTACGCGTTCTCGGTTAAAGTGTGCCAGCTTTTCTAAAAGGTGGACATCTTGTATCAACGTCGGCCCCCGTGTCCCCGCCGTTATCGAGTTTTGGTTGTCCCCAACCGGAGCTCCCCAGCTGGTCGTAAGCTTGTTTTTTTCTGTACTCATTTTCGAATCACCTCTTCAGTAAAATGTTGAAACTCAGCGTTAAGCGCTCTCATCGCTTACAGGATTATGTATGTGACAACCTTCCATTTCCCTAATTCATATGTATTCGAGAACCTGTCATGATATGATGCTGCGTCCATGCAAGCTCGGTTTTCGTGCTAATAGGTCTTGCTGCTTCCACGAAAGCGCGTTTTTCGCGCTTTCGGCTCAATTCCCCCTCCGGCCGCGTCTTCGTAAGTACCTTTTTCGCGCTTTTAGCTATTGCTGCAGCCCCGATGTCAGCGCTGTTTTCATCTGCACCGATGGAAATCATAGTTGCAGCGCGGATATCAGGCCTTATCTCGGTCACCCAAAAGATATAAATGATCTTACAAAAAAAACATCCCTCACGGGATGCTTGCTCTCCTTCAATAGCTCACTATCTCGAGCTATTTATCAATAATCTTAAACAACGCTTGTGTACCGCTGTCTTCTTCCCCGCTTGCTGCTAGCTGCTCATAAAGGGATTTCGCCAGGGTTAGTCCGGGCAGCTCCACCTTCATTTCCGCAGCAGATTGAAGCGCGATCTTCATATCTTTGATGAAGTGCTTCACATAAAAGCCTGGAGCAAAATTCCCAGCGATGATGCGGGGGGCCAGGTTACTTAAGGACCAACTGCCCGCCGCGCCCGACTCAATGCTTTTGAGCACAGTCGAAGGGTCGAGTCCTGATTTCTTCGCATATACGAGCGCTTCAACAACGCCCATCATATTACTTGCGATTGCGATTTGGTTGCACATTTTGGTATGCTGGCCTGCACCCGCTTCTCCTTGGTAGACGATATTGGTGCCAATCTTCTCAAAAAGCGGCAGCATGGTATCAAAAGCTTCACGCGAACCCCCAACCATAATCGATAATCTCGCTTCCTTAGCTCCAATATCACCGCCCGAAACAGGAGCATCTAGTGAAAACACATGTCGCGCGAGTGCTTTTTCATAAATCTGTTTGGCCAGCATCGGACTTGACGTTGTCATATCAATTACATAGCTGCCCGGCTTAGTGTTAGAAAGAATGCCATTTTCGCCTAAATAAATCTCTTCTACGTCCTTAGGGAAGCCTACCATTGTAATAATTACATCACATTGCTGCGCTAATATTCCCGGTGAATCCTGCCAGTGAGCCCCCTGATCCAACAGCTCTTGTGCCTTGGATTTCGTTCGATTATATATATGTACCTCGTAGCCTGCTTGAATAAAATGGCCCGCCATACTTTTGCCCATGACACCTGTTCCTACTAAGCCTACAATCGTTTGTGCCGGATTGATTACCACAATGAATGCCACCTCTCATTTTAACAGTAACTGATTTCGAATATGTTCCATTCTTAAGTTATCACCGTCTGTGCATCTGGTCAAACTGAGCTCCTACCTAAATGTGTAACGAAAATAAAATTACTTTGACAGACATAGTATTGTCTTGTATATTATAATATAGGAGGTGAGGGTTATCGTTGACTTGAAAATAACGTCTGATCTTATTCGAGGACACACCGACAGCATTATTCTCAAATTGCTAATTTCCGGAGATAAATATGGCTATGAAATTTCAAAGCTGGTGCAAGTTATTTCAGGCGGGGAATATGAACTGAAGGAAGCAACCATGTACTCCAGCCTCAAGCGACTAGAACAGGAAGAAAGCATTACCTCCTACTGGGGGGACGAAACGCAAGGCGGCCGTAGAAAGTACTATCGCATTACCGATAAGGGCAAAGAAGCTTTTAAGATCAACAAGTTAAATTGGGAACATGCGAAGACCATTCTCGATTTGCTCATTTAGAAAGGCGGTATGATGGATGAAACCAAACCCGAGGCTCATTGCTTATTTGAATGATGTTTTTTCACATTATGAAGATTTGAGACCCATCCAGGAATTAAAAGAAGAGCTTTTAACTGATTTGCAGGAAAGACTCCAAGATCTGAGAAAAGATGGCTTCGATGAAGAAGCTGCCTTTCAAAGGACGATCGCTTCCATCGGAGAAATATCCGAGTTGATCGAAAGCATTCATGCAAACACCACGAAGCTCCAACAAATCATTGGCATTGATTTCTCTATGCAGAATTTGCAAAAATCCGACCTAAAGTCTATCCAAGTGCATGATGGCAAGTTCAATTACAGCAACCTGCAAGATTCCGATTTCAGCCATTCAGACTTAACCAATGCTTCCTTTAAGTGCAGCAACTTAGATCGGGTAAAGTTCGACGGTGCTAATTTGACAGGAGCGAAGATTTCGAAATCCAATCTTAGAGGAGCCAGCTTCAAGAATTGTACGTTACACCTTGTGGAGTTCCGTTCTTGCGATTTAACTGGTGTATGTATGGATAACCTAATTTTTACAAGAACTACTTTTCAACATTCAGATCTCAAAGGAACATCGTTTCGAAATACCACATTTCAAAGCTGTTCCTTCAAAGCTGATGTCAAAAAAACAATTTTTGATGGCGCCAAGATGGATAGAGGCACCTATGCTTTGTTAAAAGGGTTTAAAGCCAACTTAAGTCATGTTACGATCATTTAGTAACCCACCCCATAGATAAAAATTAAATCGGATTCAGAGAAAGTGAGGAAAACAATCATTATGGTTGCGCAAAACAAAAACAAAGGCTTAGGCATTGTCATCGCCGGGCTATTGCTGGGTATCCTAATGGCTGCCATGGATAATACCATTGTAGCCACAGCCATGGGCACCATCATCGGTGAATTAGGCGGATTGGATAAATTCGTTTGGGTCACTTCGGCTTATATGGTGGCGGAAATGGCCGGCATGCCGATATTCGGCAAACTATCCGATATGTACGGACGCAAAAAGTTTTTCATCTTTGGTGTTATCGTGTTCATGCTTGGATCTATTCTTTGTGGAACAGCAAGTTCGATTATAGAGCTCAGTGTCTATCGCGCTATTCAAGGTATCGGCGGCGGCGCCATGCTGCCGGTTGCTTTCACGATTATGTTCGATGCCGTTCCCGTAGAAAGCCGCGGTAAACTAGGTGGACTGTTCGGCGCTGTGTTCGGCATGTCCAGCATTTTCGGACCCCTTCTTGGCGCATATATGACAGATTATGTGAACTGGAAATGGGTATTTTACATCAATCTCCCTCTTGGTTTAATCTCACTTATTTTTGTAGCTTTCTTCTATCGCGAATCCGTTGAGCATTCTAAACAAAGAATCGATTGGTGGGGCGCTTTGACACTCGTTGGCGCCATCGTCTCCCTCATGTTCGCTCTGGAATTGGGAGGCAAGGAATACGCATGGGATTCAGCATTTATCCTTGGTTTATTCGCCTTGTTTGCGGTGTTGACAATCATCTTCGTCTTCGTAGAACGTCGGGCTGCCGAACCTATTATCTCTTTTGCGATGTTCAAAAATCGTTTGTATGCATCAAGCAATGCCGTTGCCATTTTTAGCGGTGCAGCTTTTATCACAGCATCTGTCTATATCCCAATTTTCATTCAAGGTGTATTAGGCGGGACCGCTACCAATTCGGGTTTAGTTCTTCTTCCTATGATGTTAGGCTCCGTCGTAACGGCAACAGGCGGCGGTTTCTTAATGAATAAAATGAGTTATCGCGCGATTATGATTCCAACGACCTTCCTCCTTATTGTCGGAACAGCTCTCTTGACTACGTTATCGCCAGAATCCCCTCGTTGGCTTGTCACGATCTACATGATCATTATCGGACTTGGCATCGGGGCTTCCTTCTCCGTATTAAGTAATGCTGCCATTCATCTGTTCGAGCCACGGCAGCGTGGTTCAGCCTCATCAACACTGAACTTCCTCCGCTCCTTGGGGATGACGCTGGGTATCACCGTATTCGGAATTGTTCAGAGTCATGCTTTAACGCGAAAGTTGACCGATGTTTTTGCTGGTCAAGGTCAAACGGGAGCTGCCATACCAACCGGAGACTCACATACGCTGCTTGATCCCGCGAAACGAATGGAGATTCCTGCACCTGTTCTTGAGAAAATCACAACCGCATTATCGTCTTCCATCGTACTCACCTTTGCTTGGACTATTCTTCCAGCTGTTCTTGCCTTCGTTTGTGCCATCGCGATGAGTAAAGAGAAGCTGGATCCAGCCCAAGAAACCGAAGCAGCTATGTCACATTAAGCAAGGATAAACGACTCCGTCGTCCCACTGGGACGAGCGCGTTTGTCAAGGTAGATGCGAAGCAAAAGTATAAAACTTATACTTTCTTATCTACTTAAAAAAAGTGCCACTTCAACTACAGCAATCTGTAGATGAAGCGGCACTTTTCATTTCCAATTGTTTAAATTCCTTTAAACGTGAATGAGTACGAATAATTACGGTTAGCATACAGCGTGAACTCAGGGTGTGTTCTTGCTCCCCAGCTGTCATCCCCGCCGACGCCCATTTGCTTATAGTTCACTCGCAGCACGACTTTGTCGCTAACCGGCAGCTTATACGTATGGTCATGAGCTTCCAACTCGGAAGGTAAATATGGCAGAGCATTCAGTTCAACGGTAGGCAGTCCTGTAATGCGTAGCCCACGCCCGTTCGCATCTGTCAACGTTGCCCAGCGCACATCCGTTTTATTGCCGCATTCCTGCGGGCGTAAATATGGCACGAACTGTTCTTCAACGGTACCGCTGTGCAAAGCTAGTTTGGCTCCGGCAGCTCGGTCCCAATAGTTCTCGTGTGGTCCGCGGCCGTACCAGCTCAATTGCTGGAAGGAGCGGTCTAATTGGAAGAGTACGCCAATCTCCGGAATTTCAGGTAAGTGAGTTCCAGGTGCGAGCTCCATACGTACTTCTACTTCGCCGTTTGGTGATACTGTGTAAACCAATTGCACCTCGGAGGTTGGTTTCGTTGCTAATTCAAAGTGAACGCGCACCTCGGCACGGCCATCGCCAATCGATTTAGCTGTCAAATATTGCAGCACTCTTCCGCTGCCTGCCTCTTGCCATGGCGCGCAGCGAATGTGATGCTGGTTGCCGCGATCGTTATCGGTATAAGCACGCCAGAAATTAGGAGCAGGACCTGTTAGGAACAACTCGCTTCCCTCGTACACGTAGGAGGTGATATCACCGGTTGCAGCATTGAATTGAAGAGAAAAATTGCCTCCCTTAAGGCTTATTGTTTCCTTTGTTGATGCAATTTGTACAGCTTCTAGAGTGGACAAGGTCGCCGCGGATTCTTGGACAGCCTTTTCAGAATAAGACCAAGCCGCTTTACGAACTGGAAGTAAGAACTGCTCCCAAGCGATTTCATGTCCTTTCTGCGCCCAATTCGTATCCGCTTTCAGTTGTAGACTGATCGTCAGTACAAACTCATCTTTCGGCAAAATGGCTTCCATGGGATCTAGAACCAACTCAATAATAGCTGTTTCTCCTGGCTTTACAGTGAATTGTCCACGTTTAGCCTCACCCACAGACTCACCATTACGTGCGATGGACCATATCCAATCAAACTCACTCAGATCTGTAAATAAATATTGATTCGTCACCTTCACTTGGCCACTAGCAAGATCGAGCGCTTCGAACTTCACATTCTGGTAGCATTTCTTCACTTCATAGATCTTCGGTGATGGTGTACGATCAGCGAAGATTAATCCGTTTCCACAGAAGTTGCCATCATTCGGTGTATCCCCGAAATCGCCGCCATAGGCTTGATAGGTAACACCCTCAGGTGTTGTTGTCCGGATCGATTGATCGATCCAGTCCCAAATAAAGCCGCCTTGGAGAACCGGATACTTGTCAAACAACTCCCAGTACTTAAATAGATTGCCGCATGAATTCCCCATCGCATGGCTGTATTCACACAGAATGAACGGTTTCTTGGGATTATCTCTCGCGTATTCTTCGATTTTCTCAATTCTGCTGTACATCTGACTTTCAATATCCGACGCCGCGTCCGATGCGCGGAAGTGGAAAACTCCTTCGTAATGTACAACTCTGGATGGATCTGCTTCACGTAAGAAGTCGTGCATTTTAATAAAGTTATCACCACCGAAAGCCTCATTACCTAGCGACCAAATCACAATCGATGGATGGTTCTTATCTCTTTGCATCATCGAATTCGCCCGATCCAGCACAGCTCCTGTCCATTCCGGCTTACTTCCCGGAACGGCGTCTGCTTCAACGTCCGATCCATAACTCCATGAGCCATGTGTCTCGAGATTCGTTTCATCAATCACATACAGCCCATATTGATCGCACAGTTCATACCAGTACGTATTGTTTGGATAGTGTGAGGTTCTCACAGCATTGATATTATGTTGTTTCATGAGCAAAATATCAGCAAGCATGCTTGCTTTATCAACAGAACGGCCACGATCCGTATCGAATTCATGACGATTAACCCCTTTGAACACAATACGCTCACCATTGATCTTCATCAAACCGTCTTGGATTTCGAATTTACGGAATCCAACCTTGCAGCTTTCCGTTTCCAGAAGTGAGCCATCCTCATCTTTTAAGCTCAAAACAAGTGTATATAAAGTAGGCTTCTCCGCGCTCCATTTTGCAGGCGAATCCACCTGGATGGAGAGCTCTACTTCCTGTTTATCAAGGCCACTTACATTTACTTCTAAGGAAAGAGGCTCCTTCCATAGCGGCTTTAACTCACTATCATAAAGAGAAGCTTCCACACGGCGTGTACCGCTGCTAAGTCCATCGTAATTTGTGACTTTTGCTTGAATACACAGCTCCGCATTTTCAAAGGAATCGTCCAGATTCGTCAGCACCTTGAAATCTGAAATATGCGTCGTTGGCGTGCTATACATATATACATCGCGGAAAATGCCGCTTAAGCG
This sequence comes from Paenibacillus sp. J31P190, assembly GCF_059692075.1. NCBI lineage: Bacteria > Bacillati > Bacillota > Bacilli > Caryophanales > Paenibacillaceae > Paenibacillus > Paenibacillus sp. J31P190. The sequence goes on along the minus strand of NZ_JCAUAS010000008.1, from coordinate 218,869 downwards.
CCAGAAATCTTGATCCTCCAACCAGCTCGCATCACTCCAACGGTAAACCTCGACGGCAAGCTTATTCTCACCCTCCATCAAGTAGGGGGTAATATCAAAATCCGCAGGTGTAAACGAATCCTGGCTAAAGCCTACTAAATCGCCGTTTACCCACACATAAAAAGCCGATTCAACCCCTTGAAAGCTCAGATATACAGGTTGATCTGCCCATGCTGCCGGAACCGTAAAGCTGCGGGTATATGAACCCACAGGGTTATACTTTACAGGAGCAAACGGTGACTTCAAGTCTTCATGGCCCACCCAAGGATAGATGATATTCGTATACTGTGGAAAGTCGAAGCCTTGCAGCTGCCAATGGGATGGCACGGCGATATCCGCCCAACTGCTGCAATCATAGTCGATCTTGTGAAACTCTTGCGGACGGCCTTGCGCATTCTCAGCAAAATGAAACTTCCAAGTTCCATTTAATGATTGGTAAGAATCGGACGCTTCACGAACCCCAGCAAGTGCCTCTTCTTCGGACTTGTAAGGCATTAATGTGGCATGAGCTTCCATGCGGTTCAATTGAAAAATCTGAGGATTATTATTCCATTCCGGGTATCCATTTGCAGGCGGTGTATATTTGAATTTTTTAGCCATCTCTTGAATTCCTCACTTCTATAGGTTATATAAATTTCTTCAACTCCTTCTTATTGTACAAGACAATAATTTCTTTTAAAATATAAGATAATACGCATCTCATATTAAAAAATGAAAGAGATGAACTAAGAGCGATGGCTACCGATTACAGGAAATTTTTCGTCATTACAGAAACGGATCGAAAGCTTCCTCTCATCCTGGAAACAGTCGGTTACGAAAATGAACAGCAGTTCTACAAGCGAGAAGAAGGTTATCCCTGCTTCCATTGGCTCCAAACGATTGAAGGCAGTGGAGAGATTATCCTAGAAAGCGGATCCGTCAGGCTGAGTGAGAATCAAGGTATGCTCCTGCCTGCTGGCGTCCCGCATGAATATAACATCACGGCCGCCAAGTGGTCGACGTGGTATTTAACCTTCGATGGTGCGCTTGCTGCCTCCATTGTATATGCCTTAGAGATACCGTTATCCACACCAATCAGTTGGGGCATGGATACCCCACTCGCTAGTATTCATGAATACTATTATGAAAAGTACCGCTACAGCCATGACTTCACAGGCATGAATGGTTCACTTGAAATCTATCAATTCCTGACACTGCTCAAAAAACACGGCAACGTAAATAAAAGCGCATCCTTTTCCCAAAGTCACGAGCGCTTACTGCCGCTTTTGTTGGAGCTTGAGATTAGCTTCGCATCTTCCGATGTAGGACTCGGATGGATGTCTCAGCTGCTTGGCATAAGCTCTCAACACGTCAATACATTGTTCCGCAAAGCATTCGGTCTCTCTCCTTACCAATACTTACTGCAGCTGCGCCTACAGAAGTCCAAGGAATTGCTTATCGCTCAGCCTAATCAAACCGTGAAACAGATCGCTGACGCTACCGGCTTCCTCGACGCTTCGCATTTCATCTCGACATTTCGCAAATCTGTCGGTTTGACGCCCGAAGTTTTCAGAAATCAATACAACAAAAAGAACCAATCAGAAGAATTCCGTTAGTTTGAAAGCCCTTGATATTCGTTTTCGTTTCAAAAAAAGCTTATGATGGTTATATATGGGTAAAAAGATTGGGGGCTAATGATGAGCAGCTTACAACTCGATAAACATCGTTTCTTCGAGCAGATGGTTCAATTCTCTCCTCATGGGATCGCTTGTTTATCCTTAGACGGGTCCCTACTGAAAGTAAATCCAGCATATTGCTCGATTCTGGGGTATTCGGAAGATGAGCTCGAGAAGCTAAACATTCGTGAACTCACCTTTCCAGATGATTGGCTCCACTACTCTGATCAAGTTCAAAGCTTGATAACTCGTCTGACTTCTTCTTTTACCATGGATATACGATATTTGCACAAGAATGGTGGCATCATCTGGACATCTGTCCAACTCACATTCGTTTGCGATACTCAAACCGGGTCCCCTCTGTATGGTATCGTTCATATGACGGATATTTCACAGCTCAAGTCCATCGAACAAAAACTGCAAGAGTCCATCGATCGATATACACCGCTGAAAATGCATACACATGATGCCGTCATTTCACTTGATTTGGACGGAATTATTGTCAATGGTAATGCGCGGGCACAGGAACTATTAGGCTTCTACAACAATGAATTCGTAGGAATGCCTTTTTCCAGATTTGTAGGTAAAAATAATGTGAAACAAATCCTAACGGATTCCCTGTTAGATGCTTCCATGGAGAAGAAGATTGACCATATTCGTCAAATCAATGGTCATATTGTAGAAGTACTGACGACGATTGCTCCCATCATCATGAACGAAATGAATGTTGGGTTCTATATCATTGCCAAGGACATGACAGAACAGAAGAAATTAATGATTGAGAAGGAAACAGCTGAGAATACGAATAAAGCGAAGAGTGAATTTCTGGCGATAATGAGCCATGAAATTCGGACGCCGATGAATGGTGTTATCGGAATGACAGACCTTTTGCTTCAAGCGACTACATTAGACGATGAACAAAAAGAGTACGTCGAAATTATTCATAAGAGCGGTGAAACGCTGCTTCGTATCATTAATGACATTTTAGACTTCTCCAAAATCGAATCCGGTAAAACGGAATTACTTGAAATCCCATTTAATATCCGAGATGCCATTTCAGAAACGTTTAACATATTATCGACCAAAGCGGATGAAAAGCGGTTATCCACGACATTTACAGTAGATCCCAATGTCCCGCACTCTTTGGTGGGTGATTCAGAACGGTTGAAGCAGGTTCTTATTAATCTGATTGGCAATGCCATCAAGTTTACGCCATTCGGCGGAATCTCCGTACATGTCAATAAACGCATACAAGAAGATCACATCATACAACTGGAATTTATCGTAAAAGATAGCGGAATCGGTATTCCAGCGGATAAAAGAAGCTATATCTTCGAGCCTTTCAATCAAGTCGATCATGTGATGACACGCAAATATGAGGGTACAGGGCTTGGCTTAGCGATATCGAAAAAGCTGGTCCGACTCATGGGCGGCGATATTTGGGTAGAGCCTACTGACGATCCGGGTACTACGATTATGTTTACCATATGTCTCAAAGAAGATCATTACTCAGATGAATATCAGGCTTATACGAATGAAGGTATAACGCAGGCTTCTTTACACATACTCATCGCCGAAGACAATGCCATTAACCAATTTGTTTTAATAAAAATGTTAGAGAAGCAGGGACATCTCATTGCAGTTGCTGCTAATGGGGAAGAAGTTGTGAAGACCGCCTTAAGGGACAATTTTGATATTATATTTATGGATCTCCAAATGCCGATCATTAACGGATTAGATGCAACCGCAATGATTAAACAAACACTCCCGCCAGAACGATGTCCCATGATTGTCGCTGTAACTGCGAACGCCTTAAAAGAAGATCGCGATAAATGCCTCGCTGCGGGCATGGATGATTATTTGAGCAAACCGATCAAAAATAAGTCTCTTCTGGCTATTATCGAGACCTATATGGAGAACAAACGCTTTACTGGCTAGACCGAAATGGGCGAATCTATGCTGCCAACATACCTTACTCACCCGTAGCATTGTTGTATGTTGTACAACATTTTGCAAGCAAATCCACGTTTTTCACGCGATTGTTGCAGAAAATACAACATCTTCAGCTTTGCTTGCTCAAAACAAGGAAATTGTTGTACGTTGTACAACTTCCTTTGCGAATTCCCCATTTCTCCCATAAATCAGGACACAAAAATGACTATACTAAATACGTAGGGAATTCGGGGGAATTTCCACTTACCCCAAACCAAAACCAAGACAAAAAAACCGCCGCGGCGGTTTGAAGTTTCCCTTTATAAAGACATAGGAAAAACCTAGGTTAAACCAAATCTTTCACAGTGTTCGTAACATTTTTGTTTTGAAAACCTTGAGATATAGGCAGATGCACACGAAAAATGGATCCTCCACCAAGACTACTTTCCACTTCCATAAGGCCATCGTGTCTCTCAATGATTTTTTGCACGGTGGCAAGCCCTAGACCAGTTCCCTCGTACGCCTTGGCATTGTCCAGCCGTTTGAAGGGAGTGAAAATTGACGGGATGTCCTCTTTTTTCATGCCAATGCCATTGTCTTCGATTTGAATGACAAAGGAATCCGGTTCATTTCCTTCCAATAAGGAAATCTGAATAATCGGCGATTGTTCCTTCCTACGATACTTCAGCCCGTTTGCGATAATATTTTGAAACAGCTGATACAATTGCGTAGCATCCGCTTGAATAATTGGAAGCCTGTCTTGGATGAGGATTTGACCTTCATTTTGTTCGATCGTGCTGCTTAGGTCCGAGATCACATTCATCACAACTTCATTCAAATCAACATTTCCAAAAGTAACCGATTTCGCGTTTAACTGGGCATACGAGAGCAAATCGGTGATCAAGTGGTTCATCCTCTCAGCGGTCGCTGAAATTTGGTTCATATATTCTTTACCTTTTGGCGTCAGATCCGCACTATGTCTAGCTATAAGAAGCTCGCTCAACCCTGTAATCACATTCAACGGATTCTTCAAATCATGCGAAACGACCTGTGCAAACTCCCTTAAGCTCTCGTTACTGCGCTCAAGCTCCGATTGAATCGCCTCAAGCTCTTTATTCCTTCGATTGAGTTCTAGAAATATTTTCACTTTGCTGAGCAGAATATCGGCATTGACAGGCTTGAACAAGTAGTCCACAGCACCGCTCTCATAGCCTTTAAATACGCTCTGATCTTCTTTATTACTGGCTGTTACAAAAATGAGGGGAATATGCTTCGTTTCCTCGTTACTTCGCAGCAGCTCCGCAAGCTCAAAGCCATCCATTTCCGGCATATTCACATCAAGTAAAATAAGCGCAAAGTCATGGCGCAAGGTATAAGATAAGGCTTCATTGCCTGATTGGACGACATACACATCACAATGGAGCACTTGCAGAATTTTCTGCATAGCGAATAAATTTTCTTTCCGATCATCAACGACTAAAATTTTTGGCGCCTGATACCTATTTTTCTGAGTATCCATAAAGGCCCTCCTAATTCTTAGAATGATGGATTCGTTCGAGATCATGTAATTGTCTCAGAAACTTTCCAATGTCTTCTAAGCACAAAATATAATCAACCTTTACAGTGTCAATTGCTGCTTGTGGCATGACAGGGAACTCCGCCGTTTCAGGGTCCTGCACAATCGTTATACCGCCACTCTCCTTGATCGTCCGGAGTCCAGAACTACCATCTCGGTTTGCTCCCGTTAAGACAACGCCTACACACGCCTCTTGGAAGGCAAACGCTGCACTATCAAACAAAACGTCAATCGAAGGCCGAGAATAATTGACTTTAGGATCAATGGATAGGCTTAACGAGCGATCATCTTCAATGAGCAAATGATAACCAGGTGGAGCGAGATATACGTGATGAGGTTGAATGGTCTCTTTATCTATCGCTTCTTTGACGTGTATAGCAACTTGCGTATTTAAATATTCAGCTAAATAGCTGTCGCTGCTTTCCAAAATATGCTGTACGATGATAATCGGTAAGCTGTAGTCAGACGGGAGATAGGATAACAGTCGCGAGAGTGCCTTAAGCCCGCCTGCCGATACCCCCACAACAACGGCTTCCAATGGGCGCATGGACTCACTCCCCCTCTATAACCTTACTTACACTGGAAGCTGCTTCCTAAAAATTCTCCACTTAGAGGAGAGTGCTTCATACTGAGAATGAATCTCTGAAAACTCGATAGATTCCTTACTCCCGAGGCATAAGAAGCCGCGTGGAACGAGACTTTGGTTGAATAGCTGATAGACTTGATTTTGCAATTGCTTATCGAAGTAAATGAGCACATTCCGGCAAATGATGAGATGCATTTCACCAAAGGCGTTATCCGTTGCCAAATTATGCTGCGAGAACACGATGTTTCTTTTCAAAGCTTCCTTCATTTTGCCCATCTGATATTTAGCATGGTAGTAATCCGAGAAGGAGGATTTGCCTCCGCTTTTGTGATAATTTTTAGTGAAATTCCGGATACTTTCTAACGGGTAAATGCCTTCTTCCGCAGTAGTTAGTGACTCTTGATTCATGTCCGTCGCGTAAATCTGAACACGATCATAGAAGCCTTCTTCTTCTAGCAAAATAGCCATTGAGTAAACTTCTTCCCCTGTCGCACATCCGGCATGCCATATTTTCACAAAAGGATACGTCTTGAGCAAGGGAATCACGAGACTGCGCAGCTCAACAAAAAACTCAGGGTCACGAAACATTTCGGTGACGGTCACCGATATATCCAGTAATAATTGATTGGCAAACGATTCATCATAGAGAACCAACGGAATCATATCAGACAGTCGAGCCAATCTTGACTTCTGCCTAACATAGTGCAATCTTCTCATTAAAGATGAACGGGCATAGTTACGGAAATCATATCCATGCCGCTGATATATAGCTTCCAGTACGAGATCGACTTCAATCTTTTCTGCGAGTTTTTCCGGCATTTTTATCGTAAGAGCCATACCCTGATTAATGATAACAATTTATCGGTATCAACCGGTTTCGTCATATAATCATTGGCTCCCCTCTCTATACATTTTTCACGGTCACCCGTCATGGCCTTTGCGGTCAAAGCGATAATCGGGAGGGACTGGAACTTTGGCATGGCGCGAATATGACCTATGGCTTCATAACCGTCCATCACCGGCATCATAATATCCATAATGACCAGCTCGATCCCAGTTTCACTTTCCAGTTTATCCAAAGCCAGCTTCCCATTATCCGCCATCACAACATCCAAGCCGTGTTTTCTTAATATTTTAGATAAGGCAAACGTGTTGCGAAGGTCATCATCCACCAGTAAAATTTTGCGCCCCTTCAAGGTTTCATCGGAATCACGCACCATACGAATCATTTCTTTCTGCGCTTGCGGAAGAGATTTATGCACACTGTGAAGGAATAGAGAAACTTCGTCCAGCAAGCGATCCGGTGAATTCGCGCCTTTAATCACAATGCTGTCCGTAAACTGGTTTAGTTCTTTATACTCTTCCTGTGTGAGCTCTTTTCCAGTATTAATAATGATCGGCGGTATAGAGCCCTCTGAATCAACAACTAATTGCTGCAGCAGTTCAAAGCCTGTCATATCGGGCAATGTTAAATCCAGAATCACACAATCAAAAGGTTGTGATCTCATAAGCAGCAGAGCTTCTTTACCCGTAGTGACACTGAGGATGTCAACCTTCTTATGCTTGAGCAGTTCATGAATAGCTTTTTGATTATTTAAATCATCCTCAACCACTAAGACCTGTTGGATGCGCTCTTGCAGCTTATGTTCAATTTTGTTAAAAACAGCTTCAATGTCTTCCGCTTGAATCGGTTTCGACAAATAGCCGATGGCCCCGCGCTGCAAGGAGTCTGAGCTTTTATCCCTGCCTGAAATGATGTGCACAGGAATATGTCGTGTTTCATTGTGATATTTCAAATGATCAAGGACCTTCAATCCGTCCATATCTGGAAGCCCCAAATCCAACAGAATCGCGCTTGGAATATACTGCTTGGCTAATTGAAGGGCACTAAAGCCATCTCCTGCCGCAAGGCACTTGAATCCCTTTTTGTAAGACATGTCCATAAGAATCTTGGCGAACGCCGGATCGTCTTCTACGATCAAAATAACTTTGTCTTGTACGCTATTCTTAAGGAGTTCGCGATCATCAGGCAAGAACGTTTTCGCTGGCTGAGCCGCTAAAAGATGATCTTCATTAGTGCTTGCAATCAACAATTCACTTGAAATCTGTAAAGAATCGACTGCTGCAGCAACCTCGGCTTTAAACGACGCTATCTTTGGCTCTGACACTTCGGCATTAACGACTCCTCCGAGCGGGAGATAAAGTGTAAAGCTGCTGCCTTTCCCCTCGGTACTATTCATGTGAATTTCGCCGCCCAATAGCTTAGCCAACTCTCTAGAAATGGTTAAACCAAGGCCCGTCCCGCCATATTTCCGACTCGTCGTGCCATCTGCCTGCTGAAAGGCTTCAAATATAGCTTGTTGTTTACTAGCAGGAATACCTATCCCCGTATCGGTTACAGTTAACGCTAGGGCCCCGTTTTCTTCCAGATGGTTATTTTGGAAAGCCGTTCCTTTTGCAGCCCTTGCGATCGCAACCGTAACGCTTCCGGAAGCCGTAAATTTAAATGCATTGGACAACAGATTCTTCAGAATTTGCTCGGTACGCTGACCGTCTGTCGTCACAATTTCTGGGATTTGATCGTCGAGTTTTAATATAAACGAAAGGCCCTTTTCTTTGGAAACTGGATTAAATTGGTAACGGAGTGATTGAAGCAGATCGTCCAGTCTCACTTCTTCCATTTGGATGTCCAATTTGCCCGCTTCCACTTTGGATAGATCCAAAATGTCGTTAATTAAAGTCAATAAATCCAAGCCGCCGCTATGAATAATCTTAGCAGACTCGATTTGATCTTCCGTTAAATTACCATCTTCATTTGATGATAATGATTTAGATAAGATCAGCAAGCTGTTAAGCGGCGTCCGAAGTTCATGCGACATATTGGCCAAAAACTCCGATTTGTACTGACTCGCTTGTTCCAACTCTTTCGCTTTTTCTTCTAAGTCCTGCTTCGATAATTGAATAAAGGCATTTTGCTTTTCGATGTCGGCTTTTTGTACTTCCAAATAGTTGGTTTTTTCTTCTAGCTCTTCATTAATTGCCTGAAGTTCCTCACTTTGGATTCGCATCTTTTCCTCGGATTGCTTCAGCATCAGCGTCTGCTCTTCCAATTCTTCATTGGCCGTGCGCAATTCTTCCTGCTGAGTTTGAAGCTCTTCCGTTAACAGCTGTGATTCACGCAATAATGCTTCTGTTTTCTGTCGGCTGTTAGCGGCTTGTATGACAACGCCTAGTGTATCGGATAATTGCTCTAATAAATCATGCTCTATGCCTGTAAATGGTTTAAAAGCGGCAAGCTCTATAACGGCCAGCACTTCCTCCTCGAAGAGGATAGGAAGAACGACGATTTGGAAAGGTTTCGCTTCCCCCAGACCCGATTGTATGTGTATATAATCGCCCGGCACATTCGATAACAAGATAGGCTTTTTTTCAAGAATACATTGACCCACAAGACCTTCACCAGGTCGAACCCGATTCGCTACATTCTTTCTTTCTTTAAAAGCATAGCTGCCCAGTAAGACAAATTCATTGGATTGATATTCACTTGATTGTGTATCTTTCAAATACATAATGCCTTGACCTGCTCCGACAAGACGAGAAATTTCAGATATAAGCATGCCCACTAACTGCTGTATACTTGCAACGCCTTGTGCAAGCCCCGTCAGACGAGCTAACTGGGTTTTCAACCAAAATTGCCGCTCATTCTCAGCGGTTGTTTCTTTTAAAGAGGTCAGCATTCGAATTAATGCCACGCTCAGTTGATCTTGATCAGATCGTGGAACAATCGTCTGCTCATATTCACCTAATGAGATGCGATCCGCCTGAGTAATGACCTCCTTAAAACTAGCTACCATGTGATTGAAGGCTTCCATCAGCTCGCCAAATTCATCCTTCGATTGAACGTCCAGATGAATATCTGTGGCTCCTGTCAGAATGAGTTCCGTAGATTTCTTAAGCAGCCGAATTTGAGATAAAAGCATTCTAGATATCAAAACGATGACCAAAAAGGAGAGGATTAGAATAATGACGTTAAATATGGCCACACCAATCAACGATTGCGTGGTATTCTTTTTGATTGTTTCCATATTTTGAATTAACTCTGACGAAAGCCCATCCTCAACCTCTTTAAGAAGATCTACTTCTTGTGTCGCCACGTTGTGCCATTGCTGTGAGTCCACCCCGAGAGTCTTCCCTGGTTCCGCTTTTAGGACTAGTTGAACGAGACGATCGACCTCATTAACAGCTTGTCCTTTCACCGTTTTCTGATAGAGTTGTTGTGCAGTCACTGTTGCGAGTAAGTTGGATTCCTTATAATAAAGCAATTGTTCGTTCTCTAATACACCGATCTGTTCAATCTCATTTAAATCCGCACGATCCGAGGAAAAAACATGAAATAATAATGCGCGCTCCCTACTCACTGCAAACTTGCTTTTGGAAAAGAGAATATAGGAATTAAGCATGTTTGAAATTTGCTGATTCGAGCTTATTTCGTTCGTGTTTTGCATCATATCAAAGAGACTATTTATCGTATCAAAATAAAAGGAAAGTGTTTCATTCTCATTGGCTTTCCCTTGATCAATTTGCGTCCTCTGAATCACAATTTGGTCCAGCTTGCTTACCGCATTATTTGCATTTTTCTTAAACTTATCACCCAAAACAGATGTGTTCAATGACTTTAATTGCTCCCGAAATGCACTTGTCTTCTCATCGGTAAACTTACGTTGATCCGTTAGTTGGCGCGTAATCGTTTTATCTTCAAAGTAACCTGATAATAGGCTCCGCTCTTTCTGAAGCTCATGAACCAGATCATTGATGTAGATTTCCGTTGTAACAAGGGTCTGCAGCCTGCTTAATTCAGACAGCTCTTTCACTTTTCCATAAATCGCATTGGAGGAGAAATATAACAACCCCAACATAGGTAGTACAATCATAATAATCAGTTTGTAATTTATTTTAGCATTCCGAATCCATTGCATGCGGCAAGCCCTCTCTTCGATTGAGACTGTGTATCACGTTTAGGAGTATATATTCTACAAATTACGACAAACCCCCTCTATTTTGAGCTCAAAAGGAACAAAAATCTGCTCGCAAAAAAGCATATACAAAAAGGACAGAACGAATGGGATCGTCTGTCCTTGGTAGATTCAACTAAAACCAAAAAACTAGTGGTTCGGAATAAATTCACTATGAACTTCGATCAGCTTTTGGACGAATATCTCAAAATCATTTTTACTAGAAGAAAATTTGAAATCGGTTACACCTGTGTTGAAATCAATAACTGTTAAAGCCACACGATTGAGTGGATATTCTGGAATAGGCTCAGAGGCAAGAGAAATATTTTTGAAAGGGTAAATGGATGTTTCACCGTAGAAACGAAGCACAGTTAAATGATCATCTCTTAACTCCAAGGATATTTGTTGATCTGAATCAGTGAAACTCTTCAGTGTACTCATCATTTATCAATCCTCCTCTTGTCCTCTATTTTACTATCAAATGAGGAGATAAAGAAGCCCAAAACGAAAAATTTTCCTGCCGCTTACCTGTTTCAATGCACAATAAATCGGGTAAATGAGTAATAGGGCTGTAAGCCGCTTTTACAAATGCTACGGAGGTGCAACAAATGACTACAACGATTTTACTATCCGAAAGATCAGGTCCAGTAAAGAAGCTGCGAGCTGAGGGGCATATTCCTGCTGTGGTGTATAGCTCACGTATGGATTCCGAACATGTCACTGTCCCGGAAAAAGAAATCCGCGCATCACTGAAACGCAATCCGCGCGCTATCCTGAATGTTACCCTGCCATCCAAAACCAAACAGCCGGTAATCGTCCATGAAGTCCAAAAGGATAGCCTGACGGGTCAATTGCTGCATATTGATTTTCTTCAAATTAATATGAAAGAACAGCTCGACACATCGATTGCCGTCCATTTCACTGGAGAAGCTAAGGGCACCAAGGAAGGCGGTATTCTCCAAATAGAAACTCATGAGGTCATGATTCGCTGTATGCCGAATAAGCTGCCAGAACATCTCGCCATTGATATTAGTATGCTAGGTATCGGCGAACATATAACCATTGCTGATCTTAAAGTTCCCAAGCATGTTGAAGTGTTAAGTGATCCAGAAACCATTCTGGCCACCATACTTGGCATGCAGAAGCTTGACGCAGCGGTTGAACCAGCTGCAGAACAGGCGGAGGAAGCTGCCGAGTCAGTCTAATGCTTAAAGTGATTGCCTCGCTGACACAGGAATAATAAAACCGACTCTTTTCGCAGCTAATGCGGGAGAGTCGGTTTTTAGTTTTAGCACTATTTTCTAATAGGCAAATCAATTTCCACTGTAGTACCCTGATTAATTTTGCTTTGAATTAACAATTTGCCTCCATGTCCTTCGATTATCCGTTTGCACACCATAAGCCCTAAACCAGTGCCATTCACTTTGGTCGTATAAAACGGCTCTCCTAACTGGGATAACCTCTCTCCAGAAATGCCTACACCTTGATCTTCGATGCGGATCACCACACCTTGATGGATTGGATTTCGGATAGCGATTTGTATGATTCCCCCATTTGGCATAGACTCGATTGCATTTTTTAAAATATTAATTAACACCTGTTTGATTTGATCTGGGTTACAATAAATGGCTGGTAGGTCTGGATCCATATCGATATGTATTTGAACGTTATAGAGATGAGCATGAGGCTGCAGAAAACCAACCACACTTTTGACAAGGCCAAGGGATGTACTCTCCATATAACAATTTAGATGTGGTTTAGCTAACGTCATGAATTCATTGACAACATAGTTGATATGCTCTAATTCTTCCAACATGACATCAACGTAGTCCGCATTTTTAGCCTTTAATAATTTCACAAAACCTTTCAAGGAGGTTAAAGGATTCCGTATATCATGTGCGATTCCAGCTGCCAATTGACCGATGAGCGACAGTTTCTCTGATCTAATAATGGCTTCTTCAGACTTTTTACGCTCCGTGAGATCACGTATCACGGTCTGTACGACTGGAACCCCCATGTTTTTGTGGACATAAATGGATGATATTTCGGCATCAAAAAAAGTTCCATCTAACTTTTGCAGCTTTATCTCCATAAACTCCGTATAAGAATCAGACTGCATCACATACTGAAGCCGCTCCAGAATGAAATCCTTAGCACTTAAACAGAAAAAATCATATATTCGTTTCCCCTTAAATTCATCTGAAGAAACACCGCCAAACAGTGTACAGCAGGCATCATTCACAAACTGAATAATACCATCGTTATGCAGAGCAATGGGTTCTGGATTAAGTTTAATCAACCTTCTAAATTGTTTTTCTCTTTCTAAAAGCTCCTCATCGGCTCTTTTCTTCTCACTTATGTCCCTTTCCACACCAATGAACCCAATAATAACTCCTTCGTTATCTTTCATTGGTGAGACCGTAACATTCGCATAAAAGGTAGAACCATCTTTTCTTAGTTTTAACGCTTCGAAATCCGAACTTTGCTCCCCATCTATTAAAGACTGATATAGCCGAAGAGCATCTTCCTTATACTTATCTGGAGTCATCGGCAATACTTTCCCGATCACTTCATCTCTTGTCCAGCCATGTAATTCTTCAAACTTCTTATTCACCTCTAACACTTTTCCATTCACATCAACGACGACAATTCCGTCTGAGGTTAAATTCATAAAGGAATCGATTAGATGTTCTTTCAATTTCAAGAGTAAACATCCCCTTATCTCAAGCAAGTGATTGTAGCTTATTCGTCTCTAATGGAAAAAAACCTTTATTATAATTGGGATTTTCAAAAAATTATTAATATTATGAATCACTTTTTCTAGCTTCAACGGTTACAAAAATGTCCCCTAAATGTTTCTTTATTTCAATTATTTCTATCTCTTCTTGTTTTAGTAGGTGAATTGTATCTCTATTCAAATGGCACCCATCACAAGCTCTCTTCCATATCGGCGACAGGAGATCTTGTAGCTTGCCTATTATGCTATTTTCATGACGAACATGCTCGAATAATAAAATTGTTCCAGAAAGCTTACAAACTCTACTAATTTCTCTAATAGCTTCTACTGGGTTTGGTATTGTACATAAAACTAGTGTCCCAACCACAGTATCAAACGAATGATCTGCAAATGACAATCGCTCAGCATTACCTTCAATTACACGGATAGGAGTTTTAGCTTCGGAAGTTCGCTCATACGAGGTCTTCCTTAGAACTGGATTTGGTTCAATTGCTGTTACAGATACGTCCCTATAGAAGCTGAAATTAATTCCTGTTCCGCATCCGATTTCCAAAACTTCGCCCTTGGCTTTGCTTATTAACTCGGAGCGAATATCTATAAATCTTTTGGTCTCCAAGGGCTTCATTAATCTATCATAATTATTAACGAACCAATTGCCGCAGATAGATATCTACTCCTTTCTTGTTCGACCCTATATCCTAGGAGAACTCCTCTATCTCCAACTAGCTCCTAAACACAGACAAGGATTGACAGAAAAAATATTCAGTAATACTATAATAGAATTGAAGAAATTACTCATTTTCATACATAAAAACAAATTCTATAACCATCCCATAGCCTAGGCGATTAACTAGACAAGTATGAGAATATGGTGTAGCGGAAGGAGGCCAACATTGTTTGAAAATCACGAATATGCAGAAACTTTAAACGGCAGGAATCCACTCAGTCTGCAATCTGACTGTGAGAATTGCTTCGGCTTGTGCTGTGTCGCACTGCCCTACGCAGCATCGTCAGACTTCGCGATCGACAAAGACGCCGGCCAGCCCTGCCCCAACCTGCAATCGGACTTCCGCTGCGGCGTTCACACTAACCTCAGACAGCTGGGCTTTCGAGGTTGTACGGTTTATGACTGCTTCGGCGCAGGGCAAAAGGTTTCCCATGTCACCTTCGGCGGACACGATTGGCGTCAAGTCCCAGGTTCTGCGAAGCAGATGTTCGAGGTGTTCCCAATCATGCGTCAACTCCATGAGCTGCTCTGGTATTTGACCGAAGCGCTGACGCTGCAACCTGCCCGTCCTATCCACGGTGAACTCAGCATTGCGCTCGACGAAACAGAACGCCTTACGCACCTTAGCAGCGACTCTCTCATGGAACTGGACGTGGCAGCACACCGAGCCAATGTCAATGTTCTGCTTTTACGGACGAGCGAGCTCGTGCGAGCCGAAGCCCAGCGCAAGCAGAAAAAACCCGCGGGGCGTCAGAAAACCTACGGTCGAGGAGCCGACCTTATCGGAGCCAATCTCAAAGGTGCCGATCTCAGAGGCGCTAATTTGAGAGGGGCCTACCTTATTGCTGCTAACCTCAGAGGTGCCGACCTGAGAGTGGCTGACCTCATCGGGGCCGATTTCCGGGACGCTGATCTTAGCGGCGCCAACCTCACCGATAGTATCTTTCTCACCCAAGCCCAACTCAACGCGGCGAAGGGCGATACTAACACCAAGTTGCCACCGTCGCTCACTCGACCAGCTCATTGGTCTACTTTCAAAGCATAGAGTATTATATTATGAGGTCAGCCAGTTTTTACTGGTTGGCCTTTTTTGATTTAGTCACAAAGTATGGCAATCGATTGCCCATTTCCTTGCCCGTCTTACAGTATGTTCTATTTCGGTATAATCAGCTGAAATTCCTTTTTCAAAACGAATTCCCGCTACTTCAATTATACTCAATAGTCCGCCGCAGCTGCCTGATCAATAAGTACACTCTTGTAATCCATTATGCTATAATTTCAGAAAAATAGGCTAAGGGAGAGAACTGAATGGCTTCAATAATTGATAAGATTGCATGGATATACGTTGTTGATGGTCAAATATTAGGCGCTCGTTCCAAAGGAAAAGATACCTATTATTTACCTGGAGGAAAAAGGGAGCCCGATGAAACCGATATCGATACTCTTGTTCGAGAAATAGAAGAGGAATTATCCGTTCGAATAAAGCCAGAAACCGTCTCGCATTTTGGAACGTTCGAAGCTCAAGCCCATGGCAAATCGGAAGGTACGCAAGTAAAAATGACATGTTATACCGCGGATTTCGAAGGAAATCTGAGTCCGGCTTCTGAAATAGATGAATTGGTCTGGTTAACCTATCATGACCGGGATCGTGTATCTCCTGTTTGCCAAATTATTTTTGATACATTGAGTGAGTTGAAGTTGCTTTCATAATTTACTTCATCTGAGTTGATTTGACTTGGTAACATGTACTAAGGAAGGGTGTTTGTTGTTGATTTTGTTGTTGATTTTGTTGGTGATCGTAGCATTAGTGGCACTAGTTCTCCTTATCCTCGTATCCGCAAGCTTTTATTTCTATCGTGTTGCCATTGCCCGCGCTGACAAGAGCTTTTTGAACAACAATCCCGATCTAGCTGTTACTACAAGCGTCGAAAATCCGTTCATTGGCAACGAAAACTGGTTGAGTGAGCAACCGGTTGAAACATGGAGCATAACGTCCAACGATGGATTAAAGCTCTATGCTTATTATATGGCCGCCGATCGACCGACGGATAGAACCGTCATTCTCGCGCACGGGTATGCTGGACAAGCTATGCAGATGGGCAATCTTGCGCAAATGTATAGAGACACATTAGGCTTTAACGTCCTCCTCCCCGACGCCCGCGGGCATGGCCGAAGTGAAGGCTATTATATCGGATTCGGTTGGCCTGAACGCAAGGATTACGTCCAATGGATCAACAAAGTTATCGGACATACGGGTGAGCATTCGAAGATCGTCCTTCACGGTGTCTCTATGGGCGGAGCGACGGTAATGATGACCAGCGGCGAGGCTTTGCCGTCCAACGTCAAAGCCATCGTAGAGGATTGCGGCTATACATCTGTAAGGGACCAACTAGCTTACCAACTGAAGAGAATGTATCGGCTTCCGGTATTTCCGCTCCTTCATTTGACCAGTCTGTTAACCAAACTTCGGGCTGGGTATTTTTTCGGTGAAGCTTCTGCCCTAGATCAACTCCAAAAGTCCAAAACGCCAATGCTATTCATCCACGGCGACGCTGATTTGTTCGTGCCGACCGAGATGGTATACGAATTGTTCAAGAACGGTCCCTCGCCGAAACAATTATTGATCGTACCCGGTGCCGGGCATGGTTTGGCTCGACATTCCGATCCGGTTAGGTATAACCGCGAAGTTACCCAATTTATTGAGACATATATGAAGGATTAACAGGATTCCTCCTCCAATTGGATAAATCAATAAACAATATTGGACACTTGTCTGCAAAAAACTAAGGAGCTGCCCGCGGCAGCTCCTTACTCGTTTATATCTTATTTTAATTCAACTAATTTCCCTGATTTGCCTTTTATCATCAGTGCACAATCTTTTTTAATAGATCTTCTACTTTTGCTTGCATGGATTGTATGGTTGTTTTCCTATATTGAATACCAAGCCGGAGTACCTTCAACTGCTGTCTTCGAGAAAGCCTTCGAAATCGGGGCTCCCTTTTCAGAAAAGTACGAATGATAGACCAGCTGTTGACTGCAATCCGATCCGGTGAGATGTAAGGAACATCATAAGGTAGTTGTCGTTTCCTGAACCGATTAATAAGCGTCCCCACGCTAGCCGAAATCTTCCCTTCATCTACAAGACACACAGCAGAACTTTTCTTTGTTTGCTTTTTGAGGAAATCGAAATGATGATGCCCGCCTTGGATGACGTAACCACCTTCTTTTCTGCTTTTACGCACAATCAATAGATGCATTAAATCTTGTGCAACTTTTTTAAATTCCTTATTTCTTAATGAGGTTTTAGCAGCGATACTTTCCGGCTTAATCTTACTTAGAGGTATATATTGCACTGTATATCTCAACTGTACCCCTCCTCGTCACACCGTTGTTTACTGTAATCTATTCTAAGTGTATTCTGTTAGTGCTGCGGTGTGAACTCCCGCTCATAAATGTCGCTAACTTTCTCTAGGATGTTACTTCATTGATCGGCAAATTTCAGCTCTGTCACTTGGCTCATTACTAGGAAGACGCCCGATGCCTCGTTTTTTCCACCTACAGTGCATCGTATAAAAGCGAAGCTCCTTTGCTTGGATGAGGGAAGATCAGCTTCATAATCGGTTTCAAATAGAAGGTTTAGCAGCCAAGGGAGCGATCTTCTGGGTCCATAGTGAAAGTTATTAATCCGTGTAACAGTTAGTCAATTCAAAGCCACTTTGTGGAGTGATTTCGGACATATAAGCTGCTAATCTGAGAACCGCGCGGAACGAGAATCAGCTATTTTGGTAATTATGCCGTTGCAGGGCCTATAAGCGGAACGTGGAGACGCTATTTTGGCTTTTACCGGTTTTTACACCTCGAATGAAGTGAAATAGTGGATGCTCGTTCCGTGAAAATAGAAAACACGCGTTTTCGAGCAAAATAAGGCATCTACGTTCCGTGAAAATCTGGTGATGCTGGGTGCGGGTTGGCGATGAGAAAACCTCTATCGAGGCCATTCAAAGATGAGCGACCGCTTTTAGAGGTAGGTTTTATCGCCAATAAGAAAGCGGTTTTCGTGATCCGAAAACTTATAATTTCTTATATGGTAAAAAAACAGCTCTCCTACGGAGTAGCTGCTTTCTTTCACTTCTATTCTTCATAAGCTTCTGTCAATCCGTTTTGTGACCGTAAATTTGCAGATCATGAATGGACCAATAATTCCCTGCTTTCACTGTCTGGACAATCTTTACGTATCGCGCATTTTGTGGATTGATATTGATTTCTAGTACGTTTGTGCCTACACCCGATGCGACTGAAGGTCCCCAATTGAAGCCGTCAGAAGATACATATACCTCATACTTCCTTGGATAATCATTCGGCGAGTTCTCACTTCTCAGCACAATCTTATTGATTGTGAACGCTTTTTTCAAATCAATTTGATAAAATTGCCCGGGTGCTTGAGCTGTCCCTGTATCCCAGCGCGTATAAGGACTGCCATCAATCGCACCTTGTGGTTTGCCAGAACTGCTGGTTACTTCCCATTCTTCCCGCTTTAGCGCAACTTCATCGGTAGCCGTCGCCGTTGCCGCTTGCGAAAACTCCTTTGAACCTGAAACTCTAATCTGATACATGTATTTGTTTCCTACCAACGTATCCGCATCGACAAATTCAGTAGCTGAAACTTGTTCAGCGATCACCTCGTAACTGCCCTCAGCCGTGCCTATTTTTCGTAAAACATCGTAACTATGTGCTCCTTCAGATTCTCCCCAACTAAGCTCAATCGCATGATTCTCTATAGACTTTGCCTGAATCCACGCAGGAGCAGCCGGTTTTACCCTATCTGTCCGAGTCAGGATATACTGCACAGCTTCACCAGGAAGCAGCGTTTCCTTGAATTCAAGCTCAGGAGCCGCTTGCAATCCTGTCAAATACGTACGAGCGGATTCATAGGTATCACCCGCTCCGAATCTTTCTCCTTCGTACAAAGCAGCTTCGGGCATGGTTACTTTGGCTTGTATCGTTTGCGTACTCGTCCCAAAATTTACGAAGTTAAGCAGAATTTTGTCCGACTTCGCTCCTGATCCTGGCAATGCAGGCAAAGTCGATGTATCCACGCCGCGAAAATAAACAAGCTTATCAGCCAACTCAGACTTGTTCGTTAGTTCGTAAACTAGCGGCTTCCCATGCGTGGCATAGGCTAGATTCAACCTGCGCATAATCCCAACACGTGTATCATTATCCGTTAAGCTCTTATAAATCTTCATTTGCGCTGGGTTTTGATTATTTAAATCATTCCCCGACTCAAACAAGGAATATTGCGGATAAAACGCTGCATGCTGCATAAACATATCAGCATAACCGATATGAGCCCTCATAATGCGATCGAAGACCGCCGAATGGGGCTGCGTAGCACCAAATTCTTTGGGATCCGTATGATTATCCGAAGTTCCATATTCCGTATTCAACATTAGCTTCTTGAGCCCATCCTCTGAACCTTCGAAGGTTTGCAGATTTTCTAGGAAACTTCCGTCCTTATTATCGGAATACGAATTTCCGTAAGCATGCCCATTCGTTAAATCTGTCAATTCTTCTAGCTCCATTCGCTGCGCCGAATCGTCTTCCCACCCATCGGGATCTCCACATTTAAACATACCAGACGGAGTTTGATTTCTACATGTTCTAATATTGTACTTAGGTGCATATGCCCAGCCGGGAGCCACTGTTTTCACATGAGGAGCAAGCTCAGGAAGATGGGTTTTTAACCACTTCGCAATGGCTAGATTCACCCCTTTGGAGCGATTGAATAAGCCTGGTTCATTATCAATCTCATAGTATTGAAACATGGACCCATACTGCTTCACATAATCCAGTAATTTATTCTCTGCATCTGCTGGCAGTGTGCCATCCTCTTTCAGCTTAATATTCCCTGTATGCAGATGTAGCGCTACCGCCTCAGTGTTGTAATCACGCAGGGTTTCGTAATAAGACTTGATGGACGAACACCCCTGCTTCACATCGGTTGCACAATCTACCCTCATTACATTACCGCTATAGGCGATTCCTAACCATTTCAATACATAAGGAAGGTGCCTTACTGCTCCCTGATCATAGTAGAATGACAGATTGCTTACTTTCGTCCCGGATTCCACATATCTCCCATGAATCGGTTCTTCGGCAGGTGAAGACAGCGCGTCTAGTGCGAGGTAATCCCATTTCCACCAGAGAAATTTATTCTCATCTGCTGTACAATACAAACAGCCTACGGCTGACAGCTTCAATTCGTTATTTCCCAGCTGCAGCTGCTCCTTAGGAATATAAAGCTCATATAATTTCTTATACGGGTAGGTGCTTGTTGTCCCCCCGACTCCAGCAATTTGAATGATACCAGAAAGCATCTTGTTGGAGAAAACCGCCATCTGAGGAATGGCTTTGTGAGCATCCAGAATTCGAACTCGGAAATGAACACCATATTCGGGTATTTCAGTGAGCGAGAAGTTGATCGCAAAGGTAGGATTCAAGGATTTATTAAGACCTTGAGGCACCGTATCCCAAGCATCCGTCAGCTTCAAGTCGGACGTTACGGTATAGTTGCTCTGTCCTGCGCTTTCTTTTCCAAATTCCAAATCGGAATCGTCCTGATTGCCCAACATCCATATTTGATTACCAATCTGATTGGATACTGTCATCACTTTTACAAAATCTGTTTTTGCCGATGCACCGTAGTTGTTCGAAGCCGAGGTCAGGATCAGTAAGATCAACAAGGCAGTTGGTACAATCACATATCTCATCATGGTAGATACCTCTCAACCTTCAAGGAAGTAATAGGGCACTCGTAGGAATAATTTCTTTCACTTGGGACGGACTCGTCCACATGACTTTGGCAACAGCACCATTCGTATTATCATAATATTCGACTTTCAAATCGACTGGCACGCCAGCGGTTAGCGCAATGGTTCCGGTTCGTTCCACCCAGCTTTGATTAAACCAACTATCAATAACCAACACGCCATTCACCCAAACTCGGATGCCATCGTCACTTAAAGTAGAAATCTTATAGGTTTCCGTATATTTGGGCTTGAGTTTACCCGTCCATCTCACGGAAAACGTATCTGCTTGCATGGAAGGAAAAGGAGCCGACGTAGACCAATTGAAATCAATCTTGGCATCTTCCTTCGTTTCCTTCAGAGCAGTCAAATCCTTATTATCGAAATATTCCGCTCGCAACCCATATCTCTCATCCTGTAAGACAGGTTGTAAAACAGGTGCTTTAATAGGCTGGAGAGACTCTCTTGTCAATAATTTGGAATTTGTATAAAAGGTTTCAATTTCTTGTAGGTTATTATTTTCGGCCAGCATTTTGCCCCATGTCATCAAGTAGGCCCATTTGGGCTGCTCATTCAAAATAGTGCCGCTAGGCAGCTCCCCATTTTCCCCGACGGCTACAGGCTTACCATTCGCTAATTCAACAATTTTCGCGTAATAATCCGGATGGTAATCATTGTCATAGATATCAACGGCGAGAACATCCACCTTATTTTCTCCAGGATAAGTGGCTGTATACGAATCAGAACTTGCATTCGGTGCATTCGGGCTCCAAACCCAAAGCAAATTGTTCAACTTATGCACATTAACAAAGCGGTCGTACATGATATTCCATAATGCAGGGAAGTTGCTCTTCTTACCCCACCAGAACCAATTCCCATTCATTTCATGATACGGTCGCCATAAGACAGGAACACCTGCATCTCTAAGTTTCCCTAAGTACACGGCCGCTTTATCGAGATCTGCAAGCAACTGCGTATACTGGGGAGTACCTGGCGTAACGTACTTATCAAAATCGGCTTGGCTCATTTCCTTCTTTACATTCGACCAGCAGAGGCACGCTCCCGGAATACTTTCATGAAATGATATCGTTACCAGACCGCCAGCCTGATTCCACGCAATCGCACTATTAACCACCTTTTGTCTTTGATCTGCCAATTGACTTTCGGATTGATCCATAATCGCACCGAATTCATAACCATGAAGACCCGGATATTTACCAGTCCAGCCTTTGACTTGATTCGTCCATTCATCCGGACTTTCTAGGTAATCATGCTGCCCGCTAATGATGCTTACACCCGAAATGGCATACAATTGCTGCAGTACTGCCTTAGCCTCGACCGTTGCCTGTGAATTGATAGGAACAATTGACGCATTCGTTACGTTAGGGTGAAGCAAAAAATTCGGTGCTAGCAAAGAGAGTAGAAATAATAAAGAAACCACCTTCTTACGCACACCCGCCTTTCCAAAAAATTCGATCATCATCTTTCCTCCAGTATGGTAGATTGACACAATGAACCCTGATTTACGCTTCTTATACGCGTGTTCATTCTGCTTAATCTACCATACAGGGCATATATTAGATTTGTATAAGCATTATATTAATGTTTTGAAAGTTTTTCCAATTTCAGTTATGCTTTCAAACAAGGAATCGCCTTCCATTCGCTTTAAGTCGAATAGAAGGCGGTTCGTTGTTTCAAAACAAATCTTAAATAAATTGGTGAAGGGGGATATCCTTCCATGCCATACATATACGAACCGTGTCTTCTTCAACTAATTCGGATCCGCTTTGTACCTCTATAAATTCAACATCTGTTATAGCTCGAATGCTGTGACGGGTTCCATCTGGAATTCGAACGACATCACCTGGCTTCACTTGATAGAGCTTGTCATTAATGACAATATCCGCAACGCCGCTTACGATCGTCCACACTTCACTGCGTTTATAATGCAGCTGATAGCTTATATTTTTACCTGCATGGACGAGAATCCGTTTGGTAAGCACCTCATTATCTTCTGCATATTTGACGTAGTCAATCACGCGATAACGTCCCCACCTGCGCTCCTCATACATCGGACGGTGTTCAATTTTATTCATGACTTCCTTAATGCGAGGACTTTCCGACTTGCTCGTAACTAGAATCCCGTCAGGGCTGACAGCAATTACAGCGTCCTTAATCCCAATCACCGTAACCGGAATGTCTAGCTCATTAATCAAATGGGTATTCTCGGAATCTTCGGTCACGATGCCCGTTCCGATTTGGGATCGACTCATTTCCTCTGTCAGTGTATTCCAAGTGCCAAGGTCTTTCCAGTAGCCGTCGTAAGGAACGACAACACAGCTAGCTTCCTTCTCTACAACTTCATAGTCAAAGCTAATTTTCGTTAATCGATGATAGTTTTTAAGCATTTCTTCATACTGAATCGGGATGCCCTTCTCCACCATGACTTCAATGAGATAGCCTAGTCGAAAAGCGAAGACACCGCAGTTCCAAAGTGCCTTCTGTTCAATCAAGGCTGCTGCCTGTTCACGATTCGGTTTTTCAGCAAAATGGTTAACGTGAAGTGCTTCTGACCCTTCTCTGCGTTTGTCAGAGGGAACGATATACCCGTATTTCTCAGACGGAACCGTTGGAACAACGCCCATTAGTGCCAAATTCGCATCCGTTTCGTGCAGAACATATTCTAGCTGTTTGATTTTCTGAAAGAAAGCCTCATCGACATACGGATCTACCGGTAACACCGTAATCACTGTGTTCAGGGGTAAACTTTCGACATCATACATATAGGCAGCAGCAAGCGCGATTGCAGGGAAAGTATCTCTTCTCTCAGGCTCAACAATAAGCGGGGCGTCGCCACCCAATTGACTTATGATCATTTCGACCTGGGAGCGGTTCGTCGCTAAGTAAGCATCATCACCGAGGCCCGTATTCTGCAGTTGTCTCCATACACGTTGAACCATGGATTCGCTTCTGCCTTCAGCATCTTCAAGTACCCTTAAAAATTGCTTAGATCTGGAATCATTGGACAATGGCCATAGTCGTTTACCCGACCCGCCGGAAAGAAGAACCAATTTCATGAATACCACGCTCCACTCGATTTATTTGTCTATTATCTAGCCAACGCTTTTGGACGGGATGCCCCAATCAAATCTGGTCTTCCTACGGAATAATATTTGAGCCCAGTTCCCTGAACCTGCTCTTTGCTAAACACATTACGACCATCGATAAGAATCGGCTGCTCCATGACGAAAATGAGCTGTGACAACGGAACCGTTTTGAATTCTTCCCAATCCGTAAGTAAACAAATGGCGTCTGACCCCGTGGCTGCTTCCAGGGCATTCTCGCACCACTGAATCGCCGGATGGTCGATACGTTCCCTGAATTTCTCTATCGCAATGGGATCGTACAGCTTCAGCCGAGCTCCCGCACGAATCAAGGTTTCAACGATTTCGATGGAAGGCGCGTAACGAATGTCATCTGTGTTCGGTTTGAAAGACAATCCCCAGATGCCAACGGATTTGCCGCTAAGCGGACCGAGGGACGCCTCCAGCTTGGAAATCACCTTATAACGCTGCGATTTATTCACCTCGACAACCGACTTTAACAATTGAAATTCATAGTCGACGTTACCAGCAATTTGTATCAACGCGTCTGTATCCTTGGGAAAGCAAGAACCCCCGTATCCGATACCCGCACTTAGGAACGAAGAGCCAATTCGCTTATCTTGCCCCATTCCTTTAGCAACCTCGGTGACATCAGCGCCAACTTTCTCGCAAATGTTGGATATCTCATTAATAAAGGAGATTTTGGTCGCCAGAAAGGCATTCGAAGCGTATTTGATCATTTCCGCGCTGCGAATGCTTGTAACGAAGATTTGATCGGTAAATGCACGGTGCAGCTCCGTGAGAGGTGCGGCTAAGCTTGGATTTTCAATCCCGAGGACAATCCGATCCGGATGAAGGGTATCGTCGATCGCCGAGCCTTCCCGTAGAAACTCTGGAATCGATACGACATCGAATGACTGCATCGTATTCATGGCAATAATCATTTGAATATGCTCGTTCGTACCCACAGGAACGGTGCTTTTCGTTGCAATGATTTTATAGCTGTTCATCGCCTTCCCGATTTCCAAGGCCGCCTGCTCGATATACGCCAGATTAGCCTCTCCATTTGGTAAGGAAGGGGTGCCCACCGCAATGATAATGAGCTCGGATTGACTGATGGCTTGTGCCAAATCAGAGGTAAAGGCCAACCGACCGGCATTGAGATTTTTCTCCATCAGTTGTTCAATCCCAGGTTCATAGATCGGGGATATCAGGTTTTGCAGCTTTTCAATTTTCTGTTCATCATGATCCACACAGATTACGTTATTGCCAACTTCAGCGAAGCATACCCCGGAAACTAACCCCACATACCCCGTCCCGATTACTGCAATATCCATACGATTAATGCCCCTCTCTGAATTGTTGGTAGGCCTTACCCATGTAGTCTTTTAGTTTATCCATGAATGTTTTCTCATCAAATTTCTGCGCGTGCTGCACGATTTGCCTTACATCCCATGCATGGTTTTCTACTTCCTGAATCGCAAGCAGCAGATCCTCTACCTCTTGCCGTTTGAAGAACACACCATTCACATGAGGCACAATTGTATCTAGCGCACCTCCTGCCTGATAGGCAACTACGGGTCTTCCAGCAGCATTCGCTTCCAGCGGTGTAATGCCGAAATCCTCCTCGCCAGGAAAGATTAACGCTCGGCACTGCGCCATCATTTGAGTGACCGAACCGTCATCCAGCCTTCCCAGGAAACGGATATTCCCTTTGGCCATTGCCTTAAGCCTCACCATGTCGGGTCCTTCTCCAACGATGTATAAAGGCAGTCCATTTCGATTAAATGCTTCAACCGCCAGATCAATTCGCTTATACGAAACAAGTCTCGATACAATCAAATAATAATCATCAATGGAAGATGAGCTATGGAATCGCGATGTATTAATCGGCGGAAAAATCACATCGGAATCGCGTTGATAATAATTACGAATGCGATTTTTTACCACGGAGGAATTGGCGATAAATTGATTCACGTTGGCCGACGTTTTTTGATCCCATTGCTTAAGCCTATCGATATAAATCTTCAAAAGCCGCTTCATCACACTTGAATTGGATTGCCGCTCCATATACGTGTCATAATCCCAAGCGAATCGCATCGGTGTATGGCAGTAACAGAGGTGAAACGTTTCCTTCGGAACCTGAATACTTTTCATAAAAGCGCTGCTTGAGCTAAGCACGATATCGAATTCTCGGAAATCAAAATCCTTAATCGCAAACGGGTATAGGGGGAGCATTTCTTTAAAATGGCTTTTCCCTCCAGGCATTTTTTGCATCCAGGAGGCCCGTATATCCGCATCTCTTAGCTCATCTAGCAGCCGATTATTGCTAAACATGGTCGTATAGATGGGAGCACTCGGGTACATTTGGTGAAAGACCTCAACCACTCTTTCGGCCCCGCCCATTTGAACCAAATAATCATGCGCGATTGCTATTTTCATTTGATCCATCCTTTATTTACTAGCGGATAATTACGAATTAGCAATTAAACCTGCATAGTAATGAGTGATTTGGGTAACGGTTCGTTCGATGACAAAGTGTTGTTCCACGCGTTTTATGCCATTCTCACTCATTCTGCGCCGCTCCTCTGGATGCTCCAGCAGGTAGCGTATGGAATCGGCAAGCAAAGCGGGGTCACCGGGCGTAATGAGAAGTCCCGTTTCGCCATCAACAACCGTTTCTGTCGGACCGCCTTCATTAGAAGCAATTACGGGTAATCCAGCCGCCATACCTTCTACGATGACCTGACCAAATGGCTCAGGAGTTATGGAAGTATGCACCAGAAGGTCCGCTTGCTGCATTAATGTTTGTATGTCATCCACATGCCCCAATAAAGTGACATTGTACAGCTTGTTGTCTGCCATTTGCTGAAGCAGCTGCTGCTTATACGCATCTTCCCCGAACAAGGCATCCCCGGCTAACCAGAACTGAACCTGCTGATCGGGTAGAAACGACTTGGCAGCTTCGAGTAAAATATGTTGGCCTTTCCACTCCGCTAGCCTGCCAACTAGCAAAACAACGTAGGGCTTCATCCATTTTTTCTCTACAGCAATCCCTGAATTCTTCGTTTTTGCGAAAGCCGAGTAAACAACTAACGTTTTTTTCGATTTCGGCAAATGCAGAGCATTCAAGGTTGAATTCGAATTCGCTATGACGCCGTTGGGCAGCAAGCGGGACATCCATCGTATCGCCTGAGCGACGATCGGTTTCAAGTAAGGAACTCCGATATGGTCCCGAATATGCCAGATGAGAGGAATACCGGCCAATTTAGCCGCTACAGCTCCATAAAAAGCAGATTTCAATGAATTCGTATGCACACAGACGACTTGTTCTGCTTTCAATAATTTGGAGAGCCTCTT
Organism: Paenibacillus sp. J31P190; assembly: GCF_059692075.1. Taxonomy (NCBI): domain Bacteria; kingdom Bacillati; phylum Bacillota; class Bacilli; order Caryophanales; family Paenibacillaceae; genus Paenibacillus; species Paenibacillus sp. J31P190. Next base: position 191,335 of record NZ_JCAUAS010000008.1, on the reverse strand, counting down.
CCCATAGGTGAGAAGCTCAAAAGCGGCCGATACAGCTTGCAAATTCACTGCATTCCGGTTGCGATTGCGTACCTTATCACTTAAAGGCAAGACGCGAACGTCGATACCTTTGTCTCTTAACCGCTCTACGAGTACCCCCTCCTCGGCTACGATGACTAGTGGGTCAACTTCGTTTCCGAGATGGGTAATAATGTTATAAAGTGCGACTTCTCCCCCGCTCCATCTAGCGGTATGATCCAAATAAGCTACCCTCATCCTGTTCACGTCCTCCTTTCTTTCCAGCGGTTACCTGACGATTGCCGCCGTAAGCAATCATATGCTGATCGATTACGTGATTAAATACACTTTCTACCTGTTTGGATACACGATCCCAGGTGTAATTCTCCAACACATGGCTTCTGCATTGCTCTGCAGTAGGCCACATTTCACGGTGCCGCAATAAGCGAATTAGACCAGAAGCCATATCGTGGCTGCTTTTACCTGCAAACAGCATATCTGGCCGGTATTTCTGAAGAATTTCGCGGTTGCCTCCAATCGGTGTCGCCATGACTGGCACCCCGGCGGCCATTGCTTCTACGGTAATTAATCCGAAGCCTTCCAACGCTTGGGACGGTACAACGAATAGTTCAGCAGCCTGATAATAGTCAGCAAGCTCATTATCAGGAATATAGCCAAGCATTCGGACGCGAGACTGGAGTCCATATTCAGCAATTCGGCTTTCCAACTCTCCTTGCAGCGGCCCTTTGCCTCCAATGAACAGCACAACATCCGGAATCGTTCTCGCAACCTCTTTCCAAGCTTCCAGTAATTGAAGAAGACCCATTCGGTTGACTAATCTTCTTAAGGTCAACACCGCTGTCGTCCCTTCCTCCAGCTGCAATTTCTTTCTTATCGCTGTGCGATCCGCAGCCGGCTTGAACCGGGCAACATCTGCACCGCCTGGAATGATGTGAATCTTCGAAAGCGGGACACCGTACTGGTGATGAAGAATATCACGGAACGTTTCACTTAATACAATGAATGCATCCGCCAGCCGATAAGCCTTCATCTCCCAACTCTTAGCGATCATGGTTTTGATTCGATGCTTAAATCCCTTGCCTTCGAGCCTGATTTCCTCGCTCCAAGGACCATGAAACGTCATCACCACCGGAATTTTTCGCGCTTTGGCCTCCATGGCAACTCCTATACTATAGGGAGCAAAATGGGAATACACGACATCGATATCCTGCCCATTCATCAGTTCAGCAGCGTGCTTCCGAAAGGCATCTCGTCTTTTACTTAACTTCAAATCAGTGACGGCTACGTTCGTGACACGGAGGTCGTCTTGAACGACCGGCTTGTTCGCGCTGCAAACCAGCGCCTCCAGCTCATGACGGGTAGCTAAGCTTTCGCAAATATGTTTGAAATAAGTGTTTAGTCCTCCAGGCTGTGCAGATGGCCAACCCATTCCGGTACACAGGATCCGCAAACTATTGCAGTGTAGCATAAGCTTTCCCCTCCTTAATTGGCTCTTCCTGGGACTGTTTCACTCTTTTCCGAGCAAGCCCCAGTTCATACTGTTTCATACATACTAGGAATTCATATATTCCCCAGAACAGGGACACCGCAAGCCCAGGAATCCCTTTTTTATACAAACCATGAACGATATATTTCTGGACAAATCGCAAGGGAGGACGAACGATCATTCGCAGCAGGCTAAATCGTTTCCCCGCAGCAACAGCGCCTTCGGCTTCCAAGTCGGTATACTTATTAAACCGCTGAAGGTGATCATGAATGCTGCGGAAACCATAATGCCACAGAACACCTGGCACATACACAATATTCTCACTTGCGACATCCGGCGTTTCATGCACAAGACTTTCCCGGTATTGAATTTCGGTGCGGTTATATAGACGGACAAGCTTCTCGCCCTTGCCCATCCAGCGTCCCAGAAAGTCACCAATACGCAAAACAGCATAAGCTTTGCTCGGATCAGACAAGTTACTTTTCAACTTCTGAATCGAAGCTGTTAGAGGTTCACTAACAACCTCATCGGTATCAATAACGAAAATCCAATCATACGCAGCTTGATCACTGCCATAAATACGCTGCTTTGCATAACCAGGCCAAGCGTTCACATATACCTTGCAGCCCAACTGCTCAGACACACGGACTGTTCCGTCTTTGCTCCCGCCATCAATGACAACAATTTCGTCTGCAAAAGGCTTGCAGGAGGCAATCGCACCCGCTATTCTCGTCTCATCGTCTTGTGCAATGATGACAACAGAAATCCGATTCTCTCCCACAGCGTCACTATAGTGACTCATTTCGTTCGCCCCTCCCCCAGTTTCAAACAAATTATTTGGCTTTATATGCTGATATTGCTGAAAGTAACCAACGCACATCATCTTTATTAATCAATAATTTAGGAAGTTTCGTCTTCAAGGTGAATTTGACATTAAGTAGAATAAAGACGAATCTCAGTAAACCTGATGATAATATGGCCATTCCCGCTCCGAACAATCCGAACTTCGGAATCAGTACCGTTAGTAACGGAATGACGATTAGCAGCCCTATCCCTTGCAGAATCGTAACAATCTTGGGCTTGCCTAAAGCCATGAACGCTTGAGCCAAAACCATGGTTCCACCGGATATGGAAACTTCGAGCAGGAGCATTCGAAAAACGCTGATCGCTTCCTTAAAATCAGGGCCATATAGTAGTGGCATTACGAAAGGTGCAACTAGCATAATCATCATGGAACAAAGTAAAGCGACACAAGTGCTGATCCTATATACACGGAAGGTCATCTCAACGACTTTATCCTTAGGTAAACCCGATGCTTTCGGGAACAACACCACAATAATGGAAGTGGAGAAAATATTGACTACACGAGAGAGGCTTACTGCCACCGCATATAGTCCAAGCTCCGTTGGATTTAGGAGACCGATAATAACAATTTGATCGATATAATAGGAGACATTGCCCATTAAATCGTTACCGTATGATCCAATACCGTATCGGATTAATGTCTGGAAGGACTGATAAGCATCCTTTATCACGAATTTGTACTGCTTAAGTAAGCGCACTGTCGTCCATATGTAAAAGGGAACCGCCGGAGCGAGATAGGCCACGGCTGACGTGTAAGGATTCATTGTTCTTGTTAGGATGAGCAGCCCTAAACCGATGAGCGTACTAAGCGGAACAAGAAAGCGCAGACGGTTGAACAGCTTATATTCGCCTCTCACCTGCATCATCGCATTATTAATCTGAGACAATACGATGAGAGGTACGAGCACCATGGACCATTGAGAGAAAAGGACCACGCTGTCTGAATACGTGCGGAGCCAATAGGGTAACACCAGTATCCCCAGGCTCATTGCAAGCATGCCTGCTGTCAAACCCATGAGAACAGCGGTCGAATAAAGCTTGGCGGAATCCTTCATGTTCTTTTTCACGTTGTAAATAATGGCGGAAGGCAAACCGAAAGTAAAACTAAAAGCTAGGAACTGTGACCATAAGACCATAGCCGCTTGCTCTCCTCGGCCGGAGGGTCCTAGAAAACGTGCTGTTAAAATACCTGTAAGCATATTAATCACTAAGATTAGAACACTGAAAAACATCGTTCTAATGGAAGCTGAGATATGACTTTTGCTTGAAAAGAATGCTTTAATGAAGCCGAATAGAGGCTTTATGCGGACTATTTTCAAGTTGACTGGTTGCTGCATCCGGAATTTGCCTCCTTTCTTGAACGATCGTTTGATGCGCCATGATTCCAATTCCTACAACCATCCATAGTAGAAAGCCTTTCAAACCCGTATAACCATTTTCAAACACGAGACAAACGATACTTCCTTGCAAAGCTGAGAGCCCTAGTTTCCCGTAGGCTGTTATACCGCCTGGTTGTTTTTTTTGGGATAATAGATATCGGGTGACAAGCCATAGGGCCCATAGAAACAGTAAGCCTCCGAGAATACCAAAGGTAAGGAAAATGGCAACGAATCCATTATCGAAAATGCCATATTCACCTAGTGCTCCTCCGTTACTTAGCTTCGTACCAACACCAATACTGCCAAGACCTAATCCTTGCGGTTTAGCAAATAACATCGGGAAAACGGTATGAAAGAAGTCTAATCTTTCATTATAGGAATGATCGTCCTGAATGGCTGTCATTGTATCCAATCGGGCGATCAGCCCCTGTGCACCGGGCAGCTTTGGAATAATCAGATACATGGCTGCAATAACCGCTGTTAATTGAGCAATCAATTTCCATTTCTGTCTACCCGCTGATACAGCCGTATAAATGGCGATATCGATGAATAACATAACCCAAGCCGAACGGACTAATGTGATGAGCAGCCCCACCGTTACCAGAATAATACCGATCCAGCCCAGCGGTCCCCGCCACCTTTTTTCCAGAATCATCGGTGCAAGCGCAGTTCCCATATACATCCCTGCCGGTCCTGGGGAATTCAACGTAGAGAATACTCGGATCTCCAAGGGAAGCGGGTGGCCAATTGAGGTCATCTCCACATGGTTCATCCAGAATGCATCCCAGGGAGGTACCATCACATATTGGATAATGCCATAAACAGCAACCAAGATAGCGGTGTTAGAGAATGCGACAACTAAGCGATCCAGCGCTTTATTATCGAAATGAGATAAGGCAGCATAAGGGATTAATAATAATGGAATCACATAGTTAGCTAAGTCATAGAAGGCTCCGCTCCCATTCTTAGCTGCACCAATCAGACTTCCATACAGCAGCACAATACCTACATAAATGAGCAGCTTGTATATGCGAGATTCCATCTGATGAAACTTGGCAAGGATTGGAATGATAAGAACCGCACTCGTTAAGAGTGGGGCAATGCTCAATAAGGAGACAGAATGGTACGTACCTTCCATCCAATCCTGAATTCTCCGGATCTCCGGGCAAATGACCCAAACGAGCAGGATATAAGGTATCAATCGACGCGAATCCAGCAAGGCCATCACAAAAGCAGGAAACAGCAGCATCGAAAGGATCGTGATTTGGATACTAAGCTCAGGGCTCAGAGTCGCACTAGAATAACCAATGAGTAAAGAGACGAGCAAAGCCATTCCAACCAACAGGATTGTCATCCGGCTAGCCTGCATCATGATAAAAGGGGGCTTAATCAATTTGCTTATTTCATCCACTGTTGATTCCCGTCCCCTCCCGTTTCATCTTGAATTGCTTAATAATTTCCCGCCATAGCAGGACCACAAACATTGCATCGTGAACCAAGTAACGCTTCCACAACCTTCTCGGTTCTTGGACAAGACGCCAAAACCATTCGAATCCTGTTTTCTGCATAATATTTGGGGCTCTCTTCACCGTGCCCGAGATGAAATCGAACGTTGCGCCAACGCCAATAGAAATCGGGACTTTATATTGAAGGTAATTCTGGTAAATCCACTTCTCCTGCTTCGGAGCGCCAACGCCAACAAACACAATGTCAGGCTGCGTATCAATCAGCATCTGAACTATTTGCTCATTCTCCTCTTTTTTCTTCTCGAATCCATAGGAGGGGGAATAACAGCCAACGATATTCAGATTTGGAAATATGAGCTTCAGATTCTTTACCGCTTGCTCCGGAATACCGACTGCTGATCCTAAGAAGAAAAGCTTGTATTGCCTGCTTGCGAAAGCTTCACCTAACTTTGTGAACAAATCGGAGCCGGATACTTTCTGCTTAAGCGGTTTACGGAGCATCCTCGATGCCCATATGATCGGCATACCATCCGCAACAATGGCGCCTGCACCTGAATACACCTTCTGAAACTCAGCATCCTTTCTGAGCTTGATTAAATGATCGACATTACAGGTCAAAATGTAAGAATGATTTTTCTGACGTATGACCTCATCCATATAGGCAAGCAAGTCCAGAAAATCATAATTATCAAAATTAACATCGAACATAGTCACTCTACTCATCAGATCACTTCTTCTTTTTTCGAATTTGTCGTTGACAGAATATACAAGCAATTCAAATACCAGCAAAAAGGAATGATGAATTGAACAGTCGATAAGGTGTTATCCGACAAGGAATATAGAAAGAACGCCAGGATGAACGCCACGTAGTAAATCTTAATTCTCTGCGGGATTACTCGATAAATCATTCCAAATAAGACTAGTAAAGATAGAAACAACAGACTGCATCCGATATAACCAGCATCGTAATAAAAGCGGATATACTCGTTATGGGGAACCACAAAACCTTCGTATAAACTTCCGTCATTCGCAACGGTAACCGCACCTAGCCCTCTGCCTGTCAGGGGGGAATCTTTCACCCCTTTCAAGAAATAGCTCCAAGCTTCGGTTCTTCCTGACAAGTCAATACCCGTTCCTGTCTGGCGTTCGAACGAACGCTTTGTCATATTGTCCCACTGTACATAGACAGCCCCGCCGATCAAGGCCAAGGAACAAAGCAGTGGGATAATTAAGATCAGCTTCCCTTTGATATACTGCTTAACCATATCGAAGAAATAGTAAGCAGCCATGGCCAGCATGGCGAGGATAGGCCCTCTAGTTCCCGTAGCGATCAGAATCGCAAAGTTAGCAGCCAATGTACAATAGTAAAACTTGGCTTGCAGCGGATTGCGTTTGGTCTCTATTAAGGCAACGGTAATGCCTAGAAAAGCTAGCATCGCCAAGTGGGGTGCGATATTCGCCCCTTGTACCCGAATCGCTCCCGTGAACTCCACATTGAGAAACGAATACAGATGAGCCAATTGAAGCAGCGCCCCAGCTCCAACACTTACCAATGGCAGCAGACAAATAATCCGGATGTGCCTTTGCGCTGTCCCTTTTTTCCATTTAATCATGAGAAAAAAGAAGGGAAGCGTCAGTCCGATAAATGCTTTCAAGGTGAGTGATAACGTCAGCCTTGGATGCCAATCTGAGAAGAAGATGGTAAGGAATAACATGCTGGCGATAGCTGCTATGGGATAAATGAACTTCCAACGAAGTCCGTTTTGCAGCATACTGGGAACTAACAGAATCAAAATCCCAAGTTTATAAAGAGAAATAATCTCTAGCCCAGGCATATTCGCTTCGACGATGTAGTTAATCGATATGGCGGTTGAGAGCAGGACTAGATAACTCATTTTCTCCGGCTGGTAGATGGCATAAACGAATGAGAAAAGCACACCCAGCCCCAAGATACTGAACATAGGCTGATAAGCAGCCGCTACGCCCACCATGACAGCAAAGAGTACGTAGACCGCACCGTAATACATTGGCTTTTTCTGAATTGGAAGATCCGGCGTCATCAGTATCCTCACCCTATTAAGCGCATTTTTCCACGTCTACTGAGCGTGTCTAGCGTACCTCTTATGCTTTGCATTCGGCATGTAATCAGCAGTTTTCTTCCTTCGGTTCGCGCGAACAAGGCATCTACGGCAATGTAGAGCACCTTGCTGGCAACCTTACCGAGAAGAACAAGCTTGCTAATACGACTCTTATGCATCGAGCCATTCGTAACACCTTGATAATAATATCGCTGCTTGATCCAATCCTTCGTCAACCGGCTATCCGGGATGAAGTGATCAACCACCATGGAAGGCTGATAAAGAATAGCCTTCCCTTCTTTCTTCATCTGATCAAATATCCAGGATTCCTCTCCAGACAATAGCAGTGTCCCCTTCCTCCCTAGGTCGGTTGGGAACAAGTATTTATCATGAAAGGATTTGCGAATCGCCATATTCGCGCCAAATGGATGCCTGTTCATCGGATATTCATGCACAGTTGCACCCATATCAACAATCGTATAGGGCAATTCTAGCGCTTCGATCAGCCATTTCGGTCTTTCACTTTCGAAACGAGGTCGAATCACACCTCCCACCGCATACACATCTTGCCGAGTATCCAATGTGTCTATGATGGTGCGTATCCATTCCATGCAAGGAACTGCATCATCATCGAGAAAGGCGACAATATCACCCTTAGCTTCTTGAATACCTCTATTTCGCGCAGCCGAAAGCCCTTGGGTTTGTTCAAATAGGTAATGAACGTCCGTGATCCCTGCTTGACGCTGAATAAACGAGAGTGAGATCTCACGCGTATGATCTGTGGAATTGTTATCCACGATGAGAATCTCAGCTTTATCTATAGCTTTTAAAGCAGGTAATGAGTTCAAGGTGATTTGAAGTAAATCCGCACGATTATAGGTACAGATGACAATAGATACCCTTGGTTTTGGCTGAATAAGCACGATGGTGTTACTCCTTTCCCTTCTGTTCTCTAAAAGGCGTCTTTGGAGCCTAGAAGGACCGAAACTGTTTTCAAGATAATTTTCAAATCATAGAAAATGCTTCGTTTTCTGATATAAGTCAAATCGAGTTCAACCATTTGCTCGAAGCTTAAATTACTTCGCCCGCTCACTTGCCATAACCCCGTGCAACCAGGAGTAACGGCTAAACGCTTCTTCTCGTATGGTGTATACTCACTAACTTCACTAGGCAAAGCTGGTCTTGGTCCGACCAAGCTCATATCACCTACAAGTACGTTCCATAATTGTGGTAACTCATCTATACTTGTTTTGCGCAGTAATCGCCCGACGCGTGTAACGCGAGGATCATTCTTCATTTTAAACATCGCGCCTTCAACTTCATTCTGACTCATCAACTGCTGCTTCAACTCTTCCGCATTGGACACCATCGAGCGAAACTTATACATTGGAAAAAGGATTTCGTCTTTACCGACTCGATTTTGTTTGAAGAAAACAGAGCCTTTAGGATCTTCCACCTTAATCCAGATAGCAATGATGATAAATAACGGTGTCAGGAAGAGAAGGCCCATGATGGATAGCATAATATCGAGCATCCGTTTTACAAATAAATAGGAAGCAGCGTTTTTCCCTTCTTGCGGTCTAGGGGTAGCAGCCGTGTAGTAGCTCTTCTGGGGAATTTTCTGAGGTCCCAGGTACTCATAATCCTCCTGCAGTTCGCGCAAGCTCATGGTCTCCACCTCCCAGATGCTCTAGAATTGGTGCATATTGCTCCTTGATTAGGATGGCAGCCATCGCTTCAAGAACATCTAGCCGAAGATCTTTACTCTCCAAGGCGAATGCCATTGTCGTGAGAATGTAACCGAGACGTTCACCCACATCATAACGGATACCGTCAAAATGATACGCTAGCACTCGTTCTATTTGATTAAGCTTCTGAATCGCATCAGTCAGTTGAATTTCACCGCCAGCGCCTTTCTCCTGAAGCTCCAAAAATTCAAAGATTTTAGGGGAGAACACATATCTACCCATAATGGCAAGATTGGAAGGGGCTGTGCCTAATTTTGGTTTTTCAACCAAGTCTTTCACTTGATAAAGACGGTTATTTTGCTCACCTGGATCAATGACGCCGTAACGATTGGTAAGCTCTGGCGGTACGGTTTGTACGCCGATAACTGAATTTTCTGATAATTCATATTGTTGAATGAGCTGTTTTAGGCAGGGCACCTTCCCTGTGACAATATCATCGCCCAGCAGCACTGCGAATGGTTCATTCCCGATGAACCTTCTTGCACACCAGACCGCATGTCCAAGACCTTTGGGTTCCTTTTGACGAATGTAATGAATCTCTACCTTGGATGAACGCTGAACTTCCTTGAGAAGCTCCAGCTTCCCTGTTTCCAACAGCTTGTTTTCTAACTCGAAAGCATTATCGAAGTGATCTTCGATTGCCCTCTTTCCTTTGCCGGTAACAATAATAATATCTTCGATTCCGGATTCGATGGCTTCTTCCACGATGTATTGAATAGTCGGCTTGTTGATGATCGGGAGCATCTCTTTGGGCATCGCTTTCGTAGCAGGCAGGAATCTCGTTCCTAATCCTGCGGCCGGAATAATTGCTTTTTTCACCTTTTTCATCTCTCTCATCCTCCTACCGATTATGGAAAGTCTATCCGTCAACATATGCAATTATTGGTTGAAAACTATACCAAGCATTCGGGCTCCGGACTGCTCGAGCTGAGTTCTCGCTTGCTTCGCCCATTCCCGCTTCGTCTTGCCATTTTTGGCAACTAGCATCACGCCGTCACTATACTCAGAGAGTAAACAAGCATCTGTATAATCAAGCGTTGATGGCGAATCGATGAGAATGACTTCATATCGCTGCCTGAGCCCATTCATCAAGGAATCCATTTGGGCGGAGCCTAACAGCTCAGATGGATTCAGCGGTTGACCACCGCTGGCGATGAGATCAAGCCCGACGATTCCTGTCGGTGTAATGACTTCTTGGACGGTTAGCCCTTTAGTTAAAAAGTGGACCAAGCCTTTCGAATTCTTAGCACCAAACATCTCATGCAGGGCTGGTTGCCGTAAATTACAATCAAGGACCACGACAGACTTACCTTCCTGTGCATAGGTGATAGCCAAATTAGCAAGGGTCGTCGTTTTGCCTTCTTGCGCCTTAGGAGATGCAACCATGAGCACCATTCCTTGACCTGCTGGTACAACCTTTTTATAGCGTACCGCTGTACGCAAGGAACGATATGCTTCGGAAACCGGCGAAATCGGATCCAATTCAGCCACAAGAACATTACTTAGCTGTGACATATGCCTTTTCCCCTACCTCTCTGCTTCGTGCACGCGAAGGTTTAGCTGCTTTACCCTTTTTAATCGTTCCGATGGAAGAGAGTACTGGCAGACCAATGATATGCTCGGCTTCTTTTTCAGAACGAATCGTGTCATTGATATTTTCAAAGAAGAAGAAAACACCAATGGCTGCCATCGCCGATAAAATGAAGCTCAAAGCAAGATTGATGATTACGCTGGAATTGACTGGCAATGGCTTCACAGCAGCATCTGAATTAGAAAGAATCTTGACATTATTCATATTCATCAAGCTTGGCACTTCACTAATGAACGTATCCGCAAGTGTCTTGGTAATCACAACCGCTTTTTCATAGCTAGGATCCTCAAGCTCAATTTTGATAATTTGTGTTTTATCCGTGGAGCTCACTTTCAGATTCTTCAGCAGTTGCTTCTGCGTCATTCCGAATTCGGGGTGACTCTGCAGCATCAATTGAATGATATGATCTGACTTCATGATTTCCTTGTAGCTCTCAATTAAATTCAAGTTCATCGACACATCGTTAAGATCTATCGCTTCTTCACTCTTGAACGTGCTGCTAACCAGCACTTGTGTGTTCGCCTTGTAAACAGGCTCTACGAATGTCTTGCTGACATAGAACGTTGTCAGACAGGAAAGAAGAACGAAAAGTGCAATCATCCACAGCTTTTTGCGAATGAGTACAAAGTAATCCAAGATCGATTTCTCCATGGTACCCTCCCGAAAAAATAGTTAGAAACTCGATGAATTCAGTATTGCTTTTCCAAAAAAATTGAGCTATGATATTTGCAATGAAAGCGTTTTATTTGCCTGAACCCCCACTATCGAACCGACATTCAATCACTCCTTTAGCCAGAGCATTCAACAATCTCTTTTCGACAGAGTTAGCTAGTTAGTAGCTTAGGTGAAGCACTCTACGATCAAAAGGAATGAAGAATGCCGCTTTTTGTCAGTTAGTTGGTTATACACAAATACTATATGAATTCCCAAAATTATGATATTACCCGATATTATAATTTTTAGGGTCTATTTCGTGTATCCACCAATGGCTATATGTAATAAAGCGATGGTATACTTTCGGACCATGAATGCTTAAATGGCTTACTGAAAACTGCTGACTAGTCCTTTGGATTGCGCTAACAAAGCCGCTTGCGTACGATCGTTGACACATAGCTTGTTTAGAATTTGGCTAACATGCTTCTTGACTGTGAACTCGGTAACCATCAGTTTCTTGGCCATTCCTTGATTGGATAAACCCTCTCCAAGACCAATTAACACTTCCCGCTCCTTCGGCGTAAGCTTACTGAAGCTGTCTTCTTCCTCTTTCTTGAACAACATTTCCATCAAGCCTGGATCATAATACTTTTTACCTTTGAAAATCAATTTAATGGCAAGCAGCAATTCTTCTGGCAGCGCTTCTTTGAGTACATAACCATCCGCACCCACAGCCTCTGCCCTTCTTACATCCTGCTCCATGGTCGATGAAGTCAGAATGATACTTCGGCATGGCGAATCTTTAATCATTTCAACCACTTCGAGTCCAGAACGATTCCCCAGCTTAAGATCCACGATAGCCAGATCCGGTTTCGTTTCCTTGATTAACTGGAGTGCGTGCTCCACCGTTTCCGATTCGCCAGAAATTTCGATGTTAGCTTCAAGCTTTAGCACAGCTGACAATCCTTTTCGCACCAACGGATGATCATCTACGATAACAACTTTCAAAGTACCACCAGCTTTCGTTAGAATGGGAATAGCCTTCATGACCTTGTTTTAGCCCATCATCTGAAGTTCATTTAGTTCCTTTTTATCCTGATGCCCGGATGGGAGGGTCACTTGAATATGTGTACCTTTTCCTTTCGTGCTCTGAATGTTAATCGTTCCGCCAAAAGACTGAACAAGCAGCTCCATGTTATTCACACCAAGTCCGGATACCTTAGGATCAGACAGCCGTTCTGCAACACTGAATCCACTTCCGTTATCCAAGACAGAAAGCCTTACCTCATCTGACTTCATACTCAGATCTACCTGAATGTGACTGCTTCGGCCATGACGAATGGCGTTTCCAGTTGCTTCCGATATGATTCTGAACAAAGCCTTTTGATAATTGACCTGCAGACCATGATCATCGCCAGTCACATTTAAGGTTACTTTCACAGCGTGCAGCTTGGACAAGCTGTCTAAATGAGATTTAACGGTTGTGATCCAAAAAGCACCGCCATTTTTCCTAGAACTAAGACTATAAATGGTTGAACGAAGTTCTTGAGATGCCGCTACAGATGACTCTTGGATAATTTGCAACTGCTCCTTAATCTGATCTGTTGAAATGTCTTTCCATTTGCGACTGAGCGAATGTACGGCATACACAATTCCGAAAATGTACTGCGAAACACTGTCGTGCATCTCGTCGGCAATCCGATTCTGCTCCTCGATAATCATCAACTGGTTCTCAATACGCTCGAGCTGATGCCTCTCCAAAATGACGGCGCACAGCTCAGATAGAAAATATAGCTGTTTAACAAACCAATGTCTGCCTTCCTCATAGCTGGAGCGCTCGACCTTAACTCCCATCACTCCCCAGAATCGGGTCGACGACTTGATGGGAATCACAAGAAAATCACCATGCTCAGGAAGGCTCATCACCATACAGCTATCTAGCTGTCTAAGTTCGGCCGCATGATTTTCAATAGCAGTAGACAGGGAAGCTTCTACGCCAACAGGGGTGATACCCTGAGTAATCAGATGATCGTGGCCGCCATTCCCACTCCCATTAACATCCCAGAAGAAGGACATCTTGAGCTTGGTCAGCTTTAGCGCAAATTCTGCAAAAATAATTTTCAAATTCTCCGATTCACTATGCGTAGCTGCTTCCACGATTTGATACAGCGACTTCATATGCTCCATCGTCTCCGTGGTTCGAGCGTTCGCAATTTCAAGCCTACTTTTGACACCAGCTAATAGTTGAATAGAGAGGGTCATGAATAATAGCATCAGGTAAAAACGATTTTCATTTAATAACATAGTGGCTAGCGTTTGCGTCTGGTCATTGGCAAAAAAGTAGGAAAATGCGGTGACGAATAAGAAGTAACTCAGCATCATAAACCAGCAGTAGACAGAGGAGAGGTAGCTGGCAGCCATCCATGCGGGATTGAATACGCACCAAAGGAACGGACTGTCCATACCGCCGCTTAGAAGATGCAGGATCATCATCCCAGTCATTTCCAAGCCTACGGTTATTTTAATTGTGCGAGAGGCTTGGCCACTTTGGGTATACATGTCCGTAATCCACTTGGCAAAGATGAATAGCACCAAGATGATGCCAATTTTGAAACGTAATGGGGGGCCACGATCCTCGATGGCATACACTAACGAAGTTCCTGCGAGCGAAATATACCGGTACAAGTAAAAGACTTTACTTTCACCAGAGAACATCTTCCTCATCTGTGTAATCATCCTTTAACCGATATTTGTATTTGGTTCCTTAAACAATACCCAAGTTTACCATTATCATAACAGTTAAATTTTTACAGTCAAAAGGGCTGTATATGACTATATACTTCGTATTATTTGTAGTTTTGTGTCTCATTAAATGGAAATTAACGATTTTCAGGAGTAAAGGTCTAGACGTTTTGATTACATAGACCTAACCATTTGGCGAATAAAAAACTGAAAGGGATTTCAATGCTATAAAAAAATTCATCCTTTTGTACCATAAATTTCCTGCAAAAAATTCTACTTTAGTGCACATAAACTCGTTTTAGCTCACTTTGAGAAGCTTCAAAACAGGGATTGACATAATTCCTGTTTTAGAGGCAAAATCGGGTAATACAAGACTTAAGCTCAGTTTTCGAGCTTATTACCAATACTCATCGCTCTTTGTTGCTGTAAGCCCGGAAAACAGCTTCTCAGCCTTCATACTCCCGCCTCTTATCTCGGTCAAACCCGAAGCAACACGTCTCCTACCGTCCTCCTAAAAGAACCAATAAGCGCGAAAACCGCGCTCACAGCCAGAGCTCCGCGAGCCGAAGCTCGTCGACAGAGTCTGAGAAGCCGAATATCGACTTCTCGGCAGACCATACCGAGCACGAAAAAAAAAGAACCCGCAAAATTGCGAAGTTCTTGTCATTCCTGATGAGTTACAGATGAATTTCTGATGAAATTCTGATGATTTCCTGATGGGTTACAGATGATTTTCTGATAATTCACTGATAATTCGCCGTTGCATACCGATAATTCACTGATGATACCGATACTTTCCTGATGTATTATTGATATTTCTTAATAAACGCAATCGCGTTGGCAATATCTACTTCAGGCTTCTCCCCAACTTCACGCTCAATGGTCAAATAGCCCGTGTAACCAATGTCACGAAGCGCTTGAAAGTATCGACCGAAATCGACATGACCTTCACCTAGCGCGAGCTCTCGATAATAGGGTCCTGATGTCGCTGCCTCGGCGATAAGCTCGTGACTCATCGGTTGATAACCCAGTGAACCGTAGACTTCACGAGGGTCAGCCTGACGCAGTCGGACACCGTCCTTCACATGCGTGTGGACAATATAATCTTTCAACGTGATAACCCCTTGAACAGGATCATCGCCAGTCACCATCACCATATTCGCTGGATCAAAGTTAACGGAAACACCTTTAGTAGACAACGAATCTAGAAAGTTTTTCAAATGTGCAGCTGTTTCTGGACCGGTTTCCACGGCAAAGTAAGCTCCTAAGCTGCTTGCATACACGCCTAATTCCTCACACGCATGCAGCATCGTTTCATAAATAGGGCCATTGGCCTGCTCAGGTACGACACCGATGTGAGTGGTTACGACTTTGGTTCCCAGCTCAACCGCAAGGTCGAGAATGCGCTTTGATTTTTCAATTTTGTCGGCATTCACGGACTGATCTTGGAAGCCATGACCGCCCAAATCCCCACACAAAGCAGAGATGCTAAGCCCCAACGACTCGATGTAAGCTTTCAATTCCTTGCGCGCTTGAGGTGATAAGTTCGCCGGGTCCATCTCGCCTGAGACTGCATATATTTGTACTCCATCAGCACCAAGCTCTTTGGCTTTCTTCAAACCATCGCGCAAACCTAGTCGCAGACTGTCAACCATAATGCCAATTGGATTCCCCATATTGCATCAACACACCTTTCGTATCGCTGAATTTTAATGCCTATTCCACATCTTCCCATAGCCTTCTAATATTTTGCAACCCAATCATCGTACCCATTTTGCATTCCTCCATGCCTTCGAATTCCAAGGAAATGAATCCGTCATAGCCGGAGCTTTTAATAACGCGCAGTACTTCTTTCATATCAATATCACCATGGCCCACAATAGCGCCGCGCAAATGATTACCCTGTAGGGTCTGGAACCAACCCTTGCCTGGATTTTGGTACGAAGGACGAAGGTAAAAATCTTTCACATGGACCATCGAAGCGAAGGGCAGATTATTTTTCACCGCTGCAACGGAATCTTCATCTACGCACATGAAATTGCCCACATCTAGCGTTGTGCGGAAATTAGGACGGTCTACGGCTTGAATTAACGTTTGAACGCGGTCACTATGCTGCACAAAGTATCCGTGATTCTCAACGCTCGTTATGATGCCATATTGCGAAGCATAATCAGCAATTTGCCGACAGGCCTCCGCCATACGTTCAAGTTCTTTGTTAAAGTTCGCAATAGAACGATCCTCACTTGATGCGACATCATGGCGCATTCTTTGTACACCAAGCCTTGCAGCGAGATCAACTTCCCCTTTGACCCGTTTAATTTCCTGTTCATAGGCCTCTTGAGAATCTGTTAGAAAGTTTGCTCCAATCGCATAATTAGATATTTCGATGCCACGCGAATGGGCTTTAAGGCGAATCTCATCTGCAAGCTCCAAATTCCCAGGTAAATCAAAGCCAAGGGGCACAATCTCAACATGTTCGCCACCCTGGTCAGCAATCCAATCAATAGCACCAAAAATGTCCATTTCTCCAGACTTCAGAGCTTGAAATAAACTATACGTACTAACGCCAAGTTTCATATCCGTTCCTCCTTTTCTGATCCTAGATCGTTATAATCTGATTTCCTGACCTTTGGCAGCTGATTCATAAATACCACAAAGAATCTTCATCATGGTAAGTCCATCTTCAACTGGACTAATCGGTGAATTCCCAGTCCTGCAACAGGATAAGAAATGACTGATCTCCTGATTAAAAGCTTCTGTTATGTTAATCGATTTGCTATCTGTCTGTGGCGCTACATTCAAAATGGTATCCAGCATATCCGTGACGAGGACAAGCTCAGGCTCCAATTCCACTCCGCCCTTATCTCCGTACAGCTTGACCGCGATCTCGTCCTTTTTGGCATGAAGGGTAAAGCTAACATCAACCATAAGGGAAGCCCCATTTTCAAACCGAATTAAGGCATTGGCCATATCTTCAACCGTATTCAAATCAACATTATAATCGGCTGCTTTATAAAAGGAAAGATTGCGTACATTCGCCCGATTCCCAAGCTTGTTATACGTATGACCACTGACCGATACAGGTTTCGGTCTCCCCATTAAGTACCAGCATAAGTCAATTACATGAACACCAATATCGATTAAAGGTCCACCGCCGGATCGTTCCGAGTCAGCAAACCAGCCTCCTGGGTTACCTAATCGACGAAGACACGAAGCTTTGGCATAGTATAATTCTCCCAAATCACCATTATCGATAAAGCGCTTAACGAGCTGAGCATTGGTATCATATCTACGTACAAAACCAACCTGCAAAATTTTCCCTGTTTCACGAACAGCGTCTTGAATACGCTCAGCCTCTTCTACGGTTTTACAAAGCGGTTTCTCTACTAAAACATGCTTACCAGCACGCAAAGCTGCAATGCTAATCTCAGCATGTGTATTATTCCATGTACAAATACTTACAGCATCCACTTCTGGATTGGCCAGGAGTTCCCGATAATCGGTGTAAATATGCTCCACATTATACTTGGCGGCTTTATCCTCCGCTCTTTGACGATTCAAATCACATACGGCGACCAATTCTGCGTCTGCTTGCTTCACATAGGACTCAAAGTGCATATCGGAAATCGAACCTGCACCGATTACACCAATTTTCAATTTATTTACGCTCATTGTAAATACTTGCCTCCTTCGTGTCATATGCAATCAGGATAGCATGATTTTTGCTGAGGTAGAATGCATAGGATGAGCATATCCATGGATTATATGGTCAAAAAAAGGCTTTCATTTAGAATAAGATCTCTGTTCTATGAGCATACACCAAATATTAGCAAGTCCAACAATGAAGAAGCTGAACCAAGGTAGAGCGCCCCAACCGAGCATGCTCCCCAAGTCGTACAAATAACCCCCGCCAACATTACCAATCATAGCGCCGATGGATAAAGCAAAACTGTTAAAACCAAAATAACTGGCTATACTTCCAGTCCCAGCGAATTCAGACACCATTGTATTCATCATTGGCTGCCAAAACACTTGCCCGAGCATTAATGAAATGACCCCCGCATAAATCCCCAACATCGAGCCCGACATCCCAATTGTAAACAGCCCCGCCGTAATAAGTAACGTACCTAGTGACAGCACGCCAAAGGGCTGCATCTTAGTCTGACTTAATTTAGAAAAAGGAACCTGCAATAGTACCATCACAATGGCTCCGCAGCTATAAATGAACCCGATATTGGCTCCTGCAGCAATCTGATTCACTCGAAATGGAACGGCAATGTATAGCTGTGCTACAAGCGACCAGGATATCATAGTAAACACCATGAATCGTATAAAACTGCGGTTCTGCAGCACTTTTTTCATCTGTGGCAAAATACCTACGTATTCGGCTTTTGTTGGTTCAGATTTAATCTGCGGTAAAAAGAAAAGACTTAACATGAACGAAAATACAAAAATCAGTGTGGCCGTTATACTCACATATTGAAAATGAAAACCCAATAAAAACGCGCCCAGTATCGGCCCCACCACAAATCCCAAATTACTTAACAATTCACGTATCGAGTATACCGTAATGCGGTTTTCCGGTGTAGAAAGCGCTGCGTAATAGGCATAACTGGCTGGTTGAAATAATGCTGCGCCTAAACCCGAGAAGAAACATGCTAGGATTAAACCCGGGATATGATCAACGAATCCGAATAATCCGAAACCGAACGTACGGATAAACAAACCTATCAAAATCGTACGCTTATACCCAAGCCTGTCGGCCAATGTGCCGCAGAAAACAGACAACCCTTGTTGACTGAAGCTGCGGATAGCCGATATGACGCCAACCATCGTGACAGTTAGCAGTAGATCATGCAGTAAATACGAAGCAAGCAGAGGAATCATCATATAAAATCCGACCGCCATGCTGAATGTATTCATAAACATGACCCAAAAAGGAAGTTTAATAGCGGTTAGCCTATTCATAGCTGTTAACAAGAGCATTTCCTCATTTCCTTGTACGATGCGATGTGTCAATTTTTACAAGATACATGATCTAACAAGGATTGTATATGGGCTTTCTTTATGTAAGCTTGGGTATATTATTGCTGTTTTCATTGTTATATTCTTATCGTTTTAGTGATCACACAATTTCAAACATAAGTGCGCTCGTGAGGGTAAATGGGGCTCTCGTGGTTACAAGTGTTGTATTTTTTGCAACAAATTACACGCAAAAAGGCTATTTTGCATATTGAAGTTGCAGTGTGTACAACATTTTGAGCCCATTTCTTGAGAAATGACCTGATTAGGGCCCAATTGTTGTACGTAATGCAACATGGAAGGGAGAAAATAGGGGGTTAGGCAGCAATTGTTGTACTTTCTGCAATTCATTCATCCAGCAGCCTCAAGTGAGCCTATATCACAATGGATTTCGATATAAGACTTCTGCTTGTAGAACAAGAATGAATGAATCGACTCTCTCACTTATAATTTTCTTAAGTCCAAAAAGGGGTTGTCCCAAAAGTCAATTCATGATTTTTGAACCCCCACTTAGAATCAGATTCATATGTAAAAAGAACCTCAATCTCCCACCACTTTAGCAGTGGAATTGGAGGTTCTTTTGTTTAAATTTGGGACATGCTCAATCATGCGAGCACTTTTGCGACAGCCGCCTTTTCCCTGTTAAGGGATTAATAAGATTTTCCCTGTGCTTTTCCTGCTCTCTAAGAGTCTGTGGGCTTCCGCTCCATCCTTCAAAGGAAAGCATGTAAGGTTCTCTATTCGAATAATCCCTCGCCGCAGTGCATCAAATAGTTCACTTGAACGCTCGATTCGATTCTGCAAGGTGGTCACATGGTTCCACAGGTCCCCTCCCGTCAGCGTCTTTGAGGTGTCCATGAGCATTCTTGGGTCAATAACAGCTGGATCTCCTCCAGCCATGCCATAGAAAATGACTGTCCCTTTCGTTTTGGCAGCAGCGAAACTATCCATTAACGTGGATCCTACTGAATCGTATACCGCATTTACGCCTTGACTGTCATTGGACCAAATCTTGACCCCATTTACCCAATCGCTGTCGTAACTTAGAACTTCATCTGCACCGGCCTTTAAGGCTATTTCCCTTTTAGCTTCCGAAGAGGTCAAACCGATGACTCGTGCGCCTTTACTTTTACATAGCTGTGTCAAAATCTGTCCAACGCCACCTGCTGCAGCATGTACGACGATTTCCTCGCCGGATTGAACGCAATAGCTGTCATTCACCAAATAATGCGCCGTCATTCCCTGAAGCAATATACCCGCGGCGTGTTCGAACGTGATATATATAGGCAAAGGTATAGCACGATCTATTGGCACAGCAACCAATTCGGCATTGGCAAAAGGAACATCCACGAAGGCAACTCGATCTCCGACCTTGATTTGGTCCACATTCGAAGCTACTCGCTCGACAATGCCGGCACCCTCATACCCTAAAATGAAAGGCGGTTGTCCAGCCAAATGATAGTTGCCTCGTCTCCTATATATGTCGGCGAAATTTAAGCCGATGGCTTCCGTTCTCACTAGGATATGGCCTAGTTCTAAGCTGGGCTCAGGAATGTCTACATATTGCAGGACCTCTGGCCCGCCAAACTGCTCAAAAATTAGTGCTTTCATTGACTACCTCCAACAGGCTAATCTTGCTAAAAAATTGTATCATATTCCTCTAGTAAAGCAAAAAAGATCAACATCACCAGCGCGTACACTGGACGTTGACCTCTCATCTACTTTGTAATAACCGCCTCTTTGGGTAATAAGGCAAGTTGGGCTGGCTTGTTGATATAATAACCCTGTACTCCCCAACAATTCATTTCCTTTAACATCCTATATTGTTCATACGTCTCGATGCCTTCTGCGATTACTTGCAGGTTCAGTGCTTGGGCCATGGCTAAAATGGCTGAAATCAGTGAGACATTCATTTCACAAATGAAAGACCTGTCAATCTTTAACTTATCTATCGGCAGTAAAGTTAACATGCTTAACGAGGAATAGCCGGTTCCAAAATCATCTAAGGCAATAGTAAAGCCTTCAGCACGCAATCTTCGCAACGTTTGTTGGACATCTTCCATCGAATGAATCGTTGTGCTTTCTGTTATTTCCAACTCTATCCTACGTGGGTCCATATGCTCTTCTTTCAATATTTGAAGCATTTGATCAACGAAAAGATGTTCGTTTAATTGAATCCTCGAAATGTTGACTGAAATTTTAAATTGATGACCGTATACCGCTTTTAAAAGATGCCAATCCTTACAAGCTTGCCGGATGACCCAGTATCCAATCGGAATAATCAAACCAGTTTCTTCAGCGACCGGAATAAAGTCATTCGGCTGGATCATTCCCATGTCGGCAGAGTTCCATCTTAGCAGAGCCTCAGCTCCAATGAATTCCTCCAGAACCGGATTGTAAATAAGCTGATAAAGCATATGTAATTCTTCTTTTTCAACCGCGCTAGAGAGAGCAATCTCATGAATGAAATTCTCAACGTGGTCGTATTTAGATGAAGCTTCGTAAATATGATATCTTTTTCTACCCGCCCCTTTGGCCTTATACAAGGCAATGTCCGCTTGTTTTAAAAGGGTTTGGACAGTTTCACTATTCACACTTTGAGCTACACCAATACTTACACTTAACTTCAATGGATGATCATTTACTGTAAAGGCAGCCGCAAAAAGTTGATTAATTTGGTCGGCAGTCTCCTCTGCTGATCCAGATTCCCCCATTGCTACAACGACAAATTCATCCCCGCCTAATCGTACAAGTGTATACTCCGCACCAAATTTCTCAACAAGACGATTAGCGACCTCCACGAGTACGGTATCACCTACATCATGTCCGAAGATATCATTAATGTTTTTGAAATAGTCCAGATCAAGTAAATAAATGATTGCTGGATTATGCACATGCTCAAGCAGGAATCTTCGATTATATAGCTTGCTAAGATCGTCATGATAGGCGTAATGATAAAGCAAATTTTCGTGTTGTTTGCGCTCGGTAATATCACGAGTGACAGTGACGATGAACTCCATGTCACCGCTTTCATTGAAAATAGGTGTAAGTATACTTTCTCCGCTTAACATACCATTGGGCAGCACAACGCCATCCTCGTACTTAATGGTTCGTCTTTCGGTAACAACTCTCGTATATTTCTTATGTAAGTAGTTCGCCATCTGGCTCGAGTTTGAATCAAAAAATGTTAGTCCAACAGCATCCATTGTAATTCCGCTAAAGTTCGTAGCAGCGCGATTTACATAATAGTATTTGAAATCCGATCCATCAACACTCATGATGTAAACCGAGTCTTCCATATTATCCATCATGCTTAGGAGTGTCTTAACATCAAGTAATTTATTCGCAGGATTTATCATACAAACGACTCCTCTATACTCACAACAACCTTATAACTGTCTCTAAGTTGACTGGAATATAGCATTCGACAGAAAACTTCATTTTCCTTCCATACTTTCTTTTAAAGACTGTCTTCTCCTATTCATTTTAATCTGATTTCCGATTCACTTTTCTCAAAAATTGCAAGGTCCGTTCATTCGTTGAAGCATCAAAAATGTCGGCTGGCGTCCCTCTTTCCACAATCGCGCCTTGATCCATAAAGACAACTTGGTCCGCCACTTCTTTGGCAAAGCCCATCTCATGTGTCACAATAACCATCGTCATGCCTTCGAAAGCTAGATCCTTCATCACCTTTAGCACTTCGCCTACCAATTCCGGGTCAAGCGCGGACGTTGGTTCATCGAATAATAGGACCTCAGGATTCATCGCCATGGCCCGAGCAATCCCTACCCGTTGTTGTTGTCCGCCGGATAGCTGATGCGGATAATGATCGGCACGATCACTAAGTCCAACCTTATCTAAGATGGATAAAGCCTTATCCTTAGCAGTTTTCGAGGATTCTTTAAGGACAATAACAGGGCCTTCCATAATATTTTGCAAGACGGTTAGATGGGGAAATAAGTTATAGTTCTGGAACACCATACCCGTGTGTTTACGGATGGAACGGATGTCCGCCTTATTCAATTTGACTTCACCTGAGAATGTCATTGTCGCTTTGGCTATCGAGAGGGTCCCCTGATCTGGAAAGTCCAATAATTTCAGACATCTTAATAGGGTCGTTTTGCCGGAACCGGAAGGTCCAATCACAACGGTCGTGCTCCCTTTTTCAACATCCAAATTAATATGGTTCAAGACGTGGAGGTCATGAAAATGTTTATGTATACCTTCCATTCGAATCATGCTGGCCCCCCCTTACTTGGCAATGTTTCGTTCATAGTGGATTTCAAGCTTGGATTGGAAATAGGAAAGAACGGTACTGAAAACTAAATAAACGAAGGCTACCTCGATATAAAGCCACAATGGCTCATAAGTAACAGCTGCAATCTGCTGCCCTTTCTGAAACAATTCCGTAACCGTAATCGTGGCGGCTAAAGAAGTATCTTTGATTAAACTTATGAAGGAATTTCCTAATGGAGGAATAGCGACTCGCACAGCCTGGGGTAAAATGATGCGCCTCATCGCCTGCCATTTCGTCATATTGATCGAATAAGCGGCCTCACTTTGGCCTTTGGGAATCGACAATATCGCGGCGCGAATAATTTCGGAGCTGTAGGCTCCTTTATTTAACGTGAATCCGATAATAGCTGTCGGAAAAGGATCCAGCGTTATTCCCAAACTCGGAAAACCATAAAATAGAATAAACAGCTGGACGAGCAATGGCGTGCCGCGGAAAACCCAAACATAGAATCTCGCTATCGTACGTAGAATGGCAAAATCCGATAATCGAGCAAGCGCCGTGATGAAAGCTAAGCTAAGTCCAAGTGCAAATGTGATTAAAGTAAGCGGAACTGTGTACGTAAGCCCCGCCTTTATAATAGGTAAGAAGGAATCGGACAGGATCCCTATAATTCGCTCTAGACGTTCATTTGTCATTAGGCTATGTCCTTACTTCGTTACGTCTGCATTGAACCATTTTTGCGAAATTTGAACCAATGTACCGTCCGATTTCATGTCTGCCAAAGCTTTATTAACTTTACTAACTAAATCTGTGCTTCCTTTACGGAATAAAAAGGCGTTGCTGGTCGCGGACGGCTCTTCATACACCGTTTTGATCGGCAGCTCGGGACGCTGCTTTTTCAAATCCAAATAGGACAAACTATCGTTAAGCGTCGCATCGATCCTGCCCGAAGTCAGAAGATCAATCGCTTGATTAAAACCCTCCACAACTGTATTTACCGCACCGTGCTCTTCCGCTATTTTCCGATAATTACTATCGAGGGATTGTCCAACTTTCTTGCCTTTAAGGTCATCCAACGTCTTGATATTCGTATTATTGGCATGCACCACAAGAACAGCGCGAGAAACAATATAAGGCGTAGACATGTCGTACTTCTCCAAACGGTCAGGGCGAACAGCCACCTCGTTGGCTACCATGTCATACCGTTTCGCATCGAGTCCTGCAATCATGCCATCCCACTTGGTTTCAACAAAACGCGGCGTCATGCCAATCCGTTTGCATACCTCTTCTGCCGTCTCAACATCAAAACCCGTAAGCTTGCCAGCCTTATCATGAAAAGTGAAAGGTGCATAAGTGCCTTCTGTGCCGATCGTAATTTCGGCCTTACTCGGCGAAGATGCAGACGGTGTTACGTTTGGTTTAGTCGTACTACAGCCTATTGAAGTCAGAAGCAATGCCGTAACTGCTGTTGTTGCGAATAATTTTTTCATCCTAATACCCCCTGTGAAATAACCCTTTTTTGAGTTAAAGGTATTATTCCCCATGTGAAGGAATTTTAAGTAAAAAAATTGTAGTGGGGAAAATGTACACCAGAGAAAAGTATAAGCCGAATCAGAATTAGTACGGATTCGTAGATTAACAAGCCACGAGCTGAAGCCCATCAGTAGAATCTGAAGGCCGGAAATCTGCTTCTCAGCCCCAACCCTCCAAATCTTCCCAACTCGAAAGAACGTGCTGTGCTACTCTATAGCTTCGAACACGAGCATGGCCTTCCCCTGTTGGTTCAAGGATTGATTTCTGATACATCCCTTTAAGAGTTTCTTGTGCTTTTCTTTGTCGGAACTGAAATCGTTTTTGAACATCAGCAGGTTTGATTGCTCTTCCTAACGCATGGGCAAAACGGATGATTTCTTTTTCTAAATAATTCAGCTCTATTACATGGTTAAATACATCGCCAAAGTGTCTGCCAATACATTGCTGGATGAATTGCTCACACATGCGAGGTCGGTTTTTTACGTCATCATAAGAGAACCGGAAAATCTTCCAACCATCTATAATTAGGTGGTTTTGTCTAATTAATTGGTCGGAGAATTGAGAGCGACTAATATCAGTGAAATGGGGACCAAAGCCATCAATTTCAATCGCTAGTCTGAGAGAGTTGCGAAGGAAGGCGAAATCCAAAAAACGCGTACCGTCGCGAAAATCTTTGATTTCATATTCTGGATGCAAGTCTTGAAAATGTCCAAACGCGCTCCACCAAATCTGCTCAAGAAACAACTTCTCCGCATGTCCATGACCTTCTTTAAGTCGCTTTAACCTTTCCCCTTCCCTTATCGAAATGTGTTTAGCTAAAAAGGCTTCATGTGCTTTTTCAAATTCATTCATTATTAGATACCACCTCCAGAAAATAAATAAACCGCTCCTCCAGACAGCTAACGCTGTACGGAAAAGCGGTGTGTGCTTCACAACCGTTTGATATTAATTTAATACAATGATAGCATATCACATAAAATTTAACAATTATGTTTGAGAGGCAAAATTTCCTTTTCGTTCGTCTCGTTCGGCTAAAACCGTCCATTTCATCGAGTGATGAACGTTTATTTAATCGGAGGCATGCGGGACTGACTGCTGAGAAGTCGATTTCCGACTTCTCAGGCTCTGCCGGCGAGCTTCGGCTCGCGCAGCTCTCTCTGAAAGCGCGGTTTCCGCGCCTATTAGTTCGAGGGCGCCGCAGTGTCCCACAGTAAATGCAAATAAGCCCTTCCGCCTAGTTCGAGCGGATCAGCGGTCAGATTACTCAGACGATGGAATAGTTAACCCACTCCCCTTGAACCCCGCCCATTTTGTCAAAGAACTGCTGAGCTCGTATATTATCAGGAGCTGTTATCCAAGACATATAGGCATAGCCTTGATCCTTTGAGTAACCTTGACATTCTAAAAACAGTTCCGATTCCACTTCTGTACCTCTATATGGCTCAATGATAAAAAGGTCGTTCATGATGGTAATTTTGTCTGCTTTCATCGTACTAAATGCGAAGTATAAGGTAGCAAAGCCGACTAGGTTTCCATCTTGTTCTGCGACAAACTGTATGCCTACTTGTTTCTCTAAAAGGGTTTGAATCAACTTATGTATTTTTCCATCGGCTGGCCTAGGTTTCTGATAAAATCCAACGATGTATTCATACATTAATTCGGTCAATCTGATTTCATCATCAGGTTCTGCGTCTCTCACGATAAGTGGCATTCATAATTCCCTCCATTCGATAATGCATAATTATACATAAATATGCATGTATATTCAATATAATTATTGCACGTTATTCGAAATAAAAAAGAGAAGCCGCCACTATAGCGCGCTTCTCCACCAAAACTTTGATTGATTTAGGATGTACCTGTTAGAAGTAAGTCCTTTTACATTTGGAATACTACCGTTGGGTTTGTTGTTATGTTATTTACAATTTCTTTGTACGATCCCCCAAAGGTCATACCGAAGGTATAAGAACCAGGCAATAACTCCTTATTGATCTCCACCGTTTGTTTGGCCAATCGTCCGCCAGCCTCCCGCATAGTATTTCACACTTCCGCTGTCCATCAGATTTCCTTGGCTGTCCTTCAGTTGTACCTTGACCTTTATCGTTTGAAATACGACCACTGCGTCAGTTCCTATATCCTGTACTTTCTCCTTATACGCTCCCTCGTTGGTCATACCGAAGGTATAAGAACCAGGCAATAACTCCTTGCTGATCTCTCCGCCAGTCGTACTACCAAATGTCAGCCAGCCTCCCGCATAGTACTTCACGCTGCCGCTGTCCATCAGATTTCCCTGGCTGTCTTTCAATTGTACTTTAACCTTGACTGTCTGGAATATGACTACTGGATCAGTTCCGATATTCTGTACCTTTTCCTTATATGCTCCCTCATTGGTCATGCCGAAGGTATAAGAACCAGGCAATAGCTCCTTGCTGATCTCTCCGCCAGTCGTACTACCAAATGTCAGCCAGCCTCCCGCATAGTACTTCACGCTGCCGCTGTCCATCAGATTTCCTTGGCTGTCTTTCAATTGTACTCTAACTTTGACTGTCTGGAATATGACTACTGGATCAGTTCCGATATTCTGTACCTTTTCCTTATATGCTCCCTCGTTGCTCATACCGAAGGTATAAGAACCAGGCAATAACTCCTTACTGATCTCTCCACCGTTTGTTTGGCCAATCGTCAGCCAGCCTCCCGCGTAGTATTTCACGCTGCCGCTGTCCATTAGATTTCCTTGACTGTCCTTCAGCTGCACCTTGGCTTTTACCGTCTGGAATACGACAACCGCATCAGTTCCGGTATTTTGCACCTTCTCCTTATAGGTTCCCTCGTACGTAATGCCGAAGGTGTAGCTTTTGTCTGCTATGGATTTACTTACTCTGCCGCTAGCGTCTGTCACACCAAAATCCTTCCAGCCTCCATCGTAGTATTTCACTACTCCGCCGCTGAGCGGATTGCCATTACTGTCTTTTAACTCAACCTTTACAGCGGTTGTGGCAAGCGAAAAACTAAGTTGATGCACAGACTCAACATTCCCCGCTTGATCCGTTGACTTATAGATCAAGGTATATTGACCTTTCTTATCCAACGTAACAGGTGATGTATATAGCTGAAATGTAGTCCCATTATCCAGACTGTATTCTGTTTTCATCACACTTGAATCAACATCCACTGCACTTAAACTTACTGTAACCGGCCCCGTATAAGCACCATTTGGTCCGTCCGATTGTGCCGGGCTCAAACTGGCTGTTGTACTCGGAGCTATTTTATCAATGTTATTCACTGTGTAGCTGGTAACATTCGACGCATGGCCTGCCGCATCTGTTCCTCTTGCAAAGATCATGCCATTTTCAGAAACGACTACTGGCGATGTGTACGCTGTCCATATGCCGCTAGCACCTACTTTGTACTCTCTCACCGCTGCTTCAGCCGGAAAGCTAATCGTAACGGTAACATCGGTGTTGGTCGGTGCTGTGATATCTGCAGAAAGACTTGGATCTGCTGGTGGTTGCGCAACTTGACTTGATCTGTACGTCAGCGGGATCCTAAATGAAGCACCGCTTGCAATATCATAGATAAATCCTTTACTGAAATCATTCGAATCTTTATAGGATCGGACAAGCGTAATGTCCCCTATATCGAGCTTCAAGCGGGTTCCTTCCATGACGGATACATCCTTAATGCGGTAAGACGCATAGCGGACGCCGTCATTCTGAATGGTGATGCTCTTACCAATCAAATCGGCAGGGGTGCTGAAAAGCCCAGAAGCTTCGATAATGATCTCATTTTGCGGTGACAAATCCTTCGTAAAGTCCACAACTGTTCCGGTAACGGCTCCAACCCGATCCTGCCCGATTTCATTGTTCTTTCCGATATACGAGCCGTCGTGCAAATAGGTGCTCGCACTTCCATCCTCCTGCACCGAATATACGCCGAAGAAGCCTTTAAACTCCAAAGAGTATGCGGTATCAGGCAGTTCAACCGTGTAAGCTTTGCTTGAATCCAAGCTGCTAACAACATAGTCGGTTCTACCGTTTTTCAATTTCACTTGAACTGCTCGAACCCCGCTGTCATCCACGGTCTGTCCGTTCATCTTAACGATCAATGGCGTGATCGAGTTGATAAAGCGTTCTCCTTTATACGGCTCAATGATCGAAGTAAATAAACTATCGATGCTAGTGCCGCTGCGGTGAGCGACCAAATACCGGAGATCTTTCGGATTGCCAATCTTATTCTGCGGCGGTACTCCGTCGGCCAACGCTACATCATTAACACTGCCTAACATCGTCAATCTTAGGTGAACGTCTGTTGCTGCCCCGCTGCCTTGACCGTACATATTCCAAGTATCCTTCACATTCCAGTCAACGCTAAATTTATTCGACGGAGATCCATCACGTTCCACATTTTTCAAATAATGAAACCCGCTGCCCATATAGCCGACCCCTGCGGCATCATCGACTCTTTGTCCGTAAGGTACGTCCGCTCCCGCATACGTCCCTGTTGCTTGCGGAACCAAGTTCAACCCTTCCGTCGCAACCGTTCCTTCTGCTCCGTGGAAGCTAAAATAATGATCATTGCCTCCCTTTACCCGAAACAGATCAACCGTATAGGAGTTCTTGTCATCTGCCTTGATCATGGCCGTAGTCCGCTTATACAACGTCGTCTGCGGATATACCTTAGGTGCTTCCACATCAATGAGCTTCACCAAGTCCGTATCGTCAAAACGCTTAGCTTCCGCAGCCCATAGATTTGTGTTCTGTTTCCGCTTGTCTACGACTACCGTGTTATGGCTGATCGTATTGACGACCCACTGCGCCCGATGCATATCGACGCTGTCGGAGAATTCGGGATAGCCCAAATCTGGCGACAAATCGAGACCAAACGCGTGAAATCCAACGTTTAACGTGTCCGCATGTCCGTGGCTTACATTGCGTCCATAGAACATCCATTCATCACGAAGCGTGTTATTCGCGTCTAAGTGGGCATCCCGCTGAGCTCGCGCCTGCGCATTTAGCAGATTCAATACGCGAACGTCCAGATTGAAACTGCTGGATAACGGATATTTCCCGATGCCCTCGAAAGAAATGGTATGCATTCCTTGTGTAAGGTTCATCTGGTTGATAATCTCATATTCATTTGTATCCATCCCATAAAAATCCATCTCTTTAACGGATTGCCCATCAATGGAAATACGATAAATGCCATTAGACTGAGCTTTTACGGGGAGTAAAGCCAACTCATAATCATCCGTAGCTGGAACATTAAATTCAAATGTTGCCGTTTCCCCGCTTTGGGCTGCCGCAAGTTGGATGGAACTAGTAGCCTCAACAAACTTCGTCGGTACGCTTTGTGCGGACACGTTCATGCCGCTAAACCCAATCCTCGTTCCATAATCGACTTTCGGGTTATCACCGTCCCGCAGCGCGGCGAATCCATATCCGCTCTTATTTGCACTCTCCATTTTCAGTGGACCTTTGACGTTAATAACCTCTTGAATTTGACCCGCGATCGCATTAGGACTAGAGGAAAATACATCCTTATGAATCCCATCCGTCGTATTATTGTTCAGAAAATAGGCCAGCTGTGCATAAATCGGATCGCTGAATTTTTCAAACGCTTTGACGGAATCTGTCATCCGCTCAATGATAAATGGATTTCCGGTTCGGCCCGTATCCCCGATGTTTGCTGTAAATTTTTCACTTAAAATAAGCGAACTCATAGCGGAGAACATTTTTCTAAACTTCACGTTATTATACAGATCGGCCTGCGGGTATAAATCATAGCCCTCCAAAATATCGGCCGTCAACCGATGATTCACCAGCCACAAAGCATTGTAACCTGGCGCGCTTTCATTACCGTTCCCATCTCGGTCAACGTCCGAAACAAGTGAATTTAGAATATTCCCACCTGTCAATCGGGTCGGATTGGCAAGTACTCCTCCTGTCTGAAAAATGAAGTCCAGCCACTCTTTCGTTTCAGGCATTGTATCGTAGACAACAGCAGCCATGGCCAGAGCACTTTGATGCATGCCGTCATTGCCAAGTATTTGCGTCTTTTTTACTGCCGGAAATACTTGCTTAATCATACCATCTTCGATATTCCGACGAATGTTTGCTCCGGAATTTTTCGTATTTACCAATCGAAATTGCGTCGACTTCGCACTCAGAAATTGAACGATTTCCGGGTCATCGAGTGCCGGGAATAAAGCATCGTAGGCACTAATAAACGACTTCACTAATTCAGTTTCCCAAATGCCGCCTAATACTTTACCATTGCCGACAGATTTGCCCGATGAATTTAGAAACACCGCTCTGTCAAACTTGCTTATATCCATTTCCGGATAAACATCCGCCACCCGATCTAGCAATATCGAACCGGCACGGCCATACTTGATGTCCCCCGTATATAAATAAGCATCGCGGAATGCATTTAGCGAACGCTGAATCAGAGAATCTCCCCCGTACCATGACCAGTGGACATAGTAGGCGATGAATGTATACCGTTTTCCTTGCTCATCTACCCAACCAAAGCCGTCGTCAACTCCCCAAGTGGGTCCCTTTTCAGGATAGAGTGTGTTTACAAGCAGACTTCGGTCCGCTAGCTCCGGTTGGAAGATGCCATGTTCATCCAAACCGCTCTGGTAATAAGCTCCGAAGTCATTCGTCGGAAAGCGGTAAAGGTTGCCGTCTTTGTCTTTTGCACTCGGATCTACAATTTTCCAAGGGTCATTCAATGGATCAATACGATAAGGATAGTTCCCGTATTTTTTAACCTCCTCGCCGGTTATCGGACTTCCTAACGACTGATTAACGGCATAACTGCGAGGAAGCCTTTGACCGGGAACCGCGTTCCACAAGAAGTCCAGTCCTTTAGCCAGAAATTTATCCGCGTTTGAAACTGCCGAATCCTTCAAGCTCTTTGCCCATTGCAGCTGCTGTATATTTTGCCTGGCGGCCGTGACCTTCTCCTGGCTGTACAGTGTTGTCCTCGTTTTGCTATTCACCAGTTCACCAGACCTAATGAATGTCGCGTTATCGAAATATACGGTTCCTCCGGCTGGCGGCGAGGTGCCTAATCTCAGGCTAATATAGGCGGTTTGAGCCGGAAAAACGCTCTTAAGCGTAATGGGCGTCCAAGCGTTACTAGACGAACCCGTCTGAGATATCGATGAAAGGAAGACTTTGTCCGCATCCCATAATTCGACCTTCAGCTCAGCTGTCCCGGAGTCCGTGAATGCAAACACATTTGCCGTATATTCAACGCCGGGTGAAACAGGAATGAGATGACTGCGCAGTCCTGCCGACTGGTCCCCGGCATTTGTTATTTTGATGCTGCGGACTCCGTCGTAGGCCTTCTCGCTGGATACATCCACAGTGCCGTCGACCCCACGCCAATTGCTTGGCTTTCCATTCTCCAACAGCTCGAATCTGCCGTTATTCAAATAGGGACTTGGGTCCGGAGCGGCTTCCCCGAATTTGGCATCATCAAAATAACTCGTACCGATGTTAGTACCCCCCAGATACAATCTTATCGTGGCGTAAGCTGCCCCAACTGGCGCAGTACCTACCGCACGAATCGGCTTCCATTCATTCTGGGTAGTGCTAGCCGTTATCACGTTCGTTAAATTGGTATTGGCGGCATCCCAAAATTCCAGAAAAATGGTAGAGGCGCCGGCTTCGTCATAGGCAAATACTTCCGCTTCATATTTCACCCCTGCTGAAACTGGCATTTTCTGACTTCGGACTCCGATGCCAGCGGTTGCGCTCGTATCCACCATTTTAATGCTGCGATCTCCCGAGCGTTTCCGCTCCATGGAGGATGTAATATTACCGCCGAAGATAGAATCCCAATAGCGGGGCATTCCATCAATCGTATTCTCCATTCCTCCGTTCCTGAGTGGCGTGTTCGGATCCTTCACCAATTCCCGGAAATCCGCATCGTCAAAATAGGATGTTCCGATGTTCGCTTGACCTGAATAGACTCTCAGGCTTGCGTATACAGCTCCTGTTGGCGCAGTTTGACTGATTCCGAGCTGCTTCCACTGATTTACAGTATTATTAGTGGCAGTTGGAAAAAGGATGAGCGTGTTACTCGCATCCCAAAACTCCAAGTAAAGGGACGAGCTGCCTTGTGCATTGTAAGAATATACGGAAGCCTCATATTCCTTTCCAACCGTAACCGGGATCTTCTGACTGCGCAGACCGACGGATGCCGTACTGCTATTATCCGTTAACTGCACGCTGTAGACTGCGCTGTGTACCGTGTACGTAGAAGATGTCACTGTCCCGCTCATAACGGACCAGTTCAGAGGCTTTCCACCGGAAACCTGCTCGAATCCACTGTTTGGAAGTATCGGCAGCGTGTCCGCTTTTGCATTACCGGGGAATACCGTAAATACCGAAAATGCCATTAAAAAAGATAGGAAAACAGATAGAAACTGCGAACCTCTCATTCGACTCATTAATAATCCTTCCTTTCCAATCATATTCGTCAACCACCCATAAATAAAGCGTTTTCATTTGGTGCTATCCTAAATTATAAAGTCCAGTGTGGCCTTGAAGATATACATTCAATTCAACAAAGTGTCTACAAATTCCAGAAAACAAAAGGGGTTATTTTCCAAGTCTGAGAAGACCTTGAAAACGACCCTTTTCTAAGGATTAAGGCTATTCAAACGCCAAAAGGGCAGGTCAACTGTTCATTTGACCTGCCCTTTCATTATCCAATGCTCATTCTCCGATTTGTTGAACAACAAACTGTTCCAAACCCGTTTCTGCAGAAAGGTATACAGCCTCCAGTGCAGCTATGACGCCTCGCGCATACGCTGGAGAGCAGCTGGTTTCCGAATGGTCTCGTATGGCCGTGAGCAAGTCGGAATACTGCAATTCGAATGGAGCGGCCGTGTTTAATATTTCCAACTTCTCATACTGACCGCCCCGACTTATCCATAAGCTTTCACCGGTTACTAGTTTCAGCATACCACCCGTAAAAATGATCTCCGTTTCATTGCGGGATGCCCCTAAGTAACCCGATTGAACAATCGTCGCAGGAATCCCTGACGTAAGTTCCAGATAAATCATGCCGCTGCCTTCCACATTGCCCCTGCTTCCATGATAACTCACAGATGATCTTAATTTACGGACAGTACGATCTGTCAGCCACTGAATTTTATCGATAGAGTGCGTACCCAAATTGGCGAGAATGCCACCGCCTGATTTCTCTTTTTCGAGAAACCACTGTGGACGCGTGTCTTGGAAGTAATTCGTATGTCTGACATCATGAATCATGACGAGCTTTCCTAGTTCTTCACTTTGAATGATCCTTTTGGCCTCTATATTTTCAGCAATATAGTGCTGAGTATGTCCGACCAAAATGCGAATATCCGCTTTACGTCCAGCTTGGATAATCTCATCGCATTCCGATACGGACAAAGCCATAGGTTTCTCAAGCATCAAATGACATCCGTGTTCCGCTGCAAACACAGCTGACTCTATATGCAAATAGTGAGGCAATGCAATGACCACCACGTCCGGTCTTTCCTGTTTGATCATTTCCCGGTAATCGCTATAAGCCTTTATATCAAAGAGCTGGGCGATTTCATTCGCTTTATCGAGATTGATATCTACAACCGCGCAAGCTGCAAATCCTGTCGTTGCTCGGATAGCATTAAAATGTTCTTTGGCTATAATACCCGCACCAAGCACCGCTACCCTTAATTCTGCTTTTTGCATGGCCGTTTCATCCTTTCCCGATTCTACAAATATACCTCTAAACCAGATTCACGACTTTCATTAGCCGCTTCCAAGAATCGCATGATCTGCAGCGTCTCTTCCATGTCGATATCAGGCGTTCCTGTTACAAACATGCTCATAATTTTCTCCATTAAGCTGGCATAATACGGTTTCGGATGTCGATACACATCGATAAACTGTGTTTTGGTTTCCCTATGCAGCAGTGCGCCAAATTCTGAGTTGCCTTTGCGATTGCCGCGAATCGTACCGATGATGCCATTTTCCCAGACGCCGGTAATGAGATCATGCTCATCCGTTGTAACAGCCGAAACCTTCACACAACCTTTACCCAGTGTTTTAAAAAGCATCTCAACCGTATGCACGCCATACCAGTATAGCCCCGGTTGTGTGGCTTGCATAGCTAGCGGACCATAACAATCCATGCCGATAATGCTGCCGCTTTCAGATTCCAGTAATGCCTCGGTCATTGCTTCAGCATAACGAAGGGAAGAACAGCTCATCATCGGTATACTATGAAGCTGCGCAAGTTCCACGATTGCCTTCGCATCGGTAGATGAAAGAGCCATGGGTTTATCGATGAAAATTGGTTTGCGATATGCAGCGATGCGACGAAAAAGCTCGAGATGAACCCGCCCATCGACCGACACCATCAGAATAGCATCGCAAGCATCAGCCACTTCCTCAGGCGTCTCGACGATTCTCACGCCATACTTGTCACGAACCTGCTCCGTAAACCCTGCAACTCGCGAATAACTCATCTCAAAATCGTCTGAACCTCCAGGAAAAGCAACTGTTACTTCCCCGCCAGGTACATGATAAGCATGGTTCTTATCGTTTAGCAATTGCGTAAAAACGGGAGCATGCGATGAATCGAGACCAATAATACCAATTCGAATCGGTTTCCCAGCCATCATCTGTAAATCCTCCCATCCATAATCAATCTGCTAACCATTCGGATAAATGCTTCTTAACAAATTCATCGTCGTTCAAATTCGGATAATCCCGATAGACACGGTCAATTTCCTCCATTTGTCCGTTAGACAGCTCTTCTTCGGGATTTAAACACCAACGCCCTTCCAGAAGACCTTGTCTCCTAAGCACCTCATGAATCCCGGCTATACATCCTGCAAACCCATTCGCTGTATCAAAAAATGCCGCATTGGAATCCGTAACTTCGATATTGCGCGTCAACCAGTGGGAACTTAGACTTTCATCGTTTCGTACAAGTTTAATAGCCTCCAAAAGTTCAACAGCCTTTTGCGTCCAAACGGACCAATGCCCCAACAAACCGCCCACTATTTTTTTCTCAACCTTGTTTCCATTCACGACAAAATGGTAAGTGGTCAGCAAATCATTCACAATATTATCGTCATTGCCTGTGTACAAAGCAATTTCATCTCTCCGCTCGGAATTACATACGGCACGCACGACATCGATCGTTTGATAGCGGTTAAACGGGGCCATTTTGATACCAGCCACACCAGAGATATTCGCGAACTCTTTCCAGAAATCGTAGCTTAATACTCTTCCACCGACGGAAGGCTGCAGATAAAAGCCGAATACTGGAATGATCTCCGCGATTTTGGCAATTCGCTTCAATAAATCCTTCTCTGTGAAGCTTTGAAGTCCTCCCATGCTGACTAAACCGAGATCATATCCGAGACCCGCTGCTGTTTCTGCTTCGTATACGGCTTGTTCTGTTGGACCGCAAATACCAGCTATTTGAAGGAAGGACTTGGTTAGCTTTGCATTCTTTACTTCTTCGGATGCTAATCTCAACACCTTTTCGAAAAGATTATGCTCCTTGTCCCTGATCTCAAACTGTGTCGTATGCACAGCAACTGCGATGCCGCCAGCACCCGAAGCCATGTAATAACGTGTCAGAGCTCTTTGCCTGCGTTCATCCAGCTCTCTTGCAGCATTTAAAGCCAGAGGATGTGCGGGAATGACCAATCCCTCATGCAGCGCCTTGTTTTTTTCCTCGCTAAGTGGTTTTATTAGGCACATTTTTAATATTTCCCCTCCCTCTCTTGAAAATGGGTTGGT
This sequence comes from Paenibacillus sp. J31P190, assembly GCF_059692075.1. NCBI lineage: Bacteria > Bacillati > Bacillota > Bacilli > Caryophanales > Paenibacillaceae > Paenibacillus > Paenibacillus sp. J31P190. The sequence goes on along the minus strand of NZ_JCAUAS010000008.1, from coordinate 154,719 downwards.
TTATTCCAAGTATGACCATCGGCCAAACACCACTCAGCGGTCCATTCAATCATTTGCTGCATGGAAACCTGAGGATAACCGAACAGCTGGTGAGCTTTTGCTGAATTGCTCAATAAAGCCGTTGGTGATTCTTCTCCAACAAAGATAGGTTCCACACCAAATCTTTGGCCAAACATATTTGCCGCCCAACGCATCGATAAAGTTTCAGGACCGGATACATTCAGGAATGTAGGAGGGGAACTGGCTATATTCAAGGAACGAATTGCCATTTCATTCGCATCGCCTTGCCAGATACAGTTCACATTTCCCATGGTGATGTTGATAGGTTTTCCTGCTTTAACCGATTTAGCTATTTCCAAAAGCACGCCATAGCGCAAATCCACCGCATAATTCAGTCTGAAAATGGTTAATGGCGTATTATACTTACGGGAAAAATGCTCAAAAATCCGCTCACGTCCCAAACAAGATTGACCATATTCACCAATCGGACCTGTCGCCGTATCTTCTGTAGCTCCTCCATGAGCAACGGGTGTGAATGGGTACACATTCCCTGTAGAAAAAGCGACAATACGAGAGTTTTTATATTTTTCTGCAACACGTCCTGGGAGGTAAGCGTTCATTGCCCATGTAAAATGCTCATTCCCCATTGTGCCAAATTTATTTCCCGCCATATAAATAACATTCTTCACATCAGGCAGCTGCTGAAGCTGTTGATCGTTCAATAAATCAACGGAAATCGTTTCAACACCGTCTGCCTCCAGCTCCTGTTTTAATCCTTCAGAAGAGAACCGCGAAGCGCCAATCACCTTTTTATTTACACCGGCTTCTTTGATAGCGTTCATGGCTAACCTAGCCAGACTAGGTCCCATCTTACCGCCGATACCAAGTAACAGAATATCCCCATCGAGTGCAGCAATATCATTGATTAAAGCGGACGAAGGCTGAGCTAGCTTTGTTTCTAAGTCATGGATTGTTTTCATATCGTTCTCCTCTCGATTTTCAAGTCTACATCCTTATTTTAAAGAGCCGATACATTAAAAGACAAGTCTTTTAAATGTCTATATATAAACAGAGGGTTTGGACAAATCCCTTCCATCTCACCTTAGCTCTTCATACTTTCATCCAGGAACGCAAACTCGAAAATTTGCCGTGGGCGGCCTTTCGGCATTTTCTCCATACCGCTAGTCCGGACTAAACCTGTATCCGACCATTCCAACAGCAGTCGATGGGTACTTCTAACGGTAATATTGAGCAGCAAAGCTAGTTCCTGAACGTTATACTCTTTCTTGCCGGTACGGGCATAGGTTACAAGTAGCCTGCTTAAGTAGGAAGAGGTCATATTGGCGTTCTCTGCTTTTTTAATGAAGTCAGGATTCACCAATTCCATATCTTTCACCTGGCCATCCACCATTTCCAAAGGTCCGAGTATGCCTCTGTCTTCTCTAACAATAAAGCAGGAGTTGCCGCTTGCCTCCTTGGATTTCCGCAAGGCTGATCTCGCATTCGAACCCGCTTCATTGGCCGTTCTGCCAAATCCAACACCGATACTTAACGTTAACTGATAGGATTTATAGATTTCTGATGCCAGAGGAACTCTTTTGTATCCAGCCGTTTCTTGTTCAAATATCCCCCTGGTTGTAAAAAATAAATATTCGTCTCCTCCCAGATGCGTAAGATGACCTCGTAAAGAATCCACATAATCCAGCAAAATTCGGTGAATATTGAGCTTCAGCTTTTGAATTTCATGCTCCGAATTATGGCGATCGACGATTTTACCAAAACCATCCACATTGATCAGACCCACAACGATCTGTGATTCCTTACTTTTCCTCGCATCCGTCGATAGAAGCGCTCTCTCCAGAGCAACAACGATGTCCTGTGTGGTTGGGACCATCCATTCATTGGGGATACCTCTATCATTTAATTCAGCTGATATTGAATTGATTCCAGTGAGCGCTCCCGAGGCTAAACCTTTGTTAAAACAATCTTGATGGAACTCCAATAGTTGTTCTCTTGTCGGGTTGCTGGCCTCATCATAGCAAATGATTTTCAAATCTTGTTCATCGATTTCTTCCAAAAATCGTTTTACCATGATCGGAGTTACTGTATCTACACTAATTGCGTTTCCAATGTTTAAAATACCATTTGCTTTTACAAGCTTTTTTTGGATGTTGTAAAAAGCCTTATATAATCCAGTTTCGTTATATCGTACATAATGAACAGGTACAACCGATTTCACTTTCTCCAGAACTTTCCGGTAAGGGACAGGACCGCATAATAACAAGACTTCCACTTCATTCTTTAATTCATCTGATAAATCTGGCGTTTCCAATTCATTCTTTGAATATCTGACAACGGGTTCAAACGTAGGGAAATTTTTGATGACTTTTAGTATCTTAGACACCATTTCCTTAGGTCCGACAATGCCAATCTTTACCCCAGCACTCGTATCGTTCTGACCTATTATTTTTCCTAAAGTATCAATGGGAAATCCCTCGCTTTATTTTCAATTGTTTCAAAATATGTTGGTATACATTGTGCTCTCTATCACCGGTAGGTATGACTCTAAATTAGAGTCTAGAGCCTTTGAGCTGCATTGAGATTGCTGGATGAATGTATCCATATTCAAGGGTGAATCATGTTGTAGAAAGTGCAACAATTGCTGCCTTAAACTCGCCTCTTACCCTTCGTTGTTGTATTATGTACAACAATTTGGTCCCATACAGGCCATTTCGAAACAATTGGGTTCAAAATGTTGTACAAATTGCAATTTCACGCTGCAAAATAGCCCTTTGACGTGTGAATTGTTGCAGAAAATGCAACATTGATAACCACTTTACCCCATCTACGAGCCCAATCGCTGCTAACCCGACTTAATAAGGCTTCTACAACATTATTTAAAAGTGAGTAAGGATTCACGATTAACCCAAAACGACCTTGCGCGAAAGCTCTGAGCGCAAGGCCGAAGGATGATCTGAATCGAATTGCCAAGGCAAGAGCGGATCCACATCACAGTAATTTATCAGAATACTGCGCAAACTCAAGTTAAATATAACGCAGATAAGCCTCTGCCTTCAAGCTAGGTAACGTTGCCGTATGAGTTAGGCAGATTACATGTCTTTCCCGAATACTTTCACTACGTAAAAGCTGGGTAGCCCTTTGGATATCGGTCACAACAATGCGTAAGTACCTGATCCCTGTTTCATGAAATTCATCCATGCCCATTTCTTGTCCCGTTTGTCTTTGAGAAGCTACCGCTTTCCAATGGCTATCATCGGATGAAACTTCGACTTGATATTCATACTCTGTATTATCACTTTCCCAATAGATCTTACAGCCATCCAACTCGTAGAACCCTTCAAGATCTACCTTCCACCACACCGGCAGGTCATTATTTCCAGCACTCCAACGCTCGCTCCACCGATCAGCAAGGACATTGCTTGTTGCTTGACTAGCGCTGCATCCAGGAAGCTCTGAACTGGCTGTCGCCGGTTTATTGATCGCAACATCTGTCCAGTGTTCCCAATATCTTGATGATGGCGGCGAAAAGAAAGGAATCTGATCTACCTCATACTCCGGTTTTCGATCAGGTGGGATTTGTAATTTCCCTGGTACAAATGCATCAGAGATGGGCTTCGAAATGATTTCTACGGTCGCCGATTTCAAACCATCTGACTCCGCAAGCAGTGTGATTAGGCCTGGTTCCTTCGTCGCACGAATTAATACCCCGATGGCACCCGCTTCTGCTTCTACGGGATTAGCCCCCACTCTACTGTCTCCATCACCGACAATTTCTGCCGGCCCCGTCAACTGGAATGCTATCTTATTGTAGGCATCCGGAACAACGGTTCCATTGGCATCTCTTACATAAACATGGACCATGATTAAATCAGATCCATCCGCTTTAAGATCAATACCGCAGTCATCCACAGATAATGTTAAATAATCCGGAGTCCCCGGCGTCATGACGGCATGCGTTGCTACGATAACATCGTCAACAATAGCTTCAGCCATTAATTTTCCCGGCTCCCATTCAACCCCCTCGAATATGAAAGGTGCATGCGGCATACTGCCATAGCTTGCATCTGGTTTCTTAACACCGAGAAGCCTTCCGTTCAGATAGAGCCTGATTCTTTCACAGTTGCAATAAATCGTAATATCCCTAGTTGATGCCGATGTCCAATCATTAGCAATGAAAACCATTGGCGTTGTACGAATACCCGATATTTGTAAATGAGGTTCACTTTGGCTTTGAAATAAATAATAGCTATATTTGGGTAAACGATATAAATCCAGTGCACCACAAGCAGCTATATTATCGTAATATCCCCTGTTCGTATCAATACCGGTCCACAGCGCTCCGCCGCTAAGTCCTTTTGTAGCTAGGATGTTATTTAATATGTCGGTACGCTCTTTCGAAGACTGCAGCATGCCAGACTCGCCGCCTGGGTAGAAATCTCTTGTTCCTCTTGAACATCTGAGATGCGTATGCCTTGGACCCGCCTGCTCCAAATAATGGTCCCCCCATTCTCTGATGAAAGATCCCTGATTTTCACGAAGTGCTGCTCCGTAAACAACATCATAGTCGATGGCAGCAATTCTATAATTGTCACAGGCTGCATAGCATTGATCACCTGGATATTCGGCATGTGTGACCTCTAGAGCTGTTCGTGTATATTGTTCACTATAATCGGTTTCGTTCAAGATAGGCTCCCATAATACGACACTAGGGCGATTCCTATGATATCGAATCATTTCGCGAATATCTTGATAGGATCTTTCTTTAAACGTATCGTTATCTCTGAACCACTGCCATCCAGGAGTCGGAATAATACACATCAGGCCTAATTCGTCACAGGCGTCCATGAAAGCCGGAGATTGTGGATAGTGTCCAGTACGAATGATCGTAAATCCGCCTTCTCTAAGCTTGATCGCATCTCTTCTATGCAATGAATCTGATAGGGCATCTCCCACATATACATATTCCTGATGTCGATTGGCGCCAATTAATTTCATTAATGTCCCGTTGATATGAAAGCCTTCACCATCAAAACGGATGTGCCGAATACCTATTTTTGTTTCAAAGGCATCTACAACTACATCGCTATCATAAACAACCGTGTATACAGTATATAGGTGGGGATGTTCCGGGTGCCAAAGCTTGGGATCTGACACTGTAACGCTCTGAGTAAACGTATGATCCTTCTGTTGATCAATGTTGTGTAAACTGGATGATACCTTACTAACAACTTCATTATTATTATCTACAATATAATGTGATACTGAGCAAGCCTTAGGGATGTCATATTCATTACTAATATGTGTTTGTATATTTACTTGGGCTTTAAGTGAACTTACATCCGAGTAAGTGATGAACAAGCCGCCACCTGCTTGTTGATTCGCATAAATAGCATCTGTGATATGCAATTTATCCGTCGTATGCAGCCATACATTCCGATAAAGTCCGCCATAATAGCAGAAATCCAATTCACCCTGAGGTTTACCTGGTGGAACATCCGGCATATCGGAGTTGTCCAGCTTAACCACAATAACATGATCCGTTTCTCCATCTGCCGTAACATAATCCGTAATATCTATTGTAAATGGCAGGTAACCGCCGTAATGTGTCAAAAGATGTTTCCCGTTCAACCATACATCAGCTGAGTGCTTCGCACCTTCGAATTCTACAAATACTTTTTGACCTTTATAAGCCTTATCGACATAAAAGTGTCTCCGATACCAGGAGATACCCAGATAGTTCAAGCCTCCACTACAGTGGGCCGGTTCTACCCTCACAGTGTGAGGAAGGTGCACAATCTCCCAAGCTGAGTCATCAAAATTAGCCGCTTCTGAACCTGGTGTATCCCCCCGAAAAAAACGCCAATCCTGATTAAAACTTAATTTATTGCGATGAACACCTTTTTTAAGTACTTGGATGATACCCAATTCATCTATTGTATTCATGCCATACTCCTCTCAGCTTACCTGTCTATAAGCTTATATTAATTGAGCAGCGATATTAAAGACAAGTCTTTAAAAAGTCCTTATATGTGTTGAGGAAACATACGAATCCATGACAAGTAAGCGCGAAAAAAGCGCTTTCAGCGAGAGCAAGACGAGCCGACAAAGCCTGAGAAGGCGGAAATCGACTTCTCAGGAGATGGTTTTGCGCCAAGAGGGCTGTCCTTTAAGATCTATTGACCTTATGGGACAGCCCCTCGTAACCCTTACACTTGTTTATTTTTATATTGCGTAGGCGTAAATCCTGTGTGGCTCTTGAACAATTTACAGAAATACCGGTAGTCGGAGATACCGACAGCTCCGGATACCTCGTAAATTTTCATCGTCGTCCGTTCCAACAGTTCGCTTGCCTTTTCCATACGAACTCGGTTCAAATAATCCGAGAAGTTCTCGCCGACCTCCTGTTTGAACATCTGACCTGCGTAAGAGGGGTGCAATTGAACAAGCTTAGCAAGCTCTGCCACCTGCACATCTTCTTTGTAATGGTCGCGAATATAGCGAATCATCAGTTGTACTTCCTTGCGCATTGATGCTGACGGATGAATGCGATTGTTCATCCATTCGTTTACGGCGTGAATCATTTTTTCCCACCATGTGCAGTAATCCGCCCACGTTTCCAATCGATCGATTCCATTTAATCGTTCCACAACCGAGGCTGGAATCTTAACGAGCCCGGGGTGAAACATTTGTCGTGTCATCCGCAGCAGATCCTCTGGATGAACCGGTGGATTATAAAGCTTTGTTATGACAGACACGCTTTCCTGGAACGCTTCGGCATCCTCCCGCAGCATCGCTTTTACCACAGCTGCAATCCACTCACGGATCTGCTCTTCATCGAATCGCCGGAATGTTGTAGCATATTTGCTTACAATAGACGAATCCGACTTATAGAAATAAGCTGCTAGTCCATCTAGTCCTTCGCGTAACCCGTCGGCAATCTGCTTTACCGTCAAAGGTTGCTTGCCTAGTTCCCGTACCGGGCCGACATGAATAAAGCTCTTAACCGGGGCGAAATCTCTTAAAGCTTCCAGTGCTGCCAAAGCCAGCTGGTTCATCTTGAAGCTTTCCAGAAGCTGTCTGGATCCGATCAACAGGCACAATCGGCTTCGCCGTATCGGCAGCGTCACCATCTGGTTGCCTTCACCGAGTATGCGCTGGTCCAATCTCTGCTCCAATACTTCGCCTACTTGTCTTTGGAGCTGAACAAGCACTTCCTCCGTTAGCTCAGCTTGCTCGGATCCCGCAGGGACGCTCCAGCCAATGGTCAATCCCGCCAAATAGCTGGCTTGGGCAACCCCTTCGAACCACTCTTCAGGAATCGTTCGGCCATGAATACTTCCATCATCGTCCACCAACCGCCCTGTCCACTGGCGCTTCTTCGTCCATTCCTTTTCCCATTCCAACTTACGGCGCATCTCCAGCTTTTGATCCACATCCATCTCCTGCTCAATCTCTTCAGCCACCTTGCGGCAAGCATCGAGAATTTGCTCAGGCGTCTGCGCCAGTTTGATCAAATAGTTATCCACACCCAGCTCGATCGCTTGGCGTGCGTATTCGAACTCGCCATAAGCCGTCAGGATCACAATTCGGATTCGCGGCCACCTCTTGCGTACATATGCGGCTAGCTCTAATCCGCTCATATTCGGCATCGTAATATCCGTTAACAGCAGATGCGGCATATCCCGTTCTATCATTCGGATCGCTTCTTCCGCTCCCGATGCAGCTCCCATAAACGTAAACCCTGCATCCGACCAAGGAATCCGTTCGGAAAAGCGTTCACGTACCCATTGTTCGTCATCCACCATCAGCAGCTTCAGCATGGCACTTTCCCCTTCCGCTACATTTATTTCTCTCGAAGCTCTCCTATCGGTAGACGAATCGTCACCGTTAGCCCCTCATCCGGCTCATTATGAAAATGCAGACCATACGGATAACCAAATGTCATGCTAAGCCGTTCTTGCACATTGCGCAGCCCCAGATTGTTCAAACCTTTATAAGGATTTGGCGTCCCCGTCTCTTCCGTCAGCAAGGCAAGCTTCTCAGGATCAATCCCTGGTCCCGTATCCGAAACCTCAAGCCATACACTATCAGTCTCCGTATTTTTCCCCGAGATAATAATATGATTAACCTCTTTTTTAGTGAGCCCATAGAAAATACTGTTCTCCACCAATGTAATTAACGTTAGCTTCGGGATTGCCGTGTTAAAGTAGATCTCAGGAACGGCAATGTCCATTTCGAATACATCCCCATACCTGAGGTTCATAATCTGAACATAGTTTTCCAATTGCCGAAGTTCATCCTCAACGGTCACAATATCTCCGACCTTGTCTGTTGAATATTGCAGGAGCCCCATCAGCGAGCGAATCATTTCACACATTTCATCCGTTTGCCCGGTTTCTCCCAAGCAATAAATGGCATTAAGTGTATTGTTAAGAAAATGGGGGTGAATTTGCGATTGCAGCACCTTCAGTTCATGATGCCGCTTCTTTTCCTCCGCTATCCGCAAGTCATCAAACAAAGACTTAATATTACCCATCATGCTGTTGAAACCGTCGGCAATATGCGTGAATTCATCGTTGCGCTTCAGTTTGATCCGAGCTTCCAATTCGCCGCGCGCAGCCGCCTTGAATTGTCGGGTTATCGCTGTCACGGGCTTTCGGATGTAGTTCGTAATCCATACAGAAACAATAACTGCAAGAATAATTGCGATTAGCAGCACTACAACCAGCTGTTTCTTAAGCGAATCCAACAAAGGAAACGCCTGCGACTCCTCGATCACAGAGAAAACAAACCAGTCCCAGCGATTTTGATTACTGCTAAGCACCATATAGCTTCCAAAAGTGGTGTGAACGGTGTTGTAAGCCGTCCCGCTCTTCTGGGTTAATGCTTGCAAGGCATCCTTCATTTGCAAATGATCCTGAAACGTCTTCGGATAGGCGAGATACGTGTTTGTCGACAAATAATCGCCTTGGCCCGTAAACAGATAAATTCGCCGCTGTTCGCCTTGAATGATTTGCGGACCAGTTAGCGCATTCAAATTCAAATCTAGCGCAACGACGCGGTTATTGTCGATTTGCTTGGAAACTGTAATAACGGAGCGTTCATTGATTGAATGAGGTGGACTCCACCAGAAGCCTGTTTTGCTTGTCTGAGTCTTTATTTCCTCGATCCGCTCCGGAGTGATATAAAATCGATATCCGTAGGGAGAGCTAATCTTCACTTTGTCATATTCAATCAGATAAATACTATGTATCTGTTCTTGGTGGTAAGTCATGATATTATCGATTAGCTCCATATAGTCGGCTTCATCCATTTTATTGTATAGAACCGGATTGGAGAGAAAGATCAGTTGACTTTGTATAGAATTCATTAAAGTTTTGATATAATTCTCAACCTGTACGACGGAGCCTTGCAGCACTTCTTCATTGTTCTGCCTGATCGGCTCGAAAAGCCGCTGGTATCCGAAAATGCCGATCACCAAGAAAAGTACGATTACGGACAAAAAAGTAAGGATAAACAGCTTGGTGCTGACGCTGGAAGTGAAGCTTTTTCCTGTAATCCGACGAATCATGCAAGATCGCTCCCCTATCCTATGAGGATACAGCAAAGCCCCCGATATCGAGGGCTTGTGACTTTTTAAATATTATAGCATGGTCAATACTTCTTTGTACCTAAATCTTTCCTGTTTACTCATGTGCGCTCACCATTACCCCTTAACGGAGCCTAACAATGCACCTTTGACAAAATATTTTTGCAGGAACGGATAGATGATCAGGAGCGGTAATGTCGCTACAACAACTACAGCCATCTTGATCGTTTCCGGAGGCAGCGCGTCTAAAGCCAATGAATTAATCGACAGTTCAGAGCTGACATTCGGCGCTTGAATCATGCTTCTCAGCACGACCTGCATGGGCATAAGCGTTTTGTCGGAAATATAAAAGATACCTTTGAAATATTCGTTCCAATGCGTAACTCCGTAGAACAAACCAATCGTAGCCATAATGGGCGCCGATAGTGGAAGAACAATGCGAAATAGTGTCTGTATATCTCCGCAACCGTCCACCTTCGCTGCCTCCTCTACTTCAGCTGGGAGGTTTTCAAAGTACGTTTTGACAATCAATAAGTTAAACGTGGAGACCATTCCTGGAATAACGAGCGCCCAGACCGAATCGTACAATCCAAGACTGCGAACCATAATGTAAAGTGGAATGATTCCTCCGCTAAAAATCATCGTGAAAACGAGCGCCATCAAGATAAAATTACGGCCTGGAACTGACTTCTTGGATAGCGGGTACGCCAACAGCGTAGTGACTACAAGATTCAAAGTCGTGCCTACAACCGTGATGAATACGGTAATTTTCAACGCTTGGGGAATACGCGCGCTTCCGAATATTTCTTTATAAGCTTGAAAAGTTAAATGCTCGGGCCAAATTACGAAACCGCCATTCCTCATGACTTCTATATAAGGAGTCAACGAAACGACAACGACATAGTAAAGCGGAAACAAGGTGACGAGGGCAAACAAGGTCAGAACGGTATTTATAGCCGCATCAGCAACCTTATCCCCTTTTGATTTTTGGAGTACGAATGACATCGTAAACCCCCTCCTTTTCCAAAATGCAATCTACCATATGCCGGAACCTCCGACTTTCTTGGCCAGCTTGTTTGCACCTATAACCAAAATGAGCCCTACCAAGGATTTGAACACACCCATAGCTGCTGCAACGCCAAACTCCAGACGCTCAAAGCCATATCGATAAACCCATGTATCCACAATATCCCCGACATCATACACCCGGGCATTCAAGAAGATGAAAACCTGATCGAAGCCTGCATCCAGTATGCCGCCGATTCTAATAATCAACATGAGCACGAATACATCACGGATACCAGGCAGCGTTATATGCCAGAGCTGACGCCAACGTCCTGCACCATCCACGACGGCAGCTTCATAAAGTTCCTGGTTGATGGATGCCAAAGCCGCCAAATAGATGATGGCTCCGAATCCGGTATTTTTCCAAATTTCTGATAGTACCAGCATCGGTCTAAAGAAATCCTTGTTCGTCAATAAATCAATTTGTCCCCAACCCATATCGCGTACAAACGTACTAATCAATCCGGAGCCCGGAGCAAGGAAAGAAAAAGCTAATCCATATACGATGACCCAGGATAGAAAATAAGGCCCGTAAGTAATCGTTTGCACCGCTCTCTTAAACCAAAGTACCCTGACCTCATTCAGCATAAGAGCAAGGATAACATCAGGCACCATGTTGCCCACAATTTTGTAAACACTGATTAACAGCGTGTTTCTCATAATTTGATAAAATTCAGGATTATCGAAAATAACTCGAAAATTATCGAAGCCGACCCAAGGACTCCCCCAGATCCCCTTCATTAAGTTATAGTTCTGAAAAGCAATCAAGGTTCCCATCATAGGAGCATAATGAAACAGAATATAATAGACCAGTCCGGGTATCATCATGATGTAGAACCATCTGCTGTGGTATATGCTTCGTAGTTTACCTTGCCTCACAGGGCGTGCAGCTGTAGGTTTCTCTTTCAATGCAGTTGTGGTTTCCGCCATCGCCATATCCTCCTAGCCGTATCTCTGTTGGAAGGCAGAAGGAACCCATGAACAACCCAGGGTTCCCCTCGATGCCTCGACACGTTTATTTAAAATCGTTTAGTTTCTTATCTTTCATAACGGAGTTCAATTGTTTGGTATACTCGGTGAAAATTTCTCTTCCTTTGAACTTGGTCATCAGTTCTTCACGGTATTGCGGCCAATTTTTACCGCTCTTGTCTTCAAGCACTGCTTTGGCATGGAATTTGCTCATTTCTTTGCGGAAATCCCCGATGTTGATGCCTGCAGGAGGAACTAAGCTTACTGGTGGCAATGCATTATGTTTCGGGAAGCCTTCAACCGTTTTCAGAATCGCACGGTCATGCTCGGAAACACGGGAATCAATCAGTTCAAATCCGAGTACATTAGGATCTTCCGGTGTAAATGCAGCATACACATTCAACCAGTTGCCTGCTTTGGCGACATCAGCTTCGAAAGCTGCTACATTTAAAGTAATCTTGTTGCCAGATTTCGTGTAGTGCTTACCTTCTTGTCCGAAGTGGGTCAGCAAGAAGCCTTCTTCACCTTCAAGCCAGTTGACGATTTCCAAGGAACGCTTCACTTTGTCCGGACTCTTATCGGCTGTAGCTTTGCTTATCAAGAACGTGTCAGTAGGAACGTTGTATTTCCACATGATCGGTTTGTCGAGCGGGTAAATAGGCTGCCAATTGGCTTTTGGATCAAGAGCTTTCGTACGATTTTGTACGCTTGTAGCCACACTGTCCAGCGCCACTGTTTTGTCGCCAGCCGTGAAGAACATTCCGACTCTGCCTTGAGAAGCTTTATCAAAATGAGCTGGCGGCTTGTTCAGGAACCAGTCCGGATCTACGATTCCAGCTTTGTTCCATTCCACCACTTGATCGATAACACCTTGTACTTTAAGATCCGTACGATTGTCTACATAGCTGTTGTCGACGATCATGAAGTCAGCTACAAAGCCGTTATTCAACCATTGCGGGAAGTCGAAAGGAAGATTTTGCCCCATGCCTGCTGCCGTAAAGCCATAAGTATCCTGCTTTCCGTTGCCATCCGGGTCAGCTTTCGTGAACTGGGTTAATACGTTGGTCAGTTCCTCGTAATTTTTGGGAGACTTCAACCCCAGCTTATCGAGCCAGTCTTGTCGAATATACCAGGAAGCATAGGTGTTACGTGAGAAAGGCACCATGCCGCGAGTGAACTCACCCTGCTTGAGTTGGAAAGCATCTACTTCTTCTTTCGTTACCCACTTGAAGTAATTAGGCATCGTTTCTTTCGTAACGAATGTGCTCAGGTTAGCGGAAATTCCATCGTTAATGTACTTCTGGGACTCGGCACCGCCCGCGATGAATAGATCAGGAGCGCTTCCGCCTGCCAAAGTAGCATTCAACTTGTCATGATATTCTTTACCAGTCACCATATAATCGATTTTCAAGTCCACGTTAAATTTCTCTTCAATTACTTTTTTGACGAAATCTTTGTCTGCGGAAGGCAGTGTCACATTCCCGAGATTTCCATTCATGACGGACCAGTTAAGCGACAGCTTGGCTGGTTTAGCGTTTCCAGTTGCTTTTGGAGTTTCTGTTGTTGTTGCTTTGTTGTCCGAGCATGCTGTAAGCGCAAACATTGTAGCAAGTCCTAGCACTACCAATTTTTTCATTTGATATACACCCTCCTGTTTATATACTGGCCGTAAACATTTACCCCCTGTAAAAGCTAAATGATGACGTTTACTTGACTTCATTATAGGTCCGCCGAACTAGCGAAACTAGCAGACGATTTCAAGAAATAGTGGTCATAATACAGAAATGACGTTTTAATTTACACAAAAAAAATGCAGCCCTATGGACCGCACTCTGATTAACGTTCCTGATAAATTGTAATACGCTTTGTCATTTCTTGCCATCATTCGTTTCCATTTTCCGAGTTATTCGTTAGCATTACAATGATAGCCTATTTCCCTACCCCTTTATTCATCACTGAAAATGCGATCAACTCATCCTTATCAGGGTCGATATCAACATAGCCGACATAGTAATAGTTACAGAAGATTAAGTCAAAACAAAACTTTCTGGATACATCGACATGATTAATAATGAGAGGACGTTTAAACAAAACCGTATACCTATCTACACTCTTTCCAGGAGTTATCGTTTTTTCTAGAAGTATAGTTCTAGATCCTTGAGCTTCGCTTAATTCATTTTTGCTGGGATCACCTGGTAGAGAAGCCGATTGAGATGTAGTAAATCCTATTATTTTAATTGGCGCATTATGAACAAAGGGTTCTATCCTTTGCTTGATTCTTAAATTAGGGATTTGGTGGTGAATTTCTACCAGTGAGAAGACGATTGTTGATAATAGAAATACAATACCTACACCTTTTTCAAGTGTAATTCTTTTGGCAAATAGGAAGATATGCAGGCATGAAAGCACTATACATGCTATGGTTACCACATAAAATTGCATGGCTGTCATGCTATATTGATAGGGCGCGACAACGATATAACTCAAAATGAGTACGATAATGAGGCTGATGATTCTAAAACCTTTTCTCAAAGCTTAACCTCCGATTTCTCAATTCCTTATTCTCCCTTTAAATTATATTTGTTCCAGAATATCATTGTTGCACAAAAAAAAGCTAGCCTGTTAAGGTTAGCTTTTTGACTGCTGACTTAGCCACATGTCGTATTCTAGAAGCATAGGACGAAAGCGCGAGAACCCATTCTCGAACATGGACCGATATTGCGTGTGTCTCAGTGGGTCAGGCACGTAATCTTGTGACTCTAGTTCCGGAAGAGCAAGTATGGCCTCCTCGAACGAAGTATACACACCAGAACCGACCCCCGCCATTAAAGCTGCGCCAAGCAGTGTCGCTTCCGGCAAATTCGGATGCTGGAGCTCGATGCCGGAGACGTCTGCTTTTATTTGCAGCCAGTGTTTATTCTTGGCACCTCCACCGACAACAATTAGTTTATTGATGGGCTCTCTCCCTACTTTTTCAGCTTCCTGCCTCAGCCATTCCATCTGGTACGCGTTTCCTTCCAATATGGCCTTGAACATATCGCCTCGACTATGACGCGTAGTAAGGCCAATCCAGCCAGCCTTTGCCAAGGCATTCGGAGAGGGTGCACCGCAACCTGACAAATAAGGGTAGTACAGGATACCTGTCGGAGTAAGGGCTACCTGATCCAACATATCTAGAATTTCGGAATAGGATAAATCTCCTTTATCCAAAAGATCCCGCAGCCATTCCACTGAACCCCCGGAGGCTGAGTGACCGCCCATCCAGAACATTTGACCCGGCAGTGGATGGCGTCCGAAGGCAAGACCGGAATGGTAATCGGCTTCTCCAAGCGTCCTAATGCCGAAGTGCCCCACCAACGTTTCCGCAGTGCCCATGGAATTATAGACACGCCCGACCTCTGACTGACCAATTGTCAAGGAAGCACATACATGATCGTGGCCGGCAAGACAAACGGCTGTTTCAACTCCTAAACCTAGCCTCCGACTAACTTCAGGCAGCACGGTTCCTATGGAAGTTCCCGTTGCAACTACAGTTGGAAAATGACTTTCTTTAAGTCCAAAATGCTGGATTAACGGCAGATTCCACGCCTGCTTATCCATGCGATACACGAATGTTCGGGCAGCAAGTGTTTCCTCTTCCGCAAACCTTCCTGTAAGTAAATAAGCGACAAAGGAGGAAACGGATAGCCAAACGGTGCCTTCAAGCGCCTCGGGCTGCGTTTCCTGTATCCAAAGCAGCTTCGACAGCCCTTGCTTAAAAGACGGATGGAGTCCGCTTTGGCAAAACTGCTCGTAAGCGTCAATTTCACTTTTTATCCGCGCCTCATACGGTAAGGCACACGTCTCAAACCAAGGAATAATCATCGTCTTGGCTGCGCCCGTTTGGCGATCAACAAGCAGCCCGCTTTCAGCCATACTAGTTATGCCCACTGAACGAATAGTTGTAACGCGTGCTCCTGTTACCACTTCGTTGATAAGATCAACCACGGCGTTCCACAGATGCTGCGGATCATAGTAAACATACCCCTGTGCATGCTGGTGCTTCCGGTTAGCCCTAATTGCTGTAGCCAGCAGTTTTCCATTTTCATCAGCTATCCCTGCTTTAATGTTCGTTGTACCTATATCCAGAGCTAAAAACAATGTAGCCACCTCATCCTGAGAAAGTTCCCGCAGTCACAATCCGATGGTAGGAGCACCCTAGCTCCATACTTACAACACTTAGTCCCGCTTCGAGTCCTTGCAAATCGCCTTCCAAATGAAGCTTCATCTCTTCTCCTCCTCACAAGTGCGTAATATGGATTCACTGTTCGTTTCAATATCAAGCTGAAGCTGGAGTGGGTGCGTTTGGCGATAGGGCCGCTCCGAATCCAGCCAAATACGCAAGCGTTCCACATCCTTATCGAGCAATTGTCCACTAAGTGTCCGCAGCTGCTGTAAGGCTTGCTTCGCAAGAAGAGATCGGCCGTCGCGCACATACTGAATCAACACTTCATAACCCAGTCTGCTGCCACACCTGGCTAGCGCTCTGGCAATAACCAATTCGAGCATAGCTCTCCGTTCCAGAAAATAATCGGATTGCGGAGCTGATGAGCTCATTTGCGAATGTAAATAGGGAATTCGATGCAGCTGTTCCAGAACAGGAATAGCGCCTCGGTCTCCCAACCGCTCTGCTCCTTGGCTGATAGCATCCACATAGTAATAGAGCCCAAGCCACGTATCTGTAAAGTCTTCTTCCCTTGGCCGCATGAGTTCAACCACCCGCTGCCATACAGCTATGCTGCGTGAATCTCTTGTCTGCCCGAGGGAATATAGCAAGTAAACGACATCTGGCATCGCGCCATGATCTGGCGGGAGCTGGACATACATCATATCCGCAGTCCGGCGAGGAAGCTCAGTGCCTATCAGCTGTTCCATGATCCTTTCGATCAGTACAGGAACGGCGGATTGGCTTCCAAGCATCGCCAACGCTTGCGCTAGTCTGATTTGCTTCGCCCCCGAAGCCAACTCAAGCGCTTCCGCCAGATATGGTACGATTCTCTGACCTAGAGAGCATATTTCCACAAAGGGAATGGGTCCCTTATAAATTTCATTCATTCTCATATTGGCATATTCATAGAGCGGTTGCTCCGATTCAATCTGATCCACCAATCCTCTTAACGCCTCTTCCGAATAATGAATAGGAGCAAGACGTCTAGTTCGAACCGCTTCAGGTAATATCCCTTCTCGAATCAAGCGATCCTGCAGCTCGTGAATCCCAATATCCCTTGGTGTGACACCTGAACGAACGGCTAGTACGGCTGCAAGTGCAGCTACTCCGCCTAGATTCTCTAAATCAGACTGCATGCGAATAGCAGGAAGCGCATCATGTGTAGCTGATATGGCTTTTCCGGCAACCAACAAACCTTCAATGGCTTTGGGCAGCAGCAGGCGGTAAGGGATTTCAATTTCTAAATTAGGGGGGATAAGTCCGATATTTATCCAGTCTGCGCCACTAACCCCTTTGACGTCATGATTGCTAAAATGAATATTAACGACGTCCGGCCAGCTGCGCTGCAAAAGCTGGTCCGATAGCTGCATAACGGTTTCACCTATAATGTGCCGGCTTTCCCGCGTAGCGACATAGATGCCATGATCGTGCAATTGCGGATCGCCTCTTCTGCGGCCAGCCATAATGGCACGCGTATAGTCCAAGATATCCGTTATATCCACCATGCTTGTAAAATTGTTTTGAATCTTATCTGGTGTTTTATATTGGGCGAGGGAGTACCACATCACTGTATGGTCCTTGGCAGAGCCGTACACAAACTCCGCACCTGCAAAAGCAGCCACATCCCCATCCCCTGTTGCATCAATAACGACCTCAGCATATATCGCAGCAGGTCCCCAGCGTGTGGCTACTTGAACGCCGCATACCCGGTTCTCTTTCATTAATGCGCCATATGTGAACGCATTAAACAGCAAATCGACGCCTTGACGAACGGCTTCCTGCTGCAAAGCGAACATTTTGGCTTCGATGTTCCATTTATGTCCCTTATAGCCGATTTCCTGCTGTACGGCTAACACAGCCTCATGAATCCGAGAAGCGAAGCCTTCTCTTCTACCAAACCAATAGCTATCTACCCCGCCTAGTGTTCCAGTTCCGCCAAGTCCTGGATTCATATCCACGAGGAGCGTGTTGACGCCTTCCCCTGCTGCTGTGATAGATGCACAGGCTCCGCTTGAGCCGCCGCCGATGACGAGCACATCTACCTTCTTGAGCGTAGGAGTAGAAGTAGGAGCTTCTATCTTTTTCCGTGTACTTGGTGTGAATACTTGCTTACTAGATGTCCACTTTCCAAGTAATTCATTAGCCAGCTGCATACCTGCTTTAACTGCTGTTATTGGATCTAGACATACAGGCAGCTGCTTACACAAGCTATAAATGCCAGACATCCCATCCGCTGTCTGCTGCGTATCGATCGCCAGCGTACCGCGATTGCCTAGTTGCATCTCCGCACCGCTGAGCGGAAAAGGACCGTGAAGCTCGAAGGACGACCCGCAAAGCACCGCTTTTCGGAATGCAGGAACGTGCTTTACCAAATAAGCCGCTAACGCCATGCCGCTCCTACGCGCTTCCAGTTCACGTTCACCCGCCGCTGCGATCTCATTGGCACTCGCTAATTCCAACCAATACTCAATATAGCGATGCTGCTTTCCGCGATAACCCTCCATTAGTCGGACTTGGCCGCCCAATAGTCCCAAATCGTCAGGAACCGCATACGTCGTAAGGTCTTTAGCAGCTTCATCCGGCCACTCAACGCCGGTAAATTCCAATGTCCTTGCAAACGCTGCCTTTTCATTGGATGCTAAATCAACCAACGGTTCACCACAAAGACGTGAGACTATCGCGGTTTCCGTTGTATCAATCAGCTTACTGCAGCGGATGAATTGGCTGCCCGTTTTATTAGCAATCACGATGCCTTCCAGACCTGATTCCTGATCATTACTTACAATGGCAACCGGAAGCGATGCATAGATGAGCTCAATACCATACGCCATTAGTTTATCTTCCAGTGACCGCTTAAGCTGGTCTGGTAGCAGCGGAATATGAGCCATGTCAGCAGCATCTGCTTGTGCAGCAGATTGCTCCACGACAAATTGAATCAGCTCAGGCCATTTCCCATCCACACGCGAAGAAAGGTCAAGCCACGGACGAAGAGAGGCGGTTATTTCCCGCCCCAAATAAGTCCGTGGCTCAATGATCATGACCTGTTGTCCAGCCTTGGCCAATTCGACCGCGCATGCAATGCCAGCCAAAGAACCCCCGATGATAACAACATCTTTGTTAGCTAATACGGGAATTCCCGCTTCCCATTGGGGCGTCTTGTCCATGTCATCTCTCCTCCACATGCACGCATCATTCCGATACGGAAAGAACAATGTTCAGCTTTTCATCCAACATCGGAACGTCTACTTCATACAAATGCTCGCTGATAAGTAAGACTGGAAGCGCCTTGCCATTCAACTGCGCGGAAACACGATTGTTCTCCGACACGAACCGGAACGAACCGCCTTCTTTGAGCTGAAGTGATCGTGTAGAACCTTCCGATTTCACATCGCTAACCGCATCCGTCGCTACATACTTGTTCGACAAACCAATTGGTGTCACAGCCCCCCCTGAAGGAATAATCAGGTAAATCGCACATTGACCAGGCTGCAGCTCGAAAGCATGCTGTTCGCCCTGATGCATGATCTTCATCTCACCAGAGAAGTGTTCATAGAGAACAAACGTATCGCCTTCCAATCCTGGAACATCGGACGGACCTACCGTGCCTTTGACTGAATCCGTATATTTACCAATATGGAACGCGGCAACGACACCGGATGACTTGGCGATATTCCACAGCTTGAGCGGTACGGTTTCCTTCGTAGGATCAAGGAACAAGCAATCAGCCGTAGGGTTCGGCGTTTGCTCACAGCGAATGATTTTTCCGTTGTTATAAATTAATGGCCATAGTTTTGAAGCATCCGTGTTGCCCGGGGCATCACTGAAATAGATCGGACCGCCGCTGACAGAGCGGAGGACAGCATTTTGAATATCATCATGATTCTTAGTCCAGTACATATCCCAGTCACCATAATAAAAAGCGCCATGATAGTAGGAATTGTAAGCATTTTGCAAGGCATGTTCAGCGAACCCAAATTGATCTTGGGGAACGAAATCATCACTATTGCGAGACACAGAGGACTTAGGACGGTGCCACATATTTTCCGCTGCCATCCCCATGCAGTTAATGATTGTATTGTTAAAATGAAGTGCCGCAGAAGCTTCCAGCGCCTCATGAGCAGCAGCAGCAGCCTCACCGATCGACCACTCATGCTTCGTGAAGTTCAAGACGGCGCTTTGGCTGTCTACTTTTACGAAATCAATACCTTGACGCTCCAAAAAGGAATGCCACGCATGCCAGAAACCAAAGCCGCGGCCCGCATCCGGATATGGAATTAAGCTCCCCTTGGCATTGCTGTATAGATAATCGCTGAATTGTTTCGCGAGTGGGCTATCCGGATGAATACCGCCCCAATAACCGGCAATGGTATGCCACACTCCAACCCAACGAATACCATACTTTTCCTTAAGCTGACGGACGGTTTCCGCGAGACCTTGAGGAAATTTCTCTACATCTGCCTCAAAGGAGGACAATTTTTTGTCTAACGTCTGTGACCAACCATCGTCAATCATCACCCATTGCACCGGCAAGCTAGCAGCCTGCATCTCTTCGGCTTTTACCAACAGACCTTCTTCATTGACCTGATGGTAGAACGCATCCCAGCTGCACCAGCCAAGAGAGTCCAGGATTTCAGGGTAGGGTTTACGTGATCGAGGCAGCGTCGGGTAATCAAGGGTATGCAGCGCAGCTTCCACATGTCGCTCTACAAGCTGGTAAGGATCAGTTCCCGCACCTAGTACAAACGATAATGACTCACAGCGCGTTCTTCCTCCTTGATGCGAAGAAACGCGAATTTGCAAGCCGTCCTCTGTTCCGCACACATCCGTTCGAAACACAGGTCCGCATACAGGTAACAAATGATAGAATGCCGATTCCTTACACCAAAGCAGCGATTGTGTCCGTTCAGGCAGCGTCGACCAGTTTGGGTCAAAATGAGGTCGTGTCCACCAGTCTTTATGCTGATAATTAGCCATTAAGCCATCTATATTCGTCATTCCTTGTGCATGAATGATGATGCCATTCTGAGCGGCAAAGCAGTGTTGTTTGCCAAAATCGCTGGCATTTTTCATTTCTCCCTGCACCGATGTCAGCACAAAGGATTCATAACAGCGGAACTGTAAATGAACAACAGCCGTGTCTGCTTCATTCGAATAGGTTACTTTCGTTTCTGTGTAATCACCGAGATGATCCGTTCCCGCAGTCTTTTCGTTTGCTCCGCGGAGAAGCGGCAATGCCGGACCCGTATCTGGCGTCACGGTAACACCAATACGGCCCAGAACATCCTGCAAGCCGCTTGAACTTAGATGTTGAAGTTCGATTTCATTTAGTTGAAACATAGAGGGCCTCCTTATAACCGTTGTTGTTCAAATTCATGAAGCGCTACGGATAAGCTGGCTGCATCTCCGACATGATCCATTAATCCCGAAGGAACAATTCCGCAAACACCTAGTGAAATCGGCAGCGCTTCGCGTTTTAGCTCCTCCATAACCAAAGGGGCTAGCATGGACTCCTGCCGTTCATAAATACTGCCAATGACGATGGTATCCGGATTGAGGACGTCAATTAGGATCGCAAGTCCTCTGCCTAGCTGCTCACTTACCTTACGAATCACCAGCATCGCCAGCTCATCGCCAGCATGTGCCGCTTCAAAAACATCTTTCGCTGTGAGCTCTTGGAGCTGATCCTTAGAAGTAGAAAGTATCGTTGATTTCCCTGCAGTGTACCAGTCTTCAGCCATCGCAAACGCTAGCCGGGCAATACCGCCGCCGCTGCAAAACCCTTCGAACGAACCTTGCTTACCATAGCCTAGAGGTCCCTCCTCAGCTAAGCGGATATGCCCAACCTCGCCGGCCATATCGTTCGCGCCTGCATATAAGCGGCCATTTAGAATAAGGCCCGCACCCATTCCGGTACCAAAGGTCAAGAAGATCATATTCTGGGAACCTCGCCCGGCTCCCCATTTCCATTCAGCTAACGCACAGGCGTTGGCATCATTTTGCAATCCGACAGGTACATCGAAACGTTCTCGAAAAGGGGCTAGCACATCAATACGATCCCAACCAGGTAAATTAGGCGGCGACAGCACGAGGCCATCCTTACTGCTTAAAGGACCGCCACAGCTGATGCCAATGGCTTGTAAATTACCTTCAGGATTGCGCTTTAGCAGCTGCTCTAGCGCGTCACCAAGCTGCACAAGTGCTTCATTCGGCGTTCCCGGCGTCGGAAAGCTTATTTTATCTAAGATGTTAACGGTTTCTCCAGCCGTGATTCCAAGCACCGCAGCGCACTTCGTACCTCCGATATCAATGCCACCTAGCAGAAGACTCATACGAAAAATGCCTCCTCCAGCATCATGCATAGCACATGGTAGATGGGCAGATGGCGTTCCTGAATGTCTGGTGTTGAACGATAAGGCACACGAATCGTCGCATCGCAAAGTTCTTTTAAGCGGCCTCCGCCTTCCCCAGTCAAACCAATGGTATAGACACCAAGTGCTTTGGCAACTTGCACCGCGTGTACAATATTAGCCGAGTTACCCGATGTACTGAATACAACGAGTGTATCCTCCGGCTTTCCATAGCCATATACCTGCTGCGCGAATACCATGTCAGCCGCCACATCATTATTGAAAGCTGTTGCAAACGCTGTATGGCTGACAAGCGAAATGGCCGGCAGCGCACCTTGCAAATGATCAGCCAAATACGTCCCCTGCTCTTCGCCGTGAAGCATCATTTTGTCCCTTTGCTCCTTGGGTAGCTTGCGCGGCGACATGAATCCTTTCATCAACTCGCCCACAACGTGTTCACAATCAGCTGCACTTCCTCCGTTACCGGCAAGCAGCATTTTGCCTCCCTTTTCAAACGACACTTTCATAGCTTCAAATGCCTCTTGGATCGATGAACGACACGGTTCCAAGTCTGGATATTTCACGAAAAGCTGCTCCAATGTTTGACTCATAACGCCAATCTCCTCCTAACACTGGTTATGTTTGTTTCAAGTGTTCAATAGCTTCTATGAAAAAAGGTTCGCTGCCAAAGCTGCCTGATTTCAATACCAAAAAGCGCTGCGGTGTTTGGAGTGTTAAACAGGATGGCAATCCCGGCTCTATTTCTTGCCAAATGCTAAGTCCGCCAATGCCCAGTTTATCGCAAACCGCAGCGGACGTTTCCCCTCCAGCGATGAGCAGACGCTGCTGCCCTGTCTCATTGACGACCGATTGTATGACGTCGGACAACGCATTCGAAACGATAACGGACACTTCCGTATTGCCGTAGCCGAGTTCAGCGCCTTTTACTTTCGTCGCTGCCACTTTGAGCGGACTATTCGAGGCGTGAATGAGTACGTCCTGACCGTCCTTTAGAAGCCTCGACGCCTGTTCGACCAATTGCTTGCAATGCGCCAGCTTCTCAATAGGGTTAAACAAGAGCAAGGAATCGAGTTCCAACGCTGTCAGGCCCTGTTTTTTGGCATAGGCAATTTGCGCAGCTGTTTGCGGCATTAAACTGCCTGCGGCGCACAAAACAGCTGAGCGTCCAAGCGCTGGCAGCTTATTCGCAGCACCCGTCTGCACGGCCTTCTGCTTCTCTAACAACGCCAATTCCTCGGCCAAAGCTGAGCTTCCGCATATAATCGGCTCATCCTTAACGGCTTGTGCAATGGTCTTCAGTGACTGCTGATCACGCACATCGAGGATGACATAGGTAAAGCCTGATTGCTTCATCACTGCAATTTGCTCCTCTAACACAGAAGCACCTTGTTCTACATTATGAATGGGAATAAGTCCTACTCTGCGGTCCGTTTGTGATTGTAAAATATCAACCAAATTGGAACAGCGCATCGGATGCACAGGATCGTTTCGAAATTCGGATTCTTCCAGTTTTTTACCATGTACATAATGAATGCCATTCAACGTAGTGCGTCCATTTTTCGGAAAACCAAGCACGACTATGCCAAAAGATGCGTCTAGTGCATCAAGCATGGCATCGAATTCTGTCCCGATATTGCCGCGGAAAACGGAGCACGTTTTATTGATAAATCGTACGCATCCAGCTTCCTGAAGCCGCTTCGTCATCTGGTACACCTTCGTGTAAGCATCATCCGGCGTATCTAATCGGGAATGCGTGTCGAGAACAAGTACATCCGGCTCGTCACCACTGCTCTGATCTCTCCCCGTCCACGCCTCCATCGGGTAGACATGCGTTCTGATGTTCGCCTTAGCGTACATGATGCCGATGTCATTTGCCCCTGTAATATCGTCTGCGATAATACCAATCAATCGGAGAACCTCCTTCTTGGCCTATAGCCCGACTCGTTCAAGAAGCTTTGAACCACGTCATCTGGCAGCTTGCGTAGGGTAATCCCCGAACTCTTCGCCATCACATACATTTGGCAAGCCATTTCAAGCGTGTGCATGGCCATACGAGCTTCCTTTACGTTCTTGTCGTAGACAAGCACACCGTGATTTTCGAGGAAAAGCACATTCGCTTTGCATGCCTTTTCCCGCACCGCATCACCAAGCTCGCGGGAACCAGGATGAAAATAAGGAACGCGTTCTATGCGTTCCAAATAATACATCGTTTCAACAAACCATTCCGATGGCAGTTGTTCTGCCGAGCAGGCTAGCATCGTGCTGTAAAAGGGTGAAGCATGAAGCACGGCCCCTACATCAGGACGAGATTCATATATCGCTTGATGCATGGGCACTTCTTTGGATGGCTTCTTCCCTGTTACAGAGGATGAGGTTCCGCTCAATAAAGAGCACTCAACGAAGTCGTCTTCGCTGAGCTCCCCTAGGTCTGTACCGCTTGCTGTAATCAAGTAGTGGTCAGCTTTGGTTCGCGCACTGATATTGCCTGCGTTTCCCCAAGCCAAGCCGTTATTCAGCATGTAACGCCCGGCTTCCTGCAGCTGCTGCCAAACCGATGCCTCCATCTACTCCACATCCCATTCCAGCATATTGGTTTCTTTAATCGGCAATTCCGGATTCTTCGGCACGCGGAAGGTTTTGATCTCGCATGGTTTAAAATCTGCCTTAATGACACGCTTCCATCTAGGCAGCTCAATCTCGGCTGATGTAGCGGATTTATTCGTCTCATAGACACGAATAATAAGGTCTTCGTTATCTTCCGCTTTCTTGATCGCACTAACAACGATATTGTCGCGGCTTACTTTTACATAGGAATCGGTTTGCGCAAGCTCTCCTTCATGGAATGATTCGATAACAGCAATCGGCTTGCAGTTAAGTTCCGCTGCGCGCTTCACCGTACCAGCCTGTTCCCATGTACCTTCATGCGGCAGCAAAGAGTAGGAGAAACGCTGAATGCCCTGATCGATAAAGGAATACTCACCGTTCGGATCCGGCTCATAAGGCACATGGTGCGCATAAATAGGACTTCTCAGTACAGTCAACGCCATGTCTTGGTTATGAATGCTGTAGCTGTATTTGGCATCATTCATTAGGCTGAGGCCGTACATGATGTTGCCTTTTCGTGTCACACCCGAGTAATCAATCCACGTTAGTCCAGGTTCTTCTTCACCGTTATGTTCACGTTCAATCGTACCGTAAGGTATTTCGTAGGTTTGCTTGCTAAACATGACATTCACAGGGAAAACCAGCTTTAACATTTTGAAGGACTCGCGCCAATCCACCATCACCTGTACATCGATTTGATCGCGGTCCGGATACATGGCGAAATCTTGAACTAGCTTCGAGCTGCCATACTCACTGACAACACGGATGACCGATTTAACGGGACCATGCTCGACACGGAACACCTTTTTCGCCTTGAATGTGCCAGCCTTTTGGTTAAAATGAAGCACATCATGGCTCCATGTATCCGACTTATCATCCAAGACGATGGGCTTGGCTCCATCTCCTTTTAACACTTCATGATCGACCACTTTATCATGCAGGCTTTTGATGTAGCCTGTTTCTTTATCGAACTCCAAGCGGAAACGCTTATTCTCCATAACTAAGTCGCTTGCTTGAATGGGTTCGCCAACCGGTTTATGCGAGGCTGACTCAGCCACCAACTTGTACACCCGGTATCCCATGGAAGGCAGCTCAGCCATAAAGCTAAGACGGAAACGGCCATTTGCAGAAGCTTGTGATTGAACCGTCTGGAATGGCACCGGATTCCCTTTGTCATCAAGCAAAACAGTAGTGGGTTTGATGCCTCCTACCTCCAGCTCAACGTTTACACGGCTTTCCCATGCATGAGGGTTAAAAACAACAATCGGCTTCATGGTTACATCCTGTTCAATGTTTATGTTCCATGATAAAGATTGAACCGCATAATTAAGGGAACGATCCGCGATAGCCATGGCTTCCCCATACAAGTACATCGCGTCTTCATAAGCCGACTCCAAGCTGGTTCCGGCTAATATGTCGTGGAACTGATTAAAGAGCACATTTTTCCAAGCTTGCTTAAACTCTGCCGGATATGGCTGACCCGTGATCCATGAAGCAAGCGCCGAGTACTTCTCTGCAGCCATTAATCGATTCTCTGCCTTGCGATTCCAATGCTTGATGCCTGAATGCGCTGCATAGCAGCCGCTAGCATGGTGCTGCAAATCATCATGAACGACCGGCAGCTTTAAGTTCTTGCTCTCCATCTCTTTGAAATACGCATCCGGTGTTGCAAACTCCAGCTTAGGAAGAGATGGGTCCTCGTTCATGCGGCGAATACTCTCGATATTTTCTTTCGTTGGGCCGCCCCCATGATTGCCAACGCCATAGAACAGCATCAATTCGTTAAGCGGCTCTTTGAATTCGCCCAAGCAGCGGCGAACATGGTTTTCCAAATCTTTGCCCCAAGACAAATATTCATACATGATGCGGAATGTCATGACTTGTGAGCCATCATCCGATTCCCACATGAACAGACGGCTTGGCAGCCCTTTTTCATTCGGCATTGGACGCATCATCACGTAATAGTCCATCCCGCTCTTCTTCAGAATTTGCGGCAGCATACCGTTATGCCCAAAGCTGTCCACGTTATAGCCAACTTTAGCGGTTACCCCGAACTTCTCTTTGAAATAATGTTGACCGTACAGCCCTTGACGGACGAAGGATTCCCCATTCGGAATGTTGCAATCAGGTTGAATCCACCAACCCCCGACAATATTCCAGCGTCCTTCCTGCACGCGTTTTTTGATCTCCGCAAACATCTTTGGCTCGTTATTCTCAATCCACTCGTACATGGCAGCAGAGCTGGAAGTGAAAATAAAATCTTCGGACTCTGTCATACGGTCTAGCGCAGAACGGAATGTAGCTTTCGCTTCTTGGAATCCTTCCTGCCATTGCCATAACCAAACCGGATCCAGATGTGCGTTACCAATCATATAGAGTTTGTTATCTTTCATTGAGAGAATCCCCCGATCTATTTATTAAAAACATCCGCTTTACCAGCACTGTTCAAAAAATGCTTCATTTTTTCCATCACCGTTTGCGTAACGGCATCACGACCAACTTGCAGCCTATCCGGCGCTAAGTTTTTACATTCTTCATTGGTCATCCGTTCTTCACGTCCAAGTGCTTGGAGCAGCGAAAGCTCCAAATCCGTCGCGATATTCACTTTGCTAACACCGCCGCCTGGCAATTGGTAGGCTCTGCGCATCATTTCAGGAGGTACGCCAGAACCTCCATGCAGGACAAGATGAACCGGAGTCAATCTGCGAATTTCCATCAAGCGGTCATAGTCGATTTTCGGCTGCTTCACGACATATACGCCATGTGCGGTACCGCAAGACACAGCCAGCGCATCAACACCGGTAATCGCGACGAACTCAGCCGCTTCCTGTGGATTCGTATATAATTCTTCATCTTTATCCGTTTCTACGAAGTCTGTTGTGCCAATCATTCCAAGCTCGGCTTCTACGGAAACGCCTTTCGCATGGGCATATTCCACAACTTCCTTGCTAATTTCCGCATTTTCGGCAAATGGCTTCTCCGATGCATCAATCATGACCGACGTAAAGCCTGCTGCAATCGCTTCTTTAATGGTTTCTAATTCCTTTGTATGATCCAAATGCAATACGACAGGAACTGTGATTTGCTGTTCCTTTACTTGACGGTAAAATTCTTCTCCAAATTCAGCTGCTGTAATCCCATAACGAATCAATTCTTTATGTGAAATTTGAACAATTAACGGTGAGTTCGCGATTTGGCCCGCCTTCAGAACGGCTGCAATCATGGGTGTATAACGCGGCGAGAAAGAGCCAATCGCAAAATGGTTCGCTTCAGAAATCTCAAGTGCTTGTTTTAATGTGATTACCGGTGCAGTGGGTGTTGAGTTTGTCATCGAGTATGTCTCCTTTTATATAAAGCTTCTACTATTGAGGTAACGCTATAGTTGATCCATGGCTTGTTTAACCCGCAGCATTCCTAAACGCGGGCTGCTTAGAAAACGCGTTTGTTCCTCTGGAGCAAACTGCGAAATCACGCGGGCCATAGAAGCCTGCGCAAGCACAACGACATCTGTATTGGCTGCAAGATTGCGGAGTGCAGATGCGAGTTCTACATCATGCCCCTCTTTATCTCCAGCGAGGAGCTTCTGATAAGCAGATTTTGCGACGACTGTATCAATTTGCACCGCTATGCCAGCTTGCTCTGCTTTGCTGATAAGCATTCGTTTGGTCGGCTGCAATGTCGTTTCGAGCGTTGCCGCAACACCAATCTTGCGTGCTGAATTCACCGCCAACTCTGCCATCGGTTCGTCGATACGAATGATGGGAATTTGGAGTTTCGGTTGTATGCGGGCAACCAACTCACCGATGGAGGAGCATGCGCTCAAAATGCAAGAAGCACCTGCTTTCTCGGCAATTTGAGCATATTGAAGGAAGCGCTCTTCAATCTCGTTGATTTGCCCGCCATTCGCTATGAGCTGCGGCAAAATGGAATCATCCACCCAGTTCATCACTTCGACCCCAGGCAGAAGCTCTGCGGCTAATGCTTTTAAACTTTCCACCGTTACCGGCGTTGTATGGATAATGGCTAGTTTTGTTGTCATCGAAATCGCTCCTTTGCGTGTTTACATCACGTTATCTGGCAATTTGGGCACGTTCCCAAAAGTTACATAGGCTGCAACGCAGCCTACTTTTCCTTTGGTCCACTTCAATTATCGATCGTATAAATCTAAGTCATTTTCATAAGGTAGAGATGCCTGAGCCGCATATAAGATGAGTCCAATACACCAAGAATGGGATAACGTCAGCATCATTCCCTTCGGCTGGAAACAATTCGTATTGTAGAACCGTTCCGTTACCATACCTTTGTAAGCATTGAAGTCGCCATCTTCACGCGCAATAAACTGCAGGAAGCACGAAATATGATCTCGCGTACGATCTAGATAATATCTGTCTCCTGTATAAGTCCATAGCCGGAGCATCTCCGGTACTGCAAAAAGTCCATAATTGTGTAAATGTTGATTGGATGTTGAGGCCTGATCAGCCCCGCGCGAACAGTAATCGTACTGTGCAAGAAGAGAATGCTTCGGAAATTGTAAATTGTAAGTCCAACGGAAAGTCATCATCCAATCCGCGGCACTAGAAGCAAGCTCCAACCAGAGCGGCTGACGATTGAACTCATACAACAGAACATACGACACGACAGCGTTGTATGCATCTTCCGAAGTCGGTGTTAAGTGGACGTCCTCGGGAGCGCCATAAATATATTCGTCACGAATGAATCGTTCGTAATAGCTTCCTCCCCGAACTGCAGCAGCTGCGAAACCTTCGTCTTCAAAGTATGCGGCTCCCTCCAGAAGAGCTGCAATCCACAGCATACCGCCTGCGCCATCCCACTCCTGTACTTCGCCAGTCTCACAATCATAGTAGGAGCCGAAGTTCCCATCGGAGCGTTGATGTTCCGCCGCGAAACGAAGATTGGAAAGAACAGCATGCTCCCATTCAGGATGCATGACTGCTGCTTCTCTCTCAAATGCAAGCGCCCGGACTAGGAACAACGTTGCTTCCGATACCGTTCGGGCTTGCAGCCACGTCTTTTTCGGATTCCAGCCCGCCGTCCAACCTCTCCCGAGCTCCCATGAAGCCCAGAACGTTCCGCTCGGTGCAAGCCCTGTTGCGATTTTATTCAACACTCGGATGCCTGCTTCTGTATAGGATGTATCCTCTTTTTTCCTGCCATAGGTCAACAAGGCGTAGGCATAAGGCACACCGCTAACCCAACTGACGTGCATGTGCGGACGATCGCCCATCCCTTTGACATTGTTGTTAAACTCGCGGTCGAAAGCAGCCGTTTCTCTAAGAATGTCGTTCTCTTTATCATAGTGCCATTCGTACAGGCCATGAGCCGTTAGTTCTGCTGCCTGCTCCAGGTCCATCCATGGATTCAGCCCATTTACTTGACGATGTACAGCATACATTTGACGAACGAAAGGATTGTAGCTGTGCGCATCAGAAGTGCCTGCGTATACATAGAAGTGAAGTTCTACTTTCTCTTCAGGTTGGAACGTATGCATATTCAGATCTGCTGGTGCTGGCACGGCGTTACCAATGAACGTAACGGGCTCCTCCTTGTAAGGAAAGTTAAGCCAAATTTCCGTTCCTGCTGCATTGCCTCTAAAGCCTAGACCACTAAGTCCAAGCGGGGACATTTCATCTGTACAAAGCGCTCCGCACATCCCGTCATTCCAAGCGAATACCGCGGGAAGAGCTGCACGATCTGCACGAAATGACCAATAATCGGACACCATTTGCTGAGGGTCGCCCCCCTTAAAGTCATAGCGAGGGTAGGGGCGCAGATTTTTTTCGAACCGATTCTCTTTGTAAAAAGCGCCGGGAATCATCCAATCCGGCTTGCCCGTTCCTTCAAGGCTGCAGCCAAACTGCAAATTGTACGCAGAAGCTTGCTTGCCCTTGTATTGAACTTCCATGGATACTTCGAAATAGTCGCAAATATCGCTCATTTGTTTCCAGCTTGATCGTACTTGAAAGCTTTTCGATTCCCCAGAAGCTTGCAGCCCGTTAGATGTTGACGTTATCTCATCAACGGGTACCATTTCCTGATCCCCGTCCCTACCGCTTGCCGATAACAAATTGGAAAATCGAAGACTTGCTTGATGCTTGGATTCAGCCGTAGTAATTTCAAATGCCTTCACGGCATGCTCTAAGCCGTTATCCGATAACTTCCACTGCATCGCTATTCCTCCAAACCCTTCAGCTTATATAGTTCGATTAAATTCGTTCGGAAAATCCGATCAGCAAAGGTCATGGCTTCTGATTCATCAAGTGCGCCATCGGCCACCTTTTCCGTCAAGACATCCGCCACCACTTTGCGGGCCAGCTTCTGGTGGGCATATGTCCCTTCGATAAAGTTATAATCGCCGCCAAAGCCTTGAATTTTAGTCATTGGGACCATTTCAATCACCTGATGCAATATTTGTTTAGATGCCGTCGGCGAAATGATGTACACCCATGTAAAATCTGCGTAGACATTCGGAAAATTTTTTACAAGGCTTAAATAAGGCAAATAATAGGGGTATCCGCTGTGGAGCAGAACAAATCTTGCTTCCGTATATTCCAGCAGCAGCGGGATCAGCAATTCCACATTCGAATTCGTTAACGTGTTACCGTTGGAAGAAACACTTACTTCATGATGACCTGTATGAATTTGAATCGGTAGATCATAAGCAATCGAACGTTGGATGATAAAATGGATCAAATAATCCTGCAGCGCCTGTGTTTCAGCTTGTGAGAGCGATTCTTCCAGTGTACAGCCAAGCAGACGATTGAAAGCCAATTCCGCTTCATGGAAGGTCGGTTTACCGCAAGATAGAGAGCGCCAGTAGGCATGCCCAAACTTTGTCGCGACCATGCCTTCCTGAACATATTTATGCAATAAGGTATCCACTGCCTCCAAATATTGGCGCAGATGATAGACCGTAACGCCAGACATTCTCTCGACAGCAGTGATATCCTTCAATGTTCGAAGTTTGAAAGTAAAATCCATAAACATGATGGGACGAAAACGCTCGTATTCCAATTTCGTTGTTTGTATCAGTGTAAAAGCAAGATCAATGCCGGACTTTTGGGCCATCACATGCTCATACCAGTTAGGATTGTGTGTTGCTTGGGACACTTTTTCATTCGCCTCTAATAGGCCTTTCACGTTCCACTCGCTTAACTCATATAAATCTTCCATGGCTGTACGAAACATCCGGGCATACGTTGTATTTTTTGTTTTATGCCAATAGTCCATAAACAAGGAAGCCTTTTGTTCCACATCTAATGAACTTTGTCTTCCTAACGCACCCATTTTCATACCTGCGCTATAAAAATCAGAGTCCAAGTAATGCAGCAAGGAAAACAAATCATGATTTTCTCTTTTTCGAATTTGCGGTGTTGCCAGGTGTTCATGACCGTCAATGATGCGGATTCGGTTAACATAATCATGAAGGATGCTCATTAGCTGGTCTCTCTCCTTCTAAATATGCGGCTGTTTCTTGAAGAAACAGCCGCTTTTCTTTTTTTCAATTATTGAAGCTCAGGGAACGCTGCTTTCACTTCTTTTTGGAAGGCTGTTACAACATCCGCATAGCTTTTATTGTCTGTAAGTCCTTGACTTGCTACTTTTCTCCATAGACCTAGAATCGAATCACTGTATTTATCAGACTTAATCACTGGCATTGACTTCATCATTGCGTAGTAAGGCTGCAGTACTTTTTGATCGCCAGTTAAAGAAGCTGTATACTTATCTACATTTGCTTCAT
This sequence comes from Paenibacillus sp. J31P190, assembly GCF_059692075.1. Lineage (NCBI taxonomy): Bacteria > Bacillati > Bacillota > Bacilli > Caryophanales > Paenibacillaceae > Paenibacillus > Paenibacillus sp. J31P190. The sequence goes on along the minus strand of NZ_JCAUAS010000008.1, from coordinate 122,137 downwards.
AAACACTTTGAAGTGCTGGCATGTTCCCTCTTGCAATCAGATCTGCGTTCTGCCATTCAGCGCTAGCGGAGAATTTGATAAACTCAGCAGCGATGTCTTTATTGGCCGTTTTATTATAAATCGCACGGAATGTTCCACCGTTGTAGAAACCTTCTGGTGTTTTGGCAACGCCAAACTTACCAACGGCTTTGTTATCTTTGTTACCGATCATGAATGTTGCCCAAGCAGGCATCGCTACCAATACAACACTTCCGTCGTTAAGTGCATTACCCCAGCCCGCTGACATGAATGGTAATTTCGCATCTACGTTATTCGCACGAATTTCTTTTTGACTGTTATATATTTTTTCCCATTTCGGATCTACATTTAATTTGCCATTCACATAGAAAGGCTGTGTATTGTAGCTGGCAATGTCATTCAAGTCCCCTGTATTCGCAATTAAATGAATCTTGCCATCGCTTTGCTTCGCAACTTTTTTACCGAGCTCAATGATCTTATCGTAACTGTTCACCATTTCGCTGATTTGGTTCGAATCATCCGTACCGAGGAACTTTTTCGCATTTTCTTTCAAATACCAGAAGCCGCCTGGAGAGGATTGATCAGAAATCGCTTTGATTTTGCCGTCTGACGATTTACCAAGCTCAGAGACATATGGAATGTAATTTTTAACTAGATCAGCCGCGCCAATTGGTGCTAAATCCATCAAGAACGGAGATTCAATGAATTTACCAACATAACTTCTTTCAAGGTCAAGCACATCGGGCACATCTTTGCCGGATTGCAGCGCTGACAACAGTTTGATTTGATATTGATCGCCAGGGAACACCTTAACGTCAACTTTGACATTCGGATATTTCTTTTCAAATGCTGTCGCAATGCCTTTTGTTCCATCAAAGAAAGTCCATAGGGAGAGAGTTCCAGACAGCTTTGCCGGATCTACGGGTGCGACCGATGCCGCAGGAGTATTCGTCGCTGAACTATTGTTAGTTGATTTAGAACCACAAGCCGTTAGAACACCTGTTGCAAGTACCGTTGTCATTAAAATAGAAGCCCATTTTTGTGCTTTCAAGATATATCGCCCCTTAGAGTTAATTTACAAGTATAGTGATGTTTTTCTGGTTAAAATGACGATAACATATTGCCGCGCATCACTCCTCTCAATGTCTACGCATCAGCCCTTTACGGCTCCAGCCGCAACTCCGTTAATAATCCGCTTGGACATAAAAGAGAAGAAAACCAGGATCGGGACGACCGATATCACAATTCCTACATATTGAGCGCCAAAGTCGGATGAAAACTGCGATTTAACACTCGCAATCATGACTGGCAAAGTTTGCATGTCGGCGTCGAACAAAATAATCATCGGAACTAAAAAGTCATTCCACTTTCCAATGAAAGCAAAGATCGCTAACGTGGCAAGCGCAGGACTCATTAACGGTAAAATGATGCGATGGAAAAGCTGCATTTCACCATAACCGTCTATTCTTCCAGATTCGATAATTTCGGTTGGTACCGATGTGTCCGCGAACTGTTTGACTAGAAAAATACCGAATGCGTTATAGACTGACGTAAGCAGGAGCGGATAATAAGTGTTCAACATATGGAAAACATCCATTAGTTTATAAAATCCGATAATCCCCAATTGTCCCGGAATCATCATCGTCCCTAGGGTGATCATGAATAACACGCCTTTGTAACGAAAGTTGTATTTGGAGAATCCATAACCAGCTAACGCAGCAAAATACACATTAATGAGCGTCGCCGTTATGGTGATGAACAACGTATTTCCCAAACCACGCCAGATGTTAACGGTTTCAATGAGCCTATGATAGTTCACTAAGAACTGGTCTCCAGGCACGATCAGCAGCTTCCGGGCAATGTCTGAGTTCGTGTGCGTGGAGGTAATGATCATGCTGTAAAAAGGCAGTAAGCAAGTCAAAGCTATCGCAATTAACACCACATAGATGATGATTTTCAAAATAAACCAATCAAATTGAAACGCTTTCTTAATCACGGGTCGTCACCTCCTACTCATTGAGCTTCGAAGCTTTCGCAGTGATTGCCGTCAAGATCATGACAACAATGAAAATACCATAAGCGACTGTTGCTCCATAGCTGTAATCGAAATTTTTGAATGCGGTTTGATAGAGATACATGACCATAGTTCTAGTCGTATTGTTAGGACCATCACCGAGCATCAGCGGCGCATCAAACAATTGCAGACCACCAATAACTGAGGTTATGAAGGTGAACAGAAAGACAGGACGCAGCATGGGAAGCGTAATATATAGCGTGCTTTTCCATTTACTCGCGCCATCCATCTTGGCCGCTTCGTACACTTCTTCTGAAATAGATTGCAGTCCCGCGACAAACACGATCAGATTAAATCCGAAATATTGCCAGCAAATGACGCCCGATACAATCATACGCGACCACCAAGGACTACTGAACCAGTTCACTGGGTCGCTAACAATTCCTAAATCCATCAACACCTTATTAACTGAACCCGTTTGCCAGTCGAACATTAAACTGAACATGACGCCAAGCGTAATCGGTGTAATGATATGGGGAAAGTAGTACACAGCCCTGAAAAAATGCTTGCCGCGAATAAATTTCTCATTCAAAATAATCGCAAGAGCGAGAGCAATGATCAGCTGTGGAACAATCGACATGACCCAAATGATCAAGGTGTTCCCTATCGTTTGATAGAAGTACGTATCGTGCAAAAGACGAGAATAGTTGGCCAAGCCGACATAAACGGGATCTGTAAATCCATCCCATTTGGTAAAGCTTAAATAAAACGTATATAAAATCGGAATTAAACCAAAGACCCCAAATCCTATGAAAAATGGAGCTACAAATAGATATCCGTAATTCGACTTATTGATTTTTGAAATCATCGGTCTCAACTCTTTTCTAAAGTTTGGTACAAGATTGACGAATCACCAGTGTCGGTTTAAATAAATGAGACGTTCTCTCTACTGTTTCTCCCTCTATTTGGGCAAACAAGCCTTCCGCTGCCTTCATCCCAACCTGCTGTAGAGGCTGGCGAACCGTTGTCAATGGCGGGGAAACCCAACTCGACAGGGTGATATCGTCAAATCCGACGATCGACATTTGGTTAGGCACTTGAATCCCTTGCTCCTGTAGTGCTCGAAGCGCACCGATCGCTGTTTCATCACTGGAGGCAATGACTGCCGTATAGCCTTCTTCTTTAAGCAGCTCTTTCATGGCCTCGTATCCGCCTTGATTGGTCCAATCCGACGCCACGACCCACTCAGGCCGGAATTCCATTTGCAATTCTTGCATCTTCTGCTGCAAGCCTTTCAACCGGTATTTGATAGGTCCCATGTGACTAGGACCCGAAATATAGGCTACTCGACGATGTCCTAATTCATGCAGATAGTTAACCAGATCAGCAACTCCAGAAGCGTTGTCGATATCAACGGAATATAAGCCGTCCATTTCCCCATGATCGCCAATTAATGCAAGCGGATACGGAACATCCATCATCCGCTCCAGTTCAAGTAGATCCCGCTTCTGGAAGCTAAGCAGGATAATACCGTCAACCTGTCCTTCGAAAAGTAGATGAAGGAAGGACGCCTCTTGTTTGGCATTTGAAGTACCACTATAGAATATACAGTTATAGCCTTTCTTATTGGCTACGGCTTCAATCCCTCTAATAATGCCTGAGTAGAATATGTTCGAAATGTTGTCGACTACGATGCCGATCGTATTCGTCCGACTCATGACTAATCTTCGAGCATTTTCATTCCGATGGTAATTAAGAGTTATAATCGCCCTCTCTAAGGCCTCTTCTGTTGCTTTCTTTACTTTTTGACCATTCAAATAACGTGATACTGTACTTTTGGATGTGTTCGCTACTCTAGCGACGTCATGAATCGTTGGATTCATTGGCTGCCCCCCTCTATGCTTGAACAAATTGATTGAATTTTTATTTTCGGGAACGTTCCCATTTTAAGGATAAAAGTTTGATTTTTTGCTTGCTTCGATAGGTAATCTCACTTTCTGAGAACGTTCCCATTTTGTATTCAAAAAAAAGGGTCATCTTATTAAGTTTTCCTCACTTGTTTGGGATCGTTCCCACTTTTATTCATACCAAATTTCTATATGTACATGTTATCGCTTACACATGAAAATGTCAACACTTAATTTAACAAATGAACAAACCTATTCGATGTCCAGATTCATCTGGTTTAAACCTACATTTCCCATTCACCAAGACAGCATTCAATAAAAAAAAGCGGGGGTCCTAGATGCCTTTAAGGCTTCTATTGGACTACCCACTATTCTTTACTGTTACTTTAACTCTCATTCATCTTCATTTAGGATCAATTCCTTTACAGGACAAACAATCACCTGCACCCCGCACTGGCGGATTTCATCAAGAATACTGGGTTCTACTAGGTCGCTAGTAACCAGAATATCAACATCTTGAAAGCTGGAAAAGGAAACTAAACCTTGCCGCTCGAATTTACTGTGATCCGCAACAATGACAATCTTTTGTCCTGCCGATATCATGGCCCGCTTTACTTCCGCTTCATAGAGATCAGAACTTGTAAAACCTTTACGCATGGTTATCCCAGAGGCGCCTAAAAAGGAGAAATCGGCATTATATTTCTGCAGCTCTAATTCCGCTTGGGGACCAACAAGACTCATTGATTTCTTAATTAGCTTCCCGCCAATGACAAAGACTGAAGCATCTTCATTATGACTGCTTTCCTCTGCGACATCTGTTCCGTTCGTAACTACCATCAGCTTTGGCACATTTCTTAGGTGACGCGCCACACACCAGGTTGTTGAGCCAGCGTCTAATATGACGATTTGATTGCCTTCCACCAGCGAAGCGGCCATTTTCCCGATCGCATCTTTCTCCTCGTAAAATTGGAATCTCCGCTGCTCGACTGGCGGAATGTTTTGTGAATTATTTTGCAATTCTTCCATCAAAATGGCGCCGCCGTAATTTTTTTGAATGATGCCTTCCTGCTCCAATTGGTTCAGATCGCGGCGTATGGTTTCTTCGGAAACATTGAATTCCTTCACCAAATCAGCTACTTTAACACTGCGTTCTTGGAAGAGAATTTCTTTTATTTTGGTTCTGCGATGAATAGCAATCATAATTTGATCCCCCTCTAATCCTCGAATACCTTTACACTATTAGTTTCCGAATCAGAAAGGGATTTCTGATTGGGGATTTCTCAATGAAGATATGCAAATTCTAATATCGCTTTTCTTAGTAGGGTTGTCAAGAGCGTTCCCCGTAACCCCCCCCCAGTAGAAGAGGCTATTAAGTCCTATCCGTTATAAAATGTTTTGAACCGGGCTGTTCCAAGCAGCTATGTCCAGTTTCCTGTCTGCTTCAGGAATGGAGCTCCACCGGACGTTAATCGACTTGCTTTCACCAGGGAGTAGGGAGAAGTCATTATCCGTATAATAAACATATCCTTCTGCAGTTACCGGACGAGTATCCTCTAGATGGACTAGAAAGGCTGCTTGTGTACCCACGTTCGTAAGTTGAAGCTGCCAGAATACCCCTTCCTCGGAAATCGTTTTCTCCACCTGTATGGTGGTTTGTGGCAGTTCTAACATCGGCACCAAATTAGCTGTGACGCTAAAAGGATAGCAATTACTGCTGATGACTTCCTTCGCGGCGTTTACAAGATTAATGCGGAAGAAGAACACATCCTCTTGCAGCTGCTCGAGGGACTGTTCAAACTCCCCAAGTCTTGTGGCAGCACTAGGCGCCACTTTTCCTTGCCACTGGAATTCTGAATATATGTGTCCGCTTGCTCCAACTAAACACCACTGCGAGGTTAACTCTCCAAGTTCTATCCTATCTGACTGTACAATCCATACATCCGCTTTAAAAGTTTCCTGACCTTCCCATGCAATCATCGCAAAGCTGGCTGAAACTTGTATAGTTTGATAGGCTCTAGCCATCGCATAGTAAACCGGCTTAGGGTTCGTAAAGTAATCAAGCGCGGAAGTGCAATAAGCATTCGGGAATGGCTCATTAAACTGCCATGGGAGTGTTCCGCTATTTTGCCACATCCGTCGAAGATTAGATTCTACCGCATACCTGAGTCCCTCTGCTTGCAGAAACTGACTTGTGCGTATGAGCTCCTCCGGATTACGAAGCTCATTTCCGAAGGATGACTGAACCATAGGTTCATTAATCCACCAGGAGCCTCGGTGAAAATAAATAGGATTATCCCGGGTTGCTGGCCACTGATTAGATTCAGAAATCGTATGGTTCAGCGTCTTTAAATGCGTCATTCCCTCTACGCCGAACTCACTATGGAGCAGTGAGGTTCCTTTATTATAGAGCTCATACTGTTGCGACAATCCCTGAAACTCCCAAGGGCCATGCACGTCATGCTGCCCAGTAGGATCCTGCTCGATGTTGTCCAGCGTATTCGAGAAGCATCGACCGGTAGGCGATGTCGGCAGCCAAAGTGCATCCGGATGTAGTGTTTCAACCACTTGTCTAAGGGCTCCCAATACGGGCTCCGTATCGTCAAGCGGCCGATCATCGCTATCCTGCAGTTCATTGCCTCCACACCACAGCACAAGAGAAGGATGATTTCTCTTTCTCGGAATGATTTGCTCGGCTTCCTGCACCATCATCGTGATAAAAGCCTCATCCTCACTCGGTTTGTTCGCAATCCCAGAGCTGGATTGGATGAATTCCTGCCAAACCATGATGCCGTAACGATTGCAAAGCTCATAGAAGGCATCCCTCTCAATCAGCCCTCCGCCCCATACTCGCAGCATATTAACTCCTGCCTGCTTGGCTAACGTTAACAGTCTTTCCAGCTTAGCCGGCTGCTCTCTACCATACATGACATCCATAGGTACCCAGTTCCAGCCTTTAATGTACGTTTTATGCCCATTCACCACTAGTACATAAGGCCTTGCCGTAGGATCAGGTGTTTCATTCCGATGCCATGCCACTGTTCGAATGCCGAACGTTATTTCTTTGACGGTACTAAGCAGACTGTCGGCACGTCCCTCAGTATCATTTTTCCTTTCAAACACGTTAATTCGGACTCGGTACAAATGGGCTTCACCCGAACCGTTCGGCTCCCATAGTCGAGGATGGTTAAGCTCAACAATAGAGCTAAGCTTATTTTCCCCCTCACTTACTAGGTGATCGGATATGACAGAATTTACTTGGTCATCACCTGAAAAAATGCAAGTCTCCAGACGTACTTCCGCTTGTTTCCCAGAGGAAAGCGTCGACTCTATCGTAAGATTAGCTAGCCCAAAATCATTGGAAAGCGTTGATCTCACATAAATATCCTCGATACGAATCGGACCCGTGACATCCAAATACACATCGTCCCATATCCCTTGATGAATCATTCTCGGGCAGAAATCCCACCAATACGTCATCCGGCTTTTATGTTCGCGAACATAGCTTGTTTTGCTAACCTGCGGTTGTTCGTCCGGTGCTTTTTCAATCACAACAGACAATAGATTCGACCCGCCATAATGAAGGGTGTCCGTGACATCAAATTCCGCTGCCGTAAACATGCCTTTGTGATGACCTATTTTAGCACCATTCAGGAAAAACTGCGCCTCAAAATCAACACCCTTAAAATGAAGCTGAACGCGCTGACCAAACATGGAAGCATCGATGTCGAACCATTTTTTATAAATCCACGTTCGTTCAGGCACCCATTCTGCCAGTAGACTATTACGCTCAAAATAGGGATCCGAAACCTCCCCATTTTGCCATAGATCATAGAGGACAGTTCCAGGAACTGTCCCTTTCCTCCACCAACGACTATCTTTGGAGTCGGGTTTTTCTGCATTTCGCCATATCCAGTCCTCACCTAAGAAGTCTTTGAAGAGCCAATCGCTTCCGTTCAAACTAATTTGAGTTATAGTCATATCAGACACCGCCCTACCACTCGATTAGATCCGTCTCTATAACTGAGAGGTTCGGATCGGCAGGAACACGGAAGGTTTTAATTTCACAAGGACCGAATTTGGCTGTTATCTCCCGATCCAAGTGAGGTAAACGAATGGTCGCTTCGGTCGTTTCTCGCGTTGTTTCATAAGCACGAATAATTAGATCGCTGCCTTCTTCGGCTTTTTTCACTACACTGACAATGATATTATCCTTATTTACGTTCAAATAGGAATCCTTTTGAGGAAGCTCTCCCTCATGATAGGTTTCGATGAGTGTGATCGGACGCTGATTTAGCTCCAGTGCATGCTTGACCGTTCCAGCCTGCTCCCAGCTGCCTTGATGCGGCAGCAGTCTGTAATTAAACGTCTGAATGCCTTGATCGATGAAGGAATAGTGTCCTTGAGGCTCGGGAACTACAGGATCATGATGGGCATAAATAGGACTGCGAATCACCGTCATCGCAAGCTCTTTATTCATAATGCTATAGCTGTATTTCGCATCGTTCATGAGAGAAACACCATAGGAAGTCCCTCCATGCTCTCCGATGTCACGTAAAATACCGCCGTAATCTACCCAGCTTTGGCCTGGCTCTTCTTCCCCATTATGCTCCCGTTCCTTGAAGCCGTATGGGATTTCATAGGTCTGTTTGGTAAATACCAAATTAATTGGGAATACCAATTTCAACATTTTAAACTGTTCACGCCAGTCCACTGTCACTTTGACATCGATAAAGCCCAATTGTTTATACAAGGTGAAATCCTGCACGATCTTGGAGCTGCCATATTCACTTGTGACTCGGATGACTGATTTAACCGGGCCATGCTCGACGCGCTGAACACTTGTCGCCGTGAATTCACCAATTTTATTGTTGAAATGAAATACATTATGACTCCAAGTATCTGACTTGTCTTCGATAACGACAGGTCTCGCCGCGGGCCCGCGGAATACTTCAGCATTTACTTTTTTATCAAATAAGCTGGAGATGAAGCCTGTCTTCGGATCAAATTCCAGGCGGAATCTATCATTTTCCAACGCATAGTCATTCGCTTTAATAGATTGTGTTGCCAATTTGGGTTCCTGCGAAGCTGTTAGCACCTTATACACCCGGTACCCCATGGACGGCAGCTCGGCAATAAAGCTAAGACGGTATCTCCCGCCAGCCGTTGCCTGAGATTGCACCAATTGGAAGTGAACCTGCTTGCCGTTCTCATCTACCAATATCGTCGTATCCTTGATGCCGCCAATTTCTAACTCGATATTAACGGTGCTTTCCCAAGAATGAGGATTAAATACAACGATTGGCTTCATCCCATCTTCCTGTTCAATGCCGATATGCCAGGAAATCGATTGTATCGCATAGTTCAAACCACGCTCGGCAATCGTCATCGCTTCTCCATGCATGTTGCGAGCATCTTCATAAGCCGATTCAAGACTAGTCCCGGCAAGGATATCATGGAATTGGTTAAACAACACATTTTTCCATGCTCGATGAAAATCCGTTGGATAAGCTTGCCCTGTTCTTAATTCAGCCCATGACGACCATTTTTCAGCCGCTAGAAGTTTATTCTCAGCTTGACGGTTCCAATGCTTGATGCCCGAATGAACGGCATAACAACCGCTGGCATGGTGCTGAAGATCATCGTGGACGACTGGAATCGGCAGCTGCATAGCTTCCATATCTGCGAAAAATTCATTCGGTGCAGCCATCTCCATCGTCGGAAATTCAGGCAGCCCATTCATCCGTTTGATGCTGTCGATGTTCTCTTTCGTAGGACCTCCCCCATGGTTGCCAACCCCGTAGAAGACCATCAAATTGCCAAAGGGATCCTTCAGCTCCTCCATACAACGGCGAACATGCTTCTCGAGGTCCTTGCCCCATGTGCAGTACTCAAATGGAATCCGGTAAGTCAGCACGCGGCTGCCATCATCCGATTCCCAGTGAAATAGACGTCCTGGCAAGCCTTTCTCATTCGGCATGGGACGCATAAAAATATAATAAGGCATACCGCTTTTGAGCAAAATTTGCGGCAGCATGCCGTGATGTCCAAAGCTGTCGACGTTATAACCCACCTTCGCGGTTACGCCTAATTTCTCCTTGAAATAACGCTGGCCATATAAGCCTTGACGAACAAACGATTCCCCTCCGGGAATGTTGCAATCTGGTTGCACCCACCATCCGCCAACGATTTGCCAGCGGCCTTCACGTACACGTTCCTTAATCTCTTCAAACATTTTTTTGTCGTTATTCTCAACCCATTCATAGTTTGCAGCGGAGCTCGAGGTGAAAATAAAATCATCATATTCCTTCATGCGATCGAGAGCTGACCGGAAGGTTGCCTTCGTTTCTTGAAAGCCTTCCTGCCACTGCCAAAGCCAAACTGGATCCAGATGCGCATTTCCGATCATGTAAAGTTTCTTCTGTTTCATAAATTCCCCTACCTTTTTTGGTTATTGGAGTGAAATCAATATTGGAAAGTCTCATACATGGGCTTGAACCATGGGTTAAAATAAACACCCAGCTGCTTCCGTGCCTCGGCTACTTTCGTTTTGGCGTCATAGACCAACGTCGGAGGCAAATGACCGAATGTCATCATGTCAAAATCATAAGTCAACAGCTTATCCAGCGAGCTGCCCCATGCTTCAATATCAGATCCTACTTTGGTATGGTAGCCTCCCCACAGGGTATCACCGGCAATGAGAATCTTGTGAATACCATCCGTAAGCAGTAGCGATACACTCCCAGGAGAATGACCTGGTGTATGTATAACTTCTACAGAGAACCTGCCTATTTGCAGCATCTCCCCGTCAATTAGCGTCCGATGAACCTGCAAAGCAGGAAAAGGCTTGCCATAGAGAAAAGCACTCGTTCGATCGTAATCGCCTTGCTCCACTTGCTCTCGATCAGCCTCGTGAATCCAAAGCTCAGTTCTGCTTTCCAGCGCCAACTGTGCAAAGCCGGATACATGATCCCAATGACCATGTGTCGCAATCACCTTCGTAATATCTTGCGGCTGCACGCCAAGCTCCCCTAAGTTACGCTTTAACGCCGGATAGCCATCTGCACCTCCACAGTCAATTAGCACAGGCTCTTTGCCTGTAATCAAATAAGCACTCGCATCCCACTGATGAGTCAGCTTGTCGCCAGATACAACGTAGAAATCTTCTGCGAGTTTAACAGCTTTAGACATTTGAGGATCCTCCTTTATTAAAAGATAACCGAGGCTAGGTCATAGGTATCTTGTTGTTCAACTTCTTTAGCGGTACATCCTCATGAAAGGGAACATAAGATGCAGAGCCCTCGGGAAATGGGACTTATCATCCAAAAACCTCATGAAAGGGAACATGCCACCCCAAAACCCTCGAGAAAAGGGATCATGCCACCCAAAAACCTCATGAAAGGGATCATGACACCCAAACCATCGTGAAAGGGAACGTCGATGCGCTATTTACCTAGAAAGTCGCTATTCGACTAGCGAAACGGAACGTAGATCACTTATTTCCGCTTTGAAAGCCGTTATTCAGCCCAAAATGGCGAAATAACGCATCCATGTTCCCTCAACGCTCGAAAAAACAGTTATTTTACAAAATAACGCATCGTCGTTCCCTTTGCTCTCGTCCGAGCCCTCCGTTGTTCCCTTTGCTCTTGTCCAAGCCCTTCGTCGTTCCTTTTGCTCATGTCCGAGCACGCCATCGTTTCATTTGTTTCGTCCGAGCCCACAGCCTTCCCCTAAAAGAGGCGCTCCCACCGTTCTAATTCGACAATCCCAATGGGGCTAAACTGTCACTTTAAACAGAACCCAAACCATTAAATCTGACAACGGAGGTGACTTAAATTGGAATCCTTCCTCAGATAGGCTCACTTGAGCATGCCTGAGGAAGGTATCCATCATCTTATTGACACTTGAGCTTCCCGGAGAAGGTATCCATCATCTTATAGGCACACTTGAGCTTCGCGGAGAAGGTATCCATCATCTTCTAAGCAAACTTGAGCTTCCCGGATGAATGAAACCACATTCTCGATCGAATGATGTTGTAGAAAGTGCAACAATTGCTGCCTAGGCCCCGCTTCTCACCCTTCATTGTTGCACTAAGTACAACAATTGGGCCCTATACAGGCCATTTCGCATGAAATGCGTTCAAATTGTTGTACAAAATGCAACATCTACATGCAAAATAGCCTTTTGGCGTGTGAATTGTTGTAGAAAATACAACACTGGTAATCACGATAGCCCAATCTACCCAAGCGAAGCTGCTGAACGACTCAAAACCGAATTTTGGAGTTAGGCAAATCACATTCCCCGAGTCCGACAGGTGGAAGCATTACACTATTTCAATCCGCACAGTAGCTAATCCCCATGGTTGAATGCTCCAAATCACCTTTTTTTCCATATAAGCTCCCATCCTCAGTCATTTATGCCTTTATCACTTTAAACAAAATGATCAGCCTGCGCTTTGCTTCCTAAGAAATGAATCATTTTATCGATGACCGTGTTTTCAACTGCAGCTCTCCCCTTTTCCAAAAGAGAGGGTTCCAATGCTTTGCATTCTTCATTCGTCAATCTCTCTTCCCGTCCCAATGCCCCCAAGAAAGATAGCTCCAAGTCCGTTGCGATATTCACTTTACTCACACCGCCGCTTGGAAGGCGTATGGCTCCTTCCATCATTTCGGCAGGCACACCGGAACCGCCATGCAGAACAAGATGTACGGGTGTTAGAGAACGGATTTCTTGCAATCGAGCGACGTCGATCTTAGGCTGTCTAACCATATACACGCCGTGGGCTGTCCCGCAGGAAACCGCCAATGCATCGATATTCGTTTCATTCACGAATCGTTTTGCTTCCTGAGGATCGGTATACAGCTCCTCATCTTTATCCGTTTCCACGAAATCCGTCGTACCGATCATGCCGAGCTCCGCTTCAACGGAAACACCCTTCGCATGGGCATAATCTGCGACCTCTTTGGAGGTGCTAATATTGTCCTCTAAATTTTTCTCAGAGGCGTCAATCATGACAGAGGTGAAGCCGGCGTCAATCGCAAGAGCGATGGTTTCCAATTCCTTAGTATGATCAAGATGCAGGACTAGGGGCACGGTTATCCCTTCCGTTACCACTTTTTCATAAAATTCATCGGCGAATTCCTTCGGTGTAATCCCATATCGGATTAGTTCTTTATGAGATATCTGAACAATGGCCGGAGATTTCATCTTCTCGGCAGCCCTCAAAACGGGCGTAATCATCGGTGTATATCGAGGGGAAAACGAGCCAATTGCGAACCCGTATTTTTCGGCTACCTCTAAGGCTTGTTTGAGTGTAATGACGTTTTTGGGTCTTAATTCAGTATTCATGGTGATCTCTCCTTTTTATCTATTTGATTTTTACAGATGGAAAGCTGATTTCGAGTGTAATGATTTCGGCACCTTTCGCATGAACCGTGAATGCTCCATCGCCATCCATAGTAAGGTCTTTCGTATCCATGGGCTGTTCATTCAATTTCACGTAGCGTACCTGATCAGGCTTTATCTTCATTCTTACTTTTGCTGAGGTAGCTTTTTTAGCTGTATTCCAGAATCGCAATATAAGGGCATCGGACTTCTCCGCTTTTTTGCAGGCGCTGAGCATAAGGGTATGATCTCCCACTATCTCCAGCCAACCATCTTTCTTTGCCAAAACACCGTCATGTTTCCCAGTTATCGATCCGTAGCTAGCCGTTAAATATTCATGTACCCTTGGAGATATATGGGATTCCAGCCAATCCCCTTTATGAACAAAGATTGCATACTCTGCTTCATTGAACCCAAGGCTCTGCGCATCAGGTACCGGTGTTTCGGGGCCTGCTCCGCCAATCCTAACTAGCGTATCCTCACGGGACAACCAGCCTACAGCCCTTAATAAAGTGATAGCCAGCGTTCCCTGCTCATCATCAAGCATGTCATACTCGGTCAGCCCTTTATTGGCTACAGTCATTCCTTTATCTCTGCTACTCACACTGACAAAGCCTTGCTGAGGCTTTTGCTGTACATAAGTTTCCGGCCAACCATTGCCGTGATCTTGGGCAGCAGCTTCTCTTGCCACAACATCGAAATGCCCTTCGGCATGTGCAACCTTGAGCTTCTCACCAAGCGGAAACAACACCCGTAGTCGATGGTCTTCTGCTTGATTGTTCCACGCCGTGCGCACATCTACTCTTGCGGATCCTGCGGCAAGCGTCACATAATTCGTAATCCGATATTCTGTGTAGGCAGCTTCTCTGCTTAATCGGTCTCCGCTAAGTTTCCTCGGCAAGGACCAATCGATGTCCACTTGAAGCGTTCCTCTCGCATAACCTACTTCAGCTGCGGAAACGTGTACTCTGACAGGAGTTTCTGTTGTGCGGAGCACTCGATCAACTAATGGGGCTGCATAATTATAGGTATCTCCAGCATCCCCTCCGCTTTCAAAGGCGCCTAAACCTTCATAAATAAGGCCGCTTTGTTTGTCGGTAATGCGCAGCGTGCCGTTTTGTTGATTCACTTCAACTCGCAGTAAAGCATTTTCCAAGATATGGAGTCCGATCTGCAAATCAGTTACAGCTTCGCTTCCTTTCAACTTGGCAGATGGCAGCAGGGCATTGAAAAACACCTGTTTGGGATCGCATGTTGCTTCCCTTTTACGCAATGAGTAGGTCTTATAGCCAAAACCAGGAAGATCTACAGCTGGAAAACGTATTTCCGTATAAAAATGTTTATCCGTCATAGGCTTCATACCGCTGACTTCCTTCACCTGAAAAGGAACCTCATTGCCATCCGAATCCTCCAGCCTATAGGTTCTTGGATGAACCATAAGCTTTCGATCCACCCATACGGTTGCCGTATCGTGACGCGTCCAGCTGAGTGAGTTATGGATAACAATCGCCAAACCACCATCTTCCAAATCGCTTGTATCAATTTGATTGTTGATGTGTTGGATGCTTTTCTCGGTCAAAATGTCAGCTATTTGCTTCGATTGCGCGAACCTTGGCAGCATCTCCCGATGTACTTCGTCAATGCTGCATCCACAAATACTGTCGTGCGGGTGATTCTGGACAAGAAGCTCCCATGCGGTCCACAGCAGGGTTGATTCGTACTTGCGGCCGCTTAGCCAGGCAAGTGCTGAGAAAGGCTCCGCGTAGCGCTCCAATGCCAGCTGTCCAATGAAATTATGTCGTTTCAAATATAGACGTGCTGACAATACACCGGGCAATACATGGGGTAAATCTACGCCAAAATGACGAAGCTCGCCATGTATAACTTCTAATGAAGGATTCTGACTGCGAACGGCTTCGATGAAATCTTTCGTTGTTCCCCAGTGCAGCTCCGCGATTTCTTGCAAATCTTCGCCCACCTGCTTCATTAATCGCGGCAATCGCGCATCAATAAGCCTGTGATCACCGCCATAGGGCATTAACAAGCAATCCGTCGTTGCCCGTGGAGCCCAGCGTTCCAAGGATTTACGGACTCTGCCGTAAGTTTCGTCATAAGTCTTGAGCGGATTGTCAAAGTGGAGAAAATCCACCATATAATAGCCATCCGGGAACCAGTACGTGAACACTTGCGTGCCATCTGGAGCTTCCCACAGGAACTCTTGTTTAAAGTCGGGTGAAGCTCCGCCGAGCCCTCGCCAGACCATCGCATTATCAATCCCGAAGCCTTGGAGAATCTGCGGCATCTGAGAGATATGACCAAATGTATCCGGGATATAACCGACATCCAAGTTCGTATAGCCAAGCTTCTCAGCCATGCGTGCACCTAGCATCAAATTACGCACATGCGCCTCACCGCTGACGAGAAACTCATCTGGCAAGATGTACCAAGGACCGCATTGAATCCGGTTTTCATGGATATAATGCAGAAGACGTTCTTGATTTTCCGGCCGAATCTCCAGATAATCCTTCAAGACAATCGTTTGACCATCGAGCAAAAAGCAGCGGAACTCCGGATCGTTATCCATCGTATCCAGCAGTTCATCGATAAGCTCTACCAGGCGGATGCGAAAATCCTGCATCGTCGCCCACCACTCCCGATCCCAATGGGTATGATGGTAAATAAACACACGATATTTGCGATCCAAGTTTTTATCCTCCTTACCCTTTCGTACCGGCGCTGATGTTCATTCCCTCGATAAAATATCTTTGGAAAATAAAGAATATTGCGATGACCGGAATCATTACCATCACCGAACCCGCCATCAGCAAGTGCCATTGGCTAACGCCCGAGCTGACCTTGAAAGCCTGTAAACCAAGCTGCAGCGTATACTTTGATTCATCATTTACATAAAGCAGCGGTCCAAGGAAATCATTCCAGGCTCCTGTAAAAGTACCGATTGCCACCGTAGCGAGTGCCGGCTTAGCCAACGGAAGCATAATCGAGCGCCAAATATACAAGTGGCTTGCACCGTCAATTTTCGCAGCTTCAACTAAATCATTGGGAATTCCCAAATAGAATTGACGTATAAGGAAGATATGAAAGGCACTTCCGAAAAAACCTGGTATGACGAGGGGCAAGTAAGTCCCAACCCAATGCAATTTTGAAAATAAAATGTACTGTGGAATGAGGGTCACGAATCCCGGAATAATCATCGTCCCAAGAATGATGGAGAACAGAAGCCCTTTCCCGGGAAAGCGAATTTTCGCAAATCCATAAGCGATGAATGAATTCGAGATTACATGCGCAATTACCGCGGTTGTAGCGATTAATAGCGAATTGGCCGAATATCTCGCAAAATTCCCTGCTTCCCACGCCGTTTTATAGTTGGACCATTCGAATTTCTTAGGAAACCAGGTCGGCGGATATGTGACGACTTCTGTCAACGATTTCAAGGATGTTTGAATCATCCACCAGAACGGCATGAGAAAAGACAAACTGCCGACAATGAGAATCAAGGTTACGACCCATTTGGAGATCCTTTGCTTGGTCTTGCGGCTTTGATAATATGATTTCTTATTTACAGCTGCAGCGACAGTCATCGCGAATCTCCTCCTTCGTAGTGAACCCAGTATTTCGACATCACCATATTAATGATGGTAACGATAATTGCGATGATGAAAAGGAACCAGGCCATGGCCATGGCATATCCCATATCGAATATTTTGAAAGCTTTCAGAAACATATGAAGATTGAAAAACAAGAGGGAGTTCGCAGGAGATCCCGGAGCACCAGGGTCATCGGCCATGACATAACCTTCCTGGAAAATTTGGAAGCCGCCAATTAAGCTTGTGACGACATCAAAGAAGATAACAGGCGTAATCATCGGCACCGTGATATGCCAAAGCTTGCGAATGCTGGATGCGCCATCAATTTCAGCTGCTTCATACAAATGATCGGATACTCCTTGCAACGCCGCTAGAAACAGCAGCATCCCTCCGCCGACTGCCCACATTTTCATCATGACAATCGCATTTTTCGTCCAAGCAGGATCCGTCAACCAAGCCGGTCCTTCAATTCCAATCCAGCCTAGCACCGTATTAATGAGACCTGATTCTGGGTTAAGAAGCATCATCCAAAGCATATAAACAGCTACACCGGACAAGACAGTTGGCAGGTAGTAAATCGTCCGAAACCATCGCATGCCGGGAATTTTCACATTCAGTAAAACGGCAAGAATCACAGAGCCCATAGTGGTTAACGGAACGGCAAGTGCAACATAGTAAAGGGTATTTCGGAGTGATTTCCAGAACAGTGGATCTTCCGTAAACATGCGTTTATAGTTGTCGAAACCAATAAAGTCCATACGTGAAGTGATGTCATAGTTCGTAAAGCTAGCGTATAAAGAGAACAACAGAGGACCTGCTGTAAAAATCAGAAAACCAATAAACCACGGGGCAACGAAACCATAGCCTTCTAGCGCTTCTTTCTTATCCAAAGACCACTTGCTTCTCTTTTTCGGATGGATAACCTTATTCACTTGGGGATTCACATGTGTCCCTCCTTAACATTTCTTTCTATATCTGACAATTCAAATCTTCTGCTTATGTGAAAAGGGTGGAGCAGTAATACACTACGACTCCACCCTTATGTTCTAAAGCTTACTTTGTATTTTGCTTAACTAAGTCTTCAACCGCTTTCTGTGCTTTATCCAAGGCTTCTTTCGGGCTTTGCTTCCCTAGAATCGCCTCATCAATTTGTGGATTCATCAAGTTAGCAAAATCAGGTGCTGTTACTGGTACTGGCGCAAGCACAGTATCTTTCAAGTTATCAACAGTAAACTTGTAAATTGGATCCTTGATCAAATCTGGATCATTGGATGCTTTAATATTGGATACGTTATCGAAGTTGAATTGCGCCCAATATTTCTGTGCATCGACATCCGTCATATATTTCAAGAACTCCCAGCTTTCATCTGGATGCTTAGCGCCAAACGGAATTTCAATGGTAAAGCCTCCACCGACGCTCCAGTTTCCGCTTCCTGCTTTGTATTCAGGTACTGCAGCAATACCAAAGTCTTCTTTCTTAGCGGCAAAGTCACGGATTTGAGTCCAGAATGTGCCCGCATCAATTTTCATAGCTAATTTCCCAGCAATTAACGGATCGTTCGTTTTACTGCCAAAACTAGCTTTGAAAGCGTCAACTTCCTTTTTGCCTAGACGAGCATCCCAGCTGTTATACCATTCGAGTGCAGCAATCCGGTTAGGTGAATTGATATAAATACCTTTGTCGTCCAGCCAAGGTCTTCCGCCATCCGCGTTGTTCAAGAACACATCTTGCCCTCCTGCTAAGCGA
Organism: Paenibacillus sp. J31P190; assembly: GCF_059692075.1. Classification (NCBI taxonomy): domain Bacteria; kingdom Bacillati; phylum Bacillota; class Bacilli; order Caryophanales; family Paenibacillaceae; genus Paenibacillus; species Paenibacillus sp. J31P190. The sequence goes on along the minus strand of NZ_JCAUAS010000008.1, from coordinate 103,465 downwards.
GGATGATAGCCTAAGCGCTCAATTTTACCGTTGTTGATTTTATCGATTTTCTTGGAATACTCTTCCAACTCAGCCCATGTTTTTGGCGGTTTCTCTGGATCGAGTCCTGCTTCTTTAAAAATAGCTTTGTTATAGAACAATACGCGAGTGTCTGTTACAAATGGTAAAGCATAAACTTCGTTTTTATATTGCATCGCGTTGTATAAGTGCGGGAAGAAACGATCTTTGATGTTGTCCTTCGCTAAGTAAGGCGTAAGATTCGTTACTTGCTTCTTGCTGGCACGTTGAGCAACCTGGCTAATATCGTGAATGATGACATCGGGCGGATTACCTGCAGCAATGGCTGCCAGTTCTTTCGTCCAACCATCTCCATAAGGTAAGAACGTATGTTTCACGGTAATGCGGTCCTGAGAAGCATTAAAATCACTAATAATTTTCTCAATAATAGGACGACGTGTTGTAGAACCCCAATGAGTCCAAAAATCCAGTGTAACTTTCCCCTTCGGCTTCTCTACTGCGGCACTTGCAGCTGGACTTGCACCAGTTCCAGCACTGGCACTTGGACTTGAACTAGCTGTTTTATCCGTGCTGCATGCAGTCAACACTAATCCAGTGCTGAGCGCTGTGCTAAGTAGAACCAACATGGATTTATTTGCTCTCTTCATACGGTTTCATTCCCCCTAATTAAATGGTTAGACAACCAATGCCACATTGTATATCGAAAATCCCACAAAATAAAGCGTTTGCAATGTGGCTTTTTGAAGCCTATACACTTATAATACCAACAAAAGCTGCATTGTCAACAAATTTTTAAACGCTTTCAAGTGAATTTTCGTGATATATTCACCCAATCCCACTAGAAGCCACATTTTATGCCCACTAACTCCTATGATTGCTATTTATTGGACTTTTGAACACTCAGCGCGAATATCAGGCCTTATCTCACCTGTAATAAAGGGTAACCTCTCAGTCACCCAAAACATATAAATTCTTAACTTACAAAAAAGGGATAAGCTTCGCTTCCCCCTAACTCTACAAATCAAAAAAATCTCCCACATCCATTAGATGGGGAGATTTCATGTTTCTGAATCACTAGCTCGTCTGTCTAAATACTAGAGTCTAGTTAAATATAAAAGAGAACAAAATTACGATGTCGAATGCGCACTAATGTCCTATCAAAATGCTGCGAAAAATCAAGGAAATGGTCGAAATAGGAAATATATGGGTCAAACTGCGCAGGACTAAAAGCACTTACTAGAATAGTCAAACTATTATTTAATTTTAATATACCAATGGTTAAATTAATAGGTTGGTTTCATAGGTTTCATACTCTATTGTAGGAGGTTTCATTTTGAAAAAAAGCACCTTGAAAATCACTAGACTATTACTAGCAACAAGTTTAACAGCAGGACTTTTCACAACATCTTCTGCATTCGCAGCAGAATCCGACTACTCAGAGGCACTTGAAGCACCGCCGGTAGATTTTAATATTTTAGACGATGAGCGTTTGGCAAAAGGGTTAATGGACAGAGGGCTGTTAAGCACAAGTGCCACTCCTGAACAAATAGCCAAAGCAGTCAAGTCTTACGTAGCAGCTAAAAACAATAAAAGTGTTAAATCAAAAGAAGACACAAATCATGATGAAATAGACAAAAAGTCAAAGGATTTCATAGCGAAGCAGAAAACCAAGCTTTTTTCCCAACTGAACAAAGGCCAAGAGAACTTGAAAAAAGGCAATCCAAATGGCTTACCCGTACCCTCGGCAAAACAAGATACATACAACGGTTCTGTTCGTGAAGACAAAGTACTCGTTCTTTTGACGGAATTTTCAGACTTTAAACATAACAACGTAAAGCAAGAGCCTGGTTACATGTACGCAAACGATTTCAATCGAGATCATTATCAGAAGCTGATGTTTGGAAATAATGATTTCACCTTATTCGATGGATCTAAGATCCAAACCTTCAAACAATATTATGAAGAGCAATCCGGTGGCAGTTATACCGTAAATGGATACGTATCCGATTGGTTAACCGTTCCTGGTCAAGCTGCCCAATACGGAGATGATAACCCGGCTGGCGGTCATGATAACTTAAGCCCTAAGGGGCCTCGCGATCTAGTGAAAGATGCTCTAAATGCGGCAGCAGCATCCGGCATTAATCTGGCTGATTATGACAAATTTGATCAATACGATATAGATGGGGATGGTAATCAAAACGAACCCGACGGGATAATTGACCACCTGATGATTATTCATGCAGGAACGGGCCAAGAAGCTGGTGGCGGACAATTAGGCGATAATGCCATTTGGTCTCACCGCTGGACTTTAAATGGTGTGTATCCTGTTGCTGGCACGACTGCGGGGGTCGACTATTGGGGTGGCCGTATGGCTGCTTATGACTATACCATTCAACCTGAAGATGGTGCAGTAGGAGTTTTTGCACACGAATTCGGTCATGACTTAGGTCTGCCAGATGAATACGATACCCAGTATACCGGACAAGGTGAGCCCGTTGCTTCTTGGTCCATTATGAGCGGCGGTAGTTGGAACGGTAAAATTGCCGGCACAACACCTAGCTCCTTTTCACCTCAAAATAAAGAGTTTTTCCAGAAAACTATGGGCGGAAACTGGGCAAATGTAAGTGAAATTGATGCCGCAGACATTTCGAAATTAGGTACAGGTGCCATCATCGATCAGAGTGTAACGAAGTCAAAAAACCCAGGTATTGTTAAAGTCAATTTACCGGATAAAGCAGTTCCAGGTATTCAACCAGCATTCGGTGCACGTTATTATTACAGTACAAAAGGCGATAACCTTCATACCACTCTCTCAACTCCTGAGTTTGATTTAACCCAAGCCCAAACGGCTGCATTTGATTTTAAAACCTTATATGATGTCGAGTTTGAGTATGACTACTTAACAGTTACAGCATCAACTTATAACGAACAAGTTACCCTCGATATCATTGGTGACAATGATACGAACGGAGACGCGCGCGCGGAAACTACAAACGGAGCCTGGGTAGACAAGTCCTACGATTTAAGCCATTTTGCTGGCAAAAAGGTTACCCTCCACTTTGACTACGTTACGGATGGTGGACTCGCATTAAATGGTTTTGCAATGGATAATGCGAAATTAACCGTAAATGGTCAAGTTGTATTCTCAGACGATGCCGAAGGCGCTTCTAAATTTAACCTGGACGGCTTTGTTGTATCGAACGGTTTGGAATATAAGAAGCACTATTACTATCTGGAATGGAGAAACTACGCTGGAGCCGATAAAGCTCTTGCCTACAGCCGTGGTGTCAAATATAATACCGGACTTGTCGTTTGGTATGCAGATGACAGTTATCTAGACAACTGGGTTGGTATCCATCCTGGACAAGGATTCCTTGGCGTAGTCGATTCTCATTCTGACGCTTTAATATTCAAGAAAGATGGACAGGATTCCGTCGCTCAGACGACTCGCTATCAAGTTGCAGATGCGGCCTTCTCCTTGGACAAAACGCCTTCGTGGTACATCAATAACCCAACTAGAGGCGAGTATAATTACAAATCCATGCATGGTGTAGAGGAGTTTTCAGACTCCAACAGCTATATGAATACAGTAATTCCAGACGCTGGCCGTATTGTGCCGAATTATGGATTGAAGTTCAAAGTTGTCGGTGAGGCAAAAGATAATTCTGCTGGATTAGTTTGGATTCATAAATAATCTCAATAATGTTACAGTAAGCAGAATTCAGAATTTGCTGAGGGGAGCGTCGTCGATCTGCTATTTGATCGAGCTCCCCTCCAATATCACGAGGATGAGGAACGACGATGCGTTATTTGGGCGAAAAACACCGAAATTAAGAGGATGTGGAACGTAGAGCCGTTATTTCGCGGTTTTTGCCTTTGGATCATGCATTTTTGGTCAAATAGCGTCCCCTCGTTCCTCTCATTCGATTTCAAGCGCAGATTTCCCAAAATAGCGAATCGACGTTCCGCCAAATAGAGATCGGGTGACTTACCCCTTGCAATATCGACATAAAACAAAAAATGAGAAGGCAATAACATTGCCGCCTCATTTTTTGTTTTTCTGTGCACTTTTACCTTTTGGAGAGCCCGCTTTATTTCGTATCGCCTACACTTTCCATCGACAATATGAACTTGGCTTGTTGGATTGTTTCAGCCACGATATGCCCTGCTTTTTGTCCGGATGTAAGCATTCTTGAACCTTGTCCTGCCCACAAGGACATATAGTCAGCATTGCTTTGATTAGCTGCAGCATTCCTAATATCGCGTGTAGCGGTATTTTGCGTTGGAAAAGGAAGTGGCTCTACACCTTTCGCATCCCATTTTCTAATGAATTGGTTGAGAACCCCTCTTGCTGGTCGACCTGAGAACACCTTGGTAATGACTGTACTCTCTTCGGTACTATTTAATAGTGCCTCCTGGTAGGAGACGTGAGCGCCGGATTCAATCGCAGTCAAAAAACGCGTTCCCATCTGTACACCTTGCGCTCCAAGAACGAGAGCAGCGACAAGCCCACGACCATCCATGATGCCTCCAGCAGCAACGACTGGAATCTGAACACAATCAACAATTTGCGGAACCAGCGCTAACGTGCCGATGTTTGCACCCATTGGATGATTCGATATGTCGAATGTTCCCCGATGACCGCCCGCTTCGCTTCCTTGTGCTACTATGGCATCGCAACCGGACTGCTCAGCCAAAATAGCCTCGTTAACCGTAGTCACCATCGTGACTATTCGCATGCCAGCTGATTTGGCTCGTCGCATCAGGGTTTCAGGAAGGACACCAAATGCTGTACTAATGACAGGTACTTTTTCTTCCAACACGACCGCAAACTGTTCCTCAAAATAGTCCGGAGTTACCACGAGCTCCTCAGCTGCTTGCGTTATTCCAAGATCGTTTCTTACCTGGTTAAGCTCTCGCTGAACTTCCTTCGTTCTTTCATTATTGTCCGTCATTTGAATGGAAAATAAATTCACCCCAAACGGCGCATCTGTTAGCTGACGAATCTCCTGAATTGCTTTACGGATTGCACTAGGCGTCATATAGGCAGCCCCCAGCGTCCCAAGTCCGCCTGCGTTAGAGACAGCTGCCACCAACTCAGCAGTTCCAGGCCCACCCGCCATTCCCGCGAGGAAGATCGGATAACGAATATCAAAAATTTTACAAAGGTCTGTTTCAAGTTGAATTCTCATCGTATCCCCCAGAGAGATCTGATTTAAATGCGCTGAAAGCGTTGCGGCCATTCCATCTTCGGATGGAAATTGTACAGCAGCCCCTCTGTATATATAATAGCATTTACCCATAGCGATTTGAAAATCAGAGGCTTTTGATCAAGAAATTGCAGCGGATCAACCGGAACCGAGAAGTTAGTAAAGGCTTCAAAGTCACCTTCGAAACCTTTCGGCCAATGCCTCTTCAAGGGATGATCGGGAACGCGCCCGCCAGCTTTCACCTGCTCAAAAGTCTCCTGCAGCCACTCCATGGCAGTGACTTCCTTCATCGGGATCACTAAGTTTTCCCAACCTTTGAGAAGGGAACCGTGTTTCCCCCACTCAATGCGCACGATTGGGCGCCCGTCATTTTCATGCGCCTCTTGTACGGCGGCCTGTGATTCGATGACACTACTATGAAAAAAGGTCAGCACGTTCGTAACGGCTTCCGTGTATGGATCGTACGCTACCCAAATCTCTTCATGATCGCATGGCTCATAATCGTCAGGGAAATCATAATCGTCTTCCCAAAACAAATGGTAACCAATAAGCGGAAGTGTTGGATGATGAACAGCCACCACATCCTTTAGAGGAAAACACTCGAGCGGCGTTGTAAGTAACATTGGGCAAAATTTGCGAATAAAACGAGTATCGCGCTCTTCCAGCGGCTGCGGCGGAGCCAACTCCAGCGTACGCTTATACTGCTCGCCCGCGCGCCGTAAATTTCCATCAAGATGGAAATATTCCGCCCGCCAGGCCGAATATTCGGATTGCTCAGGGCAAGCCTGCTGGAGCAACTCCAATAAAGGAAGCATGGCTTGATAATAAGCGCTTCCCGCTTTAACTTCACCGCTCAGCATTTTGGCCGCAAGTGTCTCACTAGCAAGTTTGAATTCATGGGCGTAGATTTCAATCATAAACGCTCACCACGCATCTTTTGCTTCAATTGCACCAGAGCTGCAACATTTCGTGTGGTTATAGATGCAACGCCCAAATCTGCATACTTCATCATTAAGTCTTCTTCATTCACAGTCCATACATAAACCGGAAGCCCTAGGGATGTTGCATAATCCATTAATTCTTGGCTCACGATGCTGTAATGGATGTTGATGCCAAAACAGGAGGCTGCAAGTGCATCCTCGCAGGTTTGTACCATAGCATCTCTATACGGAAGTGTTCTAAACAAGTCGTGGTCGGTATTGAGCAGTTTGCGTACTTCTGGGTTCAATCGCTCTGCTAGCATCGCACGATCCATCCCACAGCCGGATAAAAAAGCCTGCTCTGACATCCCATATTGCTTCACCAACGAAGCAACAGGTTCTATACTCTCATCCACTTTCAAATCCAAATTCACGACTTTACCCGAAGCTTGGATAAGCGGAAGCATATCTTCCAATCTGCAGATTTGAATCGTTTCACGTTGTTCCCCATGAGTGACCTCAAACTGAAGCTCTCTTAATTCATCAAAGAGCATTTGCGAAATGGACATTTTCAAGCCATCAACGGTAACCCATTCATCATCATGAGCCAAAACCGGGATGCCGTCCTTTGTCACTCTAACGTCTTCCTCAACCACGTCTGCACCGAGCCTAATCCCCGTTTGCACGGAATCGAGCGTATGATCAATCGTGTTCATGCTGCCGCAGTGAGCGGTTATGAGTGGAAATCGATAACCCATGCTACAAAACACTCCCTTTCATCGATCTACATATATAGCATTCGTAAAGGCGATCAATGTGCGAACTCCACGAACGTTACCTTTGAGCTCAGCCCGAATCCATAAAAGTTCATCGCCAGGAATTTCGATCTCGTAATTCGGCTGATCCATAGTAACGAATTGCTCGCTTAGAACACCGGTATTCCCAATCAAGTTTAGCGTATAATGGGGTTCCTGAAAATCCCATATCTCTTTCCGTACATGAAAATCTATGTTTACTTGGAGCTTATAACTTTCGAAGTGATCCTTCGAAGAAACGACGGCGCCGACACCGTAGCACGCAGTATCTGTCCGAATTTCTAGCGTTACCAAAGGTCCCATGGTTACCGATACTTTACCAGCCGCGAGTGCACGCACCGCTCGGTTCGTCACAGTCCCTTCCCCGTCATCGATGTCGAGATACGTCACCGATACCGGTTCATCCGTTTGCTCTTGGGCGTGCCAATCACGCCCTGACGTGGCCGCGATCCGGTAGCCTTCATTCAGCTTGTCGGTCCATAATCGGTAAGCGCGGTCGTTGTCTGTTTTAATCGAAGGGAACGTGCCAGACCAAACCTCGATATAATCAATATCGTTCCAATCCTCGATGTTGAATTCCCAGAAACAGCCCGTACAAATTGGACTTCCTATGCGATAAGGATGTGCCATACCGACAATTCCCCCGCTCCTATGAACATCGGCAATCCCTTTATGGATATCGTCTGGGCCTGCCGGACGCCAGTCAACAAAATTGGTCAGCCCGATTGTCACCATATGCCCGTAAAAGGTCGTCCATTCCATCCCGGAAATGATCGAAATTCCGGTTTCTTGCTCCACGGCAGCTTTATCATGCAAACCCGTCATGGTATTGTGGTCGGTCAACGCAATACACTCGAAACCAAGCGCCTTTGCACCATTAGCAAGCTCCATGAGCGTTTGTCTTCCGTCGCTGTGGAAAGTATGACTGTGTAATTCACAAGCAATCCAGGGCATGCCGATTATTCCTCCTCATGATGAATTTGTAAGGTGTAACGGCAGCTTTCTGTAACTATCGCATGCAAACTTAACGTAACGTGCCACATGCCTGCAAGCATTTTACCACTGATAAAGCCTGGCGAAGCTTCCAGCTCACTAATAACCAACAGCTGCTCAGGATCATGCCGATGCCCCGCACCGCGGTGCCGTTCAGGGTCGTCTACGGACACCGTAATTAAGTTTTTCAGCGGGAGGAAGGATTCCCATTTCGCCTGAACCCGCTCACGCTGATTGGGTTCCGTGTACTTGTGTATACTCTCGAAAATCATCGTTTTTGATTGTTCCCAATCATCCAAGTTTTTAGGTTCATAAGCAAAATGGATCCTTAGCTTGCCACCTTGAGTTCCTAAGTGAAACCGATACGAAATATGTGTTTTGGAGGAATTGGGATGTACAATTCCTTGTACATCCAGAATAAGTTGATTCATCGTGACCTCGCGCTCTCTTCCGTGATCATACTGCGGATATAAAAGTATCCCATTACTGAACATAGCAGGAACGTAAAGAAAGCGATAGCCGCAGCTAGTTGTTTTTCTTGGAAAACACCGAAAACTTGTTCCATGGATACCCCTAGCATTTGTGGAGCATTGGGTCCAATCAGAAATGGAGCCGTAAACGAACCGATCACGCCCATGAATACAAAAGTAATCGCAACGAGCAAAGTCTTATACGTAAGCGGCAAAATGAAACGGACGAAGATTTGCAATCTCCGTGCCCCTACATCCTTCGCACTTTCAATGACAGAATTGGGGACAGCGGATAAGGCTGATCCAAGCAGCATCGTTGTGAACGGAATGTTAAACCACAAATTGGCGATAATAATCCCCTTCATGTCGAAAATAATACGCGGCATTTCCCCACCGTTAACCAGAAGTAACATGCGGGACACCCAACCGTGGTTGCCAAGCAATTGAATTAAACCGTACGTAGCGATAACGGATGGGATAAAGATTGGAATCATATACATATTGCGAATCCATTTCACCATCGTACCGTTATTAAACCTCATATAAGCTGCAAGCGCGTAGCTGATAATTAGCACGAGAATGACCGAAATAATCGTCACTTCCAGTGTAAAAATAATGTTGGAGCGCATCAGCTTATCCGTAAATAAATACGTATAATTGGAAAAATCGTAACCGCCAGACTTATTGGTAAAGCTTTCTTTAAAGGAAATGACGATCGGAATGACGACAGTGACGAAGAGCAATAAAAAAGAGGGGATGACCAGAAGCAATCCCAGTATCCCCATTTTCATTTGTTTACTCATTGTGCAGCAACTTCACTTTGCCAGCGTTTGGTCATATCTTTGTCCAATTCGCCGATATTGAAAGAGCGGAATCCTTCGGATGCACCTTTGAATGAGTCTTGAATTTCTTTCGACATATTGGAAAGCTTGATCCCTGGGAAACCGTGCATTTTGTCTACAACCACAGCTTGTGCCTCAGAAGAAAGAACGAAGTTCAGGAATTTGTAGACAGCATCCTTCTTTTCCGAAAGCTTAGGAACCATTAAGTAGGTTGGTCCGCCGTTAAATCCTGGCTTGATTTGCGCCATTTTTGTTGTTTTTGGAAGCTGACCTTTCGCCAATTGCTCAAGAACCATATCCGACCATGCCGGTATCATATCAACTTCACCGCTCGTCAGTAAATCTAAAGTTCCTTGGTTTTTCTTTGGATAAATACCTTTGCCGTATACGGATTTCCCTAGATCCTTGAGCAGCGCAAAGCCTTGATCCCACCCTTTTTCAACACTTGGATCTGAATTATGGATGGCCTCTTCTGGCAGGAATTTATATAGAGTTGTCGCTACAAAAGAATTACCGGAACCCCCTGTGGATGGATCATTGTAAGCGAATTTGGCCGGATTTTTCTTGATCCAATCATATAATTCATCCAAATTCGTTGGAGGCGTCTTTACTTTATCACTGTTATAAGCCAAAACGACCGCAGATGAACGATAAGGAATAGCGAGATTAGAGATATCTTTTAACGTTTTTTCATCAACATTTGCCAAGTTTTTAATTTTGTCGCCTGGTAACGTGTCCCATAGACCATCTTTTTGCCCCCGAGTTACATAAGACAAGCCATCTTCATATAAATCGATATCGCCTGAGCCTTTGTTCGCTTGCTTGGCAGCCGTAATGCGGTCATAGGTTGGTTGTGCGCCTGTTCCTGAAGGAATGTAGACCGGTTTCACTTTTACATCCGCATTTTGCTTCTCAAACATAGGAATCAACGTATCCCACAGATCTTTGACATTTTGCGAGCCGGTAAAATAGAAGTTAAACTCGACAGGCTGTTGTTTAGTACCAGCTGCTTCTTTGGCCGGACTGGAGCTTTGAGCTGCAGAACCTGCATTCGTTGAAGAGCTGCCACAGCCAGATACAAAAGCGGCAGTAGCGGTCATTAATGTCACTAACATAACAGCGGATTTCTTGCGAAACATAGATAATTCCTCCTTGGGATATGGGTCTAATTTTCCGGATACGCTAAAACTTTTGCAAAGCTTGCTTTTACTTGTTGCCCTGTATGAAGATCCTTGACGAAATCCCTTGGTTGAAACGCCCGGATTGTACCGTACTCTGGCAAATCGATGGACACTTCGGCATAATGCCCAAGTACCATAACCTGTTTGATCACGCCGGAAAGGCCTTCTCCCTCTTCACCTTCTATCATCACGTCTTCAGGTCGAACGGCCAGATTTACTTGCCCGGACAGATTTTTTGTATTTTGAAAACTTAGATGCCCTACGGTCAACCCGCCGGCCGTGATCACCCCTTTCAAAAAGTTCATTTTACCGATAAATTGGGAAACAAACAGCGTATTCGGTTCATCGTAAATTTCTTGCGGAGTAGCAATTTGCTCAATATTGCCTTGGTTCATAACGACAATGCGATCTGAAATCGATAACGCTTCTTCTTGATCATGAGTGACAAATACCATCGTAAGGCCTGTCTTGGATTGAATTTCCCGCAGCTCTTCTCTCATCTCGTGCCGAAGCTTCGCATCAAGTGCGGAAAAGGGTTCATCCAGCAATAGAACAGCAGGCTTAAGGAGCAAGGATCTCGCAACTGCTATGCGCTGCTGCTGACCGCCGGAGAGTTCACCGGGATATTTGAGCTCTGCTCCAGGCAAGCGAACCAGCTGAAGCACTTCGTTCACAGCCTTATCGATGTCAGTCTTTTTCATCTTGCGTATTTTGAGACCGAATGCCAGGTTGTCAAACACCGTCATATGCGGCCATAGATTGTACCCTTGAAACACCATGGAAGTTGGACGTTTTTCCGGAGGTGATTTTAGCACGCTTTTGCCCTCAATGAGAATGTCGCCTGAATCTGGGTCGAGAAACCCGCCAATGCTGCGAAGCACCGTTGTTTTACCGCAGCCTGAAGGACCCAGCAGTGTGATTAGCTCGCCTTTGCGAACATCGAGGGAGATCCCAGTTACGCCTTCTCCTGTTTTATAACGCTTCGTCAATTGTTGAACGGAAAGCTGAATGTCCATAGGTGCCCCCTAAAAGTTTTGTTGAGCATTGCTTCTAAGCGATTACTTCGAAACAAAACTCGCATCGGAAGCATACGCTTTGCTAACTGGTCTATCTTCATTTGAGCTGGAAGCCGCTGGACATAATATCTGCACTCACAAAGCGCTGCGCGGCCAGCAGTAGGATAATCGTCGGCGCTGTCAAGATAATGGAAAATACTGCACCCGCGTAGGCCGGATAATCGCTGATGATAGAGTACATGACGATCGGCATCGTTTTGTAATTGGGGATACCCACCAGAAAAGTACCCTGAGCCTCATCAAGCGAATTAAGGAACGTAAAGATCGAAGCCACGATAATACCCGGCATCGCCATCGGCAGCGTAATACTGCGGAATACGCGGAACGGGCTCGCCCCCACATCCCTGGCTGACTCCTCCTGGGCTGTATGCACATTGCGGAAAGCTGCCGTTGGAATCCAGGTCATGAACATGAGCACATTGATCATATGGATCAAAACAACGCCTATCAAAGTGTTCATCAGTCCAAGTTTGTAAAAGAGCACAGCGATCGAAACATAAAGCCCCATTTTCGGAAAAGCATGAGTCAGTAGAAATGAGAACAAGAAGAACCGACTAAGCGGAAAACGTATGCGAGCGAACGCATAGGCTGCAGGGATACAAAGCACAATGGATAGAGCGGTCACGATGGATGCGATCAGAAACGACAAACCGATCGACTTCGCGATATCCTCCTGCTGTAACACAAATGTCCACCATTTCAGTGACCACTCATGCGGCAAGATATCGGGGTAGGTCCATTTGCCAGTAAAAGCAAGTATGGCTAGGTTGAGCAGCGGGCCCAAGAAAAAGATGACGAACACAATAAGTATGATAAATTCCACGATTTTACGTGGACCTATCGCTTTTAGATACCAGCGCATGCGGACTAACCACTCCTTTCCTATGAAAATTATTTGGTCGATTGCCGGACAATTAATTTGGGTACAAGCTGCTTGGGATTCTCAATGTTAGCTTCCTGACGGATGAGCTTGTCTAACAAGCTCAATGCCTGAGTCCCCATCTCCTCTGTATTGACCCTGACGGTTGTTAAAGAGGGTGAGAACATTGCGGCAAAATCGATATCATCAAAGCCTACAACCGCTACCTGTTCAGGAATGCGTACCGATTGCTCCAACATATACTTCATGGCACCCAGCGCTATCATATCGTTGGTGGCAAAAAGCGATGTAAACCCGCCTGCACGAAACTGCTCCCAATGGCTGCGCATTAACTCATAGCCTTCCCCGAAGGTGGAGGTCGATGCCTGTAAGATCGATGATGCTGGGATCGGAACACCAATTCCTGCCATGTACTTCTTAAAACCTTTCAGCCTCAGATTATGGCTGCGATGCGTCTGCGGTCCGGCAATCACGAAAATCTGACGATGTCCTAAATCCGTTAGATACTCAGCGACCTTCCGTCCGCCTTCCTCGTCTTGATTGACAATATGCATGACCCCGTCGACATCCGTGGAGCCATTGACCATCACGTACGGAACTCCGAAGTTAGCGATGTAATCAATGACGTTCTGTTGCAATCGGCTGATCAGGATCAATCCGTCCACCCTTTTCTCCATCATAAAATCAGCAGAACGCAGTGACATATCATGATCTGTTGTAACGAAAACGGAATAATTCAAGCTTGCGGCTGTCATCAAAATAGCATCAAGAATTTTGCCGTAAAACGGATGAGACGCAATGGGATGATGCTGGCGATAAATGAGTACGCCAATGTTGTGCGTTCTCTGTGAAACCATTGCCCTTGCCACTGCATTGGGCTTGTATTGCAATTCTTCAATCAGCTGGAGTACCCTATCGCGTACCTCCAAACTGGTATAACCCTTGCCAGAAATCACCCGCGACACGGTTGATTTGGATACACCGGCACGCAGGGCAATTTCCTTAATCGTAAGCTCCATGCTGCAACCCCATTTCTTCGTGTGAGACCGTTCCCACATAACAAAAATAACGTATTTTTGTTTCTCCTGTGTCAACCACATGATAATAAATTGTAAATCTTCAAAACAATCAAATACCTTGATTCTTTCTTATGCTTCTTTTCATAAAAAAAGACCGCCTATAAGCGAGCTAAATATGCTCCTTAGGCGATCCTCATTTGAAATTAACTTATTTTTTTGATAATAACCGAAGCATTTACGTTTGTTTGTGTGCCACCTGCCAAAGTCTGAAGGGTAACCGCAGCAGCCGAACTATGATTTCGTAGTGTAAGTACATCGCCGGCATCTAAAGCGATTATAGCCTGCCCATTGTTATATTGTGTTCCTGCACCTGAACCGTAAACGGTTCCCGTAGCTGGTGTGCCATTTACACATAATGCGAATTGATTGGGCTCTACACCTGACGCGGAAAAAGTAACTTCATAGCTGCCCGGATTTGTAACTACAATTTCAGTGGTTCCCGGGACATGTGTAATGCCAGGTTTAAGGATACCATTTGTATCAAAAATAATATCAGCCTCTATAGGAACAGTTTGAGCACTTATATTATATATATATCCGGAAACAATTGGCGGAGAGATTGGGTATATAATCGCCATTAATATTCACTTCCTTACTAACTAATATAGTTTAGTAGATATGTATGAAGCTAGCTAATATACCCAATTGGCGTTTATTTTGAAAAAGCCGGCAATCTTAAAAATAATAAAAATTGTCGGCTGCTTGTCAAGAAAAGTAATTAGTTTACAACAAATTCGATCACAATTGGAGTCGCAGGATCGAGTGCATCACCGCCTGGAATGGTAATAGCCGTAGTGGTAACTGTTGAAGTGTCAGCTGTTTGAATCTGTGCATTAATATAAAGATTATAATACGCAGGTGCAGTTGGAAAAGCTGTGGCAGCAGCACCGGCGTCATTGGTGGTGGCTGTAGCAAGAATATTATAAGCAGCACCTACACCTGTTCCGTCCGCTATAGTAGCACTAAATCTTCTAGAAGCCATAAAGGGTTTTGTAATTGGCATATATATCACCTCCCTTCTCTCAACTAGATTATGCTAGTGATAGTAAAAGGGAAGGGCTGATCAATTGCGAACAATAGAACATTTCAAGAAATGATTTGAATCGATAATCGAACGATCTCAAGTATGATTGGGGTACCTGCAAAAATGGTGTCATTGCCGGTTATAATGGTCAAGGCATTTGTACTCACAGTGTAAGAGGCACCAACTTGCATGATCCCGTTAATGTAGAGATTAGCGTAACTATTTTGATCGAGATCAGTAAATTCAGCTACTGATTCATTTTCATCGTTTGTGAATTGATTTGCAGAAATAACTGTTGGGAGAGTAACATCTGTGTTCGCAATAAATAAATATCTGTTAGCAGTCAGCAAAGAGCTGACAATGGGGATGATGATTGGTCCCGCAGGTCCCGTAGGCCCCGGAGCACCCTGTGTGCCTTCTGGCCCTTGAGCTCCTTGTGTACCTTGAGGCCCTTGAGCTCCTTGTGTGCCTTGAGCTCCTTGCGGAGCAGTTATATTAATTTCTGGTCGTGGACAAGCTGCAAGTTTCCGTTTTTTCCTTCTAAGAGGGTAAATTATCATTGTTTTCTTTTTACAATCTTTTTTCTTACTTGTCTTAGAGTCCCTCCATTTTATTTTTGATGTTACACAACTATTCTTTTTTTTTATGATGATACATTTCTTTTTACTTGTATGTTTTCTTGTAACTTGAGTCATTCGATTTTTGTTAAGGGTATTAAAGACCACAAGTTAGACACCTCCAATTAAACCAATTGTATATATTATGATTTTGCTCTAGTGGAAGTATGGACATTGATCTAATAACGGATAGACAATCATCTATTTCTATTAAAATAGGTGTTGGACCACTCCATTTTCGCCTTTTATTATAAGTAACTAATTTTTTGTTTGATATTTACCGAAAATAAGTTATAATACAACTGTAATTATTTTAAGTATAGAAGGGAAGTAATTTATTATGGCAACAGTGCTTTATATCACTGCACACCCGCACGATCACCAAACATCATTCAGCCTAGCGGTAGGTAAAGAATTTATCGATGCATACCGTGAAGCGAATCCATCAGATGAGGTTATTCATGTGGATCTTTTCAAACAAGATATTCCTCAAATTGATGCTGATGTATTCAGCGGTTGGGGGAAACTTCAATCAGGAACAGCTTTTGACCAGCTGTCTGATGCAGAAAAAGCAAAAGTTGCACGTTTAGGCGCAATCGTTGACCAATTCGTGGCTGCCGATAAATATGTTTTTGTTTCTCCAATGTGGAACTTCTCATTCCCTCCAGTATTGAAAGCTTACATTGATGCAATTTCCGTTGCAGGTAAAACTTTCAAATATACGGAAAGTGGTCCAGTTGGTTTGTTGACAAACAAAAAAGGCCTTCATATTCAAGCGAGTGGCGGCATTTATTCCGAAGGTCCTGCTGCAGCATTTGAAAGTGGCTTCAGCTACCTGAAAAAAATCTCTCAATTCTACGGTATCCCTTCCTTCGAAGCCATTTTTGTTGAAGGCATGGCTGTAACGCCGGATAAAGCTCAATCCATTAAAGAAAAAGCAATTGCACAAGCAAAAGAAGTTGCAGCTAGTTTCTAAGAAAATAGTAAGAACCCGCTAAATCTAGCGGGTTCTTTTTACGTTCAATAATAGAAATTCTTGTTTTGATATGGCTTAGACATTTCCTTTACTGCGGCTCATTAACCACAGGGTTAACCATATAAACACGAAGCCTACGAGTTGTCCTATAGTCAGCTTTTGACCAAATACAACCCAGTTTATGCATACACCTACAGCTGGAAAAGCAAGCTCGGCTAGCGTTGCAAAGAATGCCTTTGTCGATGATAGCCCTTTATAATAAAGGAGCATACTGATCAACCCTGGGAAAAAGGCTTGGAACAACAGGTTCACTGCAATAAGTGTTAGATCACCGCTAGAACCGCCTACATGCCAAGCATCGCCACTTACCAAAAGAACAACCGTTAGCAGCGGGATCGCCATCAGGAAGCGCAGCGATGTGACAACAGGGAAATCCAAGTTTTTCTGCAGCAGGAATTTACCCATGA
The DNA here is from genome assembly GCF_059692075.1 of Paenibacillus sp. J31P190. NCBI lineage: Bacteria > Bacillati > Bacillota > Bacilli > Caryophanales > Paenibacillaceae > Paenibacillus > Paenibacillus sp. J31P190. Next base: position 86,897 of record NZ_JCAUAS010000008.1, on the reverse strand, counting down.
CGGTCGATCCTCCCCATAAGACAGCCGCCAGAATTGAAAATAAGCAGCTTAACGTGCCTAAGTCTTTCAAGCCCATCTCCGGTGAAGCAAAACCAAACGTCAGCAGATACGTGCCTAACAGCGCCATTATGATATAGGCAAAAAATTTGGAAGGCAGTGTCTCTTTAAGCAGTACACGAGCCAATACGATGGCGAACAAGGGCTGTAATTTCTGCAACAGAAGTACGGAGTTAGCACTGCCGTGAGCGAAGGCCGAAGTGAAGAGTATGGTGGCTATGGCCGATCCACCCCAAGAAATAAATAGAAGAGCGCCAATAACGGCTAGTGTTAGTTTGCCGGCTAAGGACTTGCGGTACTTCATCAGCACCGGAAGCGCATAGCATGCCAGCAGCAGATGCTCAATGAATACAATTTGTGCAGAGGTAAAACTTTTCAACAATAAGATTCTAAATAGAGGGTCCAACCCCCACATTGTAGCTCCTAGTGCCACATACCAGATCCCACTGATGCCTTTGATACTTGATGAATACAAACTTGCGCGTTTACTTCCAAGCTTAAATACATTTTCCAATTCAAAAACCTCCTAATAAGAGAGACTTTGAGATTAGCTCAAAGATCCCTATATGATGTTTTGAATTGAACCTCCTGAAAGAGACAATACCCCTGTTTAGATCAACAGGGGCATTGACAAACAGACCTATTAAAAATTGAATTTTTAACAAGTTGTCCTTCACCTTCTCTCATCCGGACTATACCGTCGGCCTTGGAATTTCACCAAGTCAGTCCCACTCTATACAGACTGGGAGTCGCGGGCTTTGGATACTTACGTATCCATCACCGCCGGTAGGGAATTTCACCCTGCCCCGAAGGTTCATATTCTAATAAAGTGTATAATAACATGTTACAGTTTAAGTGGCAATCCTTTTTCGCAACGATTTGGCAGTAGATCAGGTTGACTATATAAAAAAGGGATCTCCAGCTGTCTTATCTATCTGACAGGGATACCCTTTAAAGTGTCGAATGACGTCGTTTTAAAAAAAGAAATAGAACAACGCCTATTGTAATACCAACAAATGAAAATAGCATAGGCAGCCAAACTGGACCTAAAAGACTACCGAATGGTTGAAACACATCCGAATAGATGATTCCTACCGTCCCCAGGAAAGCGCCTAATACAAAAGGAATATACGCATACTCTGCCGTATCTCCCCCGTCTTTATAAGCATCCCAGATACCAAACATGTAGAGACAAGGGTAAAACATTAACCAATGATAATCGGTTTGCTGGATGGCCTCTTGAATGTTTCCTTTGAAACTGTCGATTATAATTTGATTGAGATCTGACATGTAGTTCACGATAAATTCCAAGATAATCAACGTGATTCCTTTAACATATTTCCCGTTCAAAAACTGACCAAACCCAGGGAGTGCGATGGCCCATAATAGTTTCTCAATTTTATTGGATTTGTGCATAGTTGTCATTTGGCAGTCGGTGATTTGCTGAACTTACTATGAACTCAGGTGAAGGCATCTTGCTATGGGATCGTTCCTCTACAAAATTTCCTCCTCTTACTTCAGGCGTAATCCTTTTTAATAAACCCACAAACCCTCTTATTGTAAACAAAGTAAAATTAAGTGATACAAATGTATGAAGAACAGACCAGGATTTCCATCTAAACAAATCTGTTTTTCTCTCTAAAAACCATTGAAGTAAAGTCATTGGTCCACTAAAATATAAACTTCTCGTGAGAAGTTCAACTGGCTTGCTTTGATAAGTCGTTCTTACCCAGATAACACTTAAAAGCGGATAGAATAACAAATCGTACAAAATATTCGTGTCAAATACTTTGGCGAAAGGACGAACGGGGTACGCTATCTTCCCTTTTTTAATAAAGTAGGAATCGATCGAACTTGATAAAACACATTTCGAAAAGAATACAGTCAGATACATGAGCAGGTTTTTACGTTTCAAAATGAATGGGGCTGCTGCTAATGATGAGGCAAATAAAATCCGCAATAATATCTTTTCCATATAGATCTTTCCCCCTCGCATTTTTGCTTTTTGCTTCATACCTTCTAGTGTGGATAAAAGAACATTCTATTATGCATGTAAGGAATAGTCAGCCAAACAAAGAAACTAAAAAAAGCTGCCGCGGGCAGCTCTTTTTATGTTTGACTAACATGTTTATAATAGGGGGATAAATAAAATAGATCTCTAGTTAGACTGGATGGTATTAGATGAACGATAAAATTGTAATGCCGGTATGGACAATTGGCTTGTTCATTGTTGTCATGAATACGACGATGTTCAATGTATCTATCCCTAGTATTATTCAAGATCTTGGGATCACCGCAGATCTCGGATCGTGGGTGATTTCAAGTTACTCCATCGGGTATGCCTTATCGACAGTGATTTACAGCAGGCTCTCAGATGTCGTACCGATTCGCAAGCTGCTGACCGTGGGGCTCTTGGTGCTTGGATCTTCATCGGTTTTCGGATTATTTGCCCGGGAATTCCATGCTTTGCTACTGGCTCGAATTCTTCAGTCCGCAGGCGCAGGGGTAATGGCAGGCTTAGGATTAGTATTAGCAAGTCGATATATTCCAATTGAAAGGCGCGGGTCAGCCATCGCCATGATTTCCGCAGGGAGTGCAATGGCTTTCGGACTCGGTCCGATCGTTGGCGGCTTGATTAGCGAATACTTGGGTTGGAACGGATTGTTCGCAATCACTTGCCTTGTTCTTGTCATTCTTCCCATTCTTGTGCGTTTGCTTCCCAAAGAAAATACGCCAACCTTTCGGTTCGATATTCTAGGCGGTCTCTTAACGATCGTCAATGCGACTTCGCTGCTGTTAGCTGTGACGCAAGTTTCTGGGGCATGGCTTGCTGTCAGTTGTATTTCATTGCTTATTCATGCTTGGCACTTGAAACGTGGGAAAGAAACGTTCATTAACCCTGTACTGCTGACCAATCCAGCTTATCGCAAGCTTGTTACGATCGGTTTTTGTATCTTAGTATTGAACCTTGGCAATTTATTTCTTATGCCGTTGGTGTTAGCCAAGGTGTTCGATCAATCAGCTATGCTGATTGGCTTAACCATTGCGCCAGGCGCCATTCTGTCGGCCTTCTTGACACGCTTCGTCGGACGATGGATAGATCGATATGGTAATCTACGCTTTATGTTTATAGGGCATTGTATTTTATCATTAGTGATGATTGCTTTTTATACGACTCTCGGCGCTTCGCCACTCGTTCTACTTCTTGGATATGTTTGTTTCTCGCCTGCTTTTTCAGCAACAATTGCATCTTTAAACAACGAGACCTCACGCATTCTTCCAAAATCGTTAATAGGCTCTGGCATGGGACTTATGCAGCTGATCCAATTTTTTGGAGGTTCAATTTCTGTTGCGATTTGTGGCATACTACTCGAAATTCAAAAGAATACGTCACTTCCTCATTCTTTTAAACATGTTTATGGCCTTTTATTTTTGGTTGGTCTGTGTTCTCTTGTCATGTTGGTGTGGTACAAGCTTACTGCACCTGCTCTAGTTTCAACCGGAGATAAATGATAAATCCTTTTCAAATTGGATATTCTAATTTTTAGAGGTGATGCAGATATGAACACTACTCAATTAAAACTAACATCGACGGAAATCGGAGCTTTGTGGGGGCAATATGTAAACGAATCTATGGTAAATCAAGTAAATAAATATATGCTTTCAATTATAGAGGATACGTCCATTAGAGAGGTTTTTGACGATGCAATAAAAATATCAGAGAATCAAATGCAGCAGGTCTCTACCTTTATGCTTAATGATGGATTTCCATTACCTATAGGGTTTACAGAAGCAGATAGCAATCCCAATGTTGGAAGGTTATTTTCAGATATTTTCTGTTTGGATTATTTGTATCTCATGACCATACATGGTTTAAACGGTCACATCTATTCGCTTACTACATCAGTTAGAAAAGATTTAAGAGATTTTTTTGATACCTGTTTGACAGATGGAAAAAATATGTACCAACGCACTGTTGATTTATTACTCGAAAAGGGACATTTCCAAAGAGATCCTTATTTTTTCCCGCGTACAACCCCAGAGTTTATTGATAGCAAAAAATATCTCGATGGTTTTTGGGGAGATAAACGTCCTCTTTCAGCCATAGAAATAGGTAATATTTCGCTTAACTTAAAGAAAAGTATTATGGCAAAAACACTTGGCATTGCATTTAGTCAAATTGCCGGTTCCAAAGAAATAAGGAAATTTCTAACCGATGCCGTTCAAACGTCAAATGACCACATTCAATTGCTAAGCAAAAAACTAAAGGATGATAACTTACCTGTTCCGATGTCATGGGAAACGGAAATAACCGAATCTACAGACTCACCGTTTTCAGATAAACTCATCATGTTTCACACTGGTTTTTTGTTTCTGACTTCTCAATCCTATCATGGATTAGGACTAGCGGGTTCCATGAGGTCTGATCTCATTCTTGATTATGAGCGGATCATTCTCAAGGATTTGACTGTATCAAAAAATTGGTTTGATCTCATGATAAAAAATAAATGGTTAGAACAACCTCCAATTGCACCAAACAGAAAAGAACTTGCTAAAAACCAATAGTTTCTAACATATTGTTAAAGCCCTTTTTGAAGTGTTCAAAGAGGGCTTTTCGGTTAAACTATCATTTTTTATATATCATTGTTTCATAGCTATCAATCCATAAACTGAATGAATCATTCTCAGCGCGGCGGTCGTCCCTTCCGGTACGATAGATCATATTTTCTCTATCATTGATAAATTCGCCTGCTAACTCGTCGTTGTCAAATTGAACAAATAAAGCATCCTTTGACAAGTTAACGATGATCAAATACTTACTATCCTCGTACTGCCTCAAGTAAGATAAAACCTTCTCTTCAGAGTTGCGAATGAACGTTAATTCTCCCATCCAAAATGCCGGATTGTTCGTCCGAAGATGAATCAGAAATTGATAGTGCTCGAACATATCCATATCGAATTGATTCCAGTTCAGCTTATATTCATCGAATAAGGATGTCCATGTTTCCAACGTACTCTCATTAAATTCCTGCCCCATCATCATACATGGAACACCTTCAAGCGTCAGTAGGATAGATGCTGCAGCCTTTGCAAGCTTTTCGCCAAAAAAGTTACATGCTCTCGACCGTTCTTTTTCCTCCAGCCAACTCATTCTTAGCGCATTCCTAGGAAAGCTGTATTTATAAGAGTTATAAATCGCTATAAAATCGCTCTGCGTGACCGTTCCGTCAACCATATCGCTTATCAGAATGCGGGGACTGCCGTCGTAGGTCAAGTCACAAGATTCAATATGATGATACTCATCGTATGACTGTGAGATTAGGATGAGATCAGCTTTTACTTCTTGCAGCGCATGCTTAATTTCAGAGAGAAAATCAAAGGGAGTTATGTCCGAATCGTCCAATCGAATACCGTCAAAATCAAACTGAACTATCCAATATTTCATAGCCTCAATGACATACTTCCTCATCTCGCGGTTACTAAATTCTAGACCTGCAAAATACGCTCGATTAGGCACATCATAATAGATCTCATCTTGTTCATTTCGAGTAAAATATTCCGGATGACTTTTTGTCATAATGTGATCCACACTTGTGCGGTTCAACACCCAATCCATAATAACTTTGATCCCGTTGTCATGCGCTTTATGAATAAATGAGCGTAGATCCTCTTTGGTTCCGTAGCTGGGATCAATGGAATAGAAATCTTTTACTGCGTAGGGGTCGCCATATTTACCTAACCTTCCCTCATCACCAACTTCATTGAAAGGCATCAGCCATAGTGTATTGATTCCCATTTTTTTAAAATAGTCGATTTTGTCTGTTAGTCCAATAAAACCATTTTCGGTAAACGCCCTGAGATGGAGTTCATAAATCACTGATTTTTTAATCCAGTCAGGACTTTGGATAGCCGTAAAGTTTTCATACATATATCCCGGTTGCTCTTTTGAAATTTCATTTGTTCGGATCAGTACTTCCCCATGTTCAGTAACAGTTATGGCCGAATTATTTTGCCCATCTTCCGACACACTCGGATTCAATGGGTCCAAAATCCATGCTTCCCCATTCACTACAAACTTATAAAGATGTCTTCCCTTAGGGATCGCTAACTCAATCTCCCAGCCTTTTGCATCTTCCCTTTTGTTCATATAGTTTCTATCGCCGTTCCAGTTATTAAAGGTCCCCGCTAAGGCGACAGTATTCACTTCCATATCTGTGTAATAAACAAATCGTACGCCATGGGGTCCTTTTGATGGAAAGTCAGGTGACATTGTATGAGCTCCTTCGTATTATTCTCTTCTCCTATAGTAGCAGTAAAGAATTAGGCTGCCCATATCCAATTCCACTCCATTATGATGCTATTCTGTTGTGATCATTGTACCCATGCCAGTAGTTTCATGAGTTCGGGCTATCATAGTGTCTTTAAAGCTTTTAGGGGAACATTGATGGAGTCTTTTAAATAGTTTGTAGAAGTGGGATATGTTCGGTAAGCCGACAAGTTCGGCAATCTCAGCAATGCTAAGATCTTCAGTCAAAAGCAGACGTTCAGCATATTTGATTCTGCGGTGAATCACATAGTCTGTGAAGGAAATGCCCATGATCTGTTTGAAATATTTGAGGAAATAGGTATAGCTGAAATTGACGAGATCGCATGCTTGCTGGGCGGTTATTTTATTAGATAAATGGGCTTCCACGTAATCGAACACTGGCTTTAGGTTGGAGTCGTTTATCGATCGGCTTGGTCCTAACAATCCTATGTTGTCATGACGTAACAATAAAAAAATACATTTTTTCACCAAATAGTTCATTGCGAGCTCATAGCCCCTCTGTCTCTGCTGATGTTCCAGTTGCAATTCAATGACCGTACGGTAGAATTGCTGACGCAGTTCAGAATTCTCTTTAAACAATGTGTTTAGTTCGACTAATGGTAGCATTGATTCCTGAAACAGATATAAGTATGGAAGCATGTTGGAATCAAAGAAGGCTTCCAGCTCAAATTGAAGCGCTACATAATCAACGACCTCGTTTTGTTTTCTCAGGTCCAGATGGGGTTGGCAAGAACCCAATATCATCACATCCCCCGCTTGCAAGTGGTATACTTCCGCAGGTGTATGAATTTCCATTCTTCCAGACCGAACAGCTATAATCTCTATTTGAGGATGATAATGCCATCCATCTTGACATATTTTCATGCTGTTGAAGCTAAGCACTTGAATACGAAGAAGAGGATCATCATAATGAATCGGCTCTTTAAATAAGTTCATTTCGTTCCTCCAGAACAGAAAGGGCTATGTGTTTAACGGAATTCCATAAAGACAAACTTTACCTATCAACCTGCCCTTTACTTCAAAGAATAAAGCAGGTCGCCCTAAGCGCCTGCTTGAATGGTACGTCTTTATTCTCCACAAGTCACTACTTAATCGTTACGGGACTGCCATGAATCGTACCGTTTCGGCTGTTGCCGGACTGATCCTGGGCCCCAACGTTGAAAGTCCAATAGCCTGCAAGGCCCGTATGGTTTTCGGATTCAGCATGGTTGTTCATATCCTCTTGGATTTCAACTTCTGTTCTTACCGTCGTCCAGAATCTGACCTCTCCGATCTGACCATTGAAATATCGAGGATCCTCCAAAAAATCGGCGCCAATCGTAATCGGGGACGAATTTGTCTTGTAAGTGACGCCCGATCTCATGGAATCGAGTACTCCATTAATGTATAGTTTCATAGTTTGAGTCGTACCGTCGTATAAAGCTGCTAAATGATACCATTTATTTAATTCAAGGTTGGTAACTGAATTAACCTCCATTCCATCCCCTATCTGGAAGTTTATTTTATTGTAGTCAGGATAAGTCGGCGGACCGTCACTCAAACGAAGTGTGAAGGAATCTTGACCGTGCGCCTGATATTTGGACACAATTCCTGTCTTCCATTCGAAATCCTTTGGTTTAACCCATGCTTCGATCGTGAATGACAACGAATTATAGAACATGTCATTCGCGATTTCTACATAATCCCCGGCACCGTTGAAATCCAAAGCTCGATACGGTTCGGCGACCAATGGAACAGGTGGGGTCATAACAGAGACTCTGTTCGATTCCCCTGCCTTGGGTCCTCCTGATACCATCAATTTAAATTCATAAGATGTGTTCGGTGTAAGTCCGGTTACGGTATAGGTTGCTTCGCTGACGCTGGGAGTCCCTGCGTCCATAAATGTTGATTCCTCAGCAGTCTTCTTTAACAACTTCACACTTGTCGCCCCAAATGGCTTGCTAAAAGTAAAGGTCGCGTATGTCGCTGATGTAGCAGTTGGTACAACGGTGAAGTCATCGATTGGGTATGATATCGTGTTTGGTTCAATTCGAGAAAGTAAATATTCAATCTCCCCTTTGAGGCCAAACACACCATCTCCATTCATATCCCACTCGTGGTCAGCCACGTCTGAAGCAATCGGTACGATGTCTTCAATATTGAAGGCTTCGTTATCATCAACAATGATAGGAGGCAAAGAAAAAGTATTCGTTTCACTGTTCGATACGACTTTTGCTGTAAGCATGTGCACCCCATTACGAAGTGGAGGCAATTCAAGTATTACATTCGAATTTCCATTCCCGTCTTTATAAGCAAGCTTCGTTATGCCTTCAAAAATCTCGATCGTTGAGCCTATTGGAGCTCGCATAATAACTTCAGGTGCAGTGTCCATTATAACCGTTCGTATAGGTGAGATTAGTATAGACGGTGTTTGTACGCTGGCAATAGCATGATTCTCTTTCCCCAATAACGCGTAGCCACTGGAAACTAACACCACTGTTGCGAACATTAGTCTAGCAAGTCTAGCAAGTGCCCATTTCATAAATGTTCGTTTCATCTTGATCCAGTTCCTCCCCGATCCAATACAGCTTTTATTTAAATCGATAATCACATCTTATGTATCTGGAAATAAATCTCACTGAATTATAGCATATTTCTCTTATTCGATGCCCGTATTCTCTTATTCCTTGCTGTTCAGTTAAGCCCCGTTTGAAACCCGATTTACCTGTAATCCTTTCGGTTAAAGCAAAAGATTTTAAATCCAATACATACAAGTGCCAGCATAATAAACCGCTCCATATAGTCCCTTTACTATTGTTAGTCTATTATAATAATTAAGCGACTTGCTTTACATAAGGCATTCAAGTTATGTCTGTCCTTTAACAAATAAAAACGAGTTAATTTTTAAACAAAACCTTAAATTTAAAGGAGTCGGTTTCAATGGACCATGTTGATAAACAAATCCTTTACCATCTTCAAAACCAAGCGAGAATATCAATGACGGAACTAGGCAAGTGTGTCGGGTTATCGCAACCCGCAGTAACGGAGAGAGTAAAACGTATGGAGGAAAAAGGGATCATCCACGAGTATCGCACCATGATTTCCCCGGAGAAGATCGGGAAACAAGCTGCCGCCTACATCCTATTTCGTACTAGGAATTGTCATGCATTCCTAGATTTTTGCCGCTCATCACCCGATGTCGTCGAATGCAACCGCATAAGCGGAGAACACAACTACTTATTGAAAGTAATGACCGACTCCACACGTTCTCTTGAAGAGTTCGGCAACCAATGTGATAAATATGGGACGAATACGATTCTCATCGTGATGTCATCACCAATCGAACCTAAATTACTTATCCCATCGCTTGAAGAAGCAAACTTGTTTGCGGAGGGAACGTAGATGCGTTATTTAGACGAAAAACATCCAAAATCATGAGGAAGAGGAACGACAAGGCGCTATTTTGCGTTTTTATGCCTCCAGATCGTTCTTTTGGATCAAATAAAGCCCTTACGTTCCCCTTATTCAATTTCATAAGCAGATTTCCTGAAATAACGGATCGACGTTCCGCTTACTAGAGGTCTGGTGACTTTCTTTTGCAATCGACAAAAACAAAAAAAATGAGGAGGCAATAATAACATTGCACCTCATTTTTTGTACCCCTATTTACTTTCGGGACGCTCTAATCCTCAGAAATAACCTCAAAAGATATTCGAGCTAGCTCAGTATTCAATGTTTCCCCCAAATAAATGATATCGTAAGATCCCGCTGGAAGATTCAAATCAGTGAATATGATCATCCCATCCGGCTGACTTGCCGAATTGGTTTTAATATGCGCTATGGGAGTAATCGGTTGAATCTCACTCGGTAAAGCACCTCTTGGGAAAATACCGAACGCATCTTCTCCCAATGACCCCGTGTAAGTAACTTCAATCAAATCGCGGATCCGATAAACGGCCCTGTCTATTTGCATTGTCGGGCTACCAAGTGTCAGATCAGGATCGACTTCAGGGTCTACCTTCGGAATTAACGAAGGAAGTGATACTGTGAAAGTGGCATCTTCGATCCACATTTTAGCAATAAAGTCTCTTCCTTTTACGACCACTTTATGATCATAAACCTCTACGAAATATCCCTGGGAGCCTGCCTTCTCCACATTCTCATCCGTCCATAAGTAGGCTGTGGAGGCTGCGTTAAACATCGTTGCATACTTGGCGTTGTACATCGTATCGGCCGAACCCAGTTCCCAATGGGTATGGCCAGTGAATACTATCGTTTGCGGGTGCTTAGCTAGTATTGTCTTAAGTTCCCTATCCTGTCGAATACCATGCCACCCGAACTTGTTTTGTGACCCTGAAACTGTATGTTTCAAAGGCTGATGAACGAAAAGAAAGGACGGTTTGTGAGCCTCTTCGTGCTCCGATAGCTTTAGATCTAACCACCCAAGCTGTGTCACTGATAAATACGAAGAGTCTTTTAACCCTTTCTCTGTCCCTAAGAAAATAAAATGATAGTCGTTCATCCAAAAATCATAATACTTTTTATCCATACCCGTACTATTTGTAAAATAAGACATTTGTCTATCAAAGTCTGCCCAACGGACATCATGGTTCCCGTAAGTAAAATAGATGGGTGGCAGACCCTCTCTATGATCCTTCAAAATTTGAGTCATCGTTTCAAATTCTGTTTGCTTGCCATTGTTGGTCATATCACCAACATGCATAATTCCTTGACTATCGGGCGAAGTTGCCCTGATATCCTGTAAGGCTTGAATGAAATTCAGCGAATGTACGCCTTCTATATCATCTTCTACATGAGTATCTGTAATGACGATGAATTTGACATTCGGCTTTTGGTCTTGATCCTCATTTATATAATCCGCCATTTATTTCCCGCCTTTGTTTTTGAAACTTTTCAATCCTATCGAAGATGACCTCGCTTTTGATAGGTTTGCTGATGTAATCATCCATTCCTGCTTCGAGACATTTTTCATGATCGCCTTTTAAAGCGTTAGCTGTCACAGCAATTATGTAAGGGACTTTCTCTGGTGGCATTGTTTTTTTGATCTGTTGGGTAGTTTCCAGACCATTCAGGATAGGCATCTGGATGTCCATAAAGATGATATCGTATGTTTCGTAAGCAAGCGCTCGAATAACCTGATTGCCATTTTCGACAATACTAGTGAAATGCCCCATCTTTTCAATCATTTTTTGTAATACGATCTGATTAATTTGATTATCTTCGGCTATCAAAACTTTCAAAGGTTTTTGAACAAATGCGATTTCCTCTATAGAAGAGTCTATTGGATGCACTACCTCTTCTTTAAACCAGACTGTAAATACAAAAATTGCCCCAGGTTCATCCGTTTGCTCGAACCAAATATCTCCGCCCATCAACCCAACAATTTTTTTGCTAATAGCCAAGCCTAATCCTGTGCCTTCCGATTGTCGCGTCATGAAACTATCCAATTGATAGAAGGGATCAAACAAATGATTGAGTTTTTCTTTGGGGATACCAATCCCCGTGTCTTTTATTGTAAATTTAAGCTGAATCTTTTGATTTTCACGTCCATTATTTTCAACCGTAATGGACACCCCGCCGCTATATGTGAACTTGATCGCATTGCTAATGAGATTCATTAATACTTGTTTCACGCGATCGTAATCACCAATTAATTTATTAGGCAACTCCGGAATCATGGAAACATGAATATCCAGCTTTTTTTCATGTGCTTTTGGCATCAGTACAGCGAGCGTATCGTCGATACAGTCTCTGATATCAAATGGCTGAGCTTGTAATTCAGTCTTGCCTGCTTCAATTTTGGAGAAGTCCAAAATATCATTAATAATCTTAATAAGCGTGTTCCCGCTTTTATTAATGATTTCTACATATTCTTTTTGCTCGTCATCCAAATCCGTTGTAGATAATAACAAGTCAGTCATGCCAATCACCCCATTCATAGGGGTTCGGATTTCATGGCTCATCATGGCTAAAAATTCACTTTTTGCTTTATTTGTATTTTCAGCTGCTTCCTTAGCAATAAGCAATTGTTTCTGTTCGGTCATATCTTTCGCAATAATATAGAACCCGACGTTTTCCTTATTAATGATGATAGGCGCAATCGTTGATAATACTTCAACATGGTGTCCATCTTTATGTCTGATTTTATTAATATTTCGTTCCGTTGTAACGTCTTCAATGGAATAGGAGAGTAATCTACGGAGATTTCGTTCTCCAATAAGTTTGGAAATACGCTCTCCTCTCATCTCCATAACCCTGTATCCAGTCAGTCGTTCTGCCATTTCATTGGTGTTAATGATCCTTCCTTTAACATCCAGGGAAATAATAGCATCGTGGTTGTATTTTTTCAGAGACGTATAGCGCTCTACGGACTCTTGCAGCTTCATCTCTACTTTTTTGCGTTCCGTAATGTCCTGTGTAGTTCCATTCATTTTGATAGGCTTTCCATTTTCGTCGAATGTTACTGAAACGCGAATTTGCATATACTTAATAGTTCCATCAAGCTGCAGATTGCGAAATTCCGAGCTAATCGCTGTACCTTGCATGGCTTGATCAATGAATTCATTAAATCGTTGTTGATCTTCTGGATGAATCATAAATGCAAGATCCGTAGGATCAGATGGCAAATTATTTTTTAGCAAGTTATAAATTTGGTAAAATTCTTCAGAGAAAGTGATCTTATCATCGAGAATATCCAATTCCCAACTGCCAAGCATGGCAATATGCTGGGCCTCCGCAAGATTATCCTGGTATTTCTTTCGCTCTGTAATATCCCGCCCTATCCCTAATACCTTATGTAGATTTCCTTGATCATCTCTAATGAGTTTAATCGCAGTCTCACACCAAATATACGAACCATTCTTGTGGCGTGAACGATAGGTAACTACCTCATTATCCGAGAAAGGTTCAGATCTTATTTTTTCTAAGTCTTCCGGATGATTTATTTCAGAACTATTTTTTCCGATCAATTCTTCTGGCTCATAACCCAATAAATCACGCACGGAGGGAGATAAATACTCGATTTTGCCATCTGGATTCACTAAAGTAATAATATCTTGAGCATTTTTTGAGATAAGTTCATACAATTCTTTAATCTTTAAAAGTTTTTGTTCCGTGGCTATTTTATCTGAAATATCGATGATATGAACAATAAAGTATAGTGGTGTTCCTTGTTTTTCGTCACGAACCAAAGATAATCTTACAGACGCCCAAATAAGGTTCCCGTTTTTCTGAATACAACGCTTTTCTAACTCATAGAATAGTGAATTTCCATTCAATACTTCATCGATTAGTGCATTAATTTTATTCAAATCATCAGGATGGGTTATTTCCTTAAGCGTAAGTCCAAATGCTTCTTGCTCCGTATAACCGAGGGTTGGATAGAAGGAGGAATTGACCCTCCTAATCGTTCCATCCATGGACACCAACGCTATAGCATTTGGAGCAAAGGTATACACTTGTTGATAAACAGAGTCGTGGTCGAAATCTACCTTAGGCATTTGAAATCCTCCAGTCGTCAATGTGCCTTACTTAGAAATTCACAATTTGCCTTCACGAATTGTTCGCCAGTTGTGCTTACAACTAATTCGTCATTATGTGATTGAATGATAACATTTTCACCTATTTGTTCACCGTGTAAAAAGATCGAGATGGGCTGTCGAAATACCCTCATCCTCTCAAAGTCTGAAGGTTCTGTCAGTTTACGTTGTTTTGGCATGTTGATCTCCATTATGGCATAAATAAGGATCAAAATCAGGTCCTATGAAAAGGACCTTCCCCATTGTCTAAAAGACAAAGGGAAGTCCTGTTTGGTTCGGCCAAATCTAGTCTGAAGCGCTCCGTTAAAACGTAGCCCACGATTGCTGGGTCGTTTGGACGGTTTCACCCGAATTAACCGCTTGAGTGATCATCATACCCAGGTAGTGATCTTGAGCCGCTTCCGCAAGGCTATAAAAGCTGGGTCCTCCCTGCACGTATTGACTCATCTTTTGCAGACAAGTAGCAATCGCTATTTCGTCGTCCGACAGACGGCCTGGCTGGAAGGGATTTCGATAAACCCATTTATCGCCTGCCAAAATGCCCTTGTGATAATACCCTTCAAGGTTGCCATTCTCCCCGGCATTCAGCCGTCTTAGCTCCAGTTGTATGGGAGTGCGAAAATCCTGCAAATAGGCAATCCTCGTATTATTAATTTCCCCCTTATTCCCTCGTACAAGTACTCGCTCTGAACGAATCCATGAGAAATACTGATCACCGGTAAAATCAAACACACCTAACTTGTCCCCGAACTCAAGGTGTGCGATCACTTGATTAGAGCTCGAACTCTTTTCACTAGTTGGATCTCCCTCTCGGTTAGGTCCGCTAATAATCGGAGAAGAGAATCCGAAACCTCGAATTATTGCATCTTCAAATCGTATGCCCAGGAGACTGCGCATGATGCTGATCCCATGGTAGCCATGGGCAACAGAGACTTGCGCTTGGCTAACAGTGCCCAGCAAGCCGGACTGTACGACAGCAATTCGTGCTGCATGCAGCGGCTGGAAGGCATATTGCTCCGCCACCTGTACCTTGGCGTCCGGTCCAACGTCTTGATAGAGCTGATTCAATTGCTCCAGATCAGACGCAGGCGGTGTTTCGGACAGAACGGGAATTCCTTCACATACGAGTTGTTTAACCAATTCCGGAGTCTGTGAAACAGGAACCGAAAGGACAACAAACGAAGGTGTTGTTTGCTTCAATAAATCCTCGGTTGAGCGGAACGTCCGCACTCCCCATTGTTCCTCGAACGCACGCCCCTTCTCTTCATTGCGTACAACAACACCGCTAACTATGAAACGATCCGGAAGAGCTCGCACAATACGCATAAAAAACTCTGCACGCCAACCGCCTCCGACTATACCGAATGTGATAGCCACTCTGATTCCTCCTCATTTAAATGAAACATTTCACTACTATTGTATGACACAATTAGAGGTAGAGGTATGTAATTAGTTATGCTGTCTTGTTATTTACACGCCTTTCTGCAAAAAAAAAAGCACGTTCTAACCTGGTACGGTTAGTGCGTGCTGACGTCTATCCTTTAATGGCTCCATCCGCCATACCTTTTACAAAAAACTTTTGAAGAAACAGATAAACGACTGTAATTGGCAACATCCCTATCAAACATCCGGCTGCTACCCAATTTATATTACTTTGGAACTGTGAAATAAACATGGATAGAACAACGGGAACCGTTTGAAACTCCCTTTTTTGCAGAAAAAATAAGGAGAATTGATAATCATTCCAAACTTGGACACCAATTAATATAACAATAGTCGCAGTGATGGGTTTTAATAATGGCAAAATAAGACGAAAGAAAATAGCGTACTGATTGCAACCGTCAATGACGCCTGCTTCATCCAATTCCTTTGGTATTGTACTTATAAAGCCAGTATAGAGAAAAATGGTCATTGGAAGAGCAAAAGTTACTTGCGCTAACGAGATCGCCCAGTACGTATTAATACCTCCAATATCCACAATCAATTTATATAGAGGTACCAGAATCGTAAGTGCAGGGATAATTAAGCATGATATGCATACGGTGTAAATAAAATTGTTCCATTTGGTTCTATGTCTAGCCAGCGGATAGGAAGCAATCGAACCAATTAGAATAACTAGCACAAGAACGACAGCAGTGATGATGATATTGTTCAGAATCGCTTTACCTAAGTGAGCTTGTTTCCAAACATCAACAAAGTTACTAAGACTTAATGATGTAGCGGGAAGCCACTTGGAACTGACATCGCTTGCCCCCTTAAATGATAAGTTTATTAAAATATAAAAAGGAACAATATGAACAATCGAGATAAGCCCTATGATTACATACTTCAAAATGTTCTTACTCACATGCTCACTTCCTTTTTACGCAGCATTCTCAATAAGGTCAAGCTGACAATACCAATAAGTATAAACATCACATTTCCCAGAGCAGCCGCATACCCGGCGTCTTGTCGTGTAAAGTACAAGTTGTACATCATTGTAGATAAAGATTGAGACGCATAGCCAGGCCCCCCGTTGGTCAGAGCCACAATAACGTCAAACAGCTTCAAACCCCCAATGATATTGACGACAACATTAATCGTAATCGATGGCATTAATAGCGGTAACGTTACATTTTGGAATCGTGCAAACCATCTGGCGCCATCGATTGAAGCAGCTTCATAATAATCTTTGGGTATCGATTGCAAACCTGCCAAGTAAATAATCATCGCTACTCCCATAAACTGATAGGTATTAACAAAGGTAATAATCCCTACAGCCACAGGTCCATTAGCGAGCCAATCGGTGGGAGCTTGATGAAACAGGATCCTAATATCGTTAATCGCTCCGCCATCATATTGAAAAAAGAAATACCAAATGTATCCCATAATCAACGGACTAATAATAACTGGCAGATAAACAATGGTTCTGACCAGCCCTTTTCCACGTATTTTCTGATCCAGAAACAAGGCGTATGCAAGCCCTAACAGGTTTTGAAACAGCGTGCTTCCAAGCCCATATATAAGCGTATTCTTCATCGTTATGAATATTTTTTTATCCGTAAACATCTGTGTATACTTATCCCAACCTATCCCGTTAAACGTTGGTGAGTAGCCGTCCCAGTCCGTAAAAGAGATTCTAATTCCTTTGACCATTGGATAAAAAATAAATAAACCAAACAAAAGCAAGGCAGGTACGTACATGATATTTAACGCATTTGGAGACAAAAGCAGCTTCTTCATCCAACTAGATTGATGTTTTTCTGCGCGATTTTTATTCTGTATCGCATTTATATCTACAGTATCCAACTTTTCTCTCTCCTTCCTAAACCACTGCGAGGCGGAACAAGAATAGCCCCTAAACTTACATGCACAATTAGGGGCTATGCTATTTCCAGCTATATATCCTTACTTTGTAACTGTTGCTCTTAAACGAGTATATTCTTTTTTCATATTTTCAGAGAATTGCTTAGCTGTAATTCCGCCAGCAATGATATCTTGACCATTTTTACACATAACATCCCACATACCGTTCGGTAAAAATACACGGTCAAAATACGGAAGTACACGCACATCTTTATACTGCTCATAGTATTTACTTAAATCGCCAGCATCCACTTTGGCACCTTTGATTCCTGAAGGCAACGCATTGGAGACAGCCACCAATTGAGCATTCTCAGGTTTTGCGTAGTAAGCGACAAACTTTTTGGCTGCTTCTATGTTTTTGGAATCTTTAGAGACTCCCCATGTTGTTTTTTCCCCGCCGACAAAGGTAGGGCTGTCACCTTCAACGATAGATGGAATTGGCATGAAACCAGCTTTCAACTGTGGATTCACTTTCTTTGCTTCTTCAATCACATAAGCTCCGTAGAAAAGAAAGGCCGTTTTTCCTTCTGCTAATGCTTTCGCATCATCATTGTACTTAGCCGTTAAGACATCTTTGTTTAAGTAACCTTTTTTGTATAGATCAGCAAACATATTGGCGAATTTATCCCAGTTATTCCAATCAAAAGTACCATCCAGCAGCTGGGCAGAATTGTTTGTAGCGGCACTTGCATAAAGAGGAGTTGCAAAATAGTCAAAATACTGTCCCACTGGCCAGTTATCTGACCCACCCATATGGAAAGGTGCTACTGTGCCACCGCTTTTGGTTTTAATTGTTTCTGCCGCTTGCATCATTTGATCATACGTTTTTGGAACTGTAATGTTGTATTTTTCTAATACATCCACATTGTAAGCAATTCCTGATTTATCTTGATCCATTGGCAAAACGTATACTTTGCCTTTGTCGTCAGTTACAGCAGGTTTAATAGCATCATCCAGAGCTCCCACCCAAGCTTGATCTTTCAAATCAGCCAAATACTGACCATATCTGATTTTGGCCCAACCATGTGTAGAGAAAACATCCGGGAGATCATTACTTGCCATTTTTACTTTCATTATGTTTTCGTAATCTTTACCTGGAGCGCTGAATTCAACTTTGATCGTTGGATTCTCTTTGGTAAAATTATCAGCGATGGTTTGTAAGACTTTGGCTTGTTCACCGATCGCGTTTGTTGCAACACTAATTGTGACTGGCTTAACTGTATCCTTCTTATCCTCTTGCTTTATTTCCGTTGTAGCAGCCGGTTTGATATCGGATACCGGTCTGTTTGAGCCACAAGCGGACAATATTCCCGCTGATGCGATTAATACGCACAATGTGGCTTGCCATTTTACACTTTTCATCTTTGTCTTCCCCCTCAAAATATGTTCTGTAACTGCTTACATTCATATCCTAACATGAGTATTAACGTTTTCAATGATGGATATCTACACTCTGATTGTGATTTTCTACACACTTCAACATGGATTGACACGCCCCCACCCTCACTATATGCTTGTTCTATCCTTGTTCATAGGAGGCGCTTTCATGACAATCAGCTTATCGCTTCGCAATAAACTAATGATTATTTTTACGGCAACTATTATTTTGCCTTTTCTTACTCTAGCCATTATTTTACCTTATTATTTCAAAAGCTTGATTAGTGAAGAAACGCAGCATGTAACCTCAGGCGCCATGAACTCCTTATCAAGAAACTTAGAAACGTATTTGGATGACTTGGATCGTCTGACCTTGTTACCTTACTATAACGATGAACTTATACAAGCGCTCAAAATTACCGCATATCAGTCCAATTCGAGCTTGGACGATTATACCAAACTAAAAACCTCTCGTGCCCTCAATGGGGCCTTGCCCAGTTATTTGATCGGCACAAGAAAAGAGATCTTAAACACGGTTATTGTAACTAATGATGGACAAGGACATTTGAGTAGTAGGTTTGATGCGACTAATCTGGTGCAGGACTTTCCTTATCAAGAACAAAATTGGTTCCAGAAGGCGCTTCTAGCTAATGGTAATGCAGCTTTTGTAGGATCCCATAAACAAGACTACTTATCTGGAACGATGAACACTCGGGTATTCTCAGTTGCTCGTATGATCAAAGATCCCGATTCCAAAGAACCTATAGCTGTTATCATAGCAGATGCAGATTATGGGGCACTGAGCAAAATAACGGAAGATATTTCATTTAGTATGAACTCCATGATTGTGATTATGGATGAGGACAATCAACTGCTTTATTCCAATAAAGAAGTGCCCGACACTTTGGTGACTCAACTCACTAACAAAAGCAGCAAGATTGCCGTCGGTGACCAAAAATATGTAACCCTTTCCAAAAACTTAAAATCTGCGAATTGGAATATCATCGTTCTTCTTTCTGAGTCAGAAATGAATAGGAAAATACAATGGATTTCTACTGTTGCCATCATTGTCTCCGCCGGAGGTATCGCGGTCACCTTCATTCTTTTTATGTATTTAACCAGATGGATCGTGACGCCATTTAAACAAATGAATGGCGTTATGAAAGAAGTCCGGACAGGAAACTTACAAGCACGTTTTACCTCTATCGGAAAGGATGAGATTTCACAGCTTGGACAATCCTTAAACAAGATGATTTTTCAATTGAATGATATGATTAACCGCGAATATAAGACGGCCCTTTCCTTAAAAGAAGCCGAATATCAAGCACTTCAATCACAAATTCAACCTCATTTTCTTTACAATGTATTAACAGGATTTATTGGTTTGAATCAAATAGGTGAAAAGCGAAAGCTTGAAGATGCCATATTTGCCTTGAGCGGTATGCTCCGTTATATTCTTGCGAATAATCAAACCACTACAATTGAACAAGAGTTTCAAATCTTGCAGGGATATGCCTTGCTTCAAAAACTTCGGTTCAACGAGAAACTGCAAATTGATATCAGTTACGAGAAATTTGTAGGTTCATTTCAAATTCCTAAGCTTTTAATTCAACCGATTGTGGAGAATGCGATCATTCATGGCATTGAACCTAGCGAAAACACAGGTCTTGTTGAAGCTAAAGCGCTTATTTATGTTCATGAAGAAAAGGAATTCATCCAAATCAAAGTGCGTGATACTGGGGTCGGATTCGAGATGAGTGATATTCAATCAACCAAGCAGCATATTGGAATCACTAACGTAAAAGCAAGATTAGAAATGCTTTATCCGAATGCTAGTTTCATGATTCAGAGTAGACCTGGAGTGGGGACAACCGTCCATATTACTATTCCACTAAAAGGAGCACATTTATGAGAATTATCATTGCCGATGATGAGACTTGGGTTAGAACGACAATTAAAAATATGCTGCTGGAACTAGACATGCATCTCGATATTGTTGGAGAAGCAAGCAATGGTGATGAATTGATTGAAATGTCTCAATTGCATCAGCCTCAGCTCGCTTTCGTAGACATCCGTATGCCAAAGATAGATGGTCTAGAGGCAATTAGAGTAGCTAAAGAACTGTCCCCTCAAACTAGATGGGTCATTTTGTCAGGTTCATCCGACTTCAAATACGCGCAAGAAGCCATTCGACTAGGCGTTAAAAACTACCTGTTAAAGCCAGTTGACCCACAATCATTGTCAGAGTGTGTAGAGGAGATTTCAGAGGATTACAATCATGATTTGGTAAAAGATAATGATGAATTCGAGTTTCTAATTTCTTCTTATGTATGGGGCAACAGAACTTTACAGGATTTATCAGAGATCCAATCTCATCAGTTTTCCGGCACCCTTATTTGTATGGACAGTTCCTTATCTGAATCCTTAAAACTCCAACTGATACAAACGTGGTTGAAAGAGATCCATACCCATATGAAAAAAACGATGAATCATAAAGATATCAGGTATGCCAAAATTACTTTACGTAATGGTGATTATGCAATTATCACAGCCTGGAGTCCTTCGCATCGTTCAATGATGATGAGTATACGTTCAGAGTTAATCCATTTTATTAAATCCAAGATGATAGCATACAAAACCGATTACTTTTCACTAACTGCTTTGCAAAGTGATATTAGCGATAACTTGGAAACATGTATTCATCAAATTTCAAGTCTTCAAAACTCAGCTCCGCTACGTGCCGTCTTCCCCCATAGTGGTGTATGGTTAAGGAAAGATTTGGATTTCTATCAAAACAACGATCAGCCTATCGTTGAAATTAGCCGAACTGCCGAAAAGGTAGTACGCTTTTATCAAAGCAATGAATACTTATTCTATAAGAAAGAAATAGACACCCTGGAGCGACAATTAGCTTCTCTTCCCCTGCATCAGATCAAAACCATTCACGCCATTTGTGAATTCTTTAATACGACCATCAAAAGAGCGTTTGACCCTAACAGTCATTCGAAATTATGGATAGACAAACTCAGGGAACTCGGCGAGAAGTTGTTACCTACTTCAGCTAATAAAGACTTGGCCAATCAGGATTTGATTAATCAAGTCATTCGCCATATTGAGCAGCATTATATGGATGATATCGGCATCCATCAACTAGCGACACAATTCAATATTACACCTAATTATTTGAGCACACTCTTTAGCAAACGATGCGGTGTCACGTTTTCGAGGTACATTACCCAGATTCGTATGCATAAAGCCAAGGAGATATTGTTAGAAAGAACGCACATGAAAATTCAAGAAATAGCTAAACAACTTGGTTATTACAGCAGTAGTCATTTCATCAAAACCTTTTCGGAATTTCATGGCTCTTCCCCCTCTCAATTTAGAGAGCAGTATCTTGATAAATAAAAATAGACTGCCGAAAAGATTCAGCAGCCATAGTATTGTTCATACTAGCCTTATGGCAAACAGCTATATTAGTTGTTTGCCCCGCTAAGTCTAGATAAAAACAATCTTGTTCTATCGTGTTTAGGATGATTAAACAAAGAATCGGGAGCACCCTGCTCAACAATACTGCCATCGTTCATAAAGACAACAGTATCCGCTACTTCCTTAGCGAATTGCATTTCGTGCGTAACAATTATCATAGTCATACCTTCCACGGCCAAGTCCTTCATGACTTTAAGCACTTCCCCCACAAGCTCAGGGTCTAAGGCAGAAGTTGGCTCATCAAATAAGAGTACTTCAGGATCTACAGCCAATGCTCGGGCTATACCAACCCGCTGCTGTTGTCCTCCGGACAGCTGATGGGGATATGAGCTAGCCTTGTCCGCTAAACCGACCTTCCTAAGCAGTTCGACTGCTTTACTTTTAGCCTCTTGCCTGCTTCTTTTCTTCACAATGACCTGAGCTGCCGTAACATTCTGTAATACCGTTAAATGAGGAAATAAATGATAGGACTGAAAAACCATCCCTGTCTTTTTCCTTAAAGCGAGGATCTCACTCTGTTTTGGCTTAACTATTTCAGTAAAAGTAAGATGAGCGTTCCCTACCTCAATCGTGCCTTTATCAGGAATTTCTAGAGCGTTAATGGAACGAAGCAAGGTAGATTTCCCGGAGCCGGAGGGACCGATGACAACCATCACTTTGCCTCTCTCTAAGGTAATATTGATACCCTTTAACACCTGCTGAGAACTGAAGGTTTTGAATAGATTGCTGATTGTAATCATACATCCACCACTATCTAGCCGTATGAAGGTCAAACTTTTTCTCCAAACGACCTTGAATATTTGAAAGAATTGTACTAAGCACCAGATAAATGAGTGCAGCTTCACAATAAAGCAATAAGGGTTCATAAACGGTAGCCGTAATTTGCTGAGCTTTTTGAAACATTTCCGTCACCGTGACAGTAGCTGCGAGTGAGGTGTCTTTCACCAAGCTTATGAACGAGTTAAAAAGTGATGGAATCGAAATTCGAATTGCTTGGGGCAATATGATGTTCCGCAGTGCTTGAAGCTTTGTCATTCCGAGCGAATAAGATGCTTCCCATTGTCCTTTTGGCGTCGAGAGCAGAGCTCCACGAATAATCTCAGATCCATAGGCGCCAACACTTAAGGTAAATCCTATAACAGCTGATGGGAAAGCATCCAATGTAATCCCGATACTTGGCAGTCCATAAAAAATAATAAACAACTGCACCAGCAAAGGGGTGCCCCGAATAATCCACACGTAAAAACGTGCTGCCTGAACAAGAGGTTTAATATCAGAAATTCGAATTAATGCGGTTACTAAGGCAAGACAAAGCCCTAGTGTAAATGAAATTAAAGTCAAAGGTACTGTAAAAGCAACCCCTGCCTTAAGCAGGGGAAGGAATGAGTCTATGAAGATTTGCCATTTTCTATCGTCCATGTTGGATAACCCTACTTCGATACGTCTTGGCCAAAGTATTTTTCAGAGATTTTGAGATAGGTTCCATCTTTCTTCAAATCAGCCAATGCTATATTAATCGCATCAACGAGCTCTTTATTGCCCTTGTTTAACAAAACTGCACTTTGAGATGCTTCCTTGGTCTCATCGACGACTTGAATAGCTACATCCGGCTTTTGCTTTTTCAAATCCAGGTAAGACAAGCCATCATTAATGGTGGCGTCAATACGTTTGGACAGCAGCAGATCAATGGCTTGATTAAATCCGTCGGTTTGTACAATCTCTGCACCATTGGATTTAGCAATTTCGGTTAAGTTGCTTGTTAATGATTGCCCTGCTTTTTTACCTTTCAAATCAGTTAATTTTTTAATATCTTTATTGTCTTTGTGTACAATCAAAACGGCTTTAGACACGATATAAGGATCTGAGAAATCGTATTTTACTTTACGGTCTTCTTTAATGCTAACTTCGTTCACGATAATATCAAATCGTTTGGAATCCAGCCCAGCAAACATGCCATCCCATTTGGTTTCGATGAATTCGGCTTGAACACCCATTTTCTTAGCGATTTCTTGAGCAATCTCTACATCGAATCCTGTTAATTTCCCATCCTTGTCATGGTACGTGAAAGGTGCATAAGTCCCTTCCGTTCCTATACGAATTTTCCCATTTGTTTTGATCGTACCCAACAAGGTTTGAGTTGCTTGTCCAGGTGTTTCTTTCGCCACAGCTTCTTTGGTTGCTGCCGCAGTTGGAGAAGGTTTATTAGCCGTTTCTTTTGTTCCGCATGCAGTAAAAATAAGAGAGCCCGCTAGAAGCATCATGCCCGCCGATAGATATTGTTTTTTCATTTGAAGACCTCCATGTTGTAATTTGAACTTTTGTCATCTTATCACTACTAACTTTATTCAGTCAAGAAATATTCCTACTATTTCAGTTGGATTAAATTGCTGTGCTGATGTTATTTACTTTTGGTACAGCCCCTTTTTCTATCTCATTCCTCCGCCAATATATGCGATGCCCACTTAAGTCTGCTCTCCCCGCACTGTTCTCTTATTGAACTTTCCTTCACCGAAAATTTGCGCAGAAAGGATCCCTACCAACAAAGACCATACAGGAGCGGATACCCCAATAAATGAGACATTGGATATAGCGATTAGAAAAGCAAACAATGTCGAGTATCGATAAGATGACTCCGAGAATGCTGCTTGCATGCTATTTAACAATACAGCAAGGAGGGCAAATCCTGATAATATCGTAATAAAGGCGGAAGGGAGCATTTCAATAATCACAATGACCTTCCATGCAAATAAACCGAATAAAGTGACAAGTCCTCCGGAAACTAGTGCCGCACCTATCCGATTTTCTTTCAGACCTGCTTCCTTACTGCTGCATAGCGCTGTCATCATCCCCCCAATGTTCACGGCATGGCCTCCAAAAAAACCGGCAATAAGCGTGCCAATCCCTGAAAGCACAAGCGTCTGGTTAACGGGAGGCTGATAATCGTTTTTCTTCAAAGCAGCTAAAGCCACTGCAATATCATTGGTCAAAATCAATACGGCAATCGGAATTGCAATCGATAAGAAACTGTGAACGGTGAAGGAAGGAATAATGATTTGAGGTAAGGCAAACTCAGCAGCCTCCGATACTGCCGGAAAATCATACCCCATAAAAAGTCCCAAGACGCCAAAGAGTATCACCCCTAGTAACGGAGGGATTGATTTCGAAATTTGGGGTGCGATAAAAAAACCTAAAATGGCCATTCCGCCTATAAGAGGTGATTCCTTTAATGCGGGAATGATATTCACCACATATTGAAGAACCAGACCGGCTAGCATAGCATCAATAAAAGGCTTTGGGATGAAATCCAACGCTTTACTGAATAATCCCGTAAAGCCGAATACAGCGATAAGTCCACCCGCCATAATGAAACCGGCTGCCATTTCATTCAAACTAAATTGATCAACAACGGTGCTTAGAAAAGCAACAGCCGTGATCGAGTGTGCCCCTGCAAAAGGGATCTTGTATTTCCATGTCAATACCAAGTTTAGAATACCGCCTAAGCAGTAGACACAGAAAAACCAGGATATCAGCTGCGAGCGGCTGAACCCCGCTGTTTCAGCACAATTTATGATCATGATGGCGCCACCCGTGCAGGCCATCAACGCAGACATAACGCCGGTCGATAGGTTTTGTGTATTCAGAGCTAACATATACTCCCCATTCTATCATCTTGTCATTTTTTATGAGAGGGTGACTACTCATTTACATAATAGTAGCTTAGCCTCGAAGGGAAGTAACCAACCATTTATGAGATTTCTTTCCCAACCAATCCCGCCATTCTTTCTCGACTCATCCGTCGACCTCATTTCTTAAATGATTCAAGAAATACCATACACTATTGGACAAACGCTCGGCAGGCCTTGTAATAACACTCGCTACAACAGGTATTGGTGTGAACGTTGTCCAAGGCAGCAGCTTCCCGCAAGTTAGCTCTAAACTAGCTGCAGATTCAAGGAGCACTCCGTACCCCATCCCTTGCATGACAAATTGTTTAACGGTTTCGGTGGAATCGAGATGCATGATCTCCATATCCCATGTATCGTTTGTAGGTAAGGATGCAACATCTCGAGGAACGATCAACATTCGGCTATGAAATGACATCGAAGGTTGAATACCCATCAATCGCTCCTGAGCGAATGGCGTGACTCGAAATGAAAAATGGTCGTCTGGCGGCTGCAGCGTCAATCCGATATCAATGCTGCCCATTCTGACTAATCTCTCAATTTCCTCATCCGTTCTTGTTTGCAGTTCTACTGTAATATCGGAATAGGTTTGAGTAAACGAATACATAATTTTCGGTAACAAATAAGCGGCGACTACATGGGAGGCAGCTACAATGATTTTGCCTCGATTCCCTTGCCGATATTCCTCCATGGCCCGATAAATCTGCCCTTCCAAGGACAGCATGGTCTCTGCATACTCCATCAGAGTAAGTCCTGCATCCGTCACCGCGATATCCCGGCCAACCACCGTAAACAGGGGAACTCCTACTTCCTGCTCCAAACGCTTAAGTTGCATGGAAATCGCAGGTTGGCTCACATAGGATTCCTTTGCAACTTGAGTAATACTCCCCTTCTTAATAACTTGCATGAACAAGGACAAGTGTTTAGTATTCATAAGCGCCCCCAAATATATAACAAAATGATTATGATTATATAATATTAATAGTATTTGTATTATAGATCAAATCATGTCATTCTATAGTCATTCTTTTGAAGGGACGTGTTTTCTCCATGAATATCCAAGAAATAAGAGATCAAT
The DNA here is from genome assembly GCF_059692075.1 of Paenibacillus sp. J31P190. NCBI lineage: Bacteria > Bacillati > Bacillota > Bacilli > Caryophanales > Paenibacillaceae > Paenibacillus > Paenibacillus sp. J31P190. The sequence goes on along the minus strand of NZ_JCAUAS010000008.1, from coordinate 60,002 downwards.
TTCCGATTTTGAAGCAGCAAGTTAATGGACATCCTCTAGTCTATTTAGATAGTTCAGCCACATCTCAGAAACCCTATGCTGTCATTGAAGCATTACGAGATTATTATACGAATTACAATTCCAACGTTCATCGCGGTGCACATACATTAGGTTCATTAGCTACGGATGCATTTGAGAATGCCAGAGATAAAGTCAAATCATTTATCCATGCCAAAGAGTCGGCAGAGATCGTGTTCACTCGCGGAACTACAGCATCATTAAATCTAGTCGCGCAATGTTATGTGAGAGAGTTTCTACAAGAAGGCGATGAAATCTTGACCACCTTAATGGAGCATCACAGCAATCTCATCCCTTGGCAGCAGGCAGCTAAAAAAGCAGGCGCAACGCTTCGCTATATTCCCATCCAACCTGATGGCACTATTCGGTTAGAGGATGTGGAGGAAGCTATCACTTCGAAAACCAAGTTCGTATCCATAACCCATGTTTCCAACGTCATGGGAACTATTCATCCGGTGAAACAGATTGCGGCAATTGCCCACCGACACGGAGCCGTAATATGCGTTGATGCGGCTCAAAGTGCACCACACCTTCAGCTGGACGTTCAAGATTTGGATTGTGACTTTATGGCCTTTTCCGGTCATAAGATGGCTGGCCCAACCGGCATCGGTGTTCTGTATGGCAAAAGAGCCCTCTTGGAAAAAATGACGCCTTATGAATATGGCGGAGAAATGATCGATCACGTGGATTTATACGAATCTACTTGGAAGGAGCTTCCTTGGAAGTTTGAAGGAGGAACACCGAATATTGCAGGCGCCATCGGGCTTGGAGCCGCAATCGATTTCCTGCAACAAATCGGGTTAACTAACATTCGTCATCATGAGAATCAACTGGTTAACTATGCATTAGAGCAGCTTTCATTGATTAAAGAAATTTCGATCTATGGCCCAAGTCAGCTAGAACTAAGAAGCGGCTTAGTCACCTTTAATGTGTCGGACGTGCATCCTCATGATCTCGCAACCGTTCTGGATTCCGAAGGAATTGCTATTCGAGCAGGCCATCACTGCTGTCAGCCTTTGATGAGATGGCTTAACGTTTCATCCACGGCACGTGCAAGCTTTTATATTTACAATACGGAAGAAGATATTGATGCTCTCGTAAAAGGTTTAAAGCGTGCCATATCTTATTTCAGTTATGTATCTCAATGACAATGATATAGTTCCTTAAAGAGAGTTACACGTATCCATAAGGACTTCCGCCAATAAGGGGAGGTCCTTATGGGTCATAGTTGGTCTTAACGGAACGACAAGCCGCTAAAATTGTTTCAAAAATTAATGTGCTCCTTGTTTCCTCCACTCATCTAAAGTAATAATGTCACCCGTGATTACATCATCAACAAGGATCTCTTTCAAATCCTCACTTAAATAAAACGTATGCCACCTAACAATATGATCACTAAGATCCTCACCAATATATAAATCGTAATACTTTCTCGTGCTTTCAGGGATATTTATTAAACCATCGTTTAAAAATATCACTTTGGATTTGTTAGTCTCAATCATCTGTTTGTATTTCTGTATTTCAACTACATTCTTTATGAGAAAATCCTTTATTTCCTCAACGGACTTAGGTTTCTCAATTTTTACATTAGAGCTAGGCTGGACCTGCTTTTCAATAACAGAACTTGCAGAAGGTTGGCTTCCTGCTAGACTGTTTGATTGATCACATGCTGTCAGTCCGATTATTACAATAATCGTTATGAAAAAAAGAAATGACCTAGTCATGATTATTACCTATTTGATTCTTAGCCCGTTCAGCAACCCATGTCAAAATTGACTTGTCTGCCCCTCCCAACTCAACAACGTTGTCCTTATACATCATTACTCCAAATCCATGTTCCTCATCCCAGGTACAATCGAATTCTAAACCGAAATATGCCATTCCATTTTTATACACATTCATTACATGTACATTTATTAAACCAATTAACTTTTTAAAGTCACCCATTTCATTTACATCCGGCATATATTGCTCTGCCTCTTCATCTTCATAGCCGTAATGTTCCTGCAAATCTTTATAATTTTTCAATAGCGCTTCAAGAACTGCATCTCTAATTGCATATTGGTTATCGACAATATAACGATATGCTGCAATGTGTTCATCTTCAATTATAGGACTGTCTATTACCATATCTCCACCGAAATCTAGGCCGAATGCCCCGTTCTTTTTTGTAAGATAGCCACTCCAAGCGTCTAGAGTAATAGTGCCCTCATATCCATATTCTCCAAGTGAGATGTTAGGTATTTTAATCGTCATTTTCTACTTCATTCCTTTACTCAGTATTTAGTTCCAAAACTCATACCATTTCGACAATCATATCCAATCTCCTGTGACTTTATTGAAACTTAATGAAAAACACAAATCCTTTTGATTTGGCATATTTTTCAATTATTATGTGAATAATAACCAAACCTTTTATTCATTCTTACACATTTTATCCCCATCATTATTAAAAGATTAGCGAGTTTGTCAAATATTCTACGCGAGAGTTCAACAACGAATTCGTGAACTGTATTATACTATGGAATAAATGGATATTTCTCAAAGATGGTGGTATACATGCGCAAACCTGACCGAACAAGTAAAAAACCTCTCTATCAACAGATCTCAGATGAGATGGAGCGGAGTATCCTACATGGCGAATATCCGCCCGGAAGTTTCTTGCCATCTGAACGTAAGCTTGCCGAACGGCTGGAAGTAAACCGAAGCACCGTCGTACAAGCCTATGAGGAATTACGTGCAAGAGGAATAGTCGAAAGTATAAGCGGAAGCGGTACCATGGTCAGCAACCATATTTGGGGTATTCGGCCTAATTTAACACCCAATTGGCGTCAATATGTAGAAGGAGGCACATTTGCCCCCAATCTTCCCTATATCCGCCGGGTACGCGAGGTTCTACGTGAACGAGAATCAATCATTGACTTTGCTAGTGGCGAGTTATCTGCCGACTTATTCCCCAATGATGCGATTAAGCAAATAATGAAGGACATTCCTTTCGAAGCCTACTTAGGATATGACGATCCGAGTGGGTATTTGCCGCTTAGAGAGACTCTTGTAGGTTTTCTGGAGGAAAGATTACGGATTCGAGCGACAGAAGCTTCCATCCTTATCACATCCGGCTCACAGCAATCTCTGTATTTGATTATGCAATGTTTGTTAGCTCCTGGGGATGCGGTTGCCATTGAAGATCCGTCTTATTACTATTCTTTATCCATGTTCCAATCTGCCGGGCTCCGTATGTTTCGCTTACCCGTAAAAGAAGATGGCATCGATCCCGAAGACATTATGACTTTGTACCGCCAACATCGCATTCGCATGATTTTTTTGAATCCGAACTATCAGAACCCGACAGGAACGATCCTTCAAGCATCTAAAAGAGAAGCCTTGCTGAAGATCGCCGCAGAACTCGGTATACCCATCGTAGAAGATGATCCTTTCAGCCTTACTTCCTTTGATCATTGTCCACCTGATACGTTGAAATCCATCGATACTCACGGTTCCGTACTCTATGTCGGTTCCTTATCCAAGATTGCAGCTTCAGGATTACGGATCGGTTGGTTAGTAGCTCCCCAGGCTGTCGTACAACGATTAGCCGATGCTCGCCAGCAAATGGACTTTGGCCTAAGCATTGTCCCACAATGGCTTGCTAATAAATTTCTGGGATCGGAATTGTTTGATCAACATACGCTCTTCCTAAGAGACTCCCTTTCTCTGAAGCAGCATCTGATGATTCGATCCCTTCAGCAAGAGTTACCCGACCAAATCAGCTTTATCCCAGCTCGAGGAGGTCTCAATATATGGTGCACGATCAAGGACAAGGTTGATGATCAGAAGTTATTGGAGGAAGCAATCAAACGAGGGGTCGTGTTTATGCCAGGAACGGTATTTGGCTCTGAGCCTGGACATCTGAGATTAAGCTTTGCTCGTCCTTCTATGGATGAGATAGCTCCTGGTATATCCAAACTAGCTCAGGCTTTTCATGCATTAACACAGAAATATTAATAGGATTGTGAGAGCTGCCCTTCTCTATTTACATAGAAGGGGCAGCTATTATTATACCGACTTAAATATGTGTTCTTCCAGTCCTTGACATTGCAGCATGACTCTCATACAATAAATAATGTAAGTAAGTACTTGCATTAAAGAAGGGTAGATCAATGAGCAGCAATCAAAGTACGAGTGATAAACTTCTGTTAGCAACAATCGATCTCATGGCAGAAAAAGGATATGATGGTACGACAACTAAGGAAATCGCTGCTGCTGCCGGAGTGAACGAAGTCACGTTATTTCGCCATTTCGGAACGAAAGAGAAATTGTTAGCGGCTGCCTTCAACCGTTATCACTATGCCTTAGAGATGACAAAGCTTTTTAACGAATCTTTGACAGGCGAGCTGCATGAGGACCTTCTTATTATCAGCCGAAAGTATCATTATCTCATGAATCGGAATAGAAAACTGTTTCAGATCATTCAAAAAGGAAGCAGCAGTCTCCCTCCAGAAGTCTATCAGGAGGCCCACCGTCATCCTCAGGAACTTAGGAAGCTTTTAACGAATTATTTGATTTCCATGTCTGAGCAAGGTAAAGTGATCACTTCAAAACCTGACATACAGGCATATGCTTTCATGTTGATGAATCATGGTGCGTTCAATAGCAACTTTTCCCCCATAGATTTGGACGAATTTATTGAAGAAGGTGTGCGGTTATTCGCTAGGGCATTAACTCCCTAGCTTTTTTATAAATTATAATGCAAGCATGTACTTGCATTCATGCAAAGGAGCGTTGAACCATGAATTCTGGAACCATACTGCAAAAAGGCCCCATCTTAATGCGATTATTGATGTTTACCGTTATGATGTCATCGATGAGCGCCCTAATGTTTAACGTTGTTCTCCCACAAATTAGCGAGGAGTTTCATCTTACCCTTGCTCAGGTGAGCTGGCTGTCATCCGCCTATACGCTTATCTATGCGTTTGGAACTGTGACTTACGGGAAACTGGCTGACAGATTCCAACTGAAGAGCCTATTGACGTTCGGTCTGACGTTGTTTGCGGCGGGTTCTCTTATAGGGCTTGTTTCCCAAACCTTTTGGTTCGCTCTACTCGGAAGGTGTCTTCAATCTGCAGGGGCTGCGGCTATTCCGGCAATTGCATTGATTATCCCTGTACGGTACTTTTCGCCTGAGAAGAGAGGCTCCGCATTAAGCATGACAGCCGTCGGGATTGCTCTCGGAAGTGCTCTTGCGCCTGTGATATCCGCGATTGTCGTTAGCTTTGCCAATTGGAGATGGCTGTTTCTGCCTTCCCTCTTGATTCTGTTATTGCTGCCGCTGTATCGAAAATATCTCGAGCATGAAGTGAAACAAGCTCCGCGCAAATTCGATTGGTTTGGCGGAAGCTTGCTCGCCGCATCCATTTCGCTGCTTCTGCTAGGAGTCACGAATCGAACCTGGTGGTATTTGGTTATCGGTCTAGCGACCTTAATCCTCTTCATCGTACGAATTCGTACGGCTGAAGAACCTTTTATCCAACCTCGGTTGTTTCGTAACATGAAATATACGATCGCAATAACATTGGCGTTTCTCATCAGCGGCATCGGCGTTTCCTTGTATTTTTTAACTCCGATTCTGTTTTCGCAAGTTTATCATCTTGGTTCCAATTGGATCGGTTTCGCCATGGTCCCTGCTGCAGCAGCCTCCGCTCTTCTGGGGAGAAAAGGCGGGAAACTAGCGGATCTGAAAGGCAATTCCTATCTGTTCTCAGTTGCTTCCGGTTCTTTAATTACCTGTTTTATCTTGTTGTCCATCTTTACAGGAATCTCGCCGCTATGGATTTCATTCTTTTTGATATTCGGAAACGTAGGCCAATCTTTCATACAGATTGCGATCTCCAATTCCGCTTCAATATCATTGCCCAAAGATCAGGTTGGCGTGGGCATGGGACTTATCTCGATGGTCAGTTTTATAGCCCAAGGAATCGCTGCAGGCGTTTACGGTATTGTGGTTGCACAGGGTCCCTCTGTTCAGTGGAATCCGTTAAATGTCGATCCGAACAGCTACCTATTCAGCAATTTTTATCTCGTTCTTGCCGCAATGCATGTGGGGATCTTGTTCTTCTACCACTTACAATTCCGTACTAAGAAACAAAGCGTTGCAATAGAACACTGAACAAATCATTGATTAGGGAGGGAACATAAAGATGAATGGTAATGTGAGGCAAATTATTATCGATCAATTGCTTTCATGGCCAGAAGTAACTCAGCAGCCACACCGTTTCGGAGGGATTGAATTTCTGTTTATCGGAAAAGAAATTGGTCATCTACATGGAGATCATCTAGTCGACTTGCTCATGCCAAAATCGTTTCGCGATCAGCTTATAGTTTCAGGGTGTGCGCAACCCCATCATATGTATCCTGATTCCGGTTGGGTCTCTGTTTATTTAACGTCAAATGGGGATGTTACTAACGCCATTGAACTTCTACGATTCAAGTATGATTATCTAGTGGCAAAACGAAATGAGTGATGATAAGAAGACTCCATATTATTTTTAGTTTGGTATTCGATGGAGAACCCTCAGGCACTTTGCCTGAGGGTTTTCCTGTATGCATGAATATCGGGAGGGTTTACTGTTCACAAAAATGTCGGATTGGCAATCAAGTACATAGAGTAAAATTTCATAATATTGGCATTCTAATAGGGCCATTCATTCTGACCCCTACAGTAGGTGATCATATAGATAAGTACAAAAAGCAAGAGAAATGGCTAATATGGCTCTGTATCATTGTCGCTTCTCTCATGCTTCTTTCCTGGCTCCGGCAGATGATCGCGTATTCGTAATAACTGCATTCCCAAGCAATTTTCAAGCTGAAAAGGAGTACATCACCTATGACTTATGATTCCGTGCTTTACAGCCGAATGCTCACTGAGCTCACATTCGCCTTCCATATTATCTTCGCTACCGTAGGTGTCGGTATTCCGATCATGATCGCATTCGCCGAGTGGTCTGGCATTAAGCGAAATGATCCTTACTACCTGCTTCTTGCGCGGCGCTGGGCCCGCGGCTTTGTTATAACCGTAGCTGTTGGTGTTGTCACTGGAACCGCGATAGGTCTCCAGCTCAGCCTGCTGTGGCCGAGCTTTATGCGCGTTGCCGGCCAAGCAATTGCCTTGCCTTTGTTTATGGAGACCTTTGCCTTTTTCTTTGAAGCTATATTCTTAGGCATCTATCTATACACTTGGGATCGATTCCGCAAGCCCATCACTCATTTCTTGCTAAGTATTCCGGTTATGCTCGGATCTTCAGCGTCTGCTTTTTTTATTACAACCGTTAACGCGTTTATGAATACCCCGCAGGGCTTTAAGCTGAACAACGGTTCCATTACAGACATTGAGCCGCTTATAGCTATGTTCAATCCCGCTACGCCAACGAAGGTAGCACATGTGCTTTCTTCTGCATATATGACTAGCGCCTTCGTCCTTGCGGCGATAGCAGGAGCTGCTTTGCTTAAGAAGCGCAATTCGCTCTATCATCGTAAAGCGCTCAAGCTAACGATGGTCGCTGCTCTTATTTTTTCGATTACAACCGCATTGATCGGAGATCTTTCCGGGAAATTTTTGGCCAAATACCAACCCGAGAAACTGGCTGCCGCTGAATGGCATTTCGAGACAGCTAGACAGGTGCCGCTTGTTATAGGAGGGATTTTAACAGAAGATCATCAGATTAAATACGGGTTGAAAATCCCATTCGCCCTTAGCATTCTAGCTCACGATAACCCGAATTCCGAGGTTCAGGGCTTAAATGAAACGCCTGTAGCTGAGCGTCCCCCACTTATTGTTCATTATTACTTTGATTCGATGGTCACGATAGGCATCTTCCTTACGGTACTTTCTATGGGATCTGTTTGGATGGTTTACAAATTAAAAAGTGTCCAATATCCAAGTTGGCTGTTGAGGTTGGTCGTCCTTTCAGGTCCACTTGCCATTTTGGGAATAGAATTGGGTTGGATATATGCAGAGGTAGGCAGACAGCCTTGGATACTTCGAGGTTTTATGAAGACCGCTCATGGAGCGACTACTTCTACACATGTGGATTTGATGCTTCTTTTGTTCTGCATTCTATATGTAGCTATTGGGTTCACTTTGATCAAAGTACTTAGGAAAATGTTCATGAACAGCGATGTACAAGAAGAACTCAAGAGCAGAGGTATTGAGGGGGGACCTACACAATGAAATACGAGTTAATCGGCATTACAGTACTATGGATATTTCTGTATGGGTATCTGATCGTTGCTTCCATTGATTTCGGGGCAGGCTTCTTTAGTTATTACTCCTACGCTACAGGAAAAAAACATCTGGTTGAAAACATCATCAAACGTTATCTATCCCCCGTATGGGAAGTAACGAATGTTTTCCTCGTTTTCTTCTTTGTCGGCATAGTCGGCTTCTTTCCGGATAGCTCGTATTACTTTGGAACAGCTCTTTTGGTGCCTGGCAGCATCGCGATTGTTCTGCTTGCGATACGCGGCTCTTACTATGCTTTTAGTATTTATGGACAAATGCAAAAACAAAGCCACTTGTATACATTTTTGTACGGAGCAACCGGCCTCCTCATTCCCGCTTCCTTATCAACCGTCCTAACGATATCGGAGGGAGGCTATATGACAGAGGAGAATGGCAAGGTTATTTTACACTTTAGCAAGCTCTTTACAAGCTCCTATTCCTGGTCGGTTGTGTTGCTTGCACTTGTTAGCGTTCTGTACATTTCTGCGATGTTTCTTTCCTATTATGCTAACAAAGCGCAGGATTATGAAGCACTTGAAATCGTCCGAAGCTACGCACTAGGCTGGAGTCCGCCAACAATCGTGTGCAGTATATTTGTTTTTTTCGCTATTCGTTGGCACAATCCGGAGCATTTTAAGGCTATGCTTGATCTGTCTTGGATGTTCGTTGCTTCGTTACTATGCTTCATAGCAGCAGTCTATCTGATTTTTAAACGAAAAAACTTTGGTTGGGCATTTATTCTTGTCATGCTGCAATTCGCTTTTGCCTTCTTCGGATATGGAGCTTCACACTTGCCGTATATCCTTTACCCATTTATCACCATTTATCAAAATTTCACGAACGATGCTATGGCAATCTCCCTAATTGTCGTTTTCCTTGCTGGTTTATGTCTGCTTATTCCATCACTTGTACTACTGATGCGGCTGTTCCTGTTCGACGCTGAATATGTGCGAGGGAATCCCTCCAAGAAAGGGTGATGATTATGGATTTCTTTTTGCTTATGATTGCGCCTTTATTGCTTGTAGCTTTTTCAATCGGGATTTTGTTCATGATGTTCTCAAGAGGGCAGGATAAGTTTCCTGAATAACCGAAATTTATGCCCTGCCCTGGACACAAGCTAATTGATCTTCTTAAATAGCAAAAAGAGGATCTCAGTTGCATATCCTCTGGTCCATTCTCTATGAAGGTAATATCATTTTAACTCTTGAAAGTTAACAATATATTCATCTAATTTTTGACTAAGATCTACTACTTTCTCATGCGTGAAACTTCCGCGTAAATACGCCTCTTCTACCATTTCACTGCGTAAAGCTTCGATTTTTTCTAATAATAGTAGTTCCATATCAATTATTCACACCAATTCTGTTCAATGATGGTTTGTATACCTATTATAAAACAGGACGCAGAAAAAGGTAATGATGGGGTCGTTAAACTTTATGACAAATTTGTGAAATATTATTTCAGTGTCGAATAAAGATTTTGATTTTTTACGCCAACATATCGGATAGAACGACAAAGTTGTACTTAATACAACAATAGACAAGCTTTATTTCGCTTTATCCGCGCGAAAGTTGTAAAAACTCAACAATTCCAGCCTAAAGTAGCTCTACACTTATAAAAAGACCAAATTGTTGTCAATCAGACAATCAAAAAAATAAGCCGTCAGCTCTATGCCGACGGCCTTGTGATACGAGATTATTGAATGGATTGCAGATGCTCGGAGAGACGATCCCAAGTTTCCGTAATACCTTGCTCCATGCCCATTTCCATGACGGTTTTGAGCGCTTCAGGTGAAGCGAATTTTGAGCGGCTGACAAGCTTCGTCTTGCCTTCATGCTCTACAAAAGTCATCGTTATGCGAGATGACGGCATCCCCTCCGTTTCATTCCCTTCGGCATCCGAGAAGTAATCAACGTAAACAATTTTCTCAGCCTCAACGATTTCATCATAGACTGCTTTGCCCCAAGATTCGTATCCATAAAAATCTCCTTGGTTCTGATCGATACACTTCATGCAGTAATGCCAGATACCGCCCGGACGAAAATCAACGTTACAAACTGTAAGCGTCCAGCCGCGAGGTCCCCACCAATGCTTTAGATGCTCAGCCTCGGAGAATGCTTTGAATACAAGCTCGCGTGGCGCGTTAAAAACACGCTCCAAAATTAGTTCCTGACCCTCTACCTTGGTAATCATTTGGTTTGACATTGAAATTCCTCCTACAATTTAGTTTTGTTTGTTTTCTTTGTTTCGCAGCTTCTGAAGGTAATTCTCCAGTACGTCAAGTCGTTCATCCCAGACACTGCGGTAGGTTTTAAGCCAGGTGTCCAGTTCTTGAAATGGTTCCAAACGAAGTTTGTAGTTCCGGCGATTGGCGACAGCCTGCACCTCCACAAGTCCGGCCTCGAGAAGAACACGAAGATGCTTCGAGGCTTGAGGCTGGCGAAGCCCAAGGCCATCGGCGATGTCCCCTACAGTTAAGGGACCCTCTAACAGGAGCTCAACAATGCGTAAACGGTTGGGTTCGGCCAGTGCGTTAAATGTTGTGTTATCCATGATGATGATTTCCAGTTCCAGTTCTAGTCAAGTCCGGCCACCTCGTTTCGTTAGCAAGTTTCCTTATTTCCAATAACAATATACCTCATGGAGAATATTCCTGTCAAGGAATATTCTCGAATTGATTTGTAAGTGAACTCGAGCAAGATTTGTTTATTGGCGAGTGTGCTCAATCCAAAATACATTTATGTCTTGCTGAGGAACGACGATGCTGTGGCTGAAAATAATCGTTTGATTTGGCGTAAAATCAACCATTAAACAGAGAAAAAAAGAAGTGCGTCTAAGTGAACGCACTTCTTTCTATTTCCGATAATTTCAGGAAAGCTATTGAATTAGGTTAACCATATTTTACGAATGAAAGTCTTGTCCGGAACGAACTTCTTTGACATAACCGGCACGAATGACAAAATCGCCAAAATGCTCATTTTCTTGTCGTTCCTTCGCGTATTGATTAACAATCGGTCGCAATGACTCGAGAATCTCCACTTCGCCGATGTTTTCCTTATACAGCTTGTTCAGTCGGTTTCCGGAATGTCCACCGCCCAAATACATGTTGTATTTGCCTGGTGCCTTACCAATGAACGCGATTTCCGCTAACATTGGACGGGCACATCCATTCGGACAACCGGTCATGCGAATGACAATCTCTTTATCACTCAAACCGGCTTCTTCCAACATCGGCTCGATTTTATCCATTAAGTCAGGAAGGTAACGCTCAGCCTCAGCCATCGCCATACCGCAAGTTGGCAGAGACACGCAGGCCATAGAGCTTCTGCGCAATGCTGAGTACTGAAGCCCGTCCGTAAGACCGTACTCTTTGATCAGCTCTTCGATCTTTTTCTTCTTCTGAGTGCTCACATTACCGATCACCAGATTCTGGTTCGCCGTAAGTCTGAAGTCCCCGGTATGCACTTTGGCAATTTCACGAAGTCCGGTCATCAGCAGGTAGTTATCTTCGTCTTTAACACGACCGTTTTGAATAAACAGGTTGAAATGCCATTTCCCGTTAGTTCCCTTAACCCAGCCATAGCGATCTCCATTATGATCAAAATGGTATGGACGCGCCGCTTCGAGCTTCCAGCCTAAACGAGCGGTTAGTTCACCAACGAACCAATCAATGCCGCGGTCATCAATCGTATATTTAAAACGTGCATGTTTCCGCACAGAACGATCGCCATAGTCCCGTTGAATCGTAACTGTCTTCTCTGCCAAATCAACCATTTGATCCGGCGTGATGAATCCGATCACTTGGGCTACTTGCGGGTAAGTTAACGGATCGCCATGGCTCATCCCCATGCCGCCACCGACAGATACATTGAAGCCTTTCAGACGTCCATCTTCAACAATAGCAATGAAACCCAGATCTTGCGAGAAGACATCCACATCATTGGAAGGCGGTACTGCAATACCGATTTTGAACTTACGCGGCAAATACACCTTTCCATAGATCGGCTCTTGCTCTACGCCATCCTGGCTATCCACTACCTTTTCGCCGTCAAGCCAGATCTCGTGATAGGCTTTGGTCTGTGGATCAAGATGGTTGCTAACGCGGCAGGCCCATTCGTATACTTCGGCATGAACATCCGACTGGTAAGGATTCGGATTACACATGACGTTTCGGTTAACGTCACCGCACGCAGCTAGCGTGCTTAACAACGAATCATTGACTTCACGGATCGTTTTCTTCAAATTCCACTTCAACACGCCGTGAAGTTGAAAAGATTGACGAGTCGTCAAACGGATCGTTCCGTTAGCATACTTTTGTGCGACCTGGTCCATCATCAACCATTGCTCTGGTGTAACGACTCCCCCAGCGGCGCGAACACGCAGCATGAACTGATAGGCTGGCTCCAGCTTCTGCTTTTGCCGCTCGTTGCGCAGATCCCTGTCATCCTGCATATAGCTTCCGTGAAACTTCATCAGACGGTTATCATCCTCGGGGATGGACCCCGTAATTGCGTCTATCAGCGTCTCTTCGAGACTCCCCCGCAAGTAATTGGTTCTCATTTTAATGTGTTCTACTTCGCTGTGCGGCGCACTGTTCTTTGAAAGTAAATTGTTTTCTGACATATTGGCCTTTCTCCTCTCGCGATCTTTGGGATCTGAACTTAGTAAACATCCCTCTGATAACGTTTTTGCTGTTGCATACGGGTCAAATACTCCGCTGCTTCCTCCGAGCTGAAACCGCCCTCTTGTTCTATAATTGTTGCTAGGGTTGCATGAACGTCGTGTGCCATTTTCTTTTCGTCACCACATACGTACACGATAGCCCCTTCTTGAAGCCATTTATAAAGCTCCGCGCTCTTCTCAAGCATCCGATGCTGCACATATACTTTCTGGTCGGTATCGCGGGAGAACGCAACATCCATGCGCGTCAACACGCCATCCTTAAGCCACTTCTGCCATTCAATCTGATAAAGGAAATCTGTGGAGAAGTGCTGATCACCGTAGAAGAGCCATGATTTGCCTTCGGCCCCTGTCTCTTCTCTTTCTCCGAGAAAGGCTCTGAACGGAGCGACGCCCGTGCCAGGTCCGATCATAATGATAGGAGTTTCCGGATTCTCGGGAAGCTTGAAATTCGGGTTGTTTTGAATGTAAACCGGCAGCGTTTCGCCAGACTTGATTCGCTCAGCGAGCTGCACAGAGCACACGCCATAACGTTCTCTACCTTGAGTCTCGTAACGCACCGTACGGACGGTAACGTGAACCTCATCCGGGAAAGCTTTGGAACTGCTCGCGATTGAGTACAGTCGAGCAGGCATCTTCCGAAGGATCGCTACGAATTCGCCTGCAGGTACGCCTTTAAGGGAGTAATCCTGCACCAAATCTAATAAATCCCGCCCACTGATATATGATTTAAAATCTTGCTCGCGTCCTGCAGCCAACAGCTCTTGCAGCCCATTGTTTGAAGTAAGCTTTGCCACTTGCTCCAACAACGGTTTTGTCAGTACAGTAATTTCATAATTATGAAGCAGCGCTTCGCGCAATGAACGCTTCTCGCCGTTCTTATTGATAGTAACGAGTTCCTCAGCTTTCCAACCCATGGCTTCGATCAATTCATCTACAAGGCGCGGGTGGTTCTCCGGATAGATACCTAAGCAATCACCCGGTTCATACTGAAGATTGGATCCCTCCAAGGAGATCTCAATGTGGCGGGTTTCGCGATCCGATCCACGGCCATTCAGATTCAAATTCTCAAGAACCTCGGCTTGGAATGGATTTGTTCTCGAATATTCCGATTCAGTACCGCTTTCAACTGCTGCTCCAACGCCACTCACAACAGTCGAGCCCATTGAAGCTTCACTTAAAGAGCCTATAACGGAACTCATCCATTCTGCAGCTGGCTCATCGAAATCCACGTCACAGTCGACACGCGGCGCAAGGCGTTTGCCGCCAAGCTCTTCCAGACGTTTGTCGAAATCCTTGCCTGTTTGGCAGAAAAGTTCGTAAGATGTATCTCCAAGTGAAAGCACGGAGAACCGCAGATCCTCCAATTTAGGAGCTCTCTTGCTATGAAGGAATTCATGGAAGGATATAGCGTTATCCGGTGGATCTCCTTCTCCGTGAGTACTCGCTAGAACAAGCAAGTTTTGAATCTTTTTCAAATTGTTAGGTTTGAAGTCAGCCATCGAGGAGAGTGTTACCTGAAAACCTTGCTCTTCTAGCTTTTTGGACATTTTCTTCGCTAATCCTTGAGCTTTACCCGTCTGTGATCCGAAGAGTACGGTCACCTCTTTAGAGATTACCGGCGCATTCGCCGCCAAAGTCGCTAAGGGAGCTACAGGAGCTGCACCAGACGCCGTCACGACAGCCGATCCCTGAAGTGCTGCAAGATACCCGTTCAGCCAGATTCGTTGTGATTCCGTTAGTGTAGGAAGTAATCGATTCAGTAATTCTACTTGTTCCTGATTAAAAGGACTGTTTGTTACTTGAAGTACCAAGAATATCCACCTCTCATAGCCTGCAATGATATTATTTCCTATTATACATTTTTCGCATTATTTTCACTCTCTTGAAACTATCATGTATGTCGAAATAGGTCAATTAGAATGATCTTATATGATCTATCAGTAATACTGATAAAGGGGTAAAACCCCTTTTATTGGACCGTTACCTTCTTATTTATGTATACCACCTTAACAAAAGAAAAAGGAGCTGCCTCTGGCAAGCTCCTCCATTAACGGTCTTCAAAAAATCTACAACATTTGAATATTATGCCATCGACATTAAAATATCATAGAGCTCGATGAGGTGCGGATACATGCCTCCATGACGGATTTCACTCACTTCCCCGAGCAACAGCTCAAAAGAAAGAGAATCCTTTGTAATCCCGATGTGTTCCCAAAGGTGTTCGATGGGGCGGCCCTCCGACAACAAATAAGCTGCACGTTCCAATAAAAGAAGAAGGATCGTATGAAATAAGTGAAACTGGTTCGGCCAACGCAACCTGAAACTTTTGTAATCGTCCAAATATAGATTGGATTGACAGAGGTTTTTACGTTTCGGGATCATATCCAATACAAACAAGCGAACCTCCATAACCGGATGTTTTTGCTGAAACAAGTAGAAATTTTTCATCGACTGCTCCATATTTTGAGCGGAGACTGCGTGCTCTTGGTGGTACGCAACGACTTCTTCATCATGAATAAAAGCCGCTCCCTGTTTAGAAAGTCGGAAGCCCAGCTCCCAATCCTCCCAACCGTATCCGTAAAATTGCTCGTCGAACATGCCCGCTCTCTCTATTAATGATTTAGAAACGGAGACATTACTGGTGATGAAATTGACCCAAGCATAATGAAAGCCATGGAATTTTCCGCCGTACGTTTCTAAAATTTCTTGAAAGTAATCGTACCTGTAAGCATAACGATCCAAAAACTCAGGATTACACATATGCTCAACCGGCAGTAGTTGTATCGCATAACGATAAGCAGCCTCATTCAACATGTTTACAACGCTAGGGTTATTTCCGTATAACCCATACATGTGCGCTAGCTGTTGGCTGCTCATTTCAGGGGTATACACCGTATACACCCTTTTTTTCCTCATACTTCCGGAAACCACCTTTGGCTCCCCTCTCACATGATGTTTCATATGATTTGCCAACAGATTTGGAGGACATAACATTTCCGTATCCAGAAAAAGCAGTACTTTTCCTGCTGCTGCGCGAATGCCAATATTCCTCACTTTCCCTCTTCCCTTAGACGCCAAGAAACGGATATATTTTATGGGAAAACCAGGGTGGAACATCGCTTGAATGTGATCCCAGGTTCCGTCCGTTGACCCATCATCGATAAAGATGACCTCCATTTGAGAAGCATGGTAAGTTTGTGTATTAAGCGTATTTAGAGCAAATAAGTTCAGGGGATACCGGTTATGGGATGGCATAATAACGCTGATTTGGGTATCCAATTTGTTCCCTTCATAAACCCGAATACGCTTTGATGGATTCTCATAAAAGAATAAACCAGGCTCATCACCGGTCAATTCCTTCTGCATGCCTTCCGCGATTTGCCTCTCCGATCTTATCCCGCGCCATATTCGGATGTCCTTTAAGCATCCTTCGAAATACCCATACGGATAGCCGCCGACTATTCGTGATGCATACACTTGTTCCCGCTCGCTAGGAATGCCTTGTTTCATATAACGTCCGTTGATATACAATTTCGGTGTTTTATTGTCATATACGACAGCGACATGCTGCCACTCCGAAAAATCCCATGGACAAACCAGCCTTGCAGGCAAGTAATTCACAGCATGCTCGTAGACAGCAATACCGTTGAGACCGATCGAGATCCCCATGCCTGCATCCTGACCACTGAAACCTTCCGGTCCAAAAGCATATTTTTTCCCGTGGATCCCGGTTCCACCTATATGGCTCTCGAAATCCATCTGGTGTTCAACCTCGGCCTTTACCCAGAACTCATAAGTAAAGGTGTTCGATAAAGACCTGATATCGTTACAAATGATCATGTATTCATTTCCGGTGAAACGGAGTTCATTTCCGTTATTCAATGCTTTCCTCTCCTTGTATCTCTGATTTTTCTCCGAGTATATAGTGGATTTCATTATTAGAACGGTGAAGGTCGGTTAACCGAACTCTCCGTCCGAGAATGCTGAGGGTTATTTTCGAATCTATATGCCTGATAGAACTCTCTTGCATCAAAATACTATTCTCGATTTGACAGTCATTTACCTCACAATCATCCTGAACCGAAACGTAGGGCCCGATAACGGCATTGATCAGTCTACAACGGCCGCCAATAATGACTGGACCGATGAACGTACAATTACGGATAAGCGTATCCGGTCCAATAACGACTTTGCCATTCAGCTCAGCATCAAGAAGAGCGCGATTGGTCTCAAGACATCGTTCAACCGTGCCGACATCCGCGAAGAGCCGGTCCGTGATGCGATAGGCAATCGGCAGCCCTTCTGTAAGCATGCACTGCAGGGCATCGGTCAGCTCATACTCTCCTCTGGCGGAAGGCAATAAATCGCGAGCAACTTCAAAAATAACGGGATCCAGCGCATAAGTACCTATAACGGCTAATCGACTTACCGGATGAAGCGGTTTCTCCTCCAAGCGCAAAATACGTTCCCCATGGACTTCGGCAACTCCGAAATCCTGAGGATTGCGGACTTCAGCTAGCAATAAAGCCCCCTGGTTGCCTTCAAAAGCCTTTATCAAGGATTCTAAAGATTCCCCTATGATGTTATCTCCCAACATAAGGACAAACCGCTCGTTATCTATGAAAGACTTTGCTTGACATAGGGCATGGAAAATGCCTTTGGGTTCATTCTGGAGGATGAAGGTTACTTTCGGATGTTGGATATGTTTGGTTACGTAATCCACGATCGTTTCTTGAGATGGACTAATTACGATAGCAATTTCTTCTATACCGATTTCGACCATTTTTCGGATGCACCGTTCCAGAATTGTGGAATTCGCTATCGGTATCAAAGTCTTCGGTTGTGTCAACGAAAACGGCTGGATCCTGGTGCCCTTGCCGGCGCATAATAGGATGCCTTTCATTCGAATGTGCTCCTCCCTACATACAGATCAATGATGATACAACATATGTGATCTGTAGGGCTGCGGTATAGACAAGTACCCTGAACACAAAAAAATCCCCTTAACCCGTACATTTTGCCCTATCAGAGAGATCGCGAGCGGAATAAGTTGTTAGCAAGGTGTACGAGGAAAAAGGAGTTGAGAGTTTTGAGAATTGTTCAAGTGGCACCCGATTATATAACGGTCCCTCCGGCAAAATACGGCGGCATCGAAAGAGTTGTATATGATTTGACCGAAGAGCTTGTACGTCTAGGACACGACGTATTTTTATACGCACTTCCTGGAAGCTGCACCAGTGCAACTCTCATACCATACAGACATTCTCGAGATGCATGGCAGCTTTCGCGTTTTGTACAGGATACACTTCCTAAGGCAACGGATATCGTTCATGACCATACCCACGGGTCCGTAATCGGTCAGACATTGCCAGCACCCCCATGTGTCTGCTCCATTCATGTACCGTGGTGCAGTGCAATCAAGCATCCCGTTTTTTTAAGCCATTACATGCTGAATAAGCTGGGTAGTTACCGCGGATTTATGGTTCACAACGGCATTCAGCTGGACGAGTATGAATTCACGCAGCATAAATCGGATTACCTGCTGTTCATGGGCCGGCTCATTAAAAGCAAAGGGATTCTCCAAGCGATAGAGGTCGCCGAGCGAACAGCACAACGGTTGGTCATTGCCGGTCCGGCTGCTGACATTATCGAGCCGGAGAACTACTCGTTTTTCATCCATGAAATACAGCCCAGGATTGAACGAAATCCGAATATCGAATATGTAGGCGAAGTGGGCGGCAATGACCGGATTCGGATCCTCAAGCATGCTAAGTGTGTCCTATTTCCTTCAGACGAGGAAGCCTTCGGATTGGTAATGGTTGAAGCAATGGCCTGCGGTTCACCGGTTCTGGCTTTCCGCAAAGGTACAGTTCCTGAGGTGCTGAGCGCTTTTCCTGAACTAATTTGCGATAGCCTTGAAGATATGATTTACAAAGTTAATAATGCCTGGTTCCCACCTCCTTCTCTCTTGCGAAAGCAGGCTTCTGATCACTTTTCATCGACTCTCATGGCCGAGCGTTATTTGGAGGTTTACCGTGAAGTGCTTAAGTACCCATTGTAAGGAGGTGGCGTGATGCCCCGAATCACTGTGTTGATGCCCGTCTTTAATGGAGAAGCTTATTTATACGAATCGATCTCCAGCATTTTAAACCAAAGCTTCAGCGACTTCGAGTTCTTGATTATTGACGACGGTTCTTGGGATCAAAGCCTTAAGATTATTGAATTTTTTCATGATCCACGGATTAGAGTACTTCATCATGAAGTTAATCAGGGGTTAGTCGCATGTCTAAATGAGGGGATACAAGCCGCTGAGGGTGAATTCATCGCCAGAATGGATGCAGACGATATCAGTATGCCTGATCGTTTGCGGATACAGCTAACGTATATGGAAGGGAATCCGCACATAGGCGTTTGCGGGACTTGTGTTCAAGTGATTGGAAGCGATGAAATATGGAGGATGCCTTTGAATGTGGAGGAGGTAAAGTGCATCTTGATGTTTCGCAGCTGTCTGGCTCATCCCACGGTCATGATCCGTCAAAGAATTTTGGCCGAAACCGGCATACGCTACAATTCCAACTACAGGCATGCAGAGGATTATCACATGTGGACGGAATTGATGATGCACACCCAACTCGTCAACTTACCCGATATTCTTCTCCAATATCGTTTGCACGAATCCCAAGTAAGCCGAATCCACCGGGATCAGCAATCCTATCATGCCTGGGTGATTCAATTAAACCAGCTCCATAGGCTCGGATTACATCCAACCGAAGAAGAAGCCCGCATACATTGGCGCATGTGCTTTCAGCCTCATATCCCTGATCCCGCAAGAGACGGGTGGATCCAGAAGCTGCTTAAAAAAAATTGGCATTCACGTTTTTATGATCCGTATGTTTTTGCCCAAGTATTAGCGGGCTTTTATAAGTAGTTCATTCCTTTTTATTTCGTGTCTTCAAGTATAAATATGAAGAAACATATAGAGATCAGATCCTATAGAAATAGCCGCATTTGACTGCCGAAATCCAGTTTAGTATGGAAATCAGCTGCGCATAAAATAACTCAAGGAATCATATGATCTTCTTAATTGAACCAATCTTTTCCATTAAGGAGCGAGTGGATGGCGTATAAAACAGTTTCCCACTTCGTTTTTGAATACGGCTACGATCACTCCTTAGATCATATGGACTGCCGGTCAGCCCGAAATGGTGAAGTTTGTGCATATTGCGGAAATCCTTATAATCAAATGGTTTCGATGAGTCAATTCGAATTAACTAGGTATACCAATTGGCACCTTCACAAGGACAGAAATAGCAAGTTGTTTTGCCTTCCTTGCGCATTTGTACTAAAAACGGATGATTTCCGACGAAAAGCAACGATCGTGTCAACAGCGGGGCTTCATTTTTATCAACGCAAATTCCTTCTAGATTGGGAGCTTCTAAGAACAACTATTATTTATGAGCCGCCAAAGCCCCCATTTATTATTTGTGTCCCTTCTGATTACAGAAAACATATTGTTTTGCGTAGTAAGATCAATTACAAACCAACGGATTTTCATGTTCAATTTGGTGAAGATTCCATTGTTGTTCATTCATCGGTTTATAAAAGCATCTATGAAGCTGTAAGACTGTTGTATGAACTCGGTGCTACACAAAATCAAATTTGGCATAAAAACGATTTAGGCAAATTAAATAGCCCTCCTAGCAAGCTGGATCAACTTGAACAGCTCATCTCCCCCTGGAGATACTCTTCATTTTTGTTTTTTATTCTCGAATTGGCAAGGCCAATGGGCAAGGAGGAATAGTATGCCTTCCGTATACAAAATCAATGGTACGGCCAGGTCCCTCCAGCCCATTATTCATAGATCCAATACCCCCGATGAAGGTGTCCTCGCGCAAGGAAATCAGTCTTTTCATCGTAAAATGAAAGTTTACTACGAAGGAAAACAAGTGTTAATACCGGTAATCAGCGGTAACAGTATACGCGGCATTATGCGTCGTTTAGGCGGCGAGTCCTTTTTAGAAAACCTGCAATTGGATCCAAATCAAATTCAACCTAAGTTATATTACCTGCTCTTTTCCGGCGGTTCATTGGAAGAAGGCGGAGGAAAGGGAAAACGCAAGTCCAGTAACGAAGGACTATCGAAGCCTGCAAAAATAATTATGGAAGAGCTTCGCAGAAATATCCCCTTGGTCTCCCTCTTCGGCTGTTCTTATCAAAATCAAATTCTGCAGGGCAAAGTAATGGTAGATTTTCTTATCCCGTATGTAGATGAGGTAGCAGAGCTTTATGGCAAACCGAAACCGGGAATTCGAGCTGGAGAAATTACAGATTGGCTGTTTTATACCCGAATGGATGATTTAGAACAAAATGATAAACCTTCTGGAAACCAGATGATTTACACCATGGAATACATTCTTCCAGGTATCGAATTTATACATAGTTTTACATTAATGGGCACGAATCAAGTGGAAACCGCATTATTTGTCCATCTATTGGAGCAACTGCGCATCTTTGGACATATAGGGGGAAAAATTGCGCAGGGACATGGTAAGGTCGCATTTAACTATGAAGTAAGCAGCGAGATTGCATCAACACCTTACTTGGATTACATCCGGGACAATCGAGAATCCATTCTGAAGTTTCTTCAAGCAAATTGGTGAGATACGAGGTGTCATTATTATGCAAGGAAATGCAGTGATAATCGAAAAAATCATGCAGCAAGCTGTTTATGATTATTTTCCAAACCAAGCGATGACAATGCATACTTCAAGCTTTATCGCGTATAAAATGAAAAAAAATTGTCCTTTTGCAGACCTTACTATGCTGCACTATCAAATGTTTGGCGGGAACTCGCCGCTTATTTATCAGGCTGCTGCCTCTATAGAACTTATGATTCTCGCTCTTGATATATTCGACGACCTACAAGACCAAGACAATCCCTCCGTTCCATGGAGCCAAATAGAGCCTGCTTTATCTACGAACATCGCAATAGGCTTACTAATGCTAAGCATAACTGTGTTAGTACAAACCACTTTTGAGAATGGCAGAAAATGTAAAGCCCTCGATTATTTAAACGAACAGGTATTAAAAGCGGTTAACGGACAATACACCGATTTGACCCATTCGATTCATTCCGAAGAAGACTATATTCAAATGGCTAAGAATAAGTCCGGTTCTCTTCTCGCTTGTGCCTGTCTTGTTGGAACCGCTCTGGCGGGTGAAGCACATCACAGTACGGTAAGAGAGTATGCAGAGTTAATAGGGATTGCCGCGCAGATTAAGAACGATATGAACGATATTGTCCGGTGGGATGAAAAAAACGATCTTATTCATAAAAAAAAGACACTTCCGACCTTATTTTTACTACAAAATCAGCTGCCTAGTTTTCAAATCATCAGGGACTATTACGAAGATCATTTGGGAAAAGAAGCTCTATATAAGCAGAAATTCGAAATCAAAGAATTAATCGAACAATCCGGTGCCATTGAGTATGCCAATGTCATTATGAGAGTGCATCAACTAAACGCTTCAGAACGAATCAAGGACCTTGGCGTGGAGCAAGCGTGGAAAGAAAAACTGCTATATTATGTTTGAATCCGTTCATAGGGTATAACACATAAAAACAACTTGAATCTTTTGCTGCCTATGAAAATTAAAAAAACGGGTAAAGAGGAGATGATTAATTTGATTAAAAATGCGGTTCAATATTTAGTGCAACATCCTGACGTCATTGATCAATTGAAAGCCGGAAAGGCTAGTTTAGTCGGGTTGTCGGAGACCGAACAAAAAGCGGTTCTCGATGTTTTCAGCAGCAGGAATTATACTCTTTCTACATTCACATATTGGCAATAAGCTGCGTAAAAACAATGCAAAAAGAGTCAGGGGAGCCTGGCTCTTTTTTTGGAAGGTGATTTCTATGGGAGCGGTTCGGCAAAATTGTCTGGTTGGAACTTTATTTTTAGCCATTCTAATCCTTGCCTTCTATTTAATATTTCCTACAATAACAACTCCCTATATAGGCTTGAACGTGCAAAAAAACGACCTGGGTGAATGGCATGTATCTGATATTGATCAAATAAGCTGGGCTCATGAGCATGGCATCGAAGTCGGTGATTTCATTACACTAGTGAATCAGTACCCTCTGGATCATCATCCTACGGTCAAGAAATTCGGTATCATTGAACATATTGAGACATTAGAATTGAATCGAAATAACGAGACTATTACCTATCATGTAATAAAGGAATTTTATCCCCAGCAGATTATTTATTATACAGTAGTTCCGACACTTTTCTTTTATGTCCTTTTTTGTCTTTCTGTTTTCCTGCATAACAAAAAACGAGACGATGAGTCTGTCATCCTACTTATTTGTTTTTTTCTGGATATTGGATTCAGCTATTTAAGCGCGGGGGCTGCAGCACAGGGAGATGCTGTTGCTAGACTAATCAATGGAATTGGTTTATTATTAGCGCCTTTGCTGTTTTTACACTTTCTATATCGTTACTACATTCGTTATAACATTCATTTGTTTCACCGTCGGCTGCTGACGGCTTGTTATTTGTTCAATGGGTTAGTCGTTTTTATAAATTTTCTATTCATCATTGGTGAATTTGGTCTCCTTTTCCCTATCATACGGAATATTCAGCTTGTCGTCTTTTCATTGGACCTATTTATTTGCTTATATGTGCTCATTTCCAATTACATACGCTATCGAAAAACAAACCATAAACCCGTTTTGAAAATAATGATATTGGGAATCTCCCTTGCGTTCTTTCCATATGTAGGCTTAAATGTTATTGCAAAGTTACTTTTTGGGGAAGCACTAATACCAGGACCGCTTGCTGCAATTTTCCTGCTGATTCTTCCTGTAGTTTTTATATATCTCATCACGGCAAATCGTCTGCTAGATATTGATTTTATTATTAAACGGATACGTTATTACTCCATTCTGGCACTTTTTCCTACTGCTTTAATTGTTCTGGTGATTTACTTATCACACAAAAACAATGTTGTGAGAACCTCCGTTATCGTCTATTTGGTTATCGTAGCGTTTTTGTATATCAAAGAAAACCTGGATTTCCTTTTGAAATCCAAACTTTTCACAGAAAAATATAATTTTCAGGCCAGTCTGGATCGATTTTCTAACGATATAGCGAAAGTCATGAAGGTATCCGATTTAGAGGAACGATTTATCATAGAAATCAAGTCTGTATTGTATATAAAATCAGTCTCTCTGTTAGAACTGGACGAACAAACTTTATCGTTACATTTAAAAAGAGGACATTCGGATTTTCCGGAACAATTGATAACCGCTCACTTTAAAAATCAATCCCCATCCATTTCAGTTGGCGAGTTGAAAGATATCCAGCACGGCATCTTTTTGATCGTAGGTAAAAATAAGAACAAGTACTCTCTCGTATGGATCCACGATAAAATAAATCGGGTCCAATTGAATAAGGATGAAAGAGTATGGCTTAAAACATTCGCGCATTATATTAGTCTCGTTTATGAAAATCTGTATTTCATTGAAGGATTAACGGACGCCTTGGAAGAGGCCGTAACCAAACAACATGCAGCTCCATCATGGATATTAAGGTTTATATTCAGTTTGTCCGAGAAGGAAAGACGCCGATTGGCTTTAGATTTGCACGATTCTTCTCTGCAGGATCTCTTGCTTTGGTACCGAAAGTTGGAAAGCATCTTAATTCATTATGACATGCAGGATGATATGAAGACAGATCTGAACGATGTCAAAGAAGGACTTCTGGATATCATCGAACAAATCCGTGAAACCTGTAATGAATTGCGCCCGCCTTTCTTAAAGGAAATAGGCATAGTAGAAGCTTTGAAGGTTTTACTTCGACAAGTAAGTCTCCGTTCGGATTATGCGGTTAAACTCGATATTTCGGATTTTGATGCCATTTTGGATCTTGATCATGTATTGGCCCTTTATCGCATTGTACAAGAACTTCTAAGAAATGCTTCGCGGCATTCAAATGCTACCCGGGTGGATATGAAATTATCCAATGCCAATGGAAACCTTTACTTTCATTATCGGGACAATGGTATTGGCATGAATCTCGAACGATACCAACCTTCGTTTAAACACATGGGGCTGCATGGAATCGAGGAAAGGGTCACCAGTCTTGAAGGAGAAACTAGCTTCCGATCGACTCTGGGAAATGGCTTTGAGGTTTCGATTTGGATGCCGGCAGCCATACAACCCGTCATTTCTGAAAAAGTGGAGGAGGATCCCTGTGATTCGGATATTGTTGGTTGATGACCATCCACCGATCGTTGAGGGTACAAAACATATGATCGAAAAAGAAAACGACATGCATGCTACCGTAGCTTCTACCGGCATACAGGCGTTAGAACTGTTGAAAAACCAAACATTTGACTTGTTACTTATAGATTTGAACATGCCTGCCATGAACGGGTTGGAACTGACACAAAAGATAAATGATCTTCTTATAGATACACCTATTCTCATTTATACAGGTTATGACATTAATCCTTATTATAATATCGGTGTTGAAGCCGGCATTTCCGGTTATATCAGTAAAACGGCATCGCGTGAGCAACTTATTGCAGCTATTCGATGTGCTCTGCGCGGTGAAACGATCATTCCAATAACGCTTTTTAAGCAGCTAAGACGAAAAGTGATACAAGTCGCATCTGAAGGAACGGAACCATTTTTCGAGGGCATATCGATTAATGAAACGGAGCTGGCTATTCTTCAAAAAGTGGCTGATGGGAAAAGCAATAAAGAAGTAGCGAAAACCCTGTTAATGAGCCAACGAAACGTCGAATACAACTTGACTCGTATATTCGGGAAATTGAATGTGAGCTCGAGAGCGGAAGCCATCTTAGCCGCCCAACGGCTCGGACTCATTCCTGGTAAAGAAGTATTATCCTAATAAAGGAGTGCTATTCTTGCGAGATACCGCAAAGAAAATGTGGTATCCTGCAGTCTCGTTTTCGGTCAAATGTAAGGTTTGTCATCATATCCTTTAGTATAAAGGATGTGGATGCCTATGATTGCTTCAATGGTGCTTATTCTGCAAAAACAGGATGAATTAGATTACTGTAAGATTTACCCGTACTTTATTCATGGCTGGATCTACAGTAAGATCAGACAAACAGAGGTCGGTCAATATTACCATGAAGCGGATAAGTCACCTTTCGCAATAAAACGAATGGTTCAGGATAAACGAGATGAGCTTTCCATTCAAGTTATATTTTTTGATTACCGAATACTTCTCGAATTTTATCGCAGCCTGATCGTTGGCGAAAAAGTGCGACTAGGCGGCAGGTATTATCTCATTGAACATTGCGCTATTCATCCTGAAAAGCATCCCGATGCTCGGATGATGAGTTATGACTCTTTCCTTCAGTTACCTATTTCCAATAAATTTCTAATGAAATTTAAACAAACCGCTTTTAACCATGATCATAAAACCATTGTACTTCCTATCCCCGAAAATATTGTAGGGAGCATCTTTCGCAAATGGAACGATTTTTCAGGATTGCCTTTGACATCCGATCATGATGCAGAAATGGTACATAAATTGGCATCAGGGATGTTGATTTCCTCACATAATATTGGCACAGAGCTGTATTATATTCGATCAGACATTAAACTTACTACCTTTTCCGGGAGAGTAGTCATTGAGAATATTCATACTGATCTTCACTTGAAACAGCATCTTAATACACTCCTGTATTTTTCCAATTATTCCGGAATAGGCTGGAAATGTGCATATGGGATGGGGAGCATCGAGGTTACACCAATGGCCGAAAAGCACACAGACCATGTGACTAGTAAGAAAGTATTCTCCTCATGAGCACAAACCTCAAAGTGGTCTTTCATGTGCTTACTGAAATGATAATTCCTGATTACCCTATCCCTTTTGATGCTCTCCTTATGAAAGCTAAAACGGTTAAAGACGGGTGTCCATTAGACGAGGATCCGCATTCTTTTTGTTCAGTAGAAGTACCTATTGAACGTCACTCGCTTTATTCCTCCCTCTACCTCGCCAGCGTTGGATTCATTAGGAGCCCAGGACGAAATACGCAATTTTATACGAAACGTTATTACGGCGATGTGCCGGAAAAAACAGACATAACTGGAGGATTTTTTAAATCGTACCATGTGAGGCCTTATACATTAATCCCCCCGACGACAGTTACCTTCTATGTACGGGGAGATAAAGCATTAATTAGAGATCTGGTTTCCTATATTCCCGCATTAGGTCCTAAACGTTCGCAAGGATACGGAAAAGTCGGAGATATCGTCATTTCAGAAATATCGGAAGACCGCTCATGGATCTATCAAGATCAACCCATGCGGACAATCCCCATCACATATTATCCAGATAAAACAACGAAGTGGTATTACACACTAATTAATCCCATTCCTCCAAGCTATACGTCTTATCAATCGGAGCTTTGTTACTTACCTCACCCCAGAGACTGGATTTCATCCGTTGCTTTTCACCAAGACACTAAATCAAGCTTGACTCACCGTCCGAAAAAAGTTGATCGGCCAGGCCGCAGAGCAATATGGGATCAAATTTCGGAGGAATAAGTCATGGAAACTTACACGGGTGTCGTTAGTACGATGAAACCTAAAGGGTTATGGAATGAGGGGAGCTTTCAGACTACGGAAGGAATCTCTTTTCGATTCCGGGCGAAGTCACTGCCCTCCTCGAAGGATACAATCATAATCCAAGGAGATTTTAGAACGGATAACGTTTTTTACGTCGAAAAGTATTATCTAACTACGAAATTAATTCACTTTCTCCCCAAACATTTCATAGAGAAACATCGACATACCATTCAGTTGCTGGACAAATATTTAGGTCATCGGGGAATTAGTGAAATCCTGGAACATCCGGAACTTTTAGAACAGTGGTTAGGAAATAAAAAAGAGATCCATGATCAGATTACATCATACTTAAACCATGGTTATGCGCTTCCTAATCTCATCAATTATTTAAGTCAGTTTTCGTTATCACAGAAAAAGATTCATGAAATCAATCAAAAACTAGGTCCCCAGGCGGTAGTGATACTGGAAAACCACCCCTATGAGCTCTGCCAAATTGCTTCGATTCCATTCCAAGTAGCAGACCAGCTAGCTCAAAATAAAGGGATCCCCCCCCATTCTTCTGAACGAATTTGGGGTGCCATTCAATATGTTTATTCCCAATACCAAAATGGCGGAAATAGTTATCTCAGCCTTAACGAACTGGTAAACAAAGTATTTCGATTATTGGGAAAGTCGATTTCACAAGAGCGTATCCATATTGAAATTGATCGGTTTGCTGATCAAGATGAGCATCAAATGCTAAGAACCAAAGGCGGATTATTTTATTTCCGTCCCTTATACTTCACCGAGATTCAAATTGCACAGCGGCTTGCGGACTTAACTTCAGTAGTTGGAAAGATCCCGAAGCAGTATGCAGTCGTGATGGATCGGTTGATGCAAGAAGGAAAGCTCCCGATTCTGGATGAAGAACAAAGGAAAGGAGTTGAACAATTTTTCCTGCAACCTGTCCTATTGATTCAAGGCGAGGCAGGAACAGGAAAAACGAGTTGGGTTTCTTATTTGCTTGCCATTTTAAAAGAAATCATCCCAAATGCAATGATCAAGCTGGCAGCCCTAACAGGTAAGGCAAGCCGACGGATCTCAGAAGCCACCGGACATCCTGCTCAAACGATTCATTCTCTCTTGGGTAAAGGTATCCATGAAAAAAGCCGTGTTATATACAATTATAAGAGAAATCCCTTAAATGCGGATGTGTTGATCATTGACGAGGCCAGCATGATTAATGACTATTTATGGCGGGATATTTTATGGTCAATTGAACGCGGAACCAAGCTTGTTTTTATCGGGGATCCCAATCAGCTGGAACCGATCGGACCAGGGCGGCCTTTCATTGATATGATTCAATATGCTTTCCCAACCGTAACCTTACAAACCAATTACAGAAACGATAGCGGAATTCTTGCATTGGCAAGATCCATCTTACAAGGTGAAGTTGATGAAGGACTTCTTCATCAAGAAGGGATTCATTTTATTAGAACGGATACGATCGAGCAAGCCAAAGAACAATTAGTGCTGCAGTATCGAAAACATAATGGCAAGTACCCCATCGTATCCATGTACCGAGAAGAATTTAGTCTAGGTACCAACCAATTAAACCCTTTCCTCAAGATGCAATTGAATCCAACCCCATCGGAGATTGGGATGAGCGTGAACGATCCTGTCATTCAAATCCAGAATACAAAAAAGGCTGCAAACGGGGATATGGGAATTATTCGGAGCTATCATTCTGTAACCGGATCACGAATTTCTTTTGAAACCAATATAGACGTAGACTACACGTTGGATGAAATGCTAGCCTATCTGGAGTTGGCTTATGCGGTTACAACAACTAAGACGCAAGGAAGTCAGTATGAAGGTGTCATTATTGTAGTGGCAGACATAAAAAAAGAATTATCTCACCGCCACTCCATGTGGTACCGAAATTCCCTTTATACAGCGATTACCCGAGCCAAAAAAGAATTAATACTTATAGGGGATTTCAATGAATTTGTTGATGGACTCAAGCGTTCCGGTTTCGTGCGTAAATCACGTTTGATTCAGCGCTTCGAACAATATTGTCCGAAATCATAACCCTTTTATCAGGGATTACAAGCAAGTTTAAATTTGAAGTAACATTTTCAATGATTTCTTTTGAAATAAACCCCCTATTTCAGGGATAGTCGTTCGTTCATTCTCGTTACTTACAGACCGATATGAACCCTCATAGACGAATAGTATAGGATACAGGAATTAAGCAAGGGAGCTTCGCTAATGAGATTTGTAACAGAAACGAGATTAAAACGATTGGAAGAACTGATCCAATTGATTCCTGAGTATGAAGAAAGAAGCCACGCTCTTCATCTACTGAATTCGATTCGTAGTGATATCGATGATAACTATGCGGAAATTGAAAAACCGATCAGCTTAAGCGGCTTGAATCGACGGCCAAACGACCGGAAATAAGCTAAAAAAATAGCAAAAAAACGAACCTCTAGAATTGCTTCTAAAGTTCGTTTCGCATGTTATTATTAAGCCAAGATTCGCGGTTACATGGCGTCCAGTATGATACCAGCCGTTTCCTCAATAGCTTTTTCGGTGACATCGATCACGGTACATCCAAGCTGCTTATACAAGCCGAATGCATACTCCAGCTCTTCCGCCACTCTTTCTAATGCCGAATATTTAGCGCCAAATGGCAGCCCAACTGCTTTCAGCCGTTCCGTACGGATCTTCACAAGCTGCTCAGCGCTCATCGTCAATCCGATCATTTTGCTTTTGTTAAGCGTAAATAACCCTTGAGGCGGCTTTACTTCCGGCACTAAAGGATAGTTGGCTACTTTGTATCCTTTATGCGCCAAATAAATACTTAGCGGTGTTTTCGACGTCCTTGAAACGCCCAACAAAACAATATGAGCTTGTTTTAGAGCGCTTGTGTCTTTTCCGTCATCGCTTTTTACAGCAAATTCGATCGCTTCGACGCGCTTATAATAATCTTCATCCATTTGGTGCAGCAACCCTGCTTTCCTTTTGGGAGAATCATTAAACGTATCAATGAAAGCTTGCATGACAGGACCTAGGACATCAATGCTAGTCACGTTTAGGCGAATCGCTTCTTGACGCATCATCTCTCTTAATTCCGGAAGAACGAGCGTATAAACAACAAAACTGCCTAGTCGCGAAGCTTCCTCCATCATACTTCGGATTTCTTCCTCCGTACGCATAGTTCCAAAACGCCTTACATGAACTTGACTGGCGTTAAACTGACGAATTGTCGCTTGAACAACCGTGTTTGCCGTTTCCCCAACCGAGTCTGAGCAAACGAATATCGTATGGACTTTCTCCTCCACCCGTGAATACCTCCTAATTCGCTGCTAGTTCCAACATTAATTTGGTCATGGTTGTTTTCGTTATTCGTCCAATAACGCCATACTGGTCTTGTTCAGAGTCCAAATTCACAACGGGCAGACTGTCAACTTGATGATGAATCATTTTGCGCGCCGCATCAATGACATGGTCCTCCGGACTTACGGTAACGATGTTCGGGTGTCTCGTCATCACAAGACTTATCGGCATGGAAGGAGCACCTGCATTGCCTAACGTTACTTTTAACAAATCTTTTCTAGATACAATACCAACTAATGCCCGATTACCGCTCACAATCATCAGAGTACCCACATTCTCAAGAAACAGTGAGACGACGGCATCATTCACCGTAGCTGTTTCTTGAAGAACGACAGGTAAACCCATAACATCTTTCACATAAATGCCATCAAGCTTTTTGTATGATGATTCTTCCCGCTCCAGTGTTTTGCCGAGAAAATAACCAACCTTTGGCTTCGCATCCAAATAACCTAGCATAACAAGCAGGGCAAGGTCGGAACGAATAGTAGGACGGGCGATTCCGAGCATTTCTGCTAAGTTTTCTCCGGTAATCGGAGCATGTTTTTTTACACGTTCAATAATTTCCATTTGACGGGATGTAAGTTCTATCGTATTTCCCTCCCCGAACTTTCATGTTCATCCCTATTTTAACCGATTTTCTCGCTGTATCAAATGGCTTGAGCGACCTTTTGTTCACCGATAACACCATGCAAGATGAACGCTTGTGCCGCAGCTATTCGAGCCAAAGGAATTCGGTAAGGAGAACAGCTAACATAATCCAATCCGGTCAAGTGGCAAAAGAAAATCGACTCTTTATCTCCGCCATGCTCCCCGCATATGCTCGTTTTGAGGGACGGCTTAACGAGCCTGCCTGCATTCACGGCCAAGTCAATTAATTGTCCGACTCCTTCTGTGTCAAGCACTTGAAACGGATTATGCGGAAGAAGCTTCTGATCAACATAGTGGGTAAGAAATTTCCCCTCCGCATCGTCACGGCTATAACCATACGTCATTTGCGTCAAATCATTGGTGCCAAAAGAGAAGAAATCGGCATACGCCACAATTTGGCGCGCAGTTAGAGCCGCTCGTGGAACCTCGATCATGGTCCCTACTTTGTAAGGACAATCCCGAAGTTTATCTTTACCAAGAACCTGTTCCGCAACAAAATCAACAAGCTCTCGCAAAATTTTCAGTTCATTGGCATGGCCTACAAGCGGAATCATGATTTCCGGAAGAACTCGGATGCCTCTGTCGATACAGCCTGAAGCTGCCCGGAAGATAGCCTCTATCTGCATATCATAAATTTCTGGATATACAATTCCCAATCTGCAGCCCCGCTGTCCGAGCATAGGGTTAGCCTCATGGAGACCCTGCACTTTGCGGAGAAGGTGAGCGATCTCTTCTCTTTCTAAGTCTGAGACACTTTTATTGTAAGTCAGCTCCGTATACCTTTTTTGCAGATCTTCAAGGTTGGGTAAAAACTCATGCAAAGGTGGATCCAGCAACCGAATCGTTACCGGAAGGCCATCCATTTCCTCGAACATGCCTTCAAAATCTGACTGCTGCATGGGAAGCAGCTGTGAAAGAGCCTGCAAGCGATCTTCTTTATCATCCGCCAAAATCATTCGTTGAACAACAGGCAAACGTGTTGGCGAGAAAAACATATGCTCTGTTCGGCATAAACCAATCCCTTCGGCTCCTAATTGTCTCGCGATTTTCGCATCTTCTGGATTATCTGCATTCGCGTATACTTTCAGCGTGCGAATCTCATCCGCCCACTTCAACATGACGAGAAGCTCATCCGTCATCCTGGCTTCTCGCAATGGCATAGCACCGACAATTACGCGTCCGGTTGCACCGTCGAGCGTAATCCAATCGCCTTCTTCTACGACTCTGCTTCCCGCCAACATCCGCTTCTCATCAAGCACAATTCGCACTTCTTCGCAACCGCATACGCATGGTTTGCCCATTCCCCTTGCCACAACAGCGGCATGGCTCGTCATTCCTCCGCGGCTCGTGAGCACACCTTCCGATGCGATCACGCCATGAATATCTTCGGGTGTTGTTTCGTTTCTTGCTAGAATAACCGTCTTGCCGGCGCGGCTCCATTCTGCAGCCGTGTCTGCGTCAAACACAAGCTGTCCAACCGCTGCGCCCGGCGAAGCAGGAAGTCCTTTGGCCAACACATCCTTTACAGCCTCTTCATCGATACCTCTGTGCAGCAGCTGATCAAGATGTGACACTTCGATGCGCTCAACGGCTTCCTGCTTAGTCAATAAACCTTCTTGGACCAAATCGACAGCAATCTTGAGCGCAGCTTGGGCGTTTCGTTTCCCGTTTCGTGTTTGCAGCAGGTAAAGCTTATTATTTTCAACCGTAAACTCGATGTCCTGCATATCTTTGTAATGCTTCTCTAGCTGCTTGGATGCCGCAAACAGCTGCTCATAAATCTGAGGCATTTCGCTTTTCAGCGCGGCAATCGCCAGCGGTGTTCTGATACCTGCAACTACATCTTCCCCTTGTGCATTAATCAGATATTCACCGAAAAATGTATTCTCACCCGTGGATGGATTTCTCGTAAAGACAACGCCTGTGCCGCAGCTGCTGCCCATATTGCCAAATACCATGCTCTGAATGTTAACAGCTGTCCCCTGTTCATCTGGAATCCGATTGATTTTGCGGTAAATCTGGGCTCTTTGATTGTTCCATGACTTGAATACAGCCTCAACGGCTAATCGCAACTGCTCATAGACATGCTGAGGAAAAGCTTGACCTGTTTTTGAAATAATACACTTTTTGTAATCTTCGATAAGACCCTTCCAACCGTCAGCTGTAACATCCTGATCTTGATGGACGCCTTCTTTCTCTTTCAACCGATGCAGCAGCTGCTCGAAATGATAGCCTTCAATGCCAAGCACCACGTTTCCAAACATCTGCATCAAGCGACGGTAGCAATCATAAGCGAACTTTTCATTGTTCGTAAGAGCAGCCAACCCTTGAACGGTTACGTCGTTGAGACCTAGATTCAAAATGGTATCCATCATGCCCGGCATCGAAGAGACAGAGCCGGATCGCACGGAAACAAGAAGTGGATTGTTCGCATCCCCGAACGTTTGTCCCTTCTGTTTCTCTAACTGCTTAAGAGCTGCTGCAATTTGTTCAAGCAGTTCCTCTGAGATCCGATTGCCAACCTTAAAAAAAGCTAAGCAGGCCTCAGTTGTAATGGTGAAACCCGGTGGTACGGGAAGCCCGGCACGTGTCATCTCAGCGAGATTAGCCCCTTTTCCTCCCAGTAAAGCTTTCATTGAAGCATTTCCCTCCTGAAAGGGTACCACTTGTTTCTGAATCATTATTGGTTAGCCTCCTTATTTTTATCGATACATAGGGGTGAATTGCACAAACTATAGAATTTTTTATATCCGTCCGTAGGTAACGTTGCAATCACTTCATTACATGATTTACAAATGATAACACCCAGATCATACCGATGAATGGCCGCCAATGTTACATGGTTTGTGTTAGACATTTCGTTTCCCCCTTTAATTGAGTGCTTTCGGCGCGTGACATATGAGCTACTAGATCAATGACTCGGTTTGTGTAACCCCATTCGTTGTCATACCAGGCCAGCAGCTTGATTTGGTTATCGTGCGTCATAATGCTAAGACCGTCGATGATGGCAGATTTCTCATTACCTATATAATCCGCAGAAACAAGCGGCAATTCATTGTAGTCAACAAAAGATCCTATTTGCCCTGCAATCGCCTTTTTAATGGCGAACTTCACATCATCCACGCTAACTTTACGGCCGACCACCACTTGGAGGTCTAACAGTGAAACATCTTGTGTCGGGACGCGAACGGACACGCCTTGAATTTGGGATGCGAGATGAGGAATCACATCGATAAGCGCTTTACCCACGCCAGTCGAAGTCGGAATAATAGAATTGGTGCATGCCCTCGCACGTCGAAGATCTTTATGCGGGTTATCCATATGATTTTGATCATTCGTAAAAGCATGAACCGTTGTCATCCAACCCTGTTTAACAGAAAAAGCTTCATCTAGGATATGTAGCACTGGTGCGATACAGTTGGTTGTACATGAAGCTGCAGATACCAAGCGATGCTGCTTAGGATCATACTTCTCTTCATTCACACCCATGACAACTGTGAGGTCCATGTTCGTCCCTGGTGCTGTAATCAAAACCTTCTTGGCTCCAGCAAATAAATGTCGTTCAGCGCCATGCCGATGATTGAACTTTCCGGTTGCATCCACAACCAATTGGGCACCATAATCCTCCCACGGCAATAAATCTGGCTCTCTTTCACAAATGACGGAAATCAGCTTTCCGTTAATCCTCATTAAGTTATCATTTAACACATCAATTTTCGCGTCCCATGTGCCATGAACGGAATCATATTTCAACAAATGGGCCAATACTTGAATGGGGCTTGTTGAGTTGATCACGTTGATTTCAAACTCCTGCTGCTTCTCGGACAATGCTTTTCTCAAACAAAGCCTTCCGATTCTACCTGTACCACTAATTCCAACTCGCATCTCCATCCTCCAATTCGTTATTTAGTATGTCATAAATGTATCACAAGGTTATATAATGTACAATATATATTTTTATGTTCACAAAAATATCATTATTTATCACTATTCATGGGATTTACTTTATATATGACGTCATATATAACGTCATATTTAAGAAAAAGGAGGAGCTAAGTCTCCTTATCAGTTAAGCACCTTTTCGGCGTTCAACTGGTAGGCTCGCGCTGCGGTGGAGATTTGCAACTTTCGTAATTTCTGTATAACAAATAAGCGCGGAAAACGCGCTTAATCTGGAGCGCCCGAATAAATAAGGGGTAAGCTATACTTACCCCAAACCCAAAATAAATAAATTCTAATAAAGAAACCGCCTTACGATGGTTAGTCGTAAGGCGGTAGTTAATACAGCATCAATTAATCTTTGTAAGACTAATGGTGTCGTTAGCCATTTTGTATGAGTTACTGCCCGGATCTTTACCCGTAATTTGTAGTCTAAATTGTTTATTGCCCGGTGAAGTAAAGGTCACTTCCCCAAAGCTCACTATCGAATAATTCGTGCTGCCCTGACGCTGATCTACCGGATTCCCCTGAACGTTACCGTCAATGTACAATTGAGCTGTGCCTCTATCGGAATGCTTTTTTGACTCTAGAGCTAGTGTCATCCAAATCTTCGAAACAAAAAACGGTCATTCTATGAATTTCTCCATCAAATCCATACTCACACCCATAGCTGCTTTGCTGCCATCGGCCGCGGCATAAATTAATTGCGAAGGCATGAAATACGACGCATCCCCAGCGGCATATAAACCCATAACTGAACTTCTTCCAAACTCATCTGTCCTAATTCCACCTAATTCCGTCATCTCGCAGCCCAAACTTTCCCCAAGTGAGCCTTTTTGCACAAATTTAGGAGTAACGAAGCCACCGGCTCTAAGGATATGAGTACCATCTGTAAATCGTACCTGCTCAAGAAATCCATTTTGACCGATAAAGGCCGCAATGGGTTGTTCCATGACCGCAACTCCCTTCGAGTGAAGCCATTCTTTTTGCTGCACCGACAATGACGCATGACCGTTCGTGCATAGTACCACATCCTTACTCCAATTGAGGAGAAGTTTCGCCGTATGGAAAGCAGTCGGATACTCGGAGACAACAACAAGCGGTTGTTCCCGGAGCTCCCAGCCATCACAATAAGGACAATTAAATAAACTTTTCCCATATAACGGATAAAAGCCTTCGATCTCAGGAAAGACCTCCTTCACACCCGTGGCCAAAATCAGTTTTCGCGCTTGAACGCTTACTCCTGTTGAAGTCAACATCTCAAAACCGTATTCGGTTTTGTTAACAGATGTAACTTCAGTCTGCCAATGATTAACTGACGGATAACGCAGCACTTCTTCATAGGCAATACGTCGGAACTCGGCCGGTGCTATGCCATCTCTCGTGATAAATCCATGAGATGCGTGTGTTACGGCATTTCTAGGTTGATTACTGTCAAGCAAAGCCACGCTTCTCCTTGCTCTTCCAAGTACCAGTGCTGCATTCAAACCCGCTGGTCCTCCGCCAATAATGGCACAATCATAAATCATGATGATCATCTCCTATTTAGAATTAGAATTATGGTTATAACAGATTCTCAATATCTATAATTACTTTTAAAAAAAACGACTTAGCTCATACTGAAGTTAACTTTGTGAGCTAAATCAACGAAACCCTATTATAGACTTTATATATCTATAATATCTATTAAATTACGATGTGTCAAGAATGGCCGTCTCTTCCTAAGGACTTGATCAAATAGAATCGCTCGGGAAGGATATTGGGATACGGAAAAAGGTAAAAATAGAGAGACGGAACTCGGCTTGGCCATTTCCCGGGCAATTATTGAAGTAACAATGCAAATATTTATCCCTCAATGATTGTGCTGTCTTGTTTAAGAGTAAAATATATTGTTTAATGTTTACAGAAACGACTAATTTCTGAATTTGAGGCGAGTGATAGCGATGCAAATGGAAAAACGCAAAGACAAATGGAACAACCTCTTCGAACTGGCCATGTATGCGACTGCCGCAGTCTGCTTCGTTTATTTTTGGGTGAAAGGTATCCCAGCAAAAATGTTTCAGGCCGTTTTGATTGTTGCTGTGCTGCTGATCATTCGTATAGTGGTCAAAATCACAAAGACCACGATGTTTGCAGCGTTGCGCTTTTCCGTCTTATTGTTCATTTTTATCACCATGTTTTTGGCTAACGAATTTGGATTTTACAAAGTTATCCCTTACTTGGATAAAATTGAGCATCTCTTTTCAGGCTTGATCCTTTGCTTCGTCGGTTTAATGATTTTTATGAAAGCAAGTAAAGGCGAGAAAGCGGCCGTACCGAATGCGAAAGTTGCCGTGTGGTTTTGCCTTTTCTTTTCCATCGCCATGGCCGGCGTTTGGGAAATATACGAGTATACGACGGATAGTCTGTTCGGTCTTCATTCGCAAAACGGAAGCTTGGTCGACACGATGACGGATATCATATGTGGAACCATAGGTGCAATAGCAACCAGCATCTATTTAGTTTTCAAGGCGAAGCAGAAAAAAATGCCTCTGATAGACGTGAAATCCTGACCTCGTGTTCTAAGAAAAATAGACCAATCTAAAGTCAGATTGACTTAGATTGGTCTATTTGCGTTATTCTTCACTGCTCTTTGCTCAATCCGAAGCCGTTCAATTCGCCGACTTCGCTAGACGTACCAACATATGAGCCAGCTTGTGCTGCTCTTCTGGAGTCCCTACTCGCCAAAGTTCTTGAAGCAGCTTCTCTTCACTATTGCGAGGTTCTTCGTACGCAGCCAAATAACCAGCTATTTTCTCCGCAATCACCGCAAGCTGCTCTTCTTTCAGCCCAATGTTGGCTCCAAGCTCAATCCTTTTGCCTAAGTAGCCTTTGAATTCAGCAAAATTCGCAAGAATTTGCTCCTTTTTACCCTCATCCATATTCGATATCGCATGATTGACCTTATCTACGAAAACTTTTTCATCCTTATCCATAACATGATTATGCTCGGACATGAGAAATTCCTCCTTAGATTTGGTTATAAAGGATGTAATGCAGCTGTCTCTCAATACTTAACCTTAATAGACCAAATTGAAACTTACACCAGAGGAAAGACAACTTGCAGAAAACTTTTCTTCAAAGAGAATTCGCCCCCTGTAATCGTGCTAAAAGGTCGTCAATCCTAGCCATCTCTGCAGCGAGTACATCGGGATCCCAGCGGCCTGTAAGCGTTCCAACTCTGGTGCAGGACTCGAGCCGTAAGAGGTGTTGATGTCATCTGTTATGACCACGATGGAAATCTTCGGATGACTCGCCTTTGCGGCAATCAGCTTATCCGTTAACGTGCGGCTCAACGGCGGGAAGGATTGTCCGGTTTTGTAGTAACCGTCAAGTCCGAGAGAAACTGAATATCCTCGTCCGATACCATGTGAACAGGACCTTCCATGGAGATACCCGCTGGTAAAGACTTGTGAGTCTGATAGATCATGACCCCTGTAAAAAGTAAAATTAGAGCGATCAGAACGACCATCCAAAGCTTAATGCGGCGCTCTTTTATGGGTACTAATGGGAAAGGTATAACCTTTGCCGCAGATCGCTTGGTTGTTGAATGAGATCTATTGGTTTTCATACGTGGCCTTCCTCCCACTTTTTCTCTTATCTTTTGATAACTCCAACCGCTGCAATTCAAGAGACCCACATCGATAATGCCTCGACGTGGGTCTCTTGTCATTATTCAGCGACGCTGCTTTTTGGCATGCCGCTTACTTCCTTTGGGTCGCTAGTTGATTTTCCTTTGCCCTCTGTCATACTGCCATTGCCATTTCCGGCGGTGGCCGTCGTCGCAGCAGGATCATATGATGCTTTAGCCGGTGGTGGAGAAGCATTCACTTCGGTTGGTGTTGGTGTTGGTGTTGGTGTTGGTGTCGGTGTTGGAGCCGTCGAAGGCGCGACCGTTTGCGTTGGAGCTGCCGATGGCTCGGCCGTTGGTTCAGGACGCGAGGTCGCACTAGAGCTTCCGCCTTCATCTGAGCCCTTAGGCTTGCCAGCGACACCGCTGACATCGGAGCCTTTGTCTGCCCCTTCGTCCGCCTTGGCTCCCTTGTCATCTGGGCTACCCGGGTCTCCAACAGGCAACGTCGTTGGTTCAACTACCGGCACACCCGGGCTAGCACTTGGCGACAGGCTTGGTGACGCCGACACATCTGGAGTGGGCAATTCAGACGAAGGAGTCGGGATAGACTGCTTAGCCGATGCTACCATCACATTACCTTCAGCAATCCCGTTGATCCGCTTTATCTCCGTGTCCGGCAGGCGATAGCCGCTGGGCATAGCGAATGCGGTCTGGGTACTATCTTTCAATGCAAGACTCATCACTTCTTTAAATATCGCCGCTGGATATTTACCGCCGGTCGTTGTTAAATAATGATCCCGGTTCGTGTTCTGATAACCGAGCCATACGGCTGCAACAAGCTCCGGGGTATAACCGACAAACCAGGCATCTTTGGAACCATCAATTTGATTGCCGGCTTTATCTTTGAATTCCGCCACATCCGGCAGCTGTGTGGTTCCCGTTTTACCCGCAACAGGCCATGCCATTTGCGCATTAGTACCTGTCCCTTCAGAAACGACCTTTTGCAGCATGGTAGTCATTGTATACGCGACAGAAGGTTCCAATAGCTGATGACTTATAGATTTAGCTTCATTGATCACATTGCCGTTACGATCGGCAATCTTCACAATCGCATAAGCATCCGAGCTTATCCCGCTGTTAGCAAACATGGTGTATGCTTGAGCCATGGCTAAAGGCGATGTACCGGTATGCATTCCGCCAAGAGCAATACCCAATATCCGATCTTCATCCGTGAGGGGAATGCCGGCTTTTTGGGCAAGATCCATTCCTGCTCCGATCCCAACTTCCTTCAGCATAGCAACGGCCGGAACATTATAAGACTGAGCCAGTGCGTCTTCTATGGTGACCCAGCCATGAAATTTATCTCCATAATTGTGAGGTTTGTACCCATTAAAATCCGTTTCGTGGTCATCAATCAGATCCGTTGGCTTGTATCCCATCACAAGTGCAGGTGCATAAGCGACGATAGGTTTGAGTGCCGAGCCGGGCTGCCGTTTCAGCTGCGTTGCGTAATTGAATCCGCGGAAGGTTCTATTTTTGCTTAAACCGCCAACCAGTCCGCGAATGCCACCTGTTTTTGCATCAAGGACAGCTATAGCGCTTTGTAATCCACCTTTATCCTCTGGAAACATTTCGGGGTTGTTGTACACAGCTTCAGCAGCTTCTTGCACTTTGGGATCCAGGTTCGTATAAATTTTAAGACCTGAAGTTAGAACTTCCTGTTCAGTTAACCCAAACTTATCGGTTGTTTCGTGTAGAACATGGTCTACATAGGAGGCATATTTATTCGTTTCCGCTAGGACTGACTTTTGTGCCAATCGGATCGGTTCAGCAATGGCATGGTCCCGTTGTGACAGGGTAATTCGGCCTTGTTCAGCCATCAAACTTAATACTAGATTTCTGCGAGCTGTAGCTTTAGCCAGGTTTTCAACCGGTGAATAATTAGATGGCGCTTTGGGCAATCCTGCCAGCATAGCAGATTCGGCTAGCGTGAGTGTTGTTACATCCTTGCCAAAATAAATTTGAGCAGCCCGCTGCACTCCATAAGCGCCTTCTCCATAGTAAATGTAATTTAGATACATTTCGAGGATTTGATTTTTAGTGTAAGTCCGATCAATTTTCACAGCAGCGATAGCTTCGTTAATCTTCCTGGAAAATGTTCGTTTAGGTGAATACAACATAACTTTTGCCAGCTGCTGAGTAATTGTGCTGCCTCCCTGCCTAACATTGCGGGTGCGCAGATTCGTATATAAGGCTCGTCCTATTCCTTTGACGTCTACTCCCTGATGTTCATAAAACCGTGAATCCTCGACAGAAATAATGGCATCAACGATTGACTTAGGAAATTTATCATAAGGTATGTATGCCATACGCGAACTGCTAAGCTCAGTAACCACATTCCCCGAGATGTCATAAATGACGGTCGGACGCGGTGGCTCTTTACCCAGCTTCGATATATCAGTCTGTTCGTACATGCTCATCCCCTTCTTCAGAGCCCATCCGCCGACAATAAGAAAGGCAATAAAAAAGGTCAGGCTCAGCAAACAGAACGTTTTCCATAAAATTCTTAAAATGGATTTTTTCTTTACTTTTTTGTGTGTCGACGTTGTTCCGTCAGGTTCATTTTTTTTCATATGTAGCCCCCCACAGTACATAGATGTGAAAATCATAAGAACCTACACGGATCATTACCACAAAGTAGCAGCAGCCAAACACAGCGAAAGTTAATTTTAATCTAAAAGCAAGCCCGCATTCGCATCGCTGCAATCGCGGACTTGCTTTTCTTTTGCACTTTATAAGCGCGGTTTATTCTGTTTATCCTGCCAGTAATTTTTCACTGCTGGGATGCTGCCAATACCTACAGAGATGATGAACGTTACAGCAAGGGCACCTAGGACCATCATAAATCCAGATGTGATGATGATCGAGGCGATGCCGATTTCTGTAAGACCGATTACGAAGGCCAGTACCATGATAATCGGTGAGATGAAACCTTTCATCGGGTTGTCGTCTTTAACCATACGTTCTGCCATCATAGCGATTGCTTTACCTACCAGAATGATGATGGCGACCAACACCAATCTAGGCAGCAATGCCATCAGATAAGCAACGGTTGTGGAAATAAACCCTAGACCAAGCAGTTTGGTTGCTTCTACAAGGAAGAATCCAAACACAAGGACGCCAATGAGATTGGCAATCCAACGGGTAATTGGATAAGATTCGAGTTGGAGCGAACTGGCACCGAAATCGGAATCATTTTCTAGTGTTGTTTTATAAACACTCGGCGAGATCGTTTCCTTTTTTCTAGGAAACATATTTTGCACCTTTTCATTGATGTTTAATGGAGAAATTAGCGTAATCGCCAGATTACGAACGATTTTGGCCAAAATATATCCGATATACATCAAGAAAGCAGCAACAGCGATCTTAGGAATCCAGAACATAATCATATTCAAAATTTGTTCAGCCGGTTTTTGGATCGAATCCATGTGCAGCATGTTCATGGCTTGAACGGCAATTGGGAAGATGATTAAGAAGTAAACGATGCTAGCGATCACATGAGCTGCATGGATACCGTCACCAGTCCATCTTTCCAAACGGAAGGGCGTAAGCAGGGATTCCACAAGATTAGCTACGAATTTAGCTATGAAGTGGCCAATGACAATGATCAGAATAGCTCCGATACATAATGGCAAGTAGTTAATAATTAAGCTGATAATACTGCTAAGCGGACCTGCAATCGCGGGGATATGCAAGGAATCCAGAATAGCTGGTGCAAAGAGCAGAATGACCAGTGCATAACCGATTTTTGCAATGGCTTCCTTATAAGAAGCTAGCTTCTTAGCTTTATCTTGCACGCTGTGACTAGACAAAAGGCTCAGTAGCATCGATTTGACCAAGGTTCCGATCACATGAGCAATTACGGCTAATAAGCCTGCAGCCAAAATGTTCGGAATGTACTGGGTAAGGGCATTTATAAATCCGAGGAACGGATTCAGGATCGGAGTGAAGCTTAGCAGCTGTAAAACCATCAGAATCGTAAGTAAGATGATAAAATACTTAATCACCGTCCCAGCCACTTGGCTTACCTTATTGTCTCCGAGATATCGCTTTGATGAGTGGTCGACACTGGTTCTTGCTAATCCTTTTGAGATTGCCCTACCTACAGCCCCGGCTATCCAAAGGCCAAGCCATAAGATTAATAGTGCTCCTAAGATACGTGTCAGCATGTTCCCATTAAAGAAATATACCATCCACTGATTCCAAGTCCAGTCCAAATCAATCATCCTCTCTGTACGGTTATTGGTATTCGTGATGTACTAGTATACCTATACACGATCCTCCGAAAAACGAAACGTTTGTTTGAAAAAAGCTTCTCACGGGTAATAACTTCCCGGGCAAGGTTATTCATCAAAACTATAAGGAGTGAGTTCGATGGACAACAATGTATTCAAAGGCAAGTGGAAGCAATTGAAGGGTGAAGCCCAAAAACAATGGGGCAAGCTGACAGACGACGATCTTGACGTGATTAACGGCGAGCGCGAAAAGCTGGTCGGCAAGCTGCAAGAGCGCTATGGACATAGCAAGGAAGACGCTGAAAGAGAATATCACGATTGGACTTCTACGCATAAAGTATAAAAGAAATTGAGCCTTGAAACGCGTCCGTTACTGTAACGGATTGCGCTTCAAGGCTCTTTCGTTTGCTCTCTTGATTCTGATTGGGGTAGAGGGTTTATTAACATGGAAAGGGAGGGATTCTTAATGACGCATAAGAAATTAAGCTTCCCAAATTGGGATGAAAGCCTTTGCGGAGGTATGGTAAATTTCGTCAATTATTTTTGTTCCAATGGTCCCTTAGAGCCGCTTACAGATAAAGGAGCGCTTTTAACTATATTAGCTGAGGGCCTCATCAATCGCGAGAAGGTTGCACGCTTTCGTCAGCAGCTGGGCGGGGCATTTACTTCATGTGAAGAGCTTTTGGACAATCCTGAATTTTCAGCTGAGAACCTGGAACAGCTGGAAGCGATTGTTAGTGAGTTGGATCTAGATAAATTAAAAGTCCTAACACCCCAAACTGTCAGGAATAACCGGGTTGACGCTTATGTGACTGGACCGGATTGTTTAAAAATGATGTTAGAAGAGATCGATAAAGCAAAGCGCTACATTCATTTATCCGTGATGCTGTTTTACAACGACCGTTCCGGTAACCTTATTATACAGGCACTTGTTAATGCATTGAACCGTGGAGTAAAAGTACGAGTTATGGTCGATTATGGCGTGACCGCAATTGGTTATAACAACAACAATGGGTTTGGTGATTTTCAAAGCTTGGCCAATATGCTGAAAGCCCACGGTGGCGAAACTATCAATACTTTTCATAAATGC
This sequence comes from Paenibacillus sp. J31P190, assembly GCF_059692075.1. Classification (NCBI taxonomy): domain Bacteria; kingdom Bacillati; phylum Bacillota; class Bacilli; order Caryophanales; family Paenibacillaceae; genus Paenibacillus; species Paenibacillus sp. J31P190. The sequence continues at coordinate 15,410 of NZ_JCAUAS010000008.1, read as the reverse complement.
TATAGTCAAATGGATTGGCAGCAAAGGCGTGTGGAGCTTAAATCACAAGGTGTTGCCGAAACGATTTTATTTCTGCAGGATCTAGTTCAGAATGAGGTCGTCTCTGGTTTGAATGTCATGAATCACCGGAAATTTTTTATCATTGATGGTTTTACTTCTATCGTGGGAAGTCTAAATGTAGGGGATCAGTATTTATTTGAAACACCGGTAAAAACCGTTGATGATGCTCAGATAGATGGAAAAGGAATGGGTATTCCCAGAGGCGAAGAGCAGTGGCAGGATGGTTGTTTTCGCATACAAGGAGCTGTTGCCTTATTGTTAAATGAGCTGTTTGCTTCGCAATGGTTCGTTTTGGGAGGCGGCTTGTTTGATGTGAATCATTCATTTTACTATCCAGAAATGAATCGAAACTGCGGAGATGCAGCGTGTACGCTATTTATTTGTTTCCCAGGCAACCCGGTAAACCTCATTCAAGAGTACTATCTTTCATTGATAACCTATGCCTCAGATCAAGTCATTATCATGAATCCCTATCTCATTGATCCGGTTTTCTGGGATAGGCTGAAAAGGTTAGACGATGCAGCGTCACGTCATCTTACCATCTGTAATCCGCTTGAAGTCAACGATCATCCAACCAACAAAGCCGCGGTTCTATCCAATATGTATAAGCCGTTTCAGAAGGGTATCTCCTTCTACGATTACAGCTATACCGAGCGGTTCTCCCATTGGAAAATCGTTTATGATAAACGAGCGAATTGTATTTTTCATGGATCGTACAACTTAAACGAGCGAAGCGGGCTTCATGACTTTGAATTGGGGCTGCTGGTGAAAAACAAACCCTTTGCTGATAAAATCAAACAAATGGTGGATTATAATCTGAGCGTCTCCCGGCAAATAACGGACATTAAAAAATTTTATAAGTATCCAAAGCTTCATCCAAGCAATTATCTGAATGAAGTACTGAAATATTTCTCCTAATTTTGCATAAAAGTATTGCCTAGAATATAAAAAAGATTGCCCACTTCCTGGCCAGACGAGCCGGATAGTTGGCAATCTTTTTTGTCTTATCGTTGAATCCCGATTGTAACAATTTCGCAAGGGCCTGTCAGCAAAGACATTTGACCTTCGGCATCAGCATCAATACTCGCCCCGTGTACTTCCATAATCGTACTCTTATAGAAGGAGTAGAGAGGTATGTTGGAGCTTAGCTTGAGCTCAGTGTTTTGGGAGCTCATGTTGTACCAACGGAGCAGCACATCGCCAGTTCCTTCATTCATTTTCATGGAAGAAAAGGCCATCTTATCGCCTTCCCAACGGAATGGTGCATACGTAGGTGCGATGCGCCCAGTGTGAATGCACGTTTGACATAACGTCCACGGAATTTGGAACTGGTAGGCTTGCTCGTAAGCGCCGTATTGTTCCCCTTCGCCGCTATACGGAATGATGGTCATTCGGACGGTGTGCTCGCCCAGACACTGCGCTTCCGGCGTCGGGAACAAGCCCCAGTCGCCAAGCTCGCCAACCGAGCGAAGCAGCGTCACGGCAATCGTATTGCGTCCGTCCCGCAGAACTTCGTATTCGTTCAATCCGAGGTTAGCAACAACAAGACCTGCCTCCGCCTCGCTTACATCAATGAATGCCTGTTGATGCTGCGTATTGCTTGGATTTTCCCATTCAGCTGTCGGCGTGTTGTCGCGCTGCGGGATTTCAAACATGGAATCGACGCGGTGAACTTGTGTATTCAAATCGGATGGGAACAACATCCGTAAACGATGATCTTTAGCCTGATTGTTGAAGGTGGCCTCGATCTCTACTCCTTTGCCGCCGCGGTTCAGACTGACAATGGTACGGATCTGCATAGGTACCATGCGAGCAGACCGCTGCGCTTTTCTGTGTGGATAGTAGATCAAATCGCGCTGCTCTTCTTCTAGTAATTCGTCCGCCGACTCGGGAATTTCCCAGTCGTGTACAATCTCAATAGATGCCTGATAGGGCGTATCCTTTAACACACGGATATGTGCAGCTAGACCGCGTGTTGTAAGCGGCGTCTCGCCATCTGGTTGTTTGTACATATATTCGTTGCCGATATCCCCGGTATTCTCATATACGCCTAAGTCCCGGTAAGTACGGCCATTCTTCTTGTCTGTCAACGTGAATGAACCGTTATCCGCGATTTGAATCTTCAGCGAGTCATTCTCCAGTACCCGGTCTCCCGCTAGCAGCGAAGAAGTTGATATCTCTTCTTCTCTCTTCACCCAAGCGTACGTCTTCAGCCCTAAAGCAGGAACCTTCTCCGCTTCAAAAGTCAGCTTCACTCTACGACACATATACGGCTGACGGAACTTGTCGTCCGGCAAATCGTAACCAAATTGCAGTCCGAGATCTTCGATTGTGCATGGAATAGCGTTCCCCAGCGCATCCACAAGCGTACGGCCTGAAAGATCCGCCGCCTTCGCAAAACTGCTTGCTTCTTCAAGCGTGTAGCCATCACGGAAGTACAAACGCAAGGCATCAAGCTCGATACTCACTACGCCGGTACGCTCCCAACCGGAGGTGTTGAAAACAACGACCGGCAGGGCGCTTTCGCCCGCTTGCGCAAAGCTCGACGTATCGATCGCTTCAGCAATCGCACGTTTGCTGTCATCGACGATCGATTCCGCTACATGCCGGCTTTTCTCGAAGCGAGTCACCATTTCGCGGTGCACTTCGTCTACAGAGCAGCCGCAAATGCTATCGTGCGGATGATTTTGCATTAATGTTTTCCAAGCATACGTGAACAAATGATGCGGGTATTTCTCCTCAACTTCGAGGACGTGCGCGAAAGCTGCCAGCGGTTCAGCCACTTTTTCCAGCATCGCTTGTCCCAGCTGATTCATCTGCTTCAAGTAAACACGAGCGGATGCTGTGTTCACGAGTGTAGACCAACCGTCTGTCCGTTGACTGCGAAGCTCACCTTTTACCGTAGAAAGTTCATGCTTCAAGGAACGCTGAACTGCCTGCAAGTAATCGATAAAATTCGAATGAACAAAGGTCGTATCCGGATACAGCTCGCGCGCAGCTTGAATCGCCTCAGGCAAGTCCAACTGAACCGGCTGATGGTCGCACCCATTCATAAAGAGCAGCTCGCCAGTCGATGCGTATTTCTCCGCGTCCGCTAGCTTCCGCTCCCAGTACGCTTTCGCTTCTTCCTGGTCTACTGGAATTTCATTGCCGTTCGAATACCAGTTGGCGAATAGTATGCCAAGCACTTGGGAACCATCGGGTCCTTCCCAAAGCAGTTCCGAGAATGACGATTCATAATCACCGTCCGACACGGTATTGTTAAAGCCAGTCGGCTTCACGCCACGGCCAAATAAAGCATTCGTGATTCCGGACTGCTGCATCAATTGCGGTGTTTGGCCTACAAGTCCGAACGTATCGGGAAAATAACCGATCTTCGATACGTCGCCATATTTCTTCGCATCTTGATGCCCAATCTGCATATTTCGTACATTGGCTTCGCCGCTGGTCAGAAACGCATCCTGCAAAATGTACCACGGACCTATTAAAATACGGCCGTCCTGAATGAATTTGGTCAGTCGATCCTTTTGATCCGGTCGAACTTGGAGGTAGTCCTCCAAAATAATCGTTTGTCCGTCCAAAAAGAAGCTGCGATAATTCGGATCCTGATCCATTTTATCCAGCAGCGTATCTACTAGCTTAACGAGACGAACATGATGCTTCTCATAGGGTAAATACCATTCCCGGTCCCAATGCGTATGGGAAATGATATGAGCGGTTCTCTTGGTACTCATCGTTTAACTCCTTTCAATATGGACTGCCTCCGGACGGTACACGGAGATGAGATTGCCTTCGGCATCAGCAGCAAAGAGAACGGAACGCTCTTTCTCTAGTGTAAATGCATAAGTTGCCTCGCTATCCGTATCCTTCACTTTGACATCCACGTTCCATGCAAATTCAGATACGAATACATACAGGAAGCCGTTCTTAAAGCTTAACTTCCTTCCGTATACACCTGCAATGTCGCCGCCTTGCAGCCATTCCAATCCGCTTTCACAGCCCGCGGCATCGATGGCATAACGGTACAGGCGGGCGACCGTATCCAATCGTTCGTTCAATTCAACCGGCAGCGGACTCCAAATGAGTCTGCCTTTGCCCAGCGAAATATCGACAACCGCATCGCTTGCGTTAGCAGACTCTGTTCCCGCGGCTGAATGTCCAGTCCGCACTTCCTTCACGACTTCAGCTATTCGACGCTTGTCAAAGGAAACCGGGAGCGCTGCACCTTGCAGCCCAAGCATTTCTTCTCGGCGTACGTTGTGAAGCTCTGCTTCACCTAGCTCATCGATTAGACGCGGCGTTTGTTTCCAATACGCATCAATGCTGATCGGACCTGTCGCAAGCAGCGTTGCACCCGTACGCTGTACGATATCTACAAGCTTCAACCAAGCTTGTTCATCCAAATTATGCGCGCTCGGCAGCAGGATCAGCTTCGCCGGTTGGTCCTCCAGCGCATCCAAATGATACTCCGATGCTGCACGGAACGGCATCTTCATTTGATAGGACAGCACGCGCGTCATACTAGTCGTCGCATCAAATGCCAATTTCCGGTTGGAAAAATCGTTCGAATAAGGGAAAATCGCTACGATATCCTCCAACGACCGATCCTGGAACAAATCTCTGATTTCAGCCATAAACCGCCCGAAATCGTAAGAAACATCAGCTTCTGGCTTTTCTGTGCCGTCAGCACGAAGCGCACCGATATGCGATTCGTTCGCATTATCCATATAAAAGTTAGTATTCCAAATCCAATGAATAGCACCGGCGCCTCCGGTAGCAAATGCATAGGCATATTTGCGCTCCAGCAGACTTCGCAGTTCGTTCTCCGAGCGTTTAGCGCGTCCATCCGGTGTCTCCACGTACATGATGCCTGTTTCTTGAATAACATTTGGCTTATTCGCTGTTTTGGCAAAAATGCCGTCCCAAACGAGGTTATCGTTCAGCCACCACGAGTGTACGGTTGTATAATCCACTGCCTCCTCATAAAACAAAGGAGAAGGCCGCTGTGCGCCAAGCGCTTCATCTTGACCGACCACAACGAGATGATCAGGACTGATCTCTTTAATCGTATTGTAGAGCTCTTTGGCCCAACGGTTATGCATCTCCATAGAGAACAAACAGTAATCCAGCCAGCGAGTTCCTTTCTTGCCCTTGTGCATATCCTGCACGTCAAAATTGATTTCTTCAGCTTCGGGAATAGCCGCTGACTCAAAGGTCGGAAGCTGTTCAGGCGACATATTCCATCTCTCCTGAAGAAGCTCGATGCTGCCATGGCGCTGCTTAAGCCACTCTACAAAAGCCTGCTGTTCGTAGATATCCCGAGTGGAACGCGGTCCCGCGGAAAAAATCAGTGCGGGATCAAACATGGATGGCTCGTTGATCAGATCCCAATCCACATGCGTCGTCGCACGGTGACGTGAAACAATGGAGCGGATAAACCGCTTCTGTGCCTCTACGCTTTGCGGATCAAGATAAGGGTTAACCCCTTCCCAAGTTTCTGGCGTAAAAGAGAAGAAGGTGAACGTTACCTGGAGATTGTGCTTCTTAGCCGTTAAGAAGAAAGCATCAATTGCTCTCAGAACCTCTTCGGAAGCATGTCCGTCCACCTGCATGATATTGCGGTAAGCCGTCCAAATCCCTGTTCGGATCCAATTGATGCCGGCTTTGGCCATTTGGGCCATGTCTCGATCCCAGACATCGCTATTGGGCAGGAACAAGAATTTGCGAGCGACATCGGAGGTCATATACGTCATGCCGACAATCGGCAGCGGACGTCCGTCTTTCATGAAGTAATCGCGACCGATTGTTATCGGTTGTCCCTCCGCGAGCAGCAAAGGATCGTGTCCCCAGAAGCCTTGGCGAAGCATACGAAGCTCGCCATCCTCAGACGTTGCCGTGCAAGTGACACGGTATAAACCACGTTGTATGTCTAGCGGTACCGGGATGCGGACCACGTTGAATTCTTTATTCACTTGAGCTGTCAAACGATGGGTCCACACGTCTTGTGCGCCACCCTCATGCGCTACACGAAGATCAAACGTCCATTGCTTCGAGGCAGCTCCAGCTTGGAGCCCTCCGATAAGCTGAGTCTGAAGCGTCAGCATGGCATGCTCTCCCGGCTCGAAGCTGGCATAATTCGGCTTCATCCACAGCTCTGTAACGCCATTCGCACAAAATGCCGCCCACGCCATCAATGCTTGGGCACCGCCTTCGCTCCAAAACGAAGGACTAAGCGGTACATTAACAAACATCCATCGCGAGCCGATAAACGTGCCTCGCGAGTTTTCCCAAAGAACGACAGGCGCAGCAACTTCGCGGCCGTCCTTACTGATGCTTTTCAAAAGCGGATAGATCTGTGTGCTCATGGTACCCGCAGCGCCCATTTGATCGGGCAAGTCGCTGTTGCGTGTCGTATGCGGAACCAGATTCCACGTATCTGCAAGCGCGAACATCGATTCCTGCCCCTGAAGCAGCGGCAAGGTTTCTAACGCGGTATAGGAGCGCATTGGAACGGCTTCAACACGAAGTATTTCATGAATGTACAACTGCTGATGATAAGCGGTCTGCTCCGACTCTATATGCCAGCCACCGGCTTCCCGGCGCACCGGACGCTTGAAGGCTGCGCCGCCAATACTTAGCAGCCCGCCGCCGCGTTTCAAGAATGCAAGGATTTCCGGCCATGCGGACTTAGGGAAATACGGGGCATGCAGATTAACGAAGCATCCATCAACCGTCGACCGGAGAGCTTCTCCAAGTGCATCGGCACCTACAACAACAGCACCTTGCTCCGCGAGTAGATCAGCTTTCACTTCACAGGAATTGCTGATCGGAAATGTAGCATCATAGAAAATAATGACCGGTCGACTCATAGTAAACCATCCTTCATCGCTTTATACACCAACTGGGAGAATAAACTGTTCGACCAGGCGAACCATTTCCGCGTAAAAATCGTTGGATCATCGACATGAAAGCCCTCGTGCATAAACCCGGTGTCTGCATCCGTTGCTTCAAGCATCGCGATCATCGCCAGCTTCTCTTCATCTGTGGAAGCCGTCAAGCCCTGCATGGACAAGGCCATATGCCAAATGTAATCGTCCGGCGTATGCGGGCTGCCGATGCCTCTGGCAACTTTGCCTTCGAAATAAAACGGATTCTCTTTGCTTAACGCGAATCGTCTTGTGTTCTGATAGATCGGATCATCCGCCGATACGTAACCCAGATACGGAATTGACATCAACCCTGGCGTGCCCGCATCATCCATTAAGCAATAGTTGCCGAAGCCGTCTGTCTCATAGGCATAAATCGGCCCAAACGCGGGATGACGATAGATACCATACAGCTGGATTCCATGGTCAATATCCGCTTCAAGGGCTTTCAGGTCATGGAGGAAGTCCATATCCCTGAACACCCATTCCGCAAATTCTTGCATGTGGCGAAGGGCCACAACCGCGAACATATTCGCTGGAATATTGTAATGAAAGTCGCAGGCATCGTCACTTGAACGAAAGCCTGACCATACCATGCCCGTGTAATTCACCGGCATCCCCATCCCGTTATTGCGCAGTGAATCCGTCGGAATTCCGTTATTGCGTGTGAAACGATAAGGCGACTTTGCAAAGTGGTATTGTTCCGTCTTGAACAATTCGTAGATTTTAAACATCGCAGCTTTAAATCCCGCATCGAAAATATCCGTTAACTCCGTTTCCTTCCAATACGCATAAGCCAGCCGCATCGAGAAGCACAACGAATCCAGTTCAAATTTACGTTCCCATACCCATGGCGACATTTCCGTTTGATCCGCCTTGTTCCAGTGCCAGTCGTTCGCTGATTCGTTAAACGCATTGGCATACGGATCGATATGAATATATTGGATATGACGCTTGATTAAACCGCTAATGATGCGCTGCAGATCAGAATCCTGTTTGGCAAATGGCACATAGTGCATAACTTGTTCCACCGAATCGCGCAGCCATGACGCAGGGATATCTCCGGTGATGACGAAGGTCGTGCCATCCTCCATCAATTTGGTCGTCGTCTCCAATGTATTAGGAAAACAATTTTTAAATAGCTGCAGCAGCTTCGGACGATGCGCCAGCTTCTCTTCGGCTTCCAGCAATACTTCTTGAATGGCCTTTGGCAGCTCCAGTTTCGGCATCGGAATTTTCGGCAGTCTGAATTGTTCCACGGTAAGTCCTCCAAATTTTTCTAGTTTCGAAGAAAGCACTTTTACGTTACTCTTTCACGGCACCAATCGTCAAGCCTTGGATAAAGTACCGTTGGAAGAACGGATAAGCAAAAATAATCGGCCCGGTTGCCAGAACAACCATTGCCATACGGGACGTATCTTGCGGCAGTGATTGCAGTAAGCCTACGCCAACAGAAGGGTTGCTGGTATTCTGGAGCAGGAATTGCATGCTGTTCTCAATCCGCATCAACATCGATTGTAAAGGTACTAGTTTGGGTGTATCGATATAGAGCAATGCATTAAACCAATCGTTCCAGTATCCCAAAGTACTGAACAAACCTATAGTGGCTAGTCCCGGAAGCGAGAGCGGCAGCACTAGTTTGACGAATATCCCAAATTCACCGGCCCCGTCGATTTTCCCAGATTCAATAATGGCGTCAGGAACAGATGTGACGAAGAAAGTACGCATAATCATAATGTAAAATGCATTTCCGGCCAAAGGCAAAATCAAAGCCCAGACTGAATCTTTAAGTCCCATCAATTGTGTAACAACGATATATGTCGGTACAAGTCCACCGTTAAACAGCATCGTGAAGAAAGCAAAAAAACCGAAGGCATTGCGGAATTTAAAGCTTTTACGTGAAATTGCATAGGCAAACGTAGCTGTGATCAGCAAGCTTACAATCGTTCCAACCACAGTTACAAGAATGGTAACGCCATAGGAAAGCAACAGTTGATCCCCCGCTTTGAAGAGATAACGATAAGCCTCAAGGCTCCATTTTTCTGGGATAATGCGGTATCCATTCGTACTTAACGACTTCTCATCCGTAAATGAAATGATCGTTACAAACAAAAACGGAAAGATACAAGCGAGCGCAAACAGCCCCGCGACAAGATTAAAGAGTATATTCAAAGCAGGCGGCAATTTATGAAAGTCACGGCTTTTTATTGGTTTAGCAATCATTTGGATGTCCTCCTTTCCTTATACCTAGCTTAGAACAATGCATTATCTTTATCGAATTTTCTAACGATATAGTTCGAAGTCATTACCAAAATGAAGCCGATAACGGATTGATATAGACCGGCTGCTGTACTCATGCCGATTTCTCCGGTAGATTTGAGGCCACGGTACACATACGTATCAATAACATTCGTTACTGAGTACAGAGTTCCTGAATCTCTTGGCACCTGCAGGAACAATCCGAAGTCTGCATAGAAAATGCGTCCGATAGCCAGCAATGTCAGAATTGTCATAAGAGGCTTCAGCATAGGGAACGTAATGTGCTTGATTTGCTGCCATTTGCTCGCTCCGTCAATCATTGCGGCTTCATACAGCGATTTGTCGATCCCCATGATCGCGGCCAAATATACCACACTGCTGTAACCGACCGATTTCCACAGATATACAAAAATGATAATAAGAGGCCAATACGTCTTGTCGTTATACCAACGAATCGGATCGATTCCAAACCCGGACAGAATGTGATTCAGCATACCTTTATCGACACTAAGAAAACTGAACACGAAGTAGCCGACGATTACCCACGATAGGAAGTAAGGCAGGAACATCCCTGTTTGATAAAGCTTTGCCAGTTTTTTATTGACGATTTCTGATAACACAATCGCTAAACCTACAGAAAGAACAAGCCCTGCAATAATGAACACAATATTATAGAGCAGTGTGTTCCTTGTAATGATATAGGCGTCATTGGTGCTAAATAAAAATTTGAAATTTTGCAGTCCTACCCATTTGCTTTCCATAATACTTGCCCAAAAACCATCGCGGCTATAGCGGTACTGCTTAAAAGCAATCACCATACCGGCCATCGGCAAATAAGAGAAGAACAGGAACCAAAGCGTCGCCGGCAATGCCATTAGCAGCAGAACTCTACTTTGTTTAACATCTTTAAAAAATGCTCCTATTCCTTTCATAAAATCACCCCTCTAGATCATTGTAGTGAAAAAGATCAGGCGAATGTTGGACATTCGCCTAATCAACCATGTTGAATTATTTTTTGTTAGCTGCTTTCCAAGCATCAATCTGACTTTGCGCTTCAGCCATGATTTTATCCAAACCAGCCTTTTTGAATTTTTCGTTGGCTAGCGGAATGTATTTATCCGGATCTACAGTACCCGTCATTAATGTTGCCCAGAATTCTTCTTTTACGTTTTGAACCGCGGCGATTTCATTGATCACTTTGGAAGGATCGAAGTTGAAGCCAAGCAGAGGTGCAGGCTTGCCGGTATCATTAAACTTTTTGAACTCTTCCCATTTGTTCGCAGGATCTTTAACATCTTTATACGTCAGCAGAACGTTTCCGAGAGAGAAAGTCGGCATATCGTAGTTTTTGGATTCTGGTAAATTTTCCATTTTGTCGTTATCGACTTTTTTGTAGTGAACACCCTCAATACCGGAATCGACCATATTACGAAGCACTGGATCGGTATTCAGCAAGTTCAGGAATTCCATAGCTTTTTCCGGATATTTGGAATTAGCTGAGATCGCTTGCATAGAGCCCATTACGGACCAGTTGTAAATCAAAGCAGGGCTTGCCGCTTTGGAAACGACTGGATAGCCATAACTAGCTGACCAAAGGTTGTCCGCAAACGGTTGATTCGTCGCTTTATCCGCGAACCATTTGCCAGTTACTTGCACATCGTTAAGCGAGGAAAGCGTCGATGCTTCTGTAGGAACATATCCCGCTTTGTAGTATTTGTTCATCGTTTTAAGCGCTTGATTCATTTCCGGAGTGTCAAGAATGTTGACCACCTTGAAATCTGCATTGTCTACTTTCACAGCCATTGGCATTTTTTCAATAATGTAATCATAAGGCACATAAGGCATGAAATTTTTATCCACGGCTAATCCGTAAATGTTCGGTTCTTTTTCTTTGATTGTTTTGAGCAGTGGCTCCAAGCTTTCAAGTGTGTTCACATTATCTAGGCTAAGGTTGTATTTGTCAGCCAGGTTTTTGTTGAAACGCCATACGTCTTGAGCTGGAAGCTCTTTATTGGCAGGTACGCCGTAATTGTGCCCGTCCACTTTGGAGCCGTTAAGAAAGGCAGGATCTAGCGCTTTCACGATACCTTGTCCATTTTTTTGAAGAAGCTCGTCAATCGGCTTGAATGCGCCTTTACGCACGTTTTGCACGTAATCAAAAGCCCATGAAGACGTAAACATAATGTCCATCGGTGTGCCGGATGCCGTCATGACTTGCATTTTTTGTGCGTAGTCGCCCCAGTCCGCCATGTTCATTTTCACGGTAACGCCGATTTTTTCCGCGGTGTATTTACTCACTTCAGCCATGACGCGGTCCACGTCTTTTTGCGGTGTTCCGATTGTGTACCAGATTAACTCAACCGGTTTATTTGTCGTTTCATTCCCTTTCGCACCGCCGGCATCTTTGGTGCCGCCGCACGCGCTAAGTGCCATGGAAACGGCTAGCGTCAATCCTAGTGTGGTGACCAAGCGTTTTTTCATTTTTGTATCCTCCCTGTTAAATGCTCTATTGTTTACGCCCCGTTGGGCTACCTTTACAGTACCTCATGAAAGCAGTTACAAATAGACGATAAACTAAATGAACCCTGTCTAAAGTTAAGAAAAAAGCAGCTATTTATCCTTTCCGGCAAAAAAAAGGACTGCTCCTCAGTTTTCCCTAGAGCAATCCTCTGTAATCCGTTGGGGAGATTCCCACATATTTTTTAAATTGTTTATAAAAGTAACCTAATTCCGAATAGCCCACATCATTGGCAATGACATGAACCTTTAAATTCGTTGTCTTTAACAATTCCTTTGCTTTCTCGATCCGGTACCGATTGATATATTCCGTAAACGTCTCATTGATTTCCTTATGGAACAATTGTCCCAAGTAAACGGGGTGAATATGATAGTGCGCCCCCAGCATTTTGAGCGAAAGCTCTTCCGCATAAGACTGATGGATATATTTTAAAACCTGCTGCACAATAGGACTTCGAACGTCTGAAATTAAGAAACCAATTGTCGTATGAGCAATCTCGAGGATGGCCGTTTCCAAATCTTCCAGCGTAACTGCGCTCCTGATTCGGTGAAAAGCGTGATTATACGCATCTAGTTCCTCAGTGTGGCGAATTGCTTTGATCTCCAGCTTGAAATGAATGATCATCTCAAACGCGATATTCTGAAAATCATGCGGCGTAATGCCCGGAAGCGCTTGAATCCGTTTGAAATCGTTTTGAATTTGCTCACGCAAATTCACTTGATCTTTGGCAATAATTAGTTTCGCGTAGACCGGCCAATCTATGATGGAGAAATCGACCTTTCGATTGTCTTGATTCAGAGCAAGCTCCGTATAATCAATCATGTTCAGTTCTGGATATACCCAGAAATACTCCTGCGCTTTCTTCGCGGCCGTATAGCTTTGTCCAGCCTGTTCAGGCAGAGGCTCTACACTGCCGATAGATATGCGGAGAGGACGATCCTGAAGATCAGCTTGAAGCTGCTCAAGCAAAGCCGTCAAATCCGTTCTGCCACTGTCAGCATCATCTATAGCTGCAAGCAGAACGATATCGCCATCCATATCGAAGAATGCGGTGATCCAATCATAGGCTTGTACCTTATCATAGATAAATTCGAAAACCTCATCTGCATCGGATGCCACTCGGATTACAGAAGCTAACAAATAGGCACGATCGAGGTTCATGCCCAGAAGGTCCGCGCGTTCATAAAATTCCAAAGGCGCAATCTGATGGGTTAACCAACGATGAAGCGTGTTGTCTTTCAATACTTGTTTGCTATAGGCCTGAACTTGCCGATTCTCTTCAAATGTATTCAGCTTCTCGACTGTATTGTGAAGCGTTGCCTTCAGCTCTTGGATATTGATGGGCTTCAGCAGGTAATTTTCGATCCCGAGCTGCATGCCTTCTTTTAAGTAGGTAAACTCATCGAAACCGCTGAGCACAATGACTTTCAAATCGGGATGAACCGTTCGGGCTTGGCGAATCAGATCCAAACCGGTCATCACCGGCATGGAAATATCCGTCAACAAAATATCCACCGACGTTTCCTGCAGGGCATCTAATGCCTTTTGCCCATTGCTGGCATGTCCGACAATTTCCAAACCCGCTTCGGCCCAATCAATAATGTCATACAACCCTTCAATAATGAAAGGCTCGTCGTCCACAAGAAAAACCCTAAACATCATAACCCTCTTTTCCGTCGTCCATAGGCAGCCATATGTCTACTACCGTACCTTTACCTGGTTCGCTATTTAATTGTAAGCCAAACCTGCTGCCGTAGAGCAGCTTTAGGCGTTGATTGATGCTCCGCAAGCCGAAGGACTCGCCTTCGGTTTCCTCTGCTTGTAAGAAGGACTCCAGCTCGCTCAAACGCTCCGGCGTAATACCGTTTCCGTTGTCTTCCACTTGCACATGAAGGAACTCTTCCGTTTGTTTTACACGGATATGAAGCTCATTATCGGTGCTTTCGCTTCGCAAGCCATGAACGATATAATTCTCAATTACAGGCTGCAGCGACATTTTCATTATGCGTGTAGATGCCAGCTTCCGATCCCACTCGATCGAATACATGAACTTGTCCTTATAGCGAATCTGGAACAGCTCGAGGTATAAGCGGCAAGCTTCAAGCTCATCCTTCAGTGTGTAAATCTTTTTCTGCTGTACCAGGCTGCGGAATAACGCCGATAAGCTGTAAATCATTTCGCCAACGTCATGAGCCCCATGAGAGATAGCCCTCATCCGAATAACTTCGAGTGTATTGTATAGAAAGTGAGGATTGACGCGTGCTTGCAGGGCCGTTAACTCTGTATGCTTTTGCTTAATATCCGCCTTATACACCCTATCGATATATTGATTCAGCTCTTCGATCATCTCGTTGAAGCTCCGAGAAATTTGTCCCAGCTCGTCCTCTCGCACATCTGGAATCCGTACATTCAGATCACCTTGCTTGACCTTCCGCGTAAAGCGAATGATCTGGTTGGTGCGTTTAGAGACATTCATCACAACGAGGGAAGGAATCAAAATGGCGAAAAAGATACAGACCGCACTAATCATAAAGATCGTGCTGCCAATTCGCCTTGAGGATGCTTCAAGTTCATTTTTCGGAATGATCCCGACGACAATAAAATCCCCTTTACTCTGCGTCAACTTCGTCACATATCCGCTTTGATTCGAACCAATATTCTCGTATAACGAACTTACCTGATTCATGTAAGGATAAGGCTTGCCGTAATACTGATCCGAAGAATCAAACAGGACGCCTCCATCCGGTGATAGAACGAGAATCGTTCCCTTTAACTCTTCCTTATCATTCAAGAGAATCTTCCAAATACCGTCTGAGCTGAAGTACACAACCTGTTGCCCTATATTTTTCAAGGTTTGCTTGTCGTTGATGGGGGTCCTAATCGAGTACAAATGGTTATCCCATTGACCAGCGGCTTCACGGACCCATATATTCGGCAAGGTAACGCTTTTGTTATCAAGCGCCATGACTTCAGGAATGTAGGAGTGGGCTGCATTCGTAGGAACGATCTTCAATTGCCGGTTATGATCCAGTACGTATAAGATCTGTTGATCCACGCTGTACAGCATCAGACTGCGAATATCTTCGTCATCTTCCACCCGATTTTTAAAATACTGCAGACCAGCATTCCACGTGGTGTTGCCGCCTAAATTGTATTGCTCCAGACCATGCTGCACATACTCTTGGAAAGGGTGCTGCAGCATGAAAGAGATGCCCGCGGCAAGCGAGCTATCCCGATATAAGCCGAACACGATAGACTGCGCTGAATCGTATTTCCCTCCCAAATAATTGTTCACATTCGTCATTGCCTTCTTCTGTATATCCAGCTCTCGATTGATATTCGCTTGCGACATCGAATGATACATGAAGTAAGAAAACGAAATAATCGTAATGACGGTAATCAATGAGAACAGGAGAAGCAGCTTCATAAACAAGTTATTTTTTAAGTAATTTCGGTACATCTTACGGAACCCCATCCTGCCATCAACTCCTGCTGTTAATCGGGTACATTATAGCATATCAGCGTCCGCACATGAATTTGCTCTTCTGTCAAGAAAGTGGACACCACTTAGCTAAGCTGCACTTTCGTAGTACAACTGTTCAAATTGCAATGGCGACAAATAACCAATTGTACTATTAGACCTCTTT